>NC_014033.1:2635000-3235000 GCF_000025925.1 Xylanibacter ruminicola 23 | reverse complement strand
AGCCAAACATCACGCTGTTGTTCTGAGGAATGCTCAGGCTGATGAACTCACTCTCGAACTTATGAGAGTCGTTGTGCAGCATCTTAGCACCCTTAGCACCTGTGAGACCGAGTTCTACCATCAACTGACAACCGTTACAGATACCCAGCGACAGAGTATTCTCGCGAGCATAGAACTTATCGAGAGCCTCCTTAGCCTTAGGATTGAAGAGGAAGGCACCAGCCCAACCCTTAGCCGAACCAAGTACGTCGGAGTTAGAGAATCCACCACAGAATACAATCATATTGATGTCCTCGAGTGTCTCGCGACCAGAAATCAGGTCGGTCATCATCACATCCTTTACATCAAAACCAGCCAGATACAAGCAGTAAGCCATCTCACGTTCACCGTTGGTTCCCTTCTCACGGATGATGGCAGCCTTGATGCCAGAAGCCTGACGGCGATCGGCTGAGATTCCATACAGAGCCAACTTACCAGTGAAGTCCTTATTAAACTGCATCTCGATAGGCTGCTTCTTATAGTTAGCGAAGCGCTCAGCAGCCTTGCCATTGAAGCTCTGCTTGCGATCGAGCAAATAAGAAGTCTTATACCATGTATCACGGAGAGCATCGATGTCGAATGTCTGCTCTGCATCACCAGCCTTCACAACAATAGTGCGGGCATCCTCAACAGGATAACCAATCTTAGCATAGCCAACGCCCTGCTCCTCCATGAAGTCCTTGAACTCCTGCTTGTAGTCATCGCTTACCTCGATAACTACACCTGGGTTCTCAGCGAAGAGAGTCTTAACAACATCGCCATCGGCACAAATCTCGTGCAGGTTGATATGCATACCACCCTTAGTGTTGGCAAAGCACATCTCGAGCAGAGTGGTAATCAAACCACCGGCTGAGATATCGTGACCAGCCATAATCCAACCACGATTAATCATCTCCTGAACGGCCATGAAGGCATCGGCAAAATACTCGGCATTCTTAACAGTAGGAACATCGTCGCCTACCTTACCTAAGCTCTGGGCAAAGGCCGAACCACCAAGGCGCTGCTCGTCGAACGAGAAGTCGATATGATAGAGTGACGCATTCTTATCGTTAACCAATACAGGCGATACAACTTTCTTAATGTCAGAAACCTCACCACCAGCTGATACAATCACTGTTCCTGGAGAGATAATCTTCTCGCCATTAGGATACTGCTGAGAGAGTGACAGCGAGTCCTTACCTGTTGGTACGTTGATGTGCAGGTCGCAGCAGAAATCGCTCAGAGCTTTAACACCAGCATACAAGCGAGCATCCTCACCCTCCTGAGAGCGGCAAGGCCACATCCAGTTAGCAGAGAGGCTCAGCGAATCCATTCCCTCAGCCAGAGGAGCCCAAACGATGTTGGTCAGTGCCTCAGCAACAGAGAGTACAGAACCAGCAGCAGGATCAGCCAGACCAGCCTGAGGTGCATGACCAAGCGCTGTGGCGATACCCTTAACACCACGATAGTCGAGGGCAACAACACCACAGTCGCTCAGAGGCAACTGAATCTCACCCTGACACTGCTGACGTGCAATCTTACCTGTAACCGAACGGTCGACCTTGTTAGTCAACCAATCCTTACAAGCCACAGCCTCAAGCTGGAGCACGCGGTCGAGGTACTCGTTAATCTTATCCTGACTGTAGGTTACGTCAGCATAGTGGCGTTCTACAGTATTATCCTTCATAATAGTCTTTGGTGAGTGACCGAACATCTGAGCCACATCCAAATCGAATGGTTTCACACCATCGCCCTGCTTGAACGAGAAGTGAGCATCGCCAGTAGTTTCACCTACTACATACAGTGGAGCACGCTCGCGCTCAGCAATCTTACGTACATGTTCGATATGCTTCTCATCGATGAGCAGTCCCATACGCTCCTGACTCTCGTTAGCAATGATCTCCTTAGAACTCAGAGTCTTGTCGCCAATAGGCAGTTTAGTCATATCAATCTCACCACCGCACTCCTCAACAAGCTCAGAGAGACAGTTGAGGTGACCGGCTGAACCATGGTCGTGAATTGAAACAACGGGGTTCACATCCTCCTCACAGAGAGCACGAACCAGGTTATAGGCGCGCTTCTGCATCTCAGGGTTAGCGCGCTGAACAGCGTTCAACTCGATACCATTGCTGTAGCGACCAGTATCAACTGATGATACAGAGCCACCACCAAGACCGATACGGTAGTTATCACCACCTACTACTACCACCTTGTTACCCTTCTGAGGCTCTTTCTTCAGGCAGTCACGCTTAGTACCATAACCAACACCACCAGCCAGCATGATAACCTTATCGTAAGCATACTTGGTATCGTTTGGCTCCTGGTGCTCGAAGGTGAGTACAGAACCGCAGATCAGCGGCTGACCGAACTTATTTCCGAAGTCAGAAGCGCCATTCGAGGCCTTAATCAAAATCTGCTCTGGTGTCTGATACAACCACTGACGAACGGGAAGAATATCCTCCCAGTCGCGAGTCAGCTTGTCATCGTCGGTCAAACGTGGATAAGCGGTCATATAAACAGCTGTACCAGCGATAGGCCATGAACCAACACCACCACCCATACGGTCGCGGATTTCACCACCAGTACCTGTAGCAGCACCATTGAATGGCTCTACGGTTGTGGGGAAGTTGTGTGTCTCAGCCTTCAGAGAGATAACACTCTCGATATCTTTTACCTGGAAGTAGTCGCTAGTACTCTGATCCTTTGGAGCGAACTGCTCAACCACAGGCCCCTGCGCAAAAGCTACATTATCCTTATAAGCCGAAAGAATCTTGTTAGGATTCTCCTGTGTAGTCTTCTTAATCATTGCAAAGAGGCTTGACTCCATCTCCTTACCGTCAATGATAAAGGTTCCGCCAAAGATCTTATGACGGCAGTGCTCAGAGTTGATCTGGGCAAAACCGAAGATCTCTGAATCGGTCAATGGACGTCCGTTCTTCTTCTCCAGTCCGTGCAGATATTCAATCTCCTCTGGACTAAGAGCCAGACCTTCCTGCTCGTTATATTCCTCCAGATTATCCACATACTTAATTGGCTCTGGCTTGATGTTGATGGTAAAAATGTCCTGATTCAGGCCATTATACATACGCTGCAACATCTCGTCGTGCTCAGCATCCTTTGAGTCTACGGCAAAATATTCCTCTATACGAGAAATGCCGCTGAGGCCCATATTCTGTGTAATCTCAACGGCATTTGTACTCCATGGTGTTACCATCTCGCGGCGTGGACCAACATAGTAGCCCTCCAGCTGCTCTGCATCTAATAGCGTGGCATCACCATAAAGCCAGTTTAATTCCTTGATTTCCTGTTCACTCAGTACGTGATCAACCTCCGTGGCGATCACCGATTTCTGTGGGGTCTGAAAGAAGCGTATCATACCTTACTTATTTTATAATATTTTAATTTGCGTGCAAAGGTACTATTTTTAATTTGAAATCACAAATATATTTACCTAAAACTTAAATTAAAAGCCCCTCCATACAATTAGGAGAGGCTCTTTAGATTATTACTTTCTTTTCTTGGTGACAGTCTTCTTAGCCGAAGCAGGCGCTGCCTTTACTGTCTTATCCACGTATGGAATCTGATTCATCAGCACCCAGGCCGACTCATATACGTAGTTCTTCAGATTGGCAGGGAAGCCAGCCGAGCTATTCAAGAACTTCTGTACCTCGGTCTTAGCCTCAGCGCTCTTATGCGAAGAAATCAACGTTCTGGTCCAGCGACTTGGAAAAGCCAAACTGTTAGTCTTCTGTATCTCAGGCAGTGCCTTCAAGCCCTCAACAATGTAAACATTGCTCTGTGGCTCATACACATCCGAGTTCAACAAACGCAGGGTATTCAGTACCCACGCCTCGTTCTGACGGTTCTCAGGCTTCAGCAAGCTCTTGAAAACCTCTACACGATTGCTGGCAATAGGATCAGTAGCACGACTTACGAAATCGAACTCCTGTCGCAATTCATCGGTAGTGAGGCGAGCGCGCTCCTTTTCCAGAATCTGCTGACGACGGTCAGGACGGGTGATGGCCAGACGATAGGCTATCTCCATATAGTCGTGCTCATCCAAAACGCTCTCGTTATGGCGATCCAGAATGGTCTGCAACTTATTCAGTACCTCAGGCGAGATAGCACTGGTACCCAACTTACGCCATACCAACTGGCGGCACTCCTTGGTTTTATTCTCACCCAGCAGATCCATAATTACCAACTCGAGTGTATAACGCTGCTGCATGGTCAAGTCTGAAGCAATCTTATGCATCTGGTCGATGGCTGTTTCCATAATTATCGGATTCTTCTCACGCCCCAAGAAACGGAACAGTTCGCCAAAGTGCGATGGCGCCAACTTACCCTGCAAGTAATTATCGTGAATCAGATTCAGCAAGGTATAGCGGTGCAAGTCATTGCGTGTTGTGATGAGACGCATGGGCAGAATCTTCACATAGTTATCATCGAGTGTAAAGCGACCATAACCGCGACCATCCTGGTTTGGAATAATATAGCCAGGAGCAGCACCACTCTTCTGCTTGAAGGTCATGGTTGGCTGCTGCATATCAACCTTGATAGTCTGCGACTGTCCTAAATTGCTGATCACCTTCAGCTCAAACTTCTGGCGCCAGCACAATCCACGTCCATAAGGATCGGTCTGCGATACAATCACATCACCATTCTTAAAAGAGGTTGTGATAATAGGCATACCTTTCTGATTTACCCATACATCACAGAACTGACGTACACCAGCACCAGGAGCCTGCTTGTCGAGTGTTTCAACAATCTGATTCCAACTGATATGACCCAGATAGTGATCCTTAATGCACTGTTGCAGACCTTTCTGCATGGCCTCGGCTCCCATCTCATCTTCAAGCATACGCATCATTACTGGTGCCTTGCAATAGTTAATATGGTCGTACATCCATACGGGGTCATGCGGATCACCATACTCACCTGCAATGGGATGAGAGACTTCGGTTCTATCCAGATTCATCGCATTGCGCATATAGGTATTCATGAAGTTTATCTCAAACTCATTCTTCTTATACTGACTACTGGTAATCTTTGATGCCATAAAGTTGGCCAGCACCTCCTTAGCCCAAGGCTCGTCGATAGCAGTGATATTACCGAACCATATATGAGCCGTTTCGTGGGCAATCAATTCGGTACGTTTCATCAAATCCTCCTTCGAAGGCTTCTTGCCTAAGAAAATGGTCTTCTCGCTCAGGGCTACAGCGCCACGACGCTCCAAACCGCCCAACTGGAAACTGGGCAGGATATAAACCACACCTTCTTTATCATAAGGGTTAGCTATACCAGTGTAACCCTCCATCCACTTCATGGCCTTAGTAACCTCTTTAAATACATCATCTATCTGGGCCACCTTGGCAGGATCGGTCTCTGTGTAGAACACGCGCAAAGTACGACCATCTACTGTAGACGATTTCTCGTTGAATTTACCAACTGCAAAAGCGTAGTGCGATGGTGCCATCTTCTCAGATATATCCACAGTAATAGCTTTCCAACCAGCAGGGGCATTGATGGTAGTCTGATACTGAGCACGCAAACCCTCTACATCGAAACAAGGGAAGAGGGCACGGCCTTCGTCGGCCTGCACCTGAGTATACAGCACGCTACCACTACGAACAAAAGCTTTGTCCTGACTAGTAAAGTCGAGTGAAACCTTATTTGTACCAGCCTTAAACAGTTTTCCTGGAATAATAATCTGATTATTCTGAATCTTTACACTGGCCTGCTTACCTTTACCTTTGTTTCCTTTATATACCAACACATTACCTGGTGTTCCCTGAAAATCGAGTACCACATCCTGCTTGGTTCTGGTATCGAATGTAATTGTAGCCTTACCTGTTACCTTTGCCTGAGGATTCTCTGGCACATTAAACGTCAGCTGATACAGGATACCAGTAATATTGCCCACACGACTATCCGCCTGAGCATACACACCAAGTGTAAAGAAACTTAGCATGCACAAACATAAATATTTAATAGCTTTCATACAATTATTGTTTTTATTTGCCTGCAAAAATAGCTAATTATCTGCAAACATCCATCAAATTGGCCATATTTTTTTGTCTTGCGGGCAAAAAAGATGCAAACGCTTACCAGTAGTTGGATGTTCAAAAGCTATCGACTCGGCCTGAAGATAAAGTCGATCTGCCTTATGACCATAGAGTTCATCACCCAAAATCGGACACCCTAACCCTTCTTGATGCGCACAGTGCATTCTCAATTGATGCGTACGCCCCGTATGAGGATAAAGGGCAAGAAGGGTTACTGGACGATGAGTGGTAGGGGATTGCTGACGGTCTAATACACGATATTCGGTAATGGCACGTTTGCCGTGCTCATAGTCAACTATCTGACAAGGGCGATTCATCGGATCGCTACTCAGAGGCAGATCGATTACACCATGAGGTTGTTGTATTTCGCCCTCGACAACTGCTAAGTATTTCTTCTTGATAGTACGAGCCGCAAACTGATTCTGCAAATGGTGATAAGCCTCGGGTGTTTTGGCTACCAGCATAATGCCGGAAGTCATCAAATCCAAACGATGAGGCAACATAGATGCAGCCCATCGTTCCTTAGCCCATGTAGCGACCGAGTAATCATCAGTCTTACCTGGTACACTCAGCATACCTGATGGCTTATAAACAGCCGCAATCGCCTCGTCCTCATAGACGATTTCGATGCCTTGATGCAAAAAGCCCGAGGTTTCCGGATCGGGATCCACTTCCAAACCTTGCAACATCCAAGTAAGCACAGGCTTACATTTACCTCTGCAGGCAGGATAAAACTCACCATGGTAACGCACTTCGCTTTTAGGCGAAGGTCCCCACCAGAATTCTGCCATGCATACAGGTTTTAAATGTTGCAGATAAGCATACTGCAACAGTTTTGGTGCACAGCAATCACCTGTGCCACCTGGTGGTAAGGGAAATTTCTTTTGTATTTTGGGGTTCTGGTGATAGTCGCGCCATATCTCCACCAGATCTTTAATTTCGCCATGGGCATTTAATATTCTGTATTGTTGGAATAGCCACAGTTGTAAATACTGCGACATCTCTTTGTGCAGGTTTTGAGTTTCAGATGATGAGTGTTGGTTAAGTGCAGATATCTCGCGCTCTTTCTGCTTAAAATAGCCATCAGGCTGCTGGGCATCAAAAACCGGCGGCACAAAATAGGGCCAGTCGTTCCGCCCTTCTAACAATCCAGAATAAGCAGCTAGGAAACCTAAGCCGCCATTAACTTCCACAACCAGGACCCCAAACATCTTACCCTCTTTCGGACCTATCCTTTCAATCTCCTGCTTCACCTCGTCGCATGCCAATAAACACAGCGGATGAGGTTCATAGCAGAAAGGCCAAGTGAACCGTTCTGGTTTGGGAATGTTAGTATGAAGAGGATGGATGATCATAAGAGATCGAGACATTTCTCTACTGGAATACCACGATTTTTATCATCGGTATCCTTGTAACGCTCAATCATTCGGAATACAGTATCCATCGCTGTACGAGTACTTGTCTTCAAGCTCTCGCCATTCAGCAGATGACCAATCAATACCGCTGAGAAGATATCGCCAGTGCCATGGAACAAACCAGGAATCTCATGATACTCCAGGTGAAAGTAGCTATCATCGTAGTGATTATAGCCCACCACCGCATTGCGTCCGTCTACCTTACAGCTTGTTATCAGAGCCGACTTGGTGCCTATCTTACGTAACTCGTCCAACAAATCGCCAGCCTCTTCCCAGCTAATACCTTCCATTTTGATTGGTGTATTGGTCAGGTAGCAAGCCTCGGTATAGTTAGGAAAACAGAGATGCGCAACCGATACCATCTCGCGCATCAGCTCCACCTGACGTTCCGTCATGCCATTATACAATCGTCCACCATCACCCAGAATCGGGTCAACGAATACCGTTGTGCCTTGTTCGCCCTGCTCTTTGCAGTAGCCAGCCACCAGTTTAGCCTGCTCATCGCTGAACATCAGTCCTGTACAGATGGCATCAAAACCAAAGCCAAGTTCTTTCCACACAGGCAGAGTACCACGGATGTAATCGGTGGTATCCTGGATATTAAACTTTCCGTAGTCGAGTGTATTAGACACAAGGGCAGTAGGCAAGCTATACGTAGGGATGCCTAAGTAAGAGAGGATAGGCAACATGGCTCCCATGCCAACCTTTCCATAGCCCACAACATCGTTAATAAGCAATATCTGTTTCATTTCGGCTGCAAAGTTACTATTTTTTAAGATAAGTCGATAATACTTTCCTATTTTTTTGCTAACTTTGCACACGTTTATGGAAAAACAACTTGATTCGCCGATATTGGCACTACAGAAACAACGGCAACTGCTACAAATGGAGTATGAGGCCGAGAAAGAAGAATTCCGCCAGCAGACAGAACAAATGGGGCTGCAGCGGAAGATAAAACGTGGTGACGTATGGTTTCCGCTCACCGTTAGCAAAACTTATTACAACTCGCTGAACCAACGCGTTATAGAGGTTTTAAGACAAACCGACGAGGAGATTGAACATAATTTTGAATATGGCAAGCCCGTAGTATTCTTCAGCGTGGATGCCGACGGGAAAATCAGCTATTTTAAGATGACAGCCAGTGTGAGCTATGTAGATGGCAACAGAATGGTAGTAGCTGTACCCGATGGCATCGGACTGGTAGAGATACAGGATGCCGAAAAGTTAGGAATACAACTCTTCTTCGACGAGACCAGCTATAAGATGATGTTTGATGCGCTTGACAGAGTGATGAGCGCCAAAGGACGATTAGGCTATCTACGCGACCTGTTTTATAACAGACAGAAGGCTGAGACTTTCAATTTCAGTCCACTACACTTCACATATCTGAATGCCACACAGGAAGATGCTGTAAACAAGGTGCTGAGAGCCAAGGATGTAGCCATTGTGCACGGACCTCCAGGAACCGGCAAGACTACCACACTAGTTGAAGCCATCTACGAAACGTTAATGCGCGAAAGCCAAGTATTGGTGTGTGCTCAAAGTAACATGGCAGTTGACTGGATATCAGAGATATTAGTCGACCGTGGCGTAAACGTCCTGAGAATAGGAAATCCCACCCGCGTGAACGATAAGATGCTATCGTTTACCTACGAGCGCCGCTTTGAAGCCCATCCCGACTATGAAATGTTGTGGGCATTAAGAAAGGCTATCCGTGAGGTTCGAGCCAATCGCAAAAGAGGCGACCAGAAATTCCACCAAAAGGTGGAGCGCCTAAAGGAACGAGCCACCGAACTGGAATTGCGCATCAAGAACGATCTGTTTAGCGAAGCACGTGTGATAGCCTGCACCTTGGTAGGCTCGGCCAATAAAGTGCTTGATGGTCAGAAATTCGGCACCTTATTTATTGACGAAGCAGCCCAGGCGCTCGAAGCAGCCTGCTGGATTCCTATGCGACGTGTATCGAGAGTAATACTAGCTGGCGACCACTGTCAGTTGCCACCCACCGTTAAGTGCTACGAGGCCCTGAAGGCAGGATTAGGCAAAACACTGATGGAGCGCATTGTTGAAAACAAGCCTGAAGTGGTGACGCTGCTGAAGATGCAATACCGCATGAACGAAGAGATTATGCGATTCTCGAGCGACTGGTTTTACAACAACCAGGTGGAAAGTGCACCAGATGTAAAGTATCGCAGCATTCTGGACCTGGATGTACCGATGACATGGATAGACACCTCACAATTCGATTTCCCCGAGGAGAGCGGCATCACATTCAAAGAAGAGTTTGTAGGCGAGAGTTTTGGTAGAATTAACAAGGCCGAGGCAGAATTGACCATGCTGGCGCTGCAACAGTATTTTGAGAAGATTGGTAAGGAACGTATAATCAAAGAACGCATCGATGTGGGTGTGATTTCGCCCTATCGCGCCCAGGTACAGTATCTGCGCCAACAACTGAAAAAGCGCGAATTCTTCAAGCCTTTCAAAAGTCTTATCAGCATAAATACCGTAGATGGATTCCAAGGACAGGAGCGCGACATTATTATGATTTCGCTGGTACGTGCCAACGACGAAGGACAGATTGGTTTCCTACGCGATTTGCGCCGTATGAATGTAGCCATCACCCGTGCCCGAATGAAACTAATCATACTTGGAGATGCTTCGACACTGACTCGTCATCCATTCTACAAGAAGCTCTACGATTACATAGAAGCCCTATAAAAAACTTCATAAATGTTTGCGAGTTTCGTTTTTTTGTATTACTTTTGCACCTATGATAAAGATAAAAAGGGTTGAAACTAAGCGTGAGCTTAAGCAGTTCGTACAGTTCTATTACGACCTGTACAGGGGATGCGACAGTGCTGTGCCCTATCTCTTTTCAGATGAGATGTCAACGCTTCGTCGCGATAAGAACCCTTCGTTTGAATGCTGTGAAGCAGAATATTTCTTAGCATACAAGAATGGAGAGATTGCAGGACGCGTGGCTGCCATCATTAACCATCGCGCCAATGAGCGCTGGGGGTGCCGACAGGTACGCTTCGGTTGGTTCGATTTTATCGACGACCCCGAAGTGAGCACAGCACTCTTAAAAGCTGTAGAAGACTGGGGCAAAGCAAAAAGCATGACAGAGATAGCCGGTCCGTTAGGTTTTATCGATACCGACCGTGAGGGCATGCTTGTTGATGGATTCGACCAGTTATCTACCATGTACATTAACTACAACTACCCCTACTATCCTCAACACATGGAACAGAAGGGGGGATTCATAAAGGACAACGACTATGTAGAATGCAAGGTGAAAGTACCCGAAGTGGTGCCTGCCAAGTTTGCCAAGATTACTGATATGGTACGTAATCGCTATGGATTGAGGGTACATAAGTTTACCCGCAAGGAACTGGTAAGCGATGGCTGGGGCCGCGAGGTATTCCATCTGTTGAATGCAACCTACAAGGATTTGTACGGATTCTCGGAACTTTCACAACACCAGATAGACAAACTGGTGAACGATTACATTAAGATTGCCGACCTGAACCTGGTTACAGGAATTATGGACGGCGATAAAATGGTGGGATTTGGTGTAACCTTCCCCTCATTCTCACGTACCCTCCAGCGCACTCGCGATGGCCGATTCCTGCCCTTTGGCTGGTGGGAATTGCTGAAAACACTGAAATGGCATAACACCGATACTGTCGACCTGCTACTGATAGGCGTACTACCCGAGTATCGTGGCAAAGGTGCCAACGCCCTGATTTTCGATGACCTGATTCGCCAGTTCCAGCGCTATGGCTTTAAATGGGCAGAAACAGGCCCGCAGATGGAGACCAACGAGGGTGTACTCTCGCAGTGGCAGTATCTGGATGCCACTATTCACAGACGACATCGTTGTTATCGTAAAAAGATATAGTTATGGATATGACTTGGGAGTTTATATTACGCATATTCGTAGCCGCACTCCTTGGAGGTGCTATCGGACTGGAGCGCGAATATCGAGCCAAAGAGGCAGGTTTGCGCACCCACTTTTTAGTGGCATTAGGCTCGGCAGTATTTATGATAGTCTCGGCTTACGGATTCGACGGCGTTATGAATACGCCTGAACACCGTTGGGATGTTTCGCGTGTAGCTGCCCAGGTTGTATCGGGTATCGGTTTTATTGGCGCCGGTACCATTATCTTCCATAAAAGCGAGAATGTGGTTCGTGGTTTAACCACCGCAGCAGGTTTGTGGGTTACAGCCGCCATCGGTCTGGCTTGTGGAGGCGGTATGTATGTACTCTCCATAGCATCCACAGTTTTAGTACTGGTTGGTTTAGAGGCCTTTAACTTTGTACTTCGAAAAATAGATAAGCATAAGAAATAAAGAAGAACCCTCACCAATTGGCGAGGGTTCTTTTTGCTATTACTTAAAAATCTTCTGGGCGAACATGGTGAGATAAATACGCCAGTTGCGCCAGATATGACCACCATCGGTCTCAACATACTCATACTTGTAACCCTTGCTATCCCAGTAGTTACGCAGGTCGACTGTGCTCTGATACAGGAAATCAGTCTTACCCATACCCATCCAGTAGAGCTTTGGCTTGCTACCGAACAGTTTAGCACTCTGCTGTGCGAAGGTTTTACTATTCTCAATCTGCTTGGCAAACGAAGCCTCGTATGTACCATTCTCCAAGTGCAGACCAGCCGAGAAAAGACCGAAGTAATCGAACTTGTTAGGATAGAGCAGACTTACGTGGAAAGTGTGACCACCACCCATCGACAAGCCACAGATAGCACGGTGAGAACGATCCTTCAGAGTACGATAGTTGGCATCAACATAGTTTACGATATCCATAAAGCTCTCGGGGATTGATGCTGCTGCAGGAGCTGTAGGACCAGTACCTCCGTCGCGGAAGCCTGGAGTGTACATACCCCATGACCACTCACCAGGAGCAGCCTGACAGTTGGGATTACCGTTAGGCATAACTACAATCATAGGCTTAGCCTTACCTGTTGCAATCAGGTTATCGAGAATCTGTGCGGCACGACCGAGCTCGCTCCAAGCATTCTCATCGCCACCTGCACCATGCAACAGATACAGCACAGGATACTTACCACCCTTATCATAACCAGCAGGGGTATAGATAGTCATACGACGCTGCATTATCAGTGTAGGACTATTGTACCAAACCTTACTCAGGTTTCCGTGAGGCACCTCGTTTACCTTATACAAATCGCCTTTATCTCCCTTCTGGTCGCTTACAATAAAGATATTTGTAAACGAAACGATATCGCGATTTACATAGATGTTAGCGGGGTCCTTTACGCCAGTCATACCATCGATATTGAAGGTATAGCTGTACATCTCAGGAGCCAGCTTATCGGTGGTAAAGCTCCACACGCCATTCTTACCCTCTTTCAGTTCAGCAACACCTGGGGCATCGTACTTGCCATAGCCAGGAATGTCGATCTGCTGAGTTGGCAGGAAGTCGCCTGTCACCTCAACCTTTACGGCTTTAGGAGCAAAGAGATTGAATGTTACGGTTCCGTCTTTGTTTACAACGGGGGATTGAACACTGGCACTATTGAAGAGTTTCTCCTGTGCCTGAGCGCCAACACAGCACATGGCTGCCAGCGCTAAAGTCATGATTTTTTTGTTCATACGATTGTTATATTACCTTTTTAATAAGTTAAGTTTCACATTGGGTTTCATTACGTTGTTTACCTTCTTAGTCCAGCCCTTTACATTTGCTGATGCCTTAGCCTCAACATCGTTAGCCGATGAACAAATCAGGAAGTTGTAGCGACCAGCATCGGTTTTCCAAGCAGAAGCTTTCTCGTTGAACGATGCTAAGTCCTCTACCTTTACCAGCATGGTAACAGTCTCTGTCTGTCCAGGCTGCAGCAAACTTGTCTTAGCATAGTTGCGCAGTTCCTTTTCAGGTTTGTTCAGTTTCTTGCTGTTTGGTGCAGCCACAAAAAGCTCTACCACATTGCGACCAGCCTTCTTGCCTGTATTCTTCACATCAACCTTAATGGTATAAATGCCATTTACCTCGCTCACACACATATTCTCATAAGCAAAGGTGGTATAGCTCAGTCCGAATCCGAAGGGATAAGCCACAGGTTTTCCAAAGCTGTCAAAGTAGCGATAGCCTACATAGATATCCTCCTCGTAGTTAGTAAAGTCGATATTAGCCTGGGGCTCACGTTTCTTGGCATCATCCTTGTTGCGCCCCCACATAAACATCGAGCCCATCGTCTTATCGTCCACATGAGCAGGGAAATTCTTATCAGCATAGGCATCACCATACTTCACTTGGAAGGTCATAGGCAGTTTGCCGCTGGGGTTCACCTTGCCGCTCAGTACATCGGCCACAGCAAAACCACTCTCCTGACCGCCCTGCCATGTGCAAACCAGCGCATCAACTTGGTTCTGCCACGATGCCACGTCGATAGGACTACAGATATCGAGCAATACAACTACCTGCTTGCCCTTTGCATGATAAGCCTCGCTTACAACCTTGATGAGCTGCTTCTCGCCCTCTTTCAGGTAGAAGTCGGCCTCGCTGCGATCGGCAGCCTCACCACTCTTACGACCCAAAGATATGATAGCTACATCCGAACCGTCGATGGCAGCATTGAGTTCATCGGCAGTAAACTGCTTCTCATCGGCACGTGCAGGTGGCATGAGTGAGAATGGTGGACGACCATTGGGGAACAAACGCTTTTCCTCGGCAGCGATATGCTGGGTATAGGCGCGAATCAGTGGCTTATAAACGTCGTAGCCAGCTGAGCGCATACCCTCAACAAGCGATACGGTATAGTGACCAACTGAGGTGCCACCAAAACCAGAACCACCAGAAATCCAGTCGTAGCTGGTACAACCAAACAGAGCCACACGCTTACCCATCAATGGCAGAATACCACTATTCTTAAGCAGTACGATACCATCGGCACCTACCTGACGAACCGTCTGGGCATGAGCCTTTAAATCAGGTTCGTTGTTATACTTATAACCTTTAAAGTTATGAGTCTTTATCACATACTCAAGAATGCGTTTAACGTTGGCATCGAGCACCTCCATGGGCAATTTGCCACTCTTGGCAGCCTCGAGTATGGCCTGATATTGCTTGTCCTGACCAGGCTGCAACATATCGTTGCCAGCAAGCATCGCAGCTACGGCATCGTCGCCAGCATTCCAGTCGCTCACAAACATACCCTTCCAGCCCCACTCGTCGCGAACGATAGTAGTAAGCAGTTCACGATTCTGCACAGCGTATGGACCATTCAGCTTATTATAAGAAGTCATAATAGTCCAAGGATCACTCTCCTTAACCATTATTTCAAAAGCCTTGAGATAAATCTCACGGAGCGCACGCTGCGACACCTGAGAGATATTGTTATTGCGGTTAGTTTCCTGATTGTTAGCCACAAAGTGCTTAGGGCAGGCAGCTGTACCCTCGCTCTGCACGCCACGTACATAGCCTGCAGCGATGGTTCCTGAGAGATAAGGATCCTCAGAGTAATACTCATGGTTGCGTCCACACAATGGGTTACGGATAAGATTCATGGCAGGCGACAGAATCCAATCGAGTCCGAACTCACGCACCTCGTTACCAATACCCTGACCAACCATAAAGGCTGCCTCGCGATCCCAGGTAGAAGCCAACGTCATCGAAGCCACGAAATCTGTAGGATAGTAATCGTTATGATCCCAAGCACGAGTGGCATTCATGCGCAAGCCTTGCTGAGAGTCGGCACAATAGGTTTCGGGGATACCCAAACGAGCCACCGAGAATGTACTACCGGCTGTACCAGGGAATTTGGCCTCATCGTTAAAATGCATGCCGCGCCCCAGTACCATGTGGCACTTTTCTTCGAGGGTCATTGCCTTTACAATCTCATCAATGTTTTCAGCCTTTAACTGCTGGGCAGTTGCATTAAGGCTGCAGCCACACATGGCAGCTACAGCCATTACAACCAAACAAATGTTATGAAACGAAATTTTCATTGTTTAATTTATATTTTTTAGTTATTATGAATTTGGTTTCTGGGTGCAAATATACGATAATATTTTGAAACTTGCGAGTGCAAAGGTAAACAATCTTTCAGAATGTTGCTTTCGATTGCGTACTTTTGTTTTTCACCTATGTTCAAATCAGTTACAACGTTTTCTGATTTGTTCAAAACCGTTCTGATTTGTTCAAAATGTATAATATTCGCAAAAATATTTGGCTGCTACAGATAAAGTCCGTATCTTTGCACCGGAAAAATATATTTGACTTAGAATTTAGCTAATAGTAGAGTATGAAAAAGTACCTTTTGAATGGATTCGCATTCCTTACTATGGGAGTGGCTATGACCTCTTGTATGAAGGAGGTTAACGTTGAAGTGCAGGAGCAGCAGGCCTCACTCGATAATGCCCAACAAACACTTGGATTCTACATCCCCGCCAACCAGGACTGGGTGATGACCACTACCGCTACAGCCACCTTTAACGTAAAGGGACTGAGCGATACCAACGGCACCGTATATGTATTTTCAAATAGTCCACTGGCCGAGGGCTATGGCAGCATACTTGCCAGCGCACCGATGACAGGTACAACCACCACCATTAGCGGATTCCGCATTCCACAGTATATGACCAAAGCCTTTGTGGGCCTGCAAGAGAGCGATGGCAATATGATTTACAAGTGCGTTGACATCGAAGACGGTCAGATTAATGCAAGCTACGACTTCAGCACTACTGCCAATGCACGTACAAGAAGTATTACTGTAAATGGTGATACATACGATGCTTTTAATTTCCCCAGCAATGACGAGTTAGCATCAGCCTTCCCAACATCAATCCCTGCTAACGCAGATGAGGTCTCAGAACTTGAAACGCTTTACAAAGGTACAACTGTCCAAACTCAATATGGACCAGTAACTATGTGGGATTTATATGCAATTTACGTCAATCGTATTAAGGCTGGTTACAACCTAAAAATAACCCAGGCAGGCACTTTCGAACTCGGAGGAACTTATCAGAATATTGTTGATGGCGTACCACAATTATATAATGTGTATGTTAACGTAGATGGTAATGTAACCATCCGTAGAAATGGCTCCACTCACTTTAACCTGTATATTCTAAGAGGTAATGTAACGCTGGAGAGCAACTATGGCGAGCAGGCTGGTTCAATTTCTGTTGCCGCAGGGGCCACACTGAACGACCAGCGTAACAGTATTGCTGCCAATCAAGGTATCAAGATGTATAACCGCGGCACCATTAATGCTACCAACACCGAAGGATATGATATTGGCAACTTCAGCACAATTTATAACGAAGGAGATTTCAACATTAGTGGACCTATGAGTTATTCTCCTGGAAGTGCCAATACCTCATACTTTATCAATATGGGCGATGATGCAAATATCACCGCGCCTTCAATGACACTGAACTCATCATGTAATTTCTATAACAGCGGAAAGGTTAATATCACTAATGAGACGGTCGTAACCCAGTCAAACATTTATTGGATTAACAATGGCTATTACGAAACCGGTAGTATTGAATTCAGTGCATGGAATTCTACTTTCTACAACTACTGTCAATTGTTTGTTCATGGCCAAGCCTATATGCACGATGGACAATTCAATCTTATGAGTGGTAGTTACGCAGAAATAGAAACAGCCATCATCAACAACTTCCGAATCAACATGAATGGCAATGCTGGCATAAATATCAAAGGCGATAGCCATTGGAAAGGCCAGGGCGATAATACCTATCAGGGATTCATTGCAACAGGCGAGAACAACTATGTACGTCTGGGTGGCACAACAACCGTGGAAGCTCATAGATACAGTTTAGTAACCGAAGGAAAGATCTTTATCGGCATTAAAAACCTTAACGACCAGGGCAAAGATAATAAATGGTATGGTCCGGATGTAGAATTCAGAGAGAACACAAAAGTTGTAGAATTCAGCGAGTTAAATCCAACCTATAATGCTACCGATTGTGGTGCCAGCTGGACTAGCAACCCACCAATTGCCCCAACACCTGTCGAGAATCAGACTTGGACATACGCCTTTGAGGATAACACCACCAAGTGCGACTTTGATATGAACGACGTGGTGATTCAGGTGAAACAGAATAGTAGCAACTCTAACAAAATAGATATTACTTTGGTAGCAGCAGGTTGCGAATACGACAACTACGTATATTTAGGCGATACACGCATTAGTTGGCCCAATGGAGCTGAGGTACACGCTGCATTCGGTGCACCTAGCAAAACCATGGTAAATACAGGTCGCGGTCGCGGCGTGGATCTGCCTGCCGTAACAGTAACGATCGACAAGCCTTCGGCCGACTTCGACTTCCAGAATGCCGACTTTAAAATCCGCCCATTCAAAATTGGTGCAAGTCCAGATGATTTATCAAAGTCGCTTAGTAATGATTTTATTGGCATTGTAAAGGAGGGTAACCCAAGCGGACTGGCTCAGGCACCACTGGGTATCGCCATCCCTGACAAATGGAAGTGGCCAAAAGAGCGCATAAATATCATCAATGCTTACGAGGGCTTTGTTGCATGGGGTAAGCAAACAGATCTGACACTAAGAGCCGAAACAGGGGGCTGGTATCAGAACCCAACAGCCGATATGGTTTACGACGAGTAATTTTTCAAACTCTATTATAAGTCAAATTGAAAAAGGAGGGGTGTACACGTGATGTGAACGCCCCTCCGCCATTTTTCTTAACTCGTACGCTATTAGTACGTCATACTTGTATTGGGATAAAGATACCAGTCAAGGAATCGTGTATGATCTTCGGCCCACTCACCAAAGCTATGCCCCGAAGTGGCGTAGGCTCCCATCATTGCCACAACACCCGACTCAAGTTTCTTTCTATAACCAATCTCATTACCCTCTTGAGGATAGAGAAAATCGCCTTGTGGCACCATTAATGCCCAAGGCAGGTCCTTAAACGATGCTACAGAATAATCAGCAAACACTTTGGCAGCCTTGAATTGCTCAACATGAGTCTCAAAATTACCACCATTATAATAGGTAATAATAAACGGATCGAGAGTTTCCTGGCAGAAGTTATCAAGCGAGTTTATAACAAGCTGATTATCTTCCTTGAACGTAATCACATAGCTAAGTGTGCGTTCTGAACGCGACTGATAGACATCCGTATCGTAATAGTCGCTATAAGGATCCATTACATTGTATTTCTTTCGCGTAAACAGTCCATAGTCGGCATTGATGTTAAAGGCCATAGCCCAATGGGCATCGCAAAACAGATTAAGCACTGCCTCCTGGTTACGTCCCTTCATTAACAATGAATGAGCCACTGTTTTATCGCTGAAGATATTACCAAATGGGTAAAGCGTCTGGTCGTTGATACCATCATTGAATGTTACACCCGTGGTGGTATAAACCGAGTCGATATCATCATACGAATAACCAACCAGTCGGATACAGCCTGCTATCTGCTTTTCGGCGCCAACAGCCGAGAGGGTTACGTTCACAGTAATCTGATTAACAGCGGTACGCTCCTGCGAAACACGCATCACCACATCGTTGTAATCGTAATCGCCTGGTTCGGGATAATTTTCCTCAAAAAGGTATGTGTAAGTCTGAGGCTTCAATGTCGACAATGCCTTACCCGTAGTAGCAGCCGAAAAATCTATCGTTTCTTCCGATCCCTGCGAAGAGGGGAACGAGGCTACGGTAAGATTGCCGCTGGCATCAACAAGTGCTGCATAAAGGGTTGTTACCTGATAAGGCACATCTACCGTAAGAACACCCGACTGATTACCCGAAACGTAAATCTGATTCATCAGTTCGGCCTTGCTATTTGATATTGGATTGGCAGAATAAATACGTAACTGCTTGTAAGACCCCGAAGGCACCTGATATCGCAGGCTCTTGCTCTCCGAAAGCATCCACATATGCTGCTGGTCGACACTATCCACAGCCGAGAAATAATGTATCAGTTCGCGATGGGTATTCTCGTCGTACACATTCTTACTACAAGAGACAACTCCGAGCATCACCACCACACCTGCTATAAGTGTAATAATCAGACTTTTACGCATAATATCATCTATTTTTGTGGCCAAAATTACAAAAATATCTCTATTAATAGTGCATATTTCTGTAATATTTACAGATTTTAACTATCATACTGATACAACCAATCAGAAAAAATGGTAACTTTGCACCGAAAATCGAAACAGTTACGTAACAATTTATTAAAGTCTGCAATATGAAGAAGTATTTGATAGCAGGGGTATTGGCTCTGGTTAGCAACATATTTATGACCAGTTGCCATGAAACCATGGAAGATTACGGAAGCCTGGAGGAAGCTAAAAAAGCCAAATTTGCCGAGAACTTTGAGAAATTCTACGGCAAAATCAGTCCTACTCAGGATTGGGGATTCAGCGATGCCAGTATAGCTGCAACCAGAGCTATGACACGAGGAGTAGGCGATAATTCATGCGGAACCTGTATTAAGCCCGACATGACCAACTATCCCAGTGCAAATGCTCCAGCCGACATAACTGCCGAAGAACGCGCTTATGTAAAGAACTGGTTTGAGACCCACCCAGGATTCACAGAAGGACTCAACATCAGCAACTTCTACGTTCAGCATGTATATGGCGAGGCCAGCAAGCCATACCTAGTATGGTATGAAGCCTACGACCAGAACTACAAGACCAATCATCCTGGAGCTACATCCAACTACTATCGTGCAGACTATTGGGATAATGGTACAATTGACTACCTGAGTGTGGGCGATGGAACCAACTATACACATCTGAAAGATTTCAACGCGAACGATGCTGGAACTCAATGGAAAACCATCTATATGGAAAACAGCTCGGCTTTGAGTTTTAAATATCATTGCAGCTGGTCGAGCGAAGAGTTCACCTATTTCAAGTGCGCAGAAATTGATGTACCTGGCGTAGGCAAGGGCTGGTACGTAGGAATGTGTATGTATGGTGAGAAATACGACAATGGCTACCGCAAGATAAATAAAGAGCAGAAAGATCTGCAATACGCCGACGACTGGATTGTAAAAGTTATTCCTGGAAACGGCAGCACCATCAGCACCGACAAAGTTACCAAAGTATACAAAAAGAAGACGGTAATGGTGCACAAATGGGTATTCTGCGAGGACCTTGGTAGCTCATCAAGCAATAAGGATTACGACTACAACGATTTGGTATTTGATGCAAAAATCATCGACGAGTGCAAGGTTTTGAGAGATGCCGATGGTAACGAATCGGCATATACCGACGATCATTCTCACTCATACTATGCCGAAGTAACACCACTGGCAGCAGGAGGCGAATTGATGATTAAGTTTAATGCATTAAGCAGTAACATCCACCAGATGTTCACCCCAACAGCCGGGGACAACGTACTAATCAACACCTGTCGATTTGATCAGGACATACCTACACCACATATCGAGGCGTTGGCAGGAAATACAGACAAAATCAGTTTTACTTCGGAATACGATGCCAACATCAACAACCTTGTAGTTATTGTACGCTCTTCGCAGGTAGCTTACGATCTTTCGGCATATAAGGGCGAAGCTCCTCATAAGATTTGTGTACCCGTAGGCACCCGCTGGGCTTATGAGCGCACAGACATTAAGGATGCTTACACTGGCTTTTCAAGTTATGTAAGCGGTGGCGCTGAACCATGGGGCACAACTGGCGTTGAGGATAATCTTTATCCCTTGGATGGCGTGGTTTACGACATGAAGACCGACAAAACCGGATCAGTAAGTTATGAAGAGCTTAGCAGCAGTTCAACTACTACATATAGCTACTCATTGGCCGACGCAGCCAACGAGCATGTATGGTGGAGCGACGTATCTGGCAACACCAAATTCGACAATTGGAATGGTTACGTAGCCATTTCTACTGACGAGTTAAATGCTGCAGGAATTGGAAATGGTACTATCATAAGAATCTATTTCACAAGCGAGAGCGGTTATACCATAAAGGCAACAGATAATACCTGGGGCGATTTTGAACTTAACAACACAGGTTGGAACAAGAATCTCATTAGCGGCAATGCAAAGAATGGTTATGTGGAGTTTAAACTAAACACCACCACGGCAAACCGCTTTAAGCAAAGTGGTCTTATCATTCAAGGAACTGGTGCCACTGCACTTGCCCTTACTTACGACAACAGCCAGAAGGTAGCTGATGAGGTTCCTGCAGCAGAATCTGAAATATGGACAGGACCATTAGACTTTGGATGGAGCAACAAGATTTCACTCCCCTTGGACGCATTTATGAATAAGGGTGTAAAAGGTGGCAGCATCATACGCTTCTATGTAGAAAGTACTGCAACTAACTACAATAGCAATGAAAATGAATGGGAATTCACAATCTTTACTGGTTATGAGCAAGGCTGGACAATGGCAAATAGCTATAGAAACGGCTCAAATACCGACATCAGTAAGGGATACTTCGATTATATACTGACTTCTGACGATGCTCAGGTTTTGGCTATGGAAAAGAACTTAGGTTGGACTCCAGGTTCAAGCTTGCAGGTTCAAGGCCAGAAATTCAAACTGAATAAGATAACCCTTATTCCATAATAATTGGATTTTTCAAAATAAAAATAAGACTTTAATAAATGTTGGGGAGGGCATCTGCGGGAGCAGGTGCTCTTCTGTTTTCAATAAAAAACCTGCCGTTTAATGAATTTTAACAACAATAATCATTGGCGGTGCACTATTTTTAGTATTTTTGCATGGTAAAAAAAGTAAACCGGTTTTTTAACCAATTACTTTGCATCAAATACTTAAACAAACTAAAAATGAAGTGAGCGGCTGCGGGAGCAGGTGCTCTCTTTTGCTTTTATTAGCTATAATGCTTGTTTATATCGGAAAAATACTGTATCTTTGCACGCTGTTATGGTACTTAATTGGATTTGGATAGGATTCTTTATCATCGCATTCGTGATTGCCGTGATAAAACTGGTGTTCTGGGGAGATTTTGATGTATTCCCAGCCATGATGGATTCAACGTTTTCTTCGTCAAAAACTGCCTTCGAAATTTCACTGGGTCTCACAGGCGTATTGTCGCTGTGGCTGGGTATTATGAAGATAGGCGAAAAGGGCGGCGTGGTAAACGTACTGGCTAAGTTGCTTAGTCCGATTTTTACCAAGCTGTTTCCCGATATCCCCAAGGGGCACCCCGTTACGGGCTCGATATTTATGAATATCGCAGCCAACATGTTAGGACTGGATAATGCCGCTACACCACTCGGACTTAAGGCGATGGAGCAGTTGCAGGATCTGAACCAGAAGAAGGACACAGCCAGCAATCCGATGATTATGTTCCTGGTACTGAACACCAGCGGACTTACACTCATACCAATATCTATCCTGGTGTATCGTGCCCAGATGGGTGCTGCACAGCCCACAGATATTTTTATACCCATCCTGCTGGCCACGTTCTTCTCTACGTTGTCAGGTATCATCATCACCAGCTTTTTCCAGAAGATCAATCTGCTCAATAAAACCATGCTGCTTACCCTTGGCGGTGCAGCTCTGGTGGTAGCCACAGTTATCTGGGGCTTCGGACAGATGGACTCGATATTGATGAACAAAGTGAGCACCAGCGCCGCTAACATTATGCTGATGCTGATTATCATCGCCTTTATACTGGCAGGCGTTCGCAAGAAGATTAATGTGTACGATGCGTTTATCGAGGGTGCCAAAGAGGGCTTTACTACTGCCGTACGTATCATCCCCTACCTGGTAGCCATCCTGGTGGGCATCGGTGTGTTCCGTGCCTCAGGTGCGATGGACATGCTGATTGATGGCGTGAAATATGGTGTAGAGGCCTGCGGTGGTAATACCGATTTTGTAGGTGCGCTGCCCACTGCGCTGATGAAACCACTCTCGGGCAGTGGCGCTCGCGGCATGATGGTCGATGCCATGACGACCTATGGCGCCGACTCGTTTGTAGGCCGACTGAGCTGTATTTTCCAGGGCTCTACCGATACCACCTTTTATATCCTCGCTGTTTATTTTGGTAGCGTAGGCATTGTAAAAACACGTCACGCTGTGGCATGCGGACTATTAGCCGACTTGGCTGGCATCATCGCTGCCATCGCAATAGCATACTTGTTCTTCGGATAAAAACTATGGCAAATTTAAAATCATTAGTAAAAGACACGGCCATCTACGGCCTTTCGAGCATTGTAGGTAGATTCTTGAACTACCTGATGGTGCCGCTTTATACTTACACCCTGAAGAGTTGTGCCGATTACGGCATCTACAACGATATCTATGCCCAAACAGCGCTGTTGATGGTGCTGCTTACGTTTGGTATGGAAACCACCTTCTTCCGCTTTATGAATAAGGAAGAGGGCGACAAGATGCGTGTGTACAGCACGGCACTGATGATGGTTGGCGGCGTGTGCCTCACGTTTGCTGCACTGGTACTGCTGTTTATCAACCCCATCGCCAGTGTGCTCGACTATCCCAACCACAAGTGGTACGTAGGTATGATGTTTGTAACCGTGGCTCAGGATGCCTTCCAGGCCATCCCCTTTGCCTATCTGCGCTACAAGCATCGCCCCATTAAGTTTGCATCGCTCAAGTTGCTGTTTATCTTCATGAGCGTTACGCTTAACGTGGTGGCTTACTGGCTCATGCCGCAAATCAACCCCGAGTGGCAGATACACATCGGTTATGCCTTTGCCATCAACCTGCTGTGTACCACTATTATATCGTTCTGCCTCATCAGCGAGCTGGTGGGCTTTAAATGGCAGTTCGATAGCCAGAAGTGCAAACAGATGCTTAGCTACTCGTGGCCCTTGCTGGTGCTGGGTATTGCAGGCATACTGAACCAGGTGGCCGGACAGATACTGCTGCCACGTATCCTCGACTCTGAGGAGGGTCGCCATCAGTTAGGTATCTATGGCGCCTGCATCAAAATTGCAATGATAATGGCCCTGATTACCCAGGCCTTCCGTTTTGCCTACGAGCCCATCGTATTCGGTTCGGCCAAGGAAAAGAACAGCAAGGAGCTGTATGCCAAGTCGATGAAGTTCTTCGTGATATTCACGCTGCTGGCATTCCTATGTGTCATGGGTTATATCGATATCTTCAAGTACCTGGTAGGCGATAAGTTCCGCGAGGGACTGGGCATTGTGCCGATAGTGATGATGGCCGAGATATTTATGGGCATCTACTTCAACCTGTCGTTCTGGTACAAGCTTATCGACAAGACCATCTATGGCGCCTGGTTCTCGCTGGCAGGTTGCGCTGTGCTGTTTGGCGTTAACGTTATCTTCATCCCCCAGATAGGCTACTGGGCCTGCGCTTGGGGCGGACTGGCAGGTTATGGCACAGCTATGGTGCTGAGCTATATCGTTGGTCAGAAGCAGAACCCCATCCCCTATCCTATGAAGGATATCGTTATTTACTTTATCGCCGCAGGTGCCTTCTTTGCTCTGATGAAATGGGGCGAGCAGCGACTGCCTGCCTGGGCATCACTCATCTGGAACAGCCTGATGATTTTAGGCTTTATCTATCGCATCATCAAAACCGACATGCCACTTTCAAGCCTGCCAATTATCGGAAAGAAATTCAAGAAAACAAAATAAATATATGAAAAAGTTACTTTTTACTTTACTTGCTGCATGCAGCCTTACAAGCGCTAAGGCCGACGAAGGCATGTGGACACTTTACAACCTGCCCAATGCCGTGTATGAAACCATGAAGCAGGAGAACTATGAGTTGCCTTACAACGCGCTGTACTACGGCGAAGATGCCGTTAAAAACTGCGTGGTTAACTTTGGTGGATTCTGCTCGGGTGTAGTCGTTTCGCCCGATGGTCTGGTGTTTACCAATCACCACTGCGGTTTCGAGGCCATCCGCTCGCACTCTACCGTTGAGCACGATTACATGCTGAACGGCTTTGTGGCAAACTCTTACGAAGAGGAGCTGCCCAACGAGCGCCTGTTTGTTAGCTTTATGATTGAGCAGAAGGATGTCACAGCCTATCTCGACTCATTAGGACTTAACAACCTGCCACAGAGCAAGCGCGCCCAGTTTGTTGATTCTGTTGAAAACGCTATGAGCAAGGCCATCCGCCAGCAGGATTCAACCCTGCGTGTAGAGCTGAAGCCTTTCTACGAGGGCAACCGCTACTTCCTTACTACCTATCGCGACTATGAGGATGTGCGCCTGGTGTTCGCCCTGCCCAAATCGATGGGTAAGTTTGGTGGCGAGACCGATAACTGGATGTGGCCCCGTCAGACGTGCGACTTCTCGGTTTTCCGCATCTATGTTGATCCAAAAACCGGCGGTCCCGCCAAGTACTCAAAGGATAACGTGCCTTACCACCCAAAGAAGTGGGCACCCGTATCGCTGCAGGGCTACGTGCCAGGTTCGTTCTCTATGACCATCGGCTATCCCGGCTCTACCAACCGCTATCTGTCGAGCTATGGTATCCGCGAGCGTCGCGATGCCGAAAATGAGCCACGCTATAAAACCCGCGAGGTTAAGCAGAACATTATGATTCGCCACATGCGCGCCGACGAGGCTGTACGTATCAAGTACGATTCTAAATACGCCCAGAGCTCAAACTACTGGAAGAACTCTATCGGTATGAACAAGTGTATCGACTCTATCGGATTGATTAAGCAGAAGGCCGAGTTCGAACAGAAGATACGCTGCTGGCAGGATTCTACGGGATTCCTGAAGGGCAAACTCGACTTCGACCTTCTGGAGCGCCTGTACGCTAAGCAGTTCAAGGCCATTAAGGCACTCACCTACTTTAGCGAGACCTTTGGCGGCCGTAGCGCCGACGAGCTTACACGCCGTGCTTATCGTGCCCAGAACGGCTCTACCGTTAAGGGCGATGAGAATAAGCCCAAGAGCCAGTACATAGAGTTCGAAGACAACAGCAACGAGTGGGACGAGGCTACCGACAAGGAGATTCAGGCTGCAGCCATGGCATTCTATCGCACTCAGGTTGAGGAGAAATACCTGCCCGACTTCTATCAGGTAGTTGATCGCGACTTTGGCGGCAACTATCAGAAGTATATCGACTATCTGTTCAAGAAGTCGCAATTGATGAAGCACGGCAAGAAAATCTATATCAACAAGAAGAGCTTCCGTAAGGATCCTGGTGTGGCCTTTGGCGAGAGCCTTAACAACACCATAAGCGACATTATAGCCGAGGCTACCGAGGTTTACGATTCTATCGCCGTGCAGGAGCGCTACCTGTGTGCTGCCAAGCTGCGCATGGAGGAGGATATGCCTAACTACTCAGACGCCAACTTCACCATGCGCCTCTCGTACGGTCAGGTAGGCGAGTACCTGCTGGCCGGTCAGCCCTCGGGCTACTACACCACAGCCGAGAGCATTGTTGAGAAGATGAACCGTGGCGAGCAGGGCGTTATCGACTACGAGGCCGAGCCTATCATGAAGGAGCTGCTCTCTAAGAAGGACTTTGGTAAATATACCGATAAAACCACAGGTAAGATGCACCTGTGCTTCCTGTCGAACAACGACATCACCGGTGGTAACTCAGGTTCGCCTATGTTCAACGGCAAGGGCGAGCTCATCGGACTGGCCTTTGACGGCAACTGGGACAGCCTTTCTTCGGATATCTTCTTCGACAAGCAGCTGGCCCGCTGCATCGGCGTAGATATCCGCTACGTGCTGTACATGATGGAAAGCTGGGGCAAAGCCGACCGCTTGATTAAAGAGATTGGTGCCAAGTAAACATTAGCACTTACGACGATAAAAGCCAGTGTGGACTACCTGATGGTAATCCACACTGCTTCTTTTCGGGCCTTGGCTTCGATGATTTTCTGCTTTAGCTCGTACACCCACTTACGACTCTCAAACAACCTGCCCACGCGCTGGTTGCGCCCCAGCAGTATGCAACCCTGCGTATCGGCAACGGTGTTGCCAAAGTGTATGCGTATGCCCTGCCACAGGCGGTTAAAGTCCTGACCACCCAACAGCAGCGGTAACCACTTGTTGAACTTTGGGGAGTAGGTAATAACTACTGCGTAGCGGCCTTCGGGGATGGCCACGGGCTTGATAGATTTAAGTTTTACGGGCGAACGCAGCACCGAAGCCAGCGATACGGTAGTTTTAGTCTGGATGACAGGCGGTTCGAGGGTATCGCAAAAATACACCTCGCGCTCACCAGCCAGATACTCATCGTCGGTACGTTCTACAATGGCCAGCCTACCTATCGTGTACTGCTGGCGCTTAGCTATGCGTGTTAATATAATCTCCATAAAATGTTTAATCTTTAATGTTTAATCTTTAATGTTTAATGTACTAAATGTCACATAATCACACGTCACACAGTAGTGTTTAGTTTCTTCCAGTGCGTGCGGTCGGTTTTCTCAATCCACTGGTCGCGATACCAGCGCGAAATGATTTTTCGCAGCCCGGCCTCGCCGCAGAATCCTCGCTTCAGCGCACGCAAATCGTCCATGGTAAACGTAGGTGCCAGCTGATCGAAGATAGAGTGGTTAGAGCCATAACGCACACACTCGTCGCGGGCATCCAGGAACTGACTTTCGAGTGCCTCGCCAAAGGCCTTTATCTGCTGCTGCAGGCAGTATTCGGCCATCATCAGCGCAAAATCGGTACAGGCCTTACTCTCCTTGTTGCAACCGCTCAGCAGGTGGAACACCACGCCACAGCGGAAGCCGATAACGGCAGCACGCTTACGATAGGTATCCTTTACGTGGTCGATATCCTTGGCTGCCTCTATGCGTTTCTGCTCTACCCAGCCCTCGATGGCTTTGCGCAGGCGGGGTGTGTCAACCAATCCTGAGTAGCCACGCAAACGGCTCACGGCCTCTTGTATCCTGGCCACATCCTCGTCCGATCGCTTGCGGAACTTAGGCATCTTGGCAAAGCTGGCATCAGGCATTTCGGCCACCAACACACGGCTCGAGAGTCCGTTCTCTATGTTATCGGCCTTAAAGCACTTGCGCAGGGCGCCGTTTGTTCCCAGCATAGTCCAGTTATATGCCACGTTTACCACACCACTCTCGGCTGCATCGCTATTGTAATCCTGTCCCCATTCGCCATAGTCGAAACCCAAGCGATAAATATCGTATTTGCTCGACCACGAACCGGCTCCGTTGGTTTTACGCAGCGTGTCGAGTTCCTCACCAAAGCTGTACAGGGTGTGGTTCTGAGCGTTCTTGAAACGCTTAAGCAACGTTGAGCAGCTAACGGTTACGGGCACTACGCGAATCAATACATGCGGATCTTCGGGTGCCTTCTCGCTGGCTTTGCGCCCCTTTTTGCGCTCCTTCCACTCCTCTTCGCGCTTGCGGGCCAGGGCATCTTCCTCGTCAAGCTGTCGTTTCCAGATGTCAACAGCATTCTTTACTACCGATTTGTTGCTGGCCTGCTCGCCACGGATTATCGACATCAGACCTAAGCGCTGGGTGTTGCCATCGCAATATTCCACCGTTACCTGGTCGGCATAGGCCGCCGCAATGGGCAGCACGCCGCACAGCACAGGCATATGCATGGATACGGGCACACCAACCAACGACTCTTTCAGTCCGATGGGCAGTTTGTTCCATTGAACATTGAACATTGAAGATTGACCATTTTCCGCACCATCTAACTCCTCCTCATCAGAATGGTTAATGGTTAATGATAAATTGTCAATGATAGAAGACAGCGTCTTCGAAACGCCTTTGGGTTCTTCCTTGCAAGCCGAATCGACTACCGATTTAAGTTCGGCATCGGTCAGTCCGAATCGGGGCATCACCTGCATCAGCACCTCTTTCTTATTATCGCAGATGGCGCGCAGATTTACTGCCAACTTGTGTAGTTTTACGTTACGTTCGCCCTCGGCAGGCTCGCCCCCGTTGCGGTGCCACCACTCGGCTATGATAGAGCTGTAGGGTATGCCTTTAAATTCTTTTTGGCACGGATTAACACAGCTCTCTTTTAGAGAGACGCTGCTTTTTTCAACAGCACAGTCAGCCGTGTTTTCTTTAGAAGCCGTGTCATCCGTGCCTATATTAAACAGCCGCTCGCTTACGTAGCGGGTATGGTCATCGGGCACCATGTAGATACAACGCGACACATCCTTTACGGCAGCATCGGGTACAAATCCCGTAGCCTCTTGCATCAGTTCCTGCGCCTGTTCGGCAGTCATCCCATCGGGCAACTCTACCAGCACATGCGTACCATGGCGCACCGATTCTTCAACCAGCAGCACCACCATTCCGTGCAAGTCAGGCTCAGCGCAGCCATTTTTCAATTTTCCATTTTCAATTTTCAATTTCGACAGAATGTCGTCGGTGTGTCCCTTCTCATCAAAGTCCAGCATCAGTCGGTTAAGCGGCTTGATGGCATCGGCTATCGATCGGTGATTGTTGGCAAACTCCGCGCAATGGGGTGTCCACACAGGCAATCGGTGCTTCAGTTCATCGTCGCCCTTGGCTATGCGCTCGCACATCTGTGCCAACCAGGGCTCTCGGCGTAGCTGTTCCCACTCCTCTCGGCTGGCGGGGGTGCAAGGAGCGCCGTGCCCCTTGCCAATACATGTAAATTTAATGGTGCTGATTAATGCTGATTCCATAAACATTCCTCCTTTCGTGTTTTAAAGTACGACAATACCTGATCTGCTTCCTCCTCATAGAGCGCCTTGGTTAGCGCCAGTCCATAGCGGCGAGGAAACTTAAACTCTACTATCAGCTGTTCGCGCTCAGGGTGGCGCTGCTTGCGCTGGGGCACTATCTTTACAGTGCCGTGAGCAGTCTCAAACAGTGTTTGATACAACGGGCCGCGACTGCCGGTGCGCTTGGCCTTTACTCGAGTCTGACCATCGGCCATCACCTCAAGGTTAGCCAGGTAGTGAACGGGGCGCCCATCGGTCAGATCCACATCCTGCTCCCAAGGGCAGGGCTGGATATTAATGTCGCCATTCACCATAAAGTTAACGTTGCCGTCCATCTGGACGTTCTGCTGCAACAAGTGCTTTGTAAGAAATTCTTTTCGCATGTTTTGAACGATTTAGCGAGTGAAGAAGCCTTGCGAAACGCTGGCCAGCTTTAACTCATGAGATTTCTTCAGCTCACTTCGCTCAAATTAGTAATAATGTTAATTGTTGGTTTTCGACTATCCTTTCCGTTGGTTTAGAACTTGTGGTTCACGAAGCGATAATCCTTCTTCGATGAGTAAGGCATCTGGCACCTGTTTATCAACGACATCTGTCGACGTGAATTCTCAGCCATAATACCTCGTGCGATTACGATGTGATTACGTGTACGACTCATAATTATTTTTTTATTTAACGTCGCCTCCTTAAAGCGACCTTTAGTGAATACTTTTGTTTTTTGACGATGCAAAGGTAAGACGATTTTAGCTAATAAAAAAGATTATCCACTCGTAAACTATTGATTTACAAGTAATTACAAGTTTATACAAGTCGTACACAAGTTTTTGTACAAGTATAGATACAAAAAAAGGAACCGACAAGCGCCGATTCCTTAGTTTAAATACTTTTTAGGGCAGTAATTATTTTACCTGCATATTCCAGTTAGATTCCGATTTGGTATAGATTTTATAGTCGTGCAACACCTGCCACAAGTCGCGATGCATGGATAGTTCCGATATTTTTTTATCGCATACCAACTGGTTTACCATGTTGGTAATCTGCGTGGGCTTCATGCCTTTGATGCTCACCAGAAACTCTCTTGCTGCTTCTGTCTGTCCAAAAAATATGGGCGCCAGTTTCTCAACCACTTCTTGTTGCTGCTTTGTGTCTAATTGTGCATCTGTATGCTGCTCAAGCCATGCCATCGAAAGCATGCCGATGGTTTGAATCTTTAGTTTTGGGAGCGACAACTCTGCTATCTCCCAAACCTCGCTAACCGCCTTCTCCACCTGATGGCCGTGGATTTCCCAGAACTCATAAGTCTCACCTATACCAATACGCCTGATGGCTGCGTCGCGATGTACGTTTGCATCGGCAGCAGTTGAGGATTGTAGCTGCTGTTGTTGAGTGAGCCACGCCTCATCGTGTATAAGTGTAGATAGCCATTCCGAAGCCGACTTATAGTCGCTACGATTACTACTCATCATAAGGCTTCGTCCTCCTCTCGCCACCAACCATTAGCACAACTCTCGGCATGAGCCATCAAATAGGCAAACTCCAACGAATCGTCGGCAACCCAACCTTCAGCCAAATACTCAGCACGAACCTCACGAACCTTTTTAGCAAAGAGCTTCAGCGCCTCAGGCCCAAAAGGATTGTTACCTACCATTCGCCCGTACACATCGTTGTCCATATAATTGTAGAGCGCCTTTGCGGCCTTCAGTACATCATTGTCAAACTGGTTGGGCACCACGCCATATATTTCGTCGTGAAGAAGTATCAAATCTGGTCTCAACCTCTTCTTACGCCCCTGCTTCCAATGCTCATCTATACGTATCAACTCGTCAAGAACAATCTTAACATAAGCACGCGAGGGCATTTCTGTTCTTTCAGGTTCGCGTATAAGTTTGCCATACTCTACCGAAAAAAGTTCGGCCAGCGCATCTTGCGCAGGTTGGTAGCGACCACATGCATACACACCAGTAGCATACTTCTTCATAATATATGCCGTGTGCATTGCTATGTTTTCATATTCGGTTGTTGTAAGCCACTCTACTAACTGCTTGTTCGACGCCCAGAAATTGTTCTCAACACCGAAAGCGTCATCCAGGTTGAACGTATAGTGCAAACTCAGGTCGTGGCACAAGCCGGCCACCTCCAGTATCAGTCGCAAGCGCGCCATTTCGTCATCCTCTAGTGTTTGCTGTTCCTTCAGCAGCAACAGCGGATTAGGGTCTTTTTCATATATCTTCCTGCCTTCTTCGGCCGTCCAGAACCTATCCGACAACCATATTGCTGCTGTAGTATATCCGCATGGCGTTGCCAGTAATCGCTCAACTTGCGCAAGCCTATAAGCCCTGCGCTCATCACCCTTCAAACGGCTGGCCTTATCCAAACCTGCCCCTTTAAAGAAATTTTTCTCAACCCACGCCAGTTCCACACTGGCTGTTTCTATCTGTGCCATAGTTGCTCATTCTAATTTTTTAAGACTGCAAATTTAAACATTCTATCTTATTCTGCAATCATTCTGACCGAAATTTATGGCTTTTTAATGATTCATTCTGTACTCTGTGACTTTTGACTTTGTGACATTAAGGTGGTACGATAATGGTGCCGATGGGTACTTAAAAATAATATAATAATTTATTATATTATTTTTAAACTATACGGATGGGTTGTGGCTGCGATTTGCGAGAGGGGCTTATTGTCACAGAATCACAGTCACAAAGTATGCGGGGCTGTTGCGATTTGTAAACGGTGCGTTTGCGAGGGGCAAATATTATGTTTGCGAGGCGTAAACGTAGCGTTAACAAATTTTTGCAGTGCAAGGGCCTGTGGATTTGGTTTCGCACCAAAAATGTTGTACCTTTGCATCGTCAAAACAACATTAGTATTAACCATTTAAATTTTAACCATTATGAGTGTATTTTATCGTAAGTATCAGAACAAGAACAAGCAGAGTGCCGTTTACGGACGTTGGTTTGCACGCGCCGTTACCATCGGCAAAACCATCGATCTGGACGAGCTGGCCAAGCACATGTCGAGCCACAACACGCCCTACTCTAAGGGAGCCATCAAGGGTATGCTGACCGACATGGTAGAATGTATCCGCGAGTTGGTGCTGGAGGGCAAGGCCGTTAAGCTGCCTAACCTGGCTATCTTCTCGGCAGGTATCGAGACTGCCAAGGGCGGTGCCCTGAAGAGCGAGGATTTCTCGACCACCAAGCACATCGACAGCGTGTACCTGCGCGCCCGTGCCACTGGCGAGTTTACCCGACAGGAGCTTACCAAGGCTGGTAACGTAACCGAGTTGCCTAAGAACTTCACCGACTACAAAGATGAAGATGATGAGCCCACCAATCCAAGCGGCAATCAGCCCTCGAACGGTGGAGGTTCGGGTAGCGGCAATCAGGGTGGCAACACCGGCGGCGGCAGTAAAGAACCCATCGGCGATTAGCGGCTGGGGCTTAGGCCCCCCGCTTAACATGAAACATTAAAGATTAAACATTAAACATTAAAGATTAAACATTAAACATTAAACATTAAACATTAACCATTATGAGTAAGAAAGAAACCATGAAGTTCATCCTACAGATGATTGCCAGCATCGCCACTGCGATTGTAACGGCCCTGGGCGCCACCAGTTGTGTGGGCAGCCTGTAAACCTTAAGAAGCCCTCAAGAGTCCCAAAAACTCTTGGGGGCTTTTTGAGTTGCTTAGCAACTGCAAAGAGTTTTGATGTCGTCTAAGCTGTTGGCCACTTTGATGTACTGGTGCCAATCGCCGCGAATCATGCCGCGGGCCTGCAGATCGTCCATCAGGGCTATCAACTGATCCCAGAAGCCTTTCATGTTATAAAGGATAACAGGCTTGTGGTGATAGCCGATGGTGGCCGATGCGGCAACAGTAAACACCTCATCGAGCGTGCCGATGCCGCCAGGCAGGGCGATAAACACGTCGCTCTGGTCCATCATCAGCTGCTTGCGGTCGGTCAGGTTATCGCAAGGTATCTCTATCTCTACGTAATCGCTGGTGCGTCCCGTTTCTTCTACCTTGGTAGGCACCACACCGATGGTACGGCCGCCAGCCGTTTTGGCAGCCTTGGCCACACACTCCATCAGGCCCTGGTTAACACCGCCATACACGATGCTATGACCACTCTCAGCCGCCCACTTGCCAAGCTCGGCCGTAAGCGTAAAAAACTCGGCATCAATCTGCTCGTTGGCAGAACAAAACACACATATTTTCATAATGCTTGCAAAATTACAAATTATTTTGTATCTTTGCAAACGATTATAGACAATTATACAAAATTATTATGCGAAAACTATTTTTATCATTGGCAATGATTACAGGCATTGCAACGAGTTATGCACAGCAGAAGCTGGTGCTTTACTACTCAGAGAATGGTACAACCAAGACCGTAGCCGAGGAAATCCAGAAACAACTGGGTGCTGACATCGAAGCCGTAGAGGCTGTTGAGCCTTATACAGGCGATTTTCAGGCTACCGTACAGCGTGGCAACAAAGAGCGCCAAAACGGTGAGTGGCCCGCCATCAAGCCCCTCAAGAGCGACTTGAGCAAGTACGATGTCATCTTTTTAGGATACCCCATCTGGTATGGCACCTATGCCAACCCGATTGTAACACTGCTGAACGGGCAGGATTTTCCAGGTAAGACGATTGTGCCCTTCTGCACCTTTGGCAGCGGCGGACTGAACACATCATCGGCCGACCTGAAGAAGGCACTGCCCAAGGCCAAGATTGCCCAGGGCTATGGCGTACGTACAGCCCGCGTGGCTAAAGCAGCCAAAGAGCTGAACCGTTTCCTGACAGAGAACGGCTACAAGAAGGGCGCAGTAAAAGCCCTGCCAGCCTATACAGCACAGAAGCCCGTAACCGATGCCGAGAAGGCGCTGTTTGACGCCGCCTGCTCGAGCTATCAGTTCCCTCTCGGCACACCTCAGACAGTAGGTAAGCGCGAAACGCCCGATGGCACCGACTATGAGTTTAAGGTAAAAAGTCGCGGCATGAACGGCAAAGAGGCCACCGCTACCATCTACGTAACCGTAGAAAAGGGCGGCAAGCCAGAATTTACAGAAGTAGTAAGATAAATTTATTTAATGAAGACATTTGAAGAATTAGGCGTTTGCGAGCAGATTCGCAAAGCCATCGAAGAGTTAGGGTTTGTACATCCGATGCCTGTACAAGAGGCGGTAATACCATACCTGCTGGGCAACGAAAATGATGTGATAGCCCTGGCCCAGACTGGTACCGGAAAAACAGCAGCGTTCGGCATTCCATTGCTTGAGCGCATCGACACAACGCAGCGCTACACACAGGCACTGGTGCTCTCGCCAACACGTGAGCTGTGCCTGCAGATAGCCGACGACCTGCGCGACTTTGCCAAATATATGGATGGCGTGCATGTAGAGGCCGTGTATGGTGGCGCTGCCATCGAGCCGCAGATGCGTGCTCTGAAAAAGGGTGTGGAGATTATCGTGGCCACACCAGGCCGACTGGTTGACCTGATGCATCGCGGCATTGCCCGCCTGGAGCAGGTAACTAACATTGTGCTCGACGAGGCTGATGAGATGCTGAATATGGGCTTCTCAGACAGTATCAACGAGATATTCGAGTCGCTCTCGGCCGATCATCACACGCTGATGTTCTCGGCCACTATGAGCAAAGAGGTGGAGCGTGTAGCTAAGAAGTATCTGCACGACTACAAAGAGATAGTTGTAGGCAGCCGCAACGAGGGCGCCGAGAGCGTTAACCACATCTATTATATGGTGAACGCCAAGGATAAATACCTGGCGCTGAAACGAATCGTAGACTTCTATCCACGCATCTTTGCTATTATCTTCTGTCGCACCAAGGTAGAGACACAAGAGGTGGCCGACAAGCTGATTAAAGACGGCTACAATGCCGAATCGCTGCATGGCGACCTGAACCAACAGCAGCGCGACCAGACGATGCAGAAGTTCCGCAACCACCTGACACAGCTGCTGGTAGCTACCGATGTGGCTGCACGCGGACTGGACGTTGACGACTTGACGCACGTGATTAACTTCGGACTGCCTGATGACATCGAGAGCTACACCCATCGCTCAGGTCGTACAGGCCGTGCGGGCAAGAAAGGTACATCTATCTCGATTGTACACAGTCGCGAAAAGTTCAAGATCCGTAACATCGAGAAGATTATCGGCAAAGAGTTTGTAAAGGCCGAGATTCCATCGGCCGAAGAGATCTGCAAAAAGCAGCTCTATAAGGTGATGGACCAGATTGTTAAGACCGACGTTGACGATGAGGAGATTGCCCCATTCATGCAGGATATCAACCGCTACTTTGAGTATATCGACAAGGACGAGCTGATTAAGAAGATTGTATCGCTTGAGTTTGGCAAGTTCCTGGCCTACTATGCCGACGCACCAGAGATTGAGCCTGTGGTGCCTGAAAAGAAGGACCGACGCCAGCAGAGCGACAAGCAGAAGTTGCAGAACAAGCCGCAGAAGGGTTACCGCCGACTGTTTATCAACCTTGGTAAGCGCAACGGTTTCTACCCAGGCGAGCTGATGCAGACGCTGAACCGATTTGTGGGCGGACGCCAGGAGGTGGGCCATATCGACCTGCTGGATAGCATTTCGTACTTTGAGGTGCCCGAAAAGGATGCCAAGAAGGTAATGCTGCAGCTGACAGGTATCCGCTACAAGGGTCAGACGGTGCGTTGCAACGACGCCGACGACGCCAGCAAGGGCGGCGAGCGACAGGGCAAGGGCGGCGAGCGTTCAGCCAAGCCCAAGCGCCAGAAGAAAGATAACTGGCGCGAGCTGATGGGCAAGGCACCACGCGAACTGAAAGGCAAGGAGCCCGACTTTAGCGAAGAGGGCTGGGCCATGCGCAAACCACGAAAGAAAAAGAAGTAAAGAGAAAGAAAAAGCCTCGCAGTATTTGCGAGGCTTTAATTTTATTCCATAGCAGCAAGAGCGGCTTGGTATTCGGCTTTCTTGGCATCGCCAAAGGCGGTATCAACGCTGTTATTAATGCTACCGCACACATTGGCAGCAAACTGCTGGGCCTCGGCTATCACCTTATCCCAGATGGCCGCATCAACGCCCTCGTGCAGCATATCACGTGTAACGCCATACTTCAGCAGTCCGTACACAAAGCCGGCATTAAAGTTATCGCCTGCGCCAATGGTACTAACCGTTTGTATGGCTGCTACAGGATACTGCCTGGCCAAACCACCCTGCGCACGGAACTCGATAGGCTGGGCACCCTGCGTATAGATAAAGTTCTTGCAGTAGAAATCTATCTGCGAACGGTACACGCTATCGGCCCCCGTCTTGTTATACATATTCTCAAAATCCTCCGAGCTGCCTTTGATGATATCGGCCAACTCAAAGTTCTCAAGGATATTAGCCGTAACCTTCACCAGATCCTTGAGATGCGACGCACGATAGTTTACATCGTAGTAAAGAATGGCGCCCTGCTCGTGTGCATACTGCAGGAATGCCAGCATCTGTGGACGGATAACAGGGTTGATGGCATAGAACGAGCCAAACATCACCACATCGTTAGGCTGGATATCGGGCGTGATAAACTCCAGGCGGTCGTGGGGATGATCCTTATAAAAGATATACTCGGCATCGTTGTTCTCGTTCAGAAATGCCAGAGATACGGGCGATTTGGCCTCGGGATACACGCTGATGTTCGAGGCATCAACATGATTATCCTCCAGGAAACTGATGATGCGACGCCCCACACGGTCGTTGCCCGTTTCGCTGATAAAAGCCGCATCTACGCCGCTACGACCAAGCGATATCAGTCCGTTGAACATCGAACCGCCAGGCACAGCACCAATAGGCTGATCGTCGCGGAAGATGATGTCCAGTATAGTTTCTCCTATTCCTATTACTTTTCTCATAGTCTCATAAAAAATCGGCACTGCTTTCGCAATGCCGATCCTGTCTATATTGCTAAATGAATTAGTCAGCAACGAGTGTGAAGCGCTGGAAGGCAACGATCTTCAGATCCTTGTCCTGCTTAGCGAGCCACTGAGCAACAGTAGCCTTGTCGCCGTCGCCGAACTGGAACTCCTGGTCAACCAGGCAGTTCTCCTTCTTGAACTTCTCAACACGACCCTTAGCGATACCCTCAATCATTGGCATCTTCAGGTTAGCCTCGCCCTCAACCTTTGCATCAGCAATGATCTTGCGAGCCTCGTCGGCCTGCTCCTGTGTAAGCCAGCCCTTAGACATGTTGCTCTCGATGTGATCCTCAGAATCAACCAGGTTGGGGTTCAAACCAGCCTTCTTGAGCTTCATATCAACGAACTTCTGAACCTGCTCGAGCTTTGACTTCTCAACAGCAGTCTTGTACTCCTCGTCGAGAATCTTTGGATCGATGCTCTGAGCGTCGAGAGCTACTGGCTTCATAGCAGCAACCTGCATAGCTACCAGGTGACCCTGCTCGGCAGCGGGCTTGTTGGTCTGAACCATGGTGCAGAGAGTGTTCTTTGCCATGTGGTTGTAGATCTCAATGTTCTCACCCTCGAGAGTCAGGTAGCCATCCAGCTCCATCTTCTCACCGGTGATACCAGAGCGCTGAGTAACTGCGTCCTGAACCTTCTGACCGTCGGCCAGAGTAAGCTCCTTAACAGCCTCAATATCCTTAGCCTTAGCAGCAATAGCAGCGTCGAGGATGCTCTGAGTAAGAGCAATGAAATCGGCACCGTTAGCAACGAAGTCGGTCTCACACTTCAGGGCGATCATAGCAGCGAAGCCATCAACGCTCTTAACGAGTACACAACCATTAGATGTCTCACGGTCGCTACGCTTAGCAGCAATAGCGAGGCCACGCTCACGCAGGAGCTCCTTAGCCTTGTCGAAGTCGCCCTCAGCCTCGGTCAGAGCCTTCTTTACGTCAGCCAGACCAGCGCCAGTCATTGCGCGAAGCTTCTTGATATCATCAATTGAAATAGCCATTTTAATCTTTAATCTTTAAATGTTTAATCTTTAATTGTATTACTCAGCAGCAGCCTCAGCCTTTGGCTCAGCATCCTTGCGAGCCTTGCGTGGAGCACGCTTAGCCTTAGGCTCCTCGCCCTCAGCCTGAGCATCAGCAGCCTTCTCGTCGGCCTTCTCTACCTTACGCTCCTCGATACCCTCGGCGATAGCGGTGCAGCAGGCATTCAGGATAGCCTCTACAGAGTCCTTAGCATCGTCGTTAGCAGGGATAACGAAGTCGATATTATTAGGATCAGAGTTAGTATCAACGATACCGAATACGGGGATACCCAGACGGTTAGCCTCGCGAACGGCAATGTTCTCCTTCATTACATCAACTACGAAGAGTGCGCTTGGCAGACGAGTCAGATCGGCGATAGAACCCAGGTTCTTCTCGAGCTTAGCACGCTGACGTGTGATCTGCAGCAGCTCACGCTTTGAGAGGTTTGAGTAGGTTCCATCCTGCATCAGACGGTCGATGTTCGCCATTTTCTTAACGGCCTTACGGATTGTGGGGAAGTTTGTGAGCATACCACCTGGCCAACGCTCGATAACGTATGGCATGTTGATGCTTGCAGCCTTCTCAGCAACCACTTCCTTTGTCTGTTTTTTAGTAGCGACGAACAGGATTTTCTTGCCACTCTTGGCAATCTGCTTCAGGGCCTCAGCAGCCTCGTCAACCTTGGCTACTGTCTTATGCAGGTCGATGATGTGAATACCGTTACGCTCTGTGTAGATATAAGGAGCCATAGCGGGGTTCCACTTACGCTTCAGGTGACCGAAATGACAGCCAGCCTGCAGCAACTGATCAAAATTTGTTCTTGACATTTTCTTAATTCTTTTAAATTGTTTACTTTCTTTTTAATTCTTCTTAGAATCAGCCCGACGGTAGTCCAAAGGAATCCAGCGGGTTTAGATACTAAACTTGCGCTAAGTTCTTCAGCGGGATTAACGCTTACTGAACTGGAAGCGACGACGTGCCTTTGGACGACCTGGCTTCTTACGCTCAACCTCACGGCTATCACGTGTCATGAAACCTGCATCCTTCAGCTTCTTCTTATCCTCTTCGTTGATCTTCACCAGAGCGCGGGCAATTGCGAGACGCAGAGCCTGACTCTGACCTGTGAAACCACCTCCGTCGAGGTTTGCCTTGATGTCATACTTCTCAGCTACTTCGAGCAGTGCGAGTGGCTGCTTAACCACATACTGCAGGATAGCTGATGGGAAATATACCTCTAAATCTTTCTTGTTGATCGTAATCTTACCAGTACCCTCTGTTACGTATACACGGGCTACAGAGCTCTTACGACGACCTATTGCGTTAATTACTTCCATCTTTCCTTATTATTTATACTGGTTAATATCAATAGTCTTTGGCTGCTGAGCGGCATGTGGATGCTCGGTACCCTCATAGATGAAGAGGTTGTTCAGCAGGCTGCGGCCCAGAGGACCCTTTGGCAGCATACCCTTAACGGCATGACGCAGCATCTTGTCAACACCACCGTTCTTCTTGCGAAGCTCAGCAGGAGTATTGAAGCGCTGACCACCAGGATAACCTGTGTAGCGGGTATAAACCTTATCGGTCTCTTTCTTACCAGTGAAAACTACCTTATCGGCGTTGATAAGGATTACATTGTCACCACAGTCAACGTGTGGAGTGAAAGTTGGCTTGTACTTTCCGCGGATCAGCTTAGCTACCTTTGAAGCGAGACGACCAACAACCTGGTCTGTGGCATCGATTACCACCCACTCCTTCTTTGCTGTTTCCTTGTTTACAGAAAGTGTCTTGTAACTCAAAGTGTTCATTTTAAATTTACTACTAAAAAACAGTTTAACTTATAATTAAATATGTACGCGCATAAACTCACTCCCAGGGTCTAACTCCCGGTTGTCAGTCTAACGTCGCAAGAAACGCTGATTCACGAACCGCCATGCCCGGCCAAAGACACCGCTATTCACACAACATTTCACGGGGATTCTAAGTCTCTCCCCTAAATCGGTGTGCAAAGGTACTAACTATTTTTATTATATAAGGTACGCGCAAAAGAAAAAAGCGTCAAATTTAGACAAATTTAACGCTTTTCTTTATTTTTAAGATTTCTTTCTTAGAAATCCATGTTATCTAACGAGTCGCTGAAGTCCTTTGGCTTTTCCTCTTTTGGAGCCTCAGTCTGCTGCTGCTCAGGACGTGGGCGGCGCATTCCCGATTCTGACGAATCGCCTACCCGTTGCCTTTCACCATGACGCTCACCGTTGCGACGATCGCCACGGTCGGGACGACGGTCACGACGCTCGCCATTACGCTCTGGGCGCTCACGACGCTCACCACGGGCAGGACGCTCAACATAATCGGCAGGCTTCTCAATCAGTACACGATGAGAGAGCTTGTACTTACCTGTCTTAGGATCAATCTCCAGGAGCTTAACCTGAATGTGGTCGCCCTCCTTGATACCAGCCTCTTCAACGGTCTCAAGGCGCTTCCAGTCGATCTCGCTGATGTGCAACAGACCGTCCTTACCAGGCATAATCTCAACGAAGCATCCGTAAGGCATGATAGAACGAACCACACCGTCGTAAACCTCGCCTACCTCAGGAATAGCTACGATAGCCTTAATCTTACCGATAGCGGCATCGATGCTCTCCTTGTTAGGAGCTGATACCTGGACCTTACCTACACCGTCAACCTCGTCGATAGTGATAGTAGCACCAGTATCCTCCTGCATCTGCTGGATAATCTTACCACCAGGGCCGATTACAGCACCGATGAACTCCTTAGGAATCTCCATCTGAACGATGCGAGGAACCTGAGGCTTCATCTCAGCACGTGGCTCAGCGATAGTATCGGTCAGGCACTTCAGGATATGCTCACGACCGGCCTTAGCCTGCATCAGAGCCTTCTCGAGAATGTCGAAGCTCAAACCATCACACTTGATATCCATCTGAGTAGCGGTCAGACCATCCTTTGTACCAGTGGTCTTGAAGTCCATATCACCCAGGTGGTCCTCGTCGCCGAGGATATCGCTCAATACAGCGTACTTATCTTCTCCAGGATTCTTAATCAGACCCATGGCGATACCCGAAACAGGCTTCTTCATAGGAACACCAGCATCCATCAGGGCGAGTGTACCAGCACATACGGTAGCCATTGATGAAGAACCGTTAGACTCAAGGATCTGGCTTACCAGACGAACTGTGTAAGGGAAGTCCTCAGGAATCTGGCCCTTCAGTCCACGCCATGCCAGGTGACCGTGACCAATCTCACGACGACCTACGCCACGCTGGGCCTTGGCCTCACCAGTACAGAATGGAGGGAAGTTATAGTGCAGCAAGAAGCGCTGATAACCATGCTCAAGCACGTCGTCAACCATCTTCTCATCGAGCTTAGTACCCAGAGTACAGGTAGAAAGCGACTGTGTCTCACCACGAGTAAAGATTGAACTTCCGTGAGGCATTGGCAGAGGCGAAACCTCGCACCAGATAGGACGGATCTCGTCGGTCTTACGACCATCGAGACGGATACCCTCGTCGAGGATACAACGGCGCATAGCGTCGCGCTCAACGTCGTGATAGTAACGCTCCATCATAGCGTACTTCTCCTCGAGCTCATCCTCAGTCAGATCGGCATGCTCAGCAGCATACTTCTCCTTGAAGTCTGTCAGGATCTTCTCGAAGGCATCAGCACGGTCCTGCTTGGGCAGAGCCTGCTTGGTAACATCGTAAGCGGGCTGATACAGCTCCTTGCTCATACGCTCACGCAGCTCCTCATCGTTCACCTCGTGGTCGTACTCACGCTTAACATCCTTACCAAGTTCCTTTGAGAGTTCAGCCTGAAGCTCACACATTGGCTTGATAGCAGCCATAGCAGCCTTCAGAGCGCCGATCATATCCTGTTCTGACACCTCTTTCATCTCTCCCTCTACCATCATAATGTTCTCGGCCGATGCACCAACCATGATGTCCATATCGGCATTCTTCATCTGCTCGAAGGTAGGATCGATAACATACTCACCGTTGACACGGGCTACGCGAACCTCACTGATGGGGCACTCGAATGGGATATCCGAGCAAGCCAGAGCAGCCGAAGCAGCAAAACCTGCAAGGGCGTCGGGCTGATCAATACCATCGGCTGAGAGCAGCATTACATTCACAAATACCTCAGCGTGATAGTTCGAAGGGAAGAGTGGACGAAGAACACGGTCCACCAGTCGTGATGTCAGGATTTCGTTGTCGCTGGCTTTGCCTTCGCGCTTGGTAAATCCACCGGGGAAACGTCCGGCTGCGCTGTACTGTTCACGATAATCTACCTGCAAAGGCATAAAATCTGTTCCGGGAACTGCATCTTTTGCGGCACAAACAGTGGCGAGCAATACGGTGTTGTTCATACGCAGAACAACAGAGCCGTCGGTCTGTTTTGCCACTTTCCCGGTTTCAATGGTGATGGTACGTCCATCAGCCAATTGAAGGGTCTTTGTAATTACGTTCATCTTAATAAAACATCTAAAATATAAAAAACAGCCGCAAAGATACACATAATTATATTAATAAACGAGAAAACTCAATATTTTTTTTAATTTTTCACTATTCCTCTTCACTATTCACTAAAAAAATTATATCTTTGCACCCGCAAAACGAAATTCTAATTAGAAAAAATGAAACATATTTGTAAAGCAGCAGCCGTAGTTCTGGCTGCATTATCGATTGCCTCGTGCAACAACAATAAGTTTACCGTCGAGGGCCAGATTGCCGGTGCTAAGGACTCTGTGCTCTACTTCGAAAACGTAGGTTTGGAGGGCATTAACGTGCTCGACTCTGTAAAGCTTAACGACAATGGCGACTTCTCGTTCAGTCAGGATGCCACTACAGCCCCTGAATTCTATCGTTTGCGCATTGCCGACCAGATTATCAACGTAAGCATCGATTCTACCGAGACTGTTCAGGTTAAGGGTCAGTATCCTGGTATGGCATCAAACTACACCATCAGCGGTTCCGAGAACTGTGAGAAGATTCGCGAGTTGGCACTCAAGCAGATCGACCTGCAGGCCAAGGCCATTGCGCTGCAGAGCAACACCGAGTTAGGCATTGCCAAGGCCAACGACAGCATCCAGAGCATGATTAACGCTTACAAGGAAGAGGTTAAGCGCAACTATATCTACAAAGAGCCTTACAAGGCATATGCCTACTTCGCTCTGTTCCAGGCTATCGGCAACTACCTGATTTTCAATCCTCGTGCCAACAAGGAAGATATCAAGGCTTTTGCAGCCGTTGCTACCAGCTGGGACACTTATTACCCACACGCTGAGCGCGGACAGAACCTGCACAACATTGCCATCGAAGGCATGAAGAACCAGCGTATCGTAGAGGCTCAGAATGCCGACATTCAGATCGAGGCCAGCAAGGTTCAGGAGGCTGGTGTACTGGATATCGCTCTGCTCGATAACAAAGGTAACATGCGTCATCTGACTGATTTGAAGGGTCAGGTTGTACTGCTCGACTTCCATGTATTCGCTCTCAAGGATTCTCCAGCACGTATCATTCAGCTGCGCGAATTGTATAATAAATATCACGCTCAGGGATTGGAGATTTACCAGGTAAGTCTCGACAGCGACGAGCACTTCTGGAAACAGCAGACAGCAGCACTGCCTTGGATCAGCGTTCGCGACGAGGATGGCGCAGGTTCACAGCGTCTGACACTCTACAACATTCAGGCTGTTCCCGACTTCTTTGTTATCGACCGCGGCAACAATCTGGTTAAGCGAGCTGCTCAGATAGCAGACCTTGAAGCAGAAATCAAAAAGCTTTTGTAAACAAATAATCCCTTCCGATTCTGGAAGGGATTTTTCTTTTTAGTACTTGCGCTTAGGATTCTTGGGGAACCAACCTTTCTCTACACGTTTCTTTTGAGCAAACAGCTCACCGATGCCCCACAAGGCGGAGGCGCCAAACACACCTACGATAGACGAAAGGATAGCATTCTCGATAAACAGGGCGCCCGCGATGCAAGCCAACCCCACAATGAGATATACAATCCAGGGACGTGTGCCCCAATAATACTCGGTTTTAATAACAATCGGATGCCACACGCCAATAGCCAGGAAAGTACTGGCAGCTATAATAATACCTGTAAAATACATACGCTACAATTTAGAAACTTTTTAACCAGGCTTTCAACTCAAAAACCATCTCGTAGTGATAGGCAAAGGTTTCGCGATAACCCCAACCATGACCACCTGTAGGATAAATATGAATTGATGCTGGTACATCGTGCTTATACAGCTGCTGGTAGTAGTTAAAGCCATTAGCCGCAGGCACAGCCTTATCATCGTCGCTCAGCGCCAAGAAAGCACGCGGTGTGGTACGATTCACCTGCAAGTCGTTACTAAACTCAAACTCCAACTTCTTATACTCCTTCAGCGCCTTCTTGTCCTCAGGTGCCTTTCCCAAGAAGTTATCGTGCGAGCCCTTATGTGTAAAGCCCGGATCCATCGTTACAACCGGATAGAAGAGTATCTGGAAATTCGGCGCAGCATTGTCCTTGGCATGGGTGGCGATGGTAGAAGCCAGATGACCACCTGCCGAGAAACCCATGATGCCTACATCGTTAGGGTTGATATGCCACTCGGTAGCATGACTACGGACCGTTTTGATAGCCTCCTCAGCATCAGAGACAGGCACCATACGGTTACCATGAGGCATACGATATTTCAGTACAATCAGCGCGATGCCCTGCGTATTAAAGAAAGGCGCCCACTGATGCCCCTCGTGGTCCATAGCCAGATGACTATAACCGCCACCAGGACAGCACACTACAGCACGACCGGTGGCCTTGTTGGCATCGGGCAGATAAACAGTTAGTTCTGCCTGATCATTACCATCCGAGCTCACTACTTCTGGTCCATTTGGCCAGAGTGGCATGGTGGTAGGTTTCTGTGCAAAAATAGTTGTCGAAAGAGTCAGCAATGCTGCTGATAATAGGATTCTAACACACTTCATTGTTTTAATAATTTTAATTTTGGCGCAAAGGTACTAAAAAAAAGCTACGGATTACGTGGTTTTTACGGATTTTTATTATCTTTGCAAGCAGAAACTTGAAACTTTACGATAAATTATGAAGAAAATCTTAGCTATTACAGCTCTTACAGTACTTGCATTTGGCTCTCAGGCCAAAGTAAAATTGCCACACCTAATTGGTGACAATATGGTTTTACAACAGCAAACCGATGCCCGCCTTTGGGGATGGGCAAAGCCAGGAAAAACGGTAAAGGTAACCACCTCGTGGAGCAGCGAAGCGGTCACTGCCAAAGCCGACAAAAACGGCGAATGGCTGGTAAAGGTAAAGACACCCAAGGCCAGCTATACCCCGCTTTCCATTACGTTCGACGATGGCGACAAGCTCACCATCAGCAATGTGCTAAGTGGCGAAGTATGGGTTTGTGCCGGACAATCGAACATGGAGATGCCTGTAAAAGGTTTCTGGATGTGCCCAGTCAAAGATTACAATCAGGTGGTGATTGATGCCAAGAACCACAAAGGCGTACGAAGCATCAAGATACCTAGCGTAATGGCAGCCACCCCCCAGAACGACGCCCAGTGCGAGTGGCGCGAATGTACACCTAAGACCGTTGGCGACTTCTCTGCCACGGGTTATTTCTTTGCACGCACCATGCATCAGGCACTCGACATCCCCATCGCACTCATCGAGGCTAACAAAGGTGGCTCACGTGTAGAAAGCTGGCTCACCAAAGAGAATCTGGAGAAATACACCAACGATCCTACCGACTCTGTTGAAATCTGCAAGAAATGGGCACAGTACGACTACCACCGCTCACTGCTATGGGGTAACGGTACGTTCAACCCTATCCTGAACTATACCGTCAAGGGAATTCTGTTCTATCAGGGATGTTCGAACGTAGGCGATCCTGGCGACCAATATTCTCAGCGTTTGAAGCTGTTGGTAGATCAGTGGCGCAGTCAGTTCGGTTTGGGCGAAATTCCGTTCTATTTCGTACAGATAGCCCCCTATCGTTACGACGATGACAACAATGCTACCAGCGGCGCCCTGCTGCGCGAACAGCAGTTCAAAGCACAACAAATAATTCCCAACAGCTCGCTGATATGCATCAACGATCTGGTTTACCCCTACGAATACAGCCAGATTCACCCTGCACAAAAACAACAGGTAGGTGAGCGACTGGCTTACACGGCACTGGCTCGCGACTATGGCTTTGAGGGCATCCTCTACCAGAGTTCAACCTTTAAGGACATGAACATCAAGGGCGATGCCATCTACATCCACTTAGACAACAACTACCACACCGACGCCCCATTCGAAGACATCCAAGGCTTTGAGATTGCAGGCGACGACAAGGTATTCTATCCCGCTCAGGCCCAGCACTTCTGGCAGCCCGGCGGCGGTTATTGGGACGAGGCCATCAAGCTGTCGTCGCCTCAGGTTAAAAAGCCCGTGGCTGTACGATACTGCTTTAAAAATTTCCAGATAGGCAACGTAAAAAACGGCGCCAATCTGCCATTATTCCCATTCAGAACAGATAACTGGTAAACGCTTATGACAGAGCATCCATTAGAAGTATTCCGATTCTGCCCTAAGTGCGGCAGTCAGGATTTTAAGATTCATAACGCACTGAGCCGCCATTGTGCCAATTGTGGGTTTACATTCTATCAGAACCCACGCGCATCAACAGCCGCTTTTATCCTGAACGATAAAGGCGAACTGCTAGTAGCCACACGAGGCAAGGAACCTGCCAAAGGCACCCTCGACCTGCCTGGCGGATTTGTAGATAACGACGAGAACGCCGAAGAGGGCATGGTGAGGGAAATAAAGGAAGAAACCGGACTCGACATCGATCCCGAAACCGTTGAGTATCAGTTCTCTATCCCCAATGTTTACCACTATTCGGGAATGGACATACACACGCTCGACCTCTTCTTCCTGTGCCACGTAACAGGCGAGGCTGTAGTAAAAGCCGACGACGATGCCGCCGAACTGCAGTGGGTACCCCTCAGAGAGGTGTATGTAGAGCGTTTCGGACTGCGCTCCATACGCCAAGCCGTACACCGTTTCTTAGCACAGAATTGTTAATAAATCTGAAAATCCTCTATATAAATAAGGTGGAAGAGAGTTTTTTGCTTACTTTTGCAGCCCGAAAGAAATATAACGCGACAGAATATGCAAAAGAACTTAGTGATAGTGGAGTCGCCCGCAAAGGCAAAGACTATTGAGAAATTCCTGGGAAAGGATTACAAGGTCATGTCGAGCTACGGACACATCCGCGACTTAAAGAAAAGAGAAATCAGCATCGACGAAAAGACGCTGGAACCAGAATACGAGATTCCCGAAGAGAAGGTTAGTCTGGTAGAGGATTTACGATCAAAAGCCGGCAAGGCAGAGACTGTATGGCTGGCATCCGATGAGGACCGCGAAGGAGAAGCCATCTCATGGCACCTTTGCGAGGTTTTAGGATTGGACGAACAGAAGACTAACCGTATTGTATTCCACGAGATTACCGAATCGGCTATTCTCGATGCCATCGAGCATCCACGCCATATCAACATGGATTTGGTTAATGCCCAGCAGGCCCGCCGCGTGCTCGACCGTCTGGTAGGTTTCAAACTCTCACCAGTACTTTGGCGTAAGGTTAAGCCCGCCCTGTCGGCTGGTCGTGTACAGAGTGTTGCAGTGCGACTGATTGTAGAGCGCGAGCGCGAGATACAGAATTTTAAGAGCGAGCCTTATTATAGTGTCAGCGGTGTGTTTGCTGTTGTTAACCCCGATGGCTCAGCCTCGGAGGTTAAAGCCCAGCTGAGCAAGCGTTTCAGCACCGAGGATGAAGTGATGGAATTCCTGGAGAAGTGCAAAACAGCCACTTTCTATGCCGATGCCATCACCAAAAAGCCATCAAAGCGTACACCTGCGCCCCCATTCACCACATCTACCCTGCAACAGGAAGCAGCCCGCAAGCTCGGCTTCACCGTTAGTCAGACAATGATGGTGGCCCAGCACCTGTACGAGAGCGGACGTATTACTTACATGCGTACCGACTCTGTAAACCTGTCGCAACTTTGTTTGAACGCTAGCAAGAGCGAGATTGTAAACCTCTATGGCGAGAACTATAGCAAACTTCGCAAGTATCACACCAACTCAAAGGGCGCTCAGGAAGCACACGAGGCCATCCGTCCATCATACATGAATATGACTGAGATTGAAGGCAGTGCCCAGGAGCGTAAACTCTACGATTTGATTTGGAAGCGTACCATCGCCAGTCAGATGGCCGATGCGGAGATTGAGAAGACCACTATAACCATCAAGAGCGATGGTATCGAGGAGGTATTCACAGCTCAGGGCGAGGTTATCAAGTTTGATGGTTTCCTGAAAGTATATCGTGAATCATCCGACGATGACGAGAACGGCGAGGATTACAGCCACTCACTGCCTGTTATCAAGAAAGGACAGGAGCTCACACGTCGCGAAATCCTTACCACCGAGCGTTTCAGTGCCGGTCCTCAGCGCTACACCGAGGCCAGTCTGGTACACAAGATGGAAGAGTTAGGTATCGGTCGTCCATCAACATACGCCCCAACCATCTCTACCATCCAGCAGCGCGAGTATGTGATGAAGGGTGATAAGAAAGGCGAAGAGCGTTTCTACTCTATCTACCAGCTGAAGGGTAAGCAGATTACCCAGAAAACCCGTAAGGAGATGGCTGGCTCAGAGCGCGGCAAGCTGTTGCCAACCGACATTGGTACTGTAGTAAACGACTTCCTGATGGAAAACTTCCCTGGCATCATGGACTATAACTTTACTGCCAAGGTAGAGCAGGACTTTGATAAGATTGCCGAGGGCGACGAGAAGTGGAAGGATATGATGAAACACTTCTACAAGGACTTTGAGCCAACGGTTGAGGAAACTCTTAACAGCCGTCAGAAGTTCAAGGCTGGTGAGCGCGAGTTGGGTAACGACCCCAAGACTGGTCGCCCAGTATTTGTAAAGATTGGCCGCTTCGGACCTGTAGTACAGATTGGCTCGTCAGAGGATAAGGACAAGCCTCAGTTTGCCCAGTTACCTAAGGAGCTGAGTATGGAAACAATCACCTTGGAAGAGGCTATGGAGCTGTTTAAGCTGCCACGCGACTTGGGTGAGTTCGAAGGTCTGCCCGTAAGCGTTGGTGCTGGTAGATTCGGTCCTTACGTTAAGCACGACCGCATGTTTGCATCGCTGCCAAAGGATGCCGATCCAATGGCTATCACACTCGACGAGGCCATTGTGCTCATCCAGGAGAAGCGCCGACAGGAAGCAGCCAAGCACATGAAGTTCTTCCTTGAGGATCCCAAGCTGGAGATTATGAACGGTATCTACGGTCCTTACCTGGCCTACGACGGACAGAACTATCGCCTGCCAAAGAACCTGCACGAGAACGCCAAGGATCTTACCTACGACGAGTGCATGAAGATTATCGAGCAGATGAAGAGCGAGGAGGGTGATAAGAAAACCGCCAAGCGAGGTGCAAGAAAAGGTGCTGGCAGAAAGGCCGCCACTAAGAAGACAACCACAAAAGCAGAGGCAGAGGCATGAAGCGCATCATTCTGATAGGCTATATGGGAGCCGGCAAAACCACCATCGGTAAGGCTCTCTCAAAGGAGTTAGGTGCCACCTTCTACGACCTTGACTGGTATATCGAGAGCCGCATGCGCAAAACAGTGGCACAGATATTTGCCGAACGTGGCGAAGAGGGGTTCCGAAAAATGGAGCACAGCATGCTGCACGAGGTGGCAGAGTTTGAGAATGTCATCATCAGCTGTGGCGGCGGCACGCCCTGCTTCTTTGACAATATGGACTATCTGAACCAGCAGGGACTGACGGTTTACCTGAAGGCCGATCCCGAGGTACTATACAACCACCTGCTGATGGGCAAGGTTGAGCGCCCGCTGATTAAAGGCAAAAGCCCCGAGGAGCTGATAACCTTTATCCGCCAGCAGCTGGAGAAGCGCGAACCTTTCTACACAAAGGCTAAGTATACACTCGACGTGAGTCTGATGGACAACTACGAGAAAATCAAGATTAGCGTCGACAAGATAAAAGAACTATTAGATTTATAACATATTCATATCCGTTTAGAAAATGAAGAAATGGACGATTGAGGATTCAAAGGAGTTGTACAACATCAACGGTTGGGGCACTTCTTATTTTGGTATCAACGACAAGGGCGATGTTTACGTTACCCCCAGCAAGAACAGCACACAGATTGACTTGCGCGAGGTAATGGACGAACTGGCACTGCGTGATGTTACGCCACCAGTACTGTTGCGTTTCCCCGATATTCTTGATAATCGTATCGAGAAAACGTGGAGCTGCTTTAAAAAGGCATCCGAGGAGTACGACTACAAAGGCGAGAACTACGTGGTTTATCCCATCAAGGTAAACCAGATGCAGCCTGTGGTCGAGGAGATTATCTCGCACGGCCGCAAGTTCAACCTTGGCCTTGAGGCTGGTTCAAAACCCGAGTTGCATGCCGTTATCGCCATGCAATGCCAAAGCGACTCAATCATCATCTGTAACGGATATAAGGATCAGAGTTATATCGAACTGGCCCTGCTGGCACAGAAGATGGGCAAACAGATCTTCATCGTAGTTGAGAAGATGAACGAGCTTGAGATTATCGCTCGCGAGGCTAAGAAGATGAATATCCGTCCAAACATCGGTATCCGCATCAAGCTGGCCTCAAGCGGCTCAGGCAAATGGGAAGAGAGCGGTGGCGACGCCAGCAAGTTCGGACTTACCAGTGCCGAATTGCTTGAAGCACTCGACTTCCTGGAGAAGAAAGGACTGAACGACTGTCTGCGCCTCATCCACTTCCACATTGGTAGCCAGATTACCAAGATCCGCCGTATCCAGACAGCCCTTCGCGAGGCTTCGCAGTTCTACATCCAGCTGCACAAGATGGGCTACAACGTAGATTTTGTTGACTGTGGTGGCGGTCTGGGCGTTGACTACGACGGAACCCGTTCTCCATCCAGCGAGAGCTCAGTAAACTATTCAATTCAGGAGTACGTTAACGACTGTATCTACACCTTTGTAGAAGCAGCCAACAAGAACGGACTGCCTCACCCCAATATCATTACCGAGAGCGGTCGCTCATTGGCTGCCCACCACTCAGTGCTGGTTATCGATGTACTTGAGACAGCCTCACTGCCCGAGATGCCCGAGGAGTTCGAGCCAGATGCCAACAGCCACCAGCTGGTTAAGGACCTGTATGAGATTTGGGACAACCTGAGTCCACGTAATGTCCTGGAGGACTGGCACGATGCCGAGCAGATTCGCGAAGAAGTTCTCGACCTGTTCAGTCATGGTATCGTCGACCTGAGAACCCGTGCTGAAGTAGAGGCTATGTACTGGAGTGTATGCCACGAGATTCATGCCCTGGCCAAGAGTCTGAAGCATATTCCCGAGGAGCTCATGAAGATTGACAAGCTCCTGGCCGACAAGTACTTCTGTAACTTCTCATTGTTCCAGAGTCTGAGCGACTCATGGGCCATCGACCAGGTATTCCCCATCATGCCTATTCAGCGTTTGGACGAGCGTCCCACACGTAATGCTACCATTCAGGACATTACCTGCGACAGTGATGGTAAGATAGCCAACTTTACCACCAATCGCAACAACTCGCACTCGCTGCCTGTTCATGCACTCAAAAAGAACGAGCCTTACTACTTAGGCGTGTTCCTGGTAGGTGCTTATCAGGAAATCTTAGGCGATATGCACAACCTGTTCGGCGATACCAATGCCGTTCATATCTCTGAGAAAGACGGCACCTACCACATCGACCAGATTATCGATGGTGAGACCGTCGAAGAGGTTCTGGAATACGTGCAGTACAACCCCAAGAAGCTGGTTCGCCAGCTGGAGGTTTGGGTTGCCAAGAGCGTAAAGCAGGGCAAGATCAGTTTGGACGAGGGTAAGGAATTCCTCTCTAACTACCGCTCAGGACTCTACGGATATACCTATCTTGAGTAGGCAGTTTCTTCTCATGCCATCATCTATCAGATGATACAAGTCGTACTTCAATACACTAAATAACAATTCGACGTGCGTTACCAAAATCATCTTACACTGCCTAACGATGTGCAGGAAGTGCCCCAGCTCAATGCATTTGTAGATGAGGTGTGCGAGACTGCAGGCCTCGACATGAGCACAACGATGAAGATTAACCTGGCCATCGAAGAGGCTGTGGTTAACGTCATGAACTATGCCTATCCCAATGGTAAGGGCGATGTGGATATCGATGCCCAGATAAACGATGAGCATCTTAAGTTTGTCATCAGCGACAGCGGTACCCCCTTCGACCCAACGGTCAAAGCCGAGGTCGATACTACGCTTTCAGCCGAACAGCGTAGTATCGGCGGATTAGGCATTCACCTGATACGACAAATAATGGATACCATTAACTACGAGCGTGTAGATAATAAGAATCTACTCACACTCAGCAAAATTATCACTAAAAAATAAATAGTTATGAAAACAACATTCAAAGAAGAAGAGAAGAATTTCGTGATGTACTTCGAAGGTCGTTTGGATACGGCTGCATCAGCAGAGGTTGAAAAGAGCATGGCTCCACTTTACGAATGCTCTGGTCACGATATCATTCTTGATTGCACAGCACTCGAGTATATCTCATCAAGTGGTCTGCGCCTGTTCCTTGGTCTGCTCAAGGCCGCAAAGCCCAAAGGCAGCCATGTTTATCTGCGCAACATGAACGAAGATCTGCGCCAGGTGTTTGCCATGACTGGTTTTATTAATCTTTTTGAGTTTATCTAATGCGCCTGTCGCCACATTGCGAAGCGTTGCTGCAGGAGTTCATCGAACTGCGGCCACAACTGATACAGCTTGACAACAAGGTTTTCGAGCTGTTACAGACCACCATGCAGCAGCAGGGCATCGAACTTAACAGCATCGAGCACCGCATCAAGGGTGTTGAGTCGTTGGCTGGTAAGTTAGAGCGCAAAGGCGAGAAATATCACTCGCTAAGCGACATTACCGACCTGATTGGCCTGCGCATTGTTACCTTCTATACCGATGATGTGGATAAGGTAGCAGCCATTGTCAGTCAGTTGTTCGATATCGACTGGAGCAACTCTGTTGATAAGCGCAAGCTGCACGATTTCAACAGCTTTGGCTATAACTCGCTGCACTACATCTGCCAGCTGCACGAGGGTAGCATTCCCTTCGAGATACAGATACGTACAGCACTGCAGCACACGTGGTCGGCCATCGAGCACGACATCGGCTACAAGGGTGCCGTTAAACTGCCCCCACAGTATCGCCGACAGTTCAGTCGCCTGGCCGGTATGTTAGAGTTGGCCGACGATGAGTTCAGCCGTCTGCGCACCACTATGACCGAATACCGCCGACAGATACAAACGCTGGTAAAATCAGGCAACCTAAGCGAGGTAACACTCTCTACCGACTCGTTCCGCAGCTATCTTGAATTGCACCCATTCGAGCGTCTTAACCAGCGTATTGCTGCTGTTAACCAGGCCGAGCTGTTCCCCGCCTCGCTGATGCCTTTCCTGCGCGTTCTGGAGCATTTTGGCATGGAATCGTTAGGCGATGTACAAGCTATGGTCGACGATTTGAGCGACACAGCCTATCAGCTGGCCCTGTCGCAGTTGGCTGTTACCGACCTTGATATCCTGTCTGAGTCGGTTGGTCTGCAGAACCTGTGCGTGGTTTACGCCTTGAAGCATGGCGGCGGTCGCGATGATGTGAAGATGATTTACGACACCCTGTACGGTGCCAACGAGAGTAACGCTATACTGGCCGATGCCATGATACGCCAATACAAGGCTATCGGACAAAAGCAGTAACACTCATACACATATTATAAAAAATGAAAGAGAAACTAACAATTGTAAAAGTAGGTGGCGCCGTGGTCGAAGACGAGGCCCAACTCAGTCAGCTGCTCAAGGATTTCAGTGCCATCGAGGGCAACAAAGTGCTCATTCATGGCGGTGGCCGTCGTGCCACTCAGGTAGCAGCAAGCCTGGGCATCGAGTCGAAGATGGTTGGCGGACGCCGCATTACTGATGCCGACATGCTGAGCGTGGTAACCATGGTTTACGGCGGCCTGGTTAACAAGAACCTGGTGGCCCGCCTGCAGGCTAATGGTGTAAACGCCTTGGGCCTTACTGGTGCCGATATGGATGTGATTCGCAGCCATAAGCGCCCCATTAAGGATGGTGTGGATTTTGGTTTTGTGGGCGATGTTGATCGTGCCGACGGTGAGATGCTGAGCCGACTGATTAAGGCAGGCATCACCCCCGTGATGGCCCCACTCACCCACGATGGTCAGGGACACATCCTGAACACCAATGCCGACACCATTGCCAGCGAAACAGCCAAAGCTTTAGCTCCCTATTACGATGTAACACTCATCTACAGTTTCGAGAAGAAAGGCGTACTGCGCAATCCCGACGACGACGATTCGGTTATCCCCACCATCACCCGCGCCGATTTCAAGCAGTACAAGGCCGATGGCACCATCAGTGGTGGCATGCTGCCTAAGATCGAAAACGCCTTGAGCGCCATCGATGCTGGCGTTAGCCGGGTTATCATTACCCTGGCCACTGCCATCGATGGAGAGAGCGGCACAAAAATTTTCTGATTTTTTTTGTTTTACTTGTAACTTTTGCCCCAGGTTATTCGTCATATAATAAGAGAGGATGAAAAAGATAAGTTTTAAAACTGACATCTTGCCGCTGAAGAACGAGCTCTACAGGCTTGCCCTCCGCATCACCCTCAACCCTGCAGAGGCAGAGGATGTAGTACAGGACACGATGATAAAGGTGTGGAATCGCCGCGAGGCATGGGACGACATCGAATCGATTGAAGCCTTTTGCCTTACCATCTGCCGCAACCTGGCACTCGACAGAATGCGACACTTGGAAAACCAGAACCAGAGTCTGGAAGAAGGCGACCACGACAAAGCCGACCAGAGCTACGCCTCGAACCCTGAAGAGCAGGCTATGCAGCGCGATCGCATCGAGCTGATACGCCAACTTATTAATGAACTGCCTGAGAAACAGCGAAGCGCTATGCAGTTGCGCGAATTCGAAGGCAAGAGTTATAAAGAAATAGCGTCGATTATGGCTGTCAGCGAAGAGCAGGTAAAGGTAAACATCTTCCGCGCTCGCCAAGCCATCCGACAAAAATATATTGAAACCGAGAAATATGGATTATAAGTATATCGAACAGTTACTGGAGCGCTACTGGCAGTGTGAAACCACACTACAGGAAGAGTCAATTCTGCGCACATTCTTCAGTCAGGAGGATGTACCAGCCAGTCTGATGCAGTACAAAGCGCTGTTTACTCTCGAGCAGGAGAAGCCTGAACTGGGCGATGACTTTGATGCCCGAATACTCGAAATGGTAGGCGAGAACACCGAAGCGCCAAAGGCCAAGATGGTAACTCTTACCACACGCCTCATGCCGCTGTTCCGTGCTGCAGCCGTGGTAGCCATCATCCTTACACTGGGTAACGCCGCACAGGCCCCTTGGGACCGCGGATGGGACGACCCGAAGGATGCATATGCTAAGTTCCACCAGCAGCATCAGGCCGACTCCGTTAACACCCTCGGCACTATGCAGGCCGAGAATATGGCCGACACCACTAAGGTAAGTGCCACGGATACGCCCGCCTTATACGAATAAGATATTTTTTTCTATGCTTTCTTTATAAATAAAACAAGTAAAACAATTAAGACGCCGAAAGCTGTGAAGCTCCGGTTTGTTTCTCTCAAATTTTCAGGAAATACTAACGCTGAAGTTAAAGGCTGCACAAACGTGCAGCCTTCTTCAATGTTATATGGTTTAAGCTCTCTTCATTCTCAGGTTAAGCTGGTAGATAGCTGGTATCAGTATGCACAGCGAGAAGAGCACAGCCAGCAGCACGCGCTGTTCGCCAAACAACTGCGCCATCGTTGGGTCGCCTGTACCATAGGCTGCCATCGATACGTTATACATGGCATAAGCCACCGAGTTGTTCACCCAATGCACCACCACGCCAGGCACGATACTACCCGTACGGTAATACATCCATCCCAGCAGCAAGCCAGCCAGAAAAGCATGCGGCATCTGAGCGGGGTTAAAATGCGACAGGCCGAACAGAGCTGCCGATATAGCTATGCACAACCAATGGTTCTGGTTCCACTTAAGCAAGGCACGCAAGATAGCACCACGAAACACAACTTCCTCAACCAGTGGTGCCAACAGTCCCACTACCACATAACCTAAGCGACTACCCATCAGTTCTTCCAATCCCTCCTGCATTAAATTTGGCAGTTCGGGCATCACTTCTTGCAGCCACATAGATGGAACGATACACCCCACCGACGCCATTGCTGCCCAGAACAGCACCATCCAAGGGCGCGTACGTATCCAATTTCTGCTAACCACAGCCCACTTGGTTGCTAAAAACAGTATCAGTCCCAGCACGTTAAATGCTATCAGCGTGCCAATCATAAACTCAGTACCCATGACGCCGCTATTCCCTAATAACCGGTTCCAAACCAGCTGGGTAACTGTCGACACCACTACCTGAAGGGCAGCAAACAGCACGGTATAAATAATCGCATTCTTCATATCCTTATTTACTTTATTATCTTTTCAAATATATCTCTAATTAATACCTCGTCTTTCTCTATCTGACGTTTTAACTCGTCAGCCGACGAAAAGTGTTGCTCCAAGCGCACAAGTTTTACAAAACTGATGGCAACTTGCTTGCCATACAGGTCACCCTTGAAATCAAGAATATTCACCTCAAGAGTGCGCTGCTTCCCATTAAAAGTAGGACGTTTGCCTATGTTCATCATCGCCTGCATAGGTTCGCTCCCATCAATACTGGCCAACACAGCATAAACACCGTCGGCAGGTATCAGCTTTTCAGCATTATCAGGCACCACATTAGCTGTAGGATAGCCCAACCCTGTGCCAATATGCTCGCCAGCCACCACGCGGCCAGTAAGTTTGTAATAGTGCTTCAGCATCTGTGAAACCTCAAAAGCCTTTCCTTCTTCGGTTATCAGATGTCTTATCAGCGATGAGCTTACAGGCACATCAAACCCATCAGGGCATACCTCCATAGCCTTAAATACGTGTATATTAAGCGCTTTACCATATTCCACATAGTCGCCGAATGTTTCCATGCGACCACGACCAAACTGGTTATCGTAGCCTATACACAGCGCTTTTACATTCAGGCGCTCGTGCAGTATCTGAGCCATAAACTCACGCGCTGTGAGCTGTGCTATCTGCATATCAAAAGGCAGCACCACCAAGTAGTCGATGCCAAGTTCGCCAAGCAACTGTATCTTCTCGTCGAGTGTGGTAATCAGCTGCGCCTGGAAACCAGGCACAAACAGCTGTTGTGGCAACTTATCGAAGGTGATTACCATTGATTTGTAGCCATGCTGCTGTGCTTCGTCCATCATCTGCTTGATAACCTGGCGATGCCCAGCATGAACGCCATCAAACACGCCTATCGTAGCAGCGCACTCGGGCACTATCATCGTATCTTTTATATCGTAGAATATCTCCATATTAGGCTGCAAAGGTACTCAAAAATCCGCAATTTACCCCTGCCAATCAATCATTTTTAGTTATTTTCTCTTAATAATTTGGATATTTAAAGAAATTGCCGTACCTTTGCACTCGCTTTTCAAAGCAAAGGCATCGGACTTGTAGCTCAGTTGGTTAGAGCAACAGACTCATAATCTGGAGGTCCCTGGTTCAAGCCCAGGCTGGTCCACAAAATCAAAAAACACTATATTTGCAATTCCTATTAAACTTTTGAACGACATGAAAAAGAAGATCTTTTTAGGGCTCTTCGCCGCTATTCGTATTTGCGGCTTAAGCATATTTACATCATGTTCAAAGAACAATGATGAAAAGATGTTAGGAGTGGATACAACAAACCGTGTCGATAACTATAGCGACATGGATAATTTGGTAGAATCCCTTCCTTTTTCAGAACTTCAAGGCATAAGCGTTGGAAATGCACAAGACAATGATGCCCAAACAGGTGTAACGGTATTCTTTTTCCCAAAGGCATCCATGGCCTCAGCGGTAGTCCTGGGTGGTGGACCTGCATCGCGCGAGGTACCACTATTAGACCCTCAGCGCAACACACAGCCTCTCAACGCTCTGGTTTTCAGTGGTGGTTCTGCTTATGGCTTGGCAGCTTCCGACGGCGTGGTAAACAGCCTTGAAGAACATGGCTATGGCTATAACACAGGCTACGGACTGCTACCCATTGTATGTCAGAGTTGCATCTTCGACCTTTCATACGGCAAAAGTAACATCCGCCCCGACCGCGAAATGGGTTATAAAGCTTGTCAGAATGCCATTGCCAGCAACTCACCACTCAGCGGCAATGTAGGTGCCGGCACAGGTGCTACAGTAGGTAAACCTGGCGGCATGGCCACAGCCCAGAAGAGTGGCATTGGTTATGCTGCAGCACGTCTTGGACAATTGGAGGTAGGTGTAGCCGTTGTTGTCAATGCCTTAGGCGACATCTTCCAGGATGGTGTTAAGATAGCAGGCATGACCACCATCGACCGCAAGGGCTTTGTAAGTGCCGAACAGGCAGTGCTCAAGAACCAGTATTCCGATCTGATAGCAGGCAATACCACCATCGCAGCCGTGTTTACCAACGCCCATCTGAGTGTCGCCGACCTACAGAAGGTAGCAAATATGGCCTCTACCGGCATGGCACGCAGCATACGGCCAGTGTTTACCATGGCTGATGGCGATACCGTTTATGCCATTTCCCTTAGCGGTGGTATGATTTTGTCGGACGTCAACACTGTTGGCGTGCTGGCCTCGCTGGTGATGGAGAAAGCCATTGCAGATGCAATCCTCGCCAGCAAGATTGCCGACGAGGAATATCTGCATAATATCTAAACATGTTTGTTTTTATTTCTTCTCCTGCTCGGCCAGCTTAGCTAAGTAGTACTCGCGAACATCCTGCCACTTGTAATAGGGCCAGGTGTCGGTTTTAAGCGGCATGTGGGCCTCGCGCTCGTTAAACAGTACCTTTACTAGGATATCGCCTGTTTTGCCTTTCTTGGGGCGATAGAAGACGAACTGAACGTTACTGCCTGTGGGGATGAGGTAGTAGGTGCGGAACGAGTTCTCGAGCTCATCGAGGTTATCAACCTGTACAGCCGATCCATCCAGATCCAGCATACACAGCAGGGGCAGCACAACGGTATCATGACCAAAACGCAGCGATACCTGTGTCTGGGTAACGGTATCGGCAGTCTCAATAATGTTCTTCAGCAGGTTCTTCTGGTTCCACTGCATCTTACCGCCTGTTTGTGGAGCATTACTGTACAACAGATACCAGTACAAGTTGTTGCTGCGCCACAGGTCGCGCAGTTCCTCTGGCGTAAACAGTTCCAACAGGGTGGCATCTCCATCATGACTCTGCATGTTCAGCGCCACATCGGCTATCTTGCTCATCAGCGAACCTGTGGTTACATTCAGATACACCCAGTGCTGATCGTTAAACAGCTGCTGCATCAGGCGCTCAGGGTGCTTCAGACTGTCGCTCATGGCCTGCTGCTTCTGCATGGCACGCATCACGTTCATCTGTGGCATACCCATGCCGCGCTCCTGGCGTGATGGCGAGTAGTTCATATAGTGCATATCGGCCTTGCTGGCATCATTAAAGATACGGGCCGATGGATTAGCAGCCTGCAACTCCTCACACTCAGCCATCATAGAGATAATGGCACGGATAGAGGTGGTAGAAACCGAGTGGATAGGCAGATTAGGTTTCTTGAAAATCTCAGGGAAGTTCTGCGCCATGCGCTTAGCGATGCCATGGTGCTGACGCTGACCAGTAGCTGTCAGGTCGCCCAGTCGGTCCTTAGTAGTCTTCTGCATCGAGTCGAGCTTAGCCAGCACCTTATCGCCCAGCGGCGTAAGCTTACCGGCATACTTGGCCTTGCGCAACGTCTGTACAGGCATGGCATAATCGTTCTCCTCAAGCAGATAGCGGGCACCATGGCGACCATAGTGCGACAGATAGTAAGGCTCGTAGCCCTTAGGGGCAGGTGTTAGAGATGTACGTGGCAAATGATCGTAGTCGGTCATGTTACCAGCAGCCAAGAACTTGTCGGCAGCAATCTCTTCGAGTGCTGTCTTTCCTGAAAAACGTGCGATTTGTGCCTGAGCAGTCATCGCACTTGCCATCATCAGGCAAATAAAAAACTTTTTCATACAGTTGATAATAAAATGGTTGATAAAATGGATTATATCATATTTGTTATTTACGGATCGAGAGGCACAGCAGCGTCAGGTCGTCGTTAGGTTCTGCACCTGCACGATGGTTGTTAACCACTACCTGCAGACGGTGTATAACCTCCTCGGATGAAAGCTGCTCAGTACCCTGCATAGCCTCCAGCAGACGTTCGTCGCCCAAACGGTCCTGACGGTCGTTCTCGGCCTCATTCAGTCCGTCGGTATAAACCAGCAGCTGTCGGTTGCGAATATCCTCTATCACCTCGCCCTCAAAGGCCTTGCACTCCCACAAACCCAATGGCTGGTTTGTGCTGCCCATCTCCAGGAACTTACCATCCAGTATAGGCACATTATGACCGCAGTTACAGTACTCCAATCGGCCCTTAGGCAGGTCAACCATACCAATAAACATGGTTACAAACATGCTCTGGTCGTTGTCCTTTACCAGGAAGTTGTTCATCATCGTAGCAATCTCCCATGGCGAACGGTTCTGCTGGGCAATAATGCGGAATAGGTCGCGCGTAATCGCCATAAACATCGCAGCGGGAATACCCTTACCCGATACGTCGCCCACACAGAAGTAAAGGCGTTCGTTCTGCAGGAAGTAGTCGTACAGATCGCCACCAACCACCTTGGCTGGAGTCATCAGTGCATACAGGTCGATATCCTGGCGCTCAGGGAATGGTGGGAACACACGTGGAATCATACCCATCTGTATGTCGCTGGCCACCTTCAGCTCGCTCTCGATAGAGGCTTTAACAGCTGTGGTGCGCTTCAGCTCGCTGATGTAGTTAACCAACGAGTGCTGCATGTCGCTGAACGAATGCGTGAGCTTACCAATCTCGTCGATACGGTTATCGCGTGGCAGCGTTTTGTCGAACTGTCCCGATGCAATCGTCTCGGCCTGCTGTGCCAGCGTGTTCAGCGGCTTCAGCTCACGCTTGATGATACGACTGAATGCCAGACGCATCAATATCAAGCCAACGATAACGATAAAGATTACTATCTTATACAGACGCATGTAACCGCCAAAAATATCGCTCTCAGGACAAACCATAGCCACGCTCCAGCCCGTAATGCCAAGTGGCTTGTAGAACACGTAGCTCTCCTTGCCCTCGAACACCAGTTTGCGCACACCCGTTTCGCCACGCTGCATGGCATGCCCCAGGTTGGTAAGTGCTGTATCAGGATGCTCCAGTGTAGGCGTAAAAATGCTCTCGCGCAGCAGTTTGGTGGTATCGGGATGTACAAAGAAAGTACCACTCTGACCAATCATAATGCAGTACGAGTTGGGATAGGGCTTTACTTCGGATATGGTTTTCGATATCCACTCCATCGAGATATCAGTAGAGAATGTGCCCACATAGCGGCCCTTCGAATCCTTCATTGGGCGGCAGTACGATGCAATAATCTCTTCGGCATAGACATCCTCAGGGTTGAAATCTGCAAACGGCTCAATCCACACTGGCTCATCCAGCAGTTTGGGAGCCTGATACCAATCCATATAATGATAATCATAAGAGGGATTACCTTCCTGAGTGGTGTCGAATTTGCCATTGTCGTTAAGGGTATAGGCCGAGAAATAATGGCCCTTATCGGGGAAATAGTTAGGTTCGAAAGCTATCGAGCAACCGTTCAGATCGGGGTTGCAGGTCAGGATACGACGCGAATACACAAACATCGAGTCGGCCACATCAAGATGTCGCAATGGCAACCACATAAAGTTGTCGGATGCTATCTCTACACGCTGCATCAGCACGTTTACACGCTGCACCGTGTTATCCAGCACCTGGGCCGCACCGTTCAGCGCCTCCTCGCGCACAGCCTTACGCGACTCTACAAACAAGAATCCAAGTGATCCCAGAAAAAATATCGAGGCCATCAGTACAATGATAATACTAAGGCGACGTGACAGGGAAGTGCGGATATAGTCTCTTGGATTCTTCATGTGGTATTAACGATCTAATAATTCTTGGTAAGTAATGTCGCGCTTCAGCATCCCATTCGAGCGCATCAGCATATTGGCCTTCTTCACCATATCGGGGCGCAAACGGAACTCGCGTTTCTTCGAGTCGCGGTCCACCTGCAGGCGCAATATCTCTTTCAGCATCAGGCGCTGCAGCGTGCGATTGGTTGTCACGTGGTTCTGCTGTACATATTTCATCACAATATCCAGCGTTTCCTCAGGATGCTCGCTGGCCCATTCCCAACCCTTACGGCTGGCACGGGCAAACTTCTCTGCCTTGGCCTTATGGGTCTCGTAGTAGTCGCGGCGCATGTACAGACCATCGTCCTGAATATTGTAACCGTGGTCGCTAAAGCGATAAACATTATCCTTGGTAAATGTAAAGCCCATCTGCATCAGCTGGTAGTACTCGTTGTAGCTCATAGCCAGCGTAGCGTCGATAGCACCTTTTATAAACAAGTCGAAGTTCGATGTAAACTGTATCCACTGGTAATTCAGATGTTCCTTGCGACTCATGCAGATGGCCACCTGTCCGAATCCGGCATGCCAGATACCCACACGGGCACCCTTCTGCGTGAGCGGATTCTTACCACGGCGCGATACGATAACCGTAGAGTTGTTCATCGATGTTTGCAGGATGTTCACCAAAGGCACACCTTTGTCCATAATCTCCATCGCCAAACAGAGTGGCAGCGTGGTGGCATGACTCTCAGCCTCCTGAATGCGGTGCATAGCCGTTTCGGATACCGATGGGTGTACTATATCCACATCCAGACCTTCGGCCTTATAGAAGCCTTTTTCCTGGGCCACATAATAACCAGCAAACTGCGCGTGGGCAGTCCACTGTGGCGTAAAGACGAACTTTCCAGTGTATTTCTTCTGCGCCAGCAACGGCAAGCAAACAGCAAGCGTTATAGCAGTAATAAATAATTTTACCTTTGGTTTCACGCCGCAAAGATACGAAAAATTATCTAACTTCCAAAACTATTACCCATTAAAATACCATAAAAATCTGGGCAGCCACCGAGGTGACTGCCCAGACGTATAAAGATTGTATAAAATGTATACTTCGGATTAATAACCAGGGTTCTGCTCCCAACCTGGGTTCAGATCGAGCATCTCCTGCTCAATGGGGAAGATACGATGACGCTTGTCGAAATCAGCATCGGGGAAGTTCTTGTAGTGAGGGAAGAACTCGTCCTCGAAGTGACCGAAGCGAATCATATCGTTACGGCGCCAGTTCTCATCAAAGAACTCACGGCCACGCTCCTGATAGATCTCATCGAGTGTAGGTTCTGCTGCGATCTCTGGTGCACCAGCATACTTACGGATCTGATTGAAGAGGTCCTTGGCACCAGTCTTGCCAATGCGTGTGAGTGCCTCAGCCTTCATCAGCAGGATATCAGCATAACGGAAGATGGGCACATCGTTCGACTGGTTACGACCATTGTTATAGTCGGCAGGATTAATGAACCACTTGATAGAGTGACAGCCCTGCTGGATAGCGTTATCATCATTACCCACGTCGATAGTGTTGTCTTGCTTAATCAGCGTAATGTCCTCTGTGAAATGAACCTGCTTGTCTTTATACATAAATGGCTCAGAGGTAGGACGCAGTGTCTTCGGATCACGGATAAAGACGTCGCCACGCAGAATGCTGAGATTGCGGATATCGCCATCGAGGCTAAAGAGTTTAGCGAACTCAGGTGTAACGACCATATTACCACCAAACGACTGGGTAAACTTATCAGCAAATCCATAATAAGTTGGCAACATGCCTTTCAACTGCTTGAATGAGCGAGGACGTCCCCACTGCATACCCTGACGGTTGATAGCGTCATAAGGCATTGCATAGATGAAGTCTTCTATCTGAGAGCCATTGTCGTATGAGAACTTATGCAGATAGTCAACAGAGCCCAAATTGAACTTACCGCTATTGATGATGTCATCACAAAGCTCGATACATGCATCGAGTTTTGGATTTGCAGCAGTAGCAGCATCATACTGATCAACAGACTCGGCTGTATAGACTGGCCAGTTGATATAAAGCTTAGCAAGCAGAGCCTGTGACATCCACTTGGTTGGCTTACCATAGGTATTCTCTGTTACATCCTCTGTGAGGTAAGGAATAATCTCTGTGAGTTCACTCTCAATCCACTCAGCAACTTCCTTGCGTGGAGAACGAGCTACCACCTCACCCTCAGCAGGCACCTTTTCAAGAATAGGTGTATCGCCAAAGCTATCCATCAATATCCATGTAAAGTAAGCACGAATAGCACGAGCAGGTGCTGTCATCTGGACAGAAGCACTACTACCTAGTTCCTCAAGAATAGTGTTGGCCTTTGTAATACCAGCAGTTACATCCGAATACCAGTCGAGTGAGGCATCGGTAGCCGAACTGCAGTGAAGAGCCTGGTGAGCATAGGTACCTCCATCATAGTAGCCTCCATCAAAAGCCAGAGACGTAAACTCATCCGAAGCAAGGCACTGTGCTTCCATATATCGGCGACCAAATGTACCTGACAGGTGGAAATACAAATCTGCCATTTTTGCCTCTACCATAATCATCGGGTCAACTCCAGAATTCTTACTGGGGTCTTCTGTGTATTGAGAACTTGGAGTTACATCCAAATCTGTACAGCTGGTGAGTGCTACGGCAAACATGCCAGCTGCAAGAAATACTTTATTTAGTTTCATAATACTTGAATCTTATTAAATGATAATAACTTTATTTCTTCTTGCCATCGCCAAAGTTAATCTTCACACCAACCATGAATGTACGTGTGTGTGGATAACGGCTCCAACGATAATCGATACCAGGATCGATACCACCGAGGTTAACCTCTGGATCAAGCCCCTTGTAGTTTGTGATAGTGAGAAGGTTGTTAGCTGTACCATAGAGAGTAAGATCCTGAATCCAGTTGTCGAAACAGTTCTTGAATGTGTAGCTCAGCGACAATGACTGCAGACGGATGTAAGTACCCTTCTCAATCCAGCGGTCAGATGGCAGTGAGCCAGAAGCATCGCCAACAGGGAACGACAGGAACTCCTTCAGCACATTCTTACCATCAGAGAACATCTGTGAGCTGGTATAGTGTGCACGTGGAGCATTGTAAACATCATTACCGAATACACCTGTGATAAATGCATTCAGGTTCCAGTTCTTATAGGTCAGGCTGTTGTTCCAACCGGCATTAAGCTTAGGCTGTGCACAACCAGTGATAGAACGATCCTTCAGAGTGGGGTTGTTAGTAGTCTCACCTGTACGGTTTCCATTCTCATCAAGAACGTAATACTCAGAGCGTTCAATAATATTTCCATCAGGATCTGTACGTTTCACTGTACCTGCATACTGATAGGTATAGAATGTACCGATAGACTCACCCTCCATAATGCGTTGGGTCCAACCATCATGAGAAACACCAGATACCATTGGATCTCCCTGCGCCAGGTTTGTAGTATGATAAGTCTCATTCTGCATCTTGTCAACAGTATTCTTGTTGTGCGACAGATTAAGAGTGGTGCTCCATGTGAAGTTCTTGGTACGAACAGGAACAGCATTGATAGAGAACTCGATACCCTTGTTAGTCATCTCACCAACATTGGCGTCCAGCCAACCATACACATACTGTGTGGTTGGAACAGGATAGCCCCAGATAAGGTCCTTGGTTTTCTTATGATAAACCTCCAAAGTACCGTTAATACGACCTCTCAAGAATGCAAAATCAAGACCGATGTTCAGCATTGATGTGGTCTCCCACTTCAGGTCGGGATTAGCATTTTTAGAAGCACCGTATGTACGATAGATCTTACCATCATATTCGAATGTACCCGTAGCTCCATAAGTAACGAATGAAGAATAGACATCGAATCCCATAGCATTACCAGATACACCATAGCCAGCACGCAACTTCAGATTATCAAAAATCTTCTGGTTCTTCATGAAGCTCTCCTCTGTGATATTCCAAGCAGCAGATACAGATGGGAATGTACCCCAACGGTGGTTCTTACCAAATACCGATGAACCATCACGACGGATAGTAGCCTGCAGCATATAACGGCCATCGAATGAGTAGTTGGCACGACCATAGAACGAGATATTCTTTACATTCTCTACATAACCACTTGATACAGAGTTCTGAACACCGAGAATAGTCTGTGCATACGACATATTATACCATGTCAGGTCATCATTATAGTACCCCTCAACACTCAGGCCGAAACCATCATTGTTCTTTTTCTTCTCCCAAGTATAACCGGCCATCAGGTCAATCTTGTGCTTACCTGTTGTAAAGCCATAGTTCAGATAGGTCTCGAAGGTCTGCTCGTAGCCAAAGTATGTATTACGGCTGGCCTGACCATTCTTATTACCAATACCCTCCAACTGAGAGTTACGAGTGTTATACGCGCTGTAAGTGCTCTGATAGTTACTCCAAGAGTAGTTAACATTCCAGAGGAGGCCCTTCAGAATCTCCAGAGTAGCCTTACCAATAAACTGATTACGCTTCCAGATGGTCTCAGAAGTATTCTCCTCCATCAGAGCCAGTGGATTGTAGTTCTTTGAACCAGCTCCCGACGTCCATGAACCGTCAGCATTCTTAACTGCATTAGTAGGCGAGTAGTAGTTCATCGCATCGAGAACTGATGCACCCTCATTACCTGTAGGCACACCAAAGTGCTTGCCATACATCGCATTCAGGCTCATCGACAAAGTGAGTCGATCCTTCAGAGTCTTAGTTGACACGAGTGAACGTACATTGAAACGATCCATACCTGTCATTTTGATAACACCTTCACGCTTCATGAGGTTACCACTAATCATATAGTTGGTACGTCCGTTACCGCCATTGATGCCCACATTGTGATTATGGCTGATACCAGTACGCAACACCTCATCCTGCCAGTTAACATCAGCACCACCATCCTTCAGAGCTACGCCATTCTTAGAGGCATACTGACGCAAGTCAGAAGCTGAAGCAACATCATACTTTTTCAGGATATTATCAAAAGCCACATAACCATTATAGGTAACGTTGGTTCTCTCCTTATCACCCTTCTTGGTAGTAATGATGATCACACCGTTGGCAGCCTTCGAACCGTAGATAGCTGTAGCTGTAGCATCACGCAGCACATCGATGCTCTCAATATCATCGGGCGAAACGATAGAAATATCAACACCAGGAATACCATCAACTACATAGTAAGGTGACATAGCTCCAGAACGCAGTGTAGAGGCACCACGAAGCGTGATGGTTGGAGAGCCGTTAGGGTCGGCTGTTGAAGATACAACCAGTCCGGGCACCTTACCCTGCAACATCTGTCCTGGGTCGGTGAATACACCACGGTTCAGGTCTTCAGCTTTCACAGTTGTGATAGACGATGTGACGTCCTTGCGGCGCATGGTACCATAACCTACTACTACAACTTCGTTCAGTACCTTGTTGTCCTCTTCGAGAGTTACCTTCATGCCGTTGGCGGCAGCCAGGGTCTTTGAGGTGTAGCCTACGTAAGAGAATGTGAGCTTGGCACCCTGCTTTACAGTCAGCGTGTAGTTTCCGTCGAAATCGGTCACAACACCATTGTTGGTTCCTGCCTCCAGAACGCTTACGCCAATCAGAGGCTCACCGGTTGCGTCCAGTACAGTTCCCGACACCTTGTTCTGTGCCAGCATCACTGTACTGCACAACAGAAAGAACACGAAGAACATGGCCTTCTGAGTTCCTTGCTTGAGATTTAGGATCTTTTGCATAATCATTAATTAAAAGTTAGTATAAAAAGAATATTAAAAGTTTTATCTTATTTCTACTGTAGCGTTTTCGGTTATCAGGGGTACCTGCATGGCCTGCATAGCTTTCAGGTCAGCCTTGATAAAGCCCTCGCCCTTGCAAGGCCTCTTATCCATACTACGCGAACCTTCGCCCTGAAGTCGTACGCGTACATTATTAAAATAGATGTCGCGCACTTTGCCAGGCACGTCGCCACCTACAAAGCAGCCGTTCTCGCTGGTGCTGGTAATGTTGTTAAAATAGATACGACTCACCTCGCCGCAACGACCCTCAATCTGCCCCTTGGGGAATCGCCAGTTGGCATCCTTATGATTGCCGTTGGCACGTGGATAGCTGGTAACGTAGATAGGCTCGGCCTTACCCCACCACACATCGCTCCACAGGCGACAGTCCAACTGGATGTTCGAGAATACCACATCGGTAACGGTTCCCTCGTCGCGATTCTGGATGCCCAAACCACGGTTCGAACCTGTGATGATGCAGTTATCAAACACCACGTTATAGATAGAGTCCATATTCTCGCTACCAATCTTGATGGCGCACGAGCGGCTCGACATCACACAGTTGGTAACAGTAATATCGTGGCACGAGCCATACTGCTCGAACTCACGACGGTTCTTTAAACAGATGCAGTCATCACCACTGGTGATATGGCAGTTAGCGATACGCACGTGTTTTGAATGGTCGATATCGATACCATCGCCATTGCGAATCTTCAGATTGTTCAGCAGATTGATGCCATCAATCACAGCCTCATCGCAACCAATCAGGTGCACCGTCCAGTAGGCACCCTCCTTGATGGTTACATCGCGAATGGTGAGATTCTTTACATCGGTAAGTGTGAGTACATGTGGACGTGGGTCGAAAGTCTGATCCTTCAATGGCTTCAGCTCGTAGCTGTCGCTCAGCTCAGCACCCATAAAAGCGATACCATTACCATGAATGGTGCCCTTACCACAGATACTGATGTTCTCAGCATGCTCGGCCCAGAGCCACAGCATACCCTCGCCACGGTTCTGTCCAAAAGCACTCAGCTTATAGATACTCTCATCGGGGTTAGCCTTCAGGATGGCAGTAGCTTCCAGATAAAGCTCAACATTGCTCTTAAGCTGGATAGGACCAGCCATGAAGGTATGATTACGAGGCAACAGCACGCGGCCGCCACCCTCAGCCGAACAACGGTCGATAGCACGCTGAATGGCCTGGGCATCATCTACGATACCGTTACCAATAGCGCCAGCTGCCGTCACATCGTAAACCGATTGTGCCGCTGCCGACATCACTATCATCCAAAGCAGAATTAACTGCAATAATGTTTTTTTCGCCATTAATTATCTTAGTAGTAACGAATAATTCGTTGCAAAGATAGTATATTTCTCGAATAAAACAAAATATTTAGAAAAAAATGTTATCTTTGCAACCGAAATAAAGATAATATTCAATCAAAAGTCGACAAAATGACAGATATTTGCTGTATTGGACATATCACTCGTGACAGGATCATCACTCAGGTTCCGCCCGTAACCACGCACTGCGCAGGCGGTTCGGCCTACTATATGGCGTGGGCCATCCAGGCACTGCCCCATGACGTTAATTTCCACCTTATCACCTCGGTTAGCAGCGAGGTGATGCCCGAAGTTGAGAAACTGCGCCAGGCTGGCGTGCGGGTAACGGCCTTTGAGAGCGATACCAACGTGTTTTTCGAGAATAAGTATGGTGCCAACATGGACAACCGCACACAGCGGGTACTGGCCAAGTCGGCTCCATTCACACTTAACGAACTGAACGACGAGCAGGCCCGCGTGTTCCATTTAGGCACACTGCTGGCCGACGACTTTGCACCCGAAATAGTAGAATATCTGGCCACCAAGGGCGATGTGAGCATCGATGTGCAGGGCTATCTGCGCGAGGTGGTTGGCGAGGAGGTGCGCGCCTGCGAGTGGACCGACAAGCTGCGACTGCTGAAGCACACAGCTATCCTGAAGGTAAACGAGTGGGAGTGCCAGACGCTGACGAACATGACCGACCCTTACGAGGCCGCCCAACAGATTTACGACTGGGGTGTACGCGAAGTGATTATCACCTTAGGTGGTGGCGGATCGGTGATCTATACCGAGGGCAAGTTCTACGAAACTCCTGCCTACCCACCAACCAAGTTAGTTGATGCCACAGGTTGCGGCGACACCTACAGCGCTGGCTATCTGTATGCCCGTGCCAGGGGGATGAGCTATATAGAAAGCGGTCAGTTTGCAGCCGCCATGTGCACGCTGAAGCTGGAACACACAGGCCCCTTTGCCCACAGCATCGACGATGTGCACCAGATCATCAAGAACAATCAATAACAACTATAACAAATGATGTACCTATTTAACAACCATTCACGAGGCCTGCTACTATCCGTGCTGCTGACATTGGCAGCTGGCAGTAGTCAAGCCCAAGACAGGCTGTATGCCAACGAGTTTCCCTTAGGGGATGTAACCCTGCTAAACGGTCCGCTGAAGCATGCGCGCGACTTGAACATCGAGACGCTGCTGAAGTACGACAACGACCGCCTGCTGGCGCCTTATCTGAAAGAGGCCGGACTAACACCGAAAGGCAAGTCGTACCCTAACTGGGACGGATTGGACGGACACGTGGGCGGCCACTATCTGACTGCGATGGCCATCAATGCTGCTACTGGCAGCCAAGAGTGCCGCAAGCGCATGGAATACTGGATTAGCGAGCTGCAGGCCTGTGCCGATGCCAATGCCAAGAACCACCCCGACTGGGGCCGTGGCTATGTGGGCGGTGTGCCCGGCAGCGACCGTATCTGGAGCAACTTTAAGAAAGGTAACTTCGGCCCCTACTTTGGCGCGTGGGTTCCTTTCTATAATATACACAAGATGTATGCCGGCCTGCGCGACGCGTGGGTTTACTGTGGCAACGAGCAGGCCAAGAAGCTCTTTCTGGGCTTCTGCGACTGGGCCATCGACCTGACAGCCAATCTCACCGATGCTCAGATGGAGCGCGCGCTGGATACCGAGCATGGTGGCATGAACGAGGTGCTGGCCGATGCCTACGCCATCACTGGCGAGCAGAAATATCTGGATGTGGCCCGTCGATTCTCGCATCGCCGCCTGCTGAACCCGCTGATGCAGCGCCGCGACGTGCTCGACAACATGCATGCCAACACCCAGGTGCCCAAGGTGATAGGTTTTGAGCGTATAGCCGAGCTGAGTGGCGACGAGGCTTACCACACTGCAGGTGCCTACTTCTGGGATATCGTAACAGGCGAGCGCACACTGGCCTTTGGCGGCAACAGTCGTCGTGAGCACTTCCCCAGTCGCGAGGCTTGTCAGGACTTTGTGCAGGATATCGACGGTCCTGAGAGCTGTAACACCAACAATATGCTGAAGCTCACCGAGGATCTGCATCGTCGCAACCCCGAAGCCCGCTATGCCGATTTCTTCGAGCTGGCTACCTTCAATCATATACTCTCAACCCAGCACCCTGAGCATGGCGGCTACGTATATTTCACTTCAGCCCGTCCGCGCCACTACCGCAACTATTCGGCTCCCAACGAGGCCATGTGGTGCTGCGTGGGCACAGGCATGGAGAATCATGGCAAGTACAACCAGTTTATCTATACTCACAGCGGCGATGCCCTGTTTGTGAACCTGTTTGTGGCCTCAGAGCTTAACTGGAAAGCCAAAGGCATCACCCTGCGCCAGGAAACCAGTTTCCCTTATAGCGAGAACAGCCGTATCACCATCACGCAATCATCCAACACCAAACAGCCAACACCCATCATGGTGCGCTACCCCGGCTGGGTAAAGCCAGGCCAGTTCAGCGTTAAGGTGAATGGCAAGCCTGTGAGCATCGTCACTGGTCCATCAAGCTATGTAGCCATCAATCGCCAGTGGAAAAAGGGCGATGTGATTGATATCCAATTCCCCATGTACAACAGCGTGAAGTATCTGCCCAACCTGCCACAGTATATTGCCCTGATGCACGGCCCTATCATGCTGGCTATGAAGACGGGTACTGAGGATTTGGCACACCTGATAGCCGACGACAGCCGATTCGGCCAGTTGGCCACAGGCAAAAAGCTGCCTATCGACCAGGCCCCTATCCTGGTTAATAAGGATGTGGAGAGCATTGCCAACCAGCTGCAACCCATAGCAGGCAAGCCCCTGCACTTCAACCTCAGCACCAAGATGGTAAATAAGATTGAGGGCGAGCTGATGCCTTTCTTCGAGCTGCACGATGCCCGTTACATGATGTACTGGTTGGCGCTCTCTGAGGATAGCTACAAGGACTATCTGGCCAATCTGGCCAAGCAGGAGCAGGAGCGCCAGGCACTCGAGGCCCGCACCACCGACAAGGTGCAGCCAGGCGAGCAACAGCCTGAGAGCGACCACTTTATGGAGACTGACCAATCGACCGTGGGCAACACCAACGATGTATTCTTCCGCGATGCCCGCGATGGTCACTATTTCAGCTACCTGATGCAGACAGGCGGCAAGACCGACCTGAGTCTGCGCCTGAAATACTGGGGTGTAGGCGATTGGAAGAACCCTGAGTTCGATATCTTTGTAGATGACACGCTGGTAACCACCGTCAACCTCGTCGGCAAGTATCGCACCTCACAGTTCAAGTTCGAGGAGTATCCTATCCCAGCCCAGCTGCTCAAGGGCAAAAAGCAGGTGCGCATCAAATTCGTGGCCAAGCCCCACAAGCAGGTTGGCGAGATTTACGAAGTGAGACTAATTAGTAACAATCAATAATATTATCAACTATGTACAAACGTTCAATTCTCTGTGCTGCCCTTGCAGCAGCCACCATGGGTCTTAACGCCCAGAAACCAGTGAAAGCCCCTGCTGGCGGCAAAGCCATCAGCAACGAGCTCATTGGTATCTTCTTTGAAGACATTAACAACTCTGCCGATGGCGGACTCTATGCCGAGCTTATTCAGAACGGCGCCTTCGAGTTCTCACCCGTTGAGCGCGACGGATGGGGCCCCGGCACCGCCTGGCGCATCACCCGTCCTGGTCACTCCACCGGCTATATCCAGCCCCGCATGGACAACCCCGTTCATGCCAACAACGCCACCTATATGCGCCTGCACTGCGAGCGCGCCAACCAGTATTACGACTACACAGGTTGGACTGGCTTCGGCATTCAGAACGACGGTTTCGACGGCATCTCAGTTAAGGCTGGCGAGAAGTACGATTTCTCGGCCTTTATGCGCAACGTAAAAGGCGATGCCAAGCAGGTACGCGTGGTGCTGATTGAGCCTGTAAAGGGCTGGCCACCTAAGGATCCCAAACTGCTGGCCGAAACAACCTTCGACGTAAGCAACGGCGATTGGAAGAAGTTCGAGGCTGTGCTCACACCTAATGCCGACTGCAAGCAGGCTGCCCTGCAGATTCTGGTACTTACCAAGGGTGATATGGATATCGATGTGGTATCACTTATGCCCGAAGATACATATAAGGGCCACGGCCTGCGTAAGGATCTGGCTCAGGCACTGGCCGACCTGCATCCTAAGTTCATGCGCTTCCCTGGTGGTTGCGTGGTTCACGGTGGTGGCGACGGATTCTGGAACACCTATCGCTGGAAGACCACTATCGGACCTAAGGAAACACGCCGCCAACTCAAGAACACCTGGGGTTATCACCAGAGTGTAGGTCTGGGCTATTTCGAGTACTTCCAGTTCTGCGAGGATCTGGGTATGGAGCCCCTGCCCATCCTGCCTGCCGGCGTCAGCTGTCAGGGCGCCAACGGTGGTTGGGGCATGAAAGGCCAGGCTCAGGACGTAGTTCCCATGAGCGAGATGGACGAGTGGGTTGACGAGTGCATCGACCTGATTGAGTGGGCCAATGGCGATCCCGCCACCAACAAGTGGGCCAAGATGCGTGCCGAGGCAGGTCATCCCAAGCCCTTCAACCTCAAATATCTTGGTATTGGCAACGAAGAGCGCATCTCGCCCGAGTTCTGCGAGCGCTTCAAGTATATCTACGAGCGTGTTACCAAGGCTCATCCTGAAATCGTGATTGTTGGTACAGCCGGTCCTGGCTCGCATGCCGATAACGGCGACTACCAGAACGGTTGGAAGCTGGCCGAGGAACTCAATATGCCTATCCTCGACGAGCACTACTACGAGCCCAACACCTACTTCCTGAACAAGCGCCAGTACGACAGCTATCCCCGCGACCGCAAGACCAAGGTCTATCTGGGCGAGTATGCCGCTAAGGACAAGAAACTCATCGACGCCCTGGCCGAAGGTCTGTATCTGTTGCACGTAGAGCGCAATGGTGATGTAGTAGCCATGACATCTTACGCTCCCCTGTTTGCCCGCAAGAACGGCACCCAGTGGAATCCCGACCTCATCTACTACGACAACGAGCGCCCATTCCTCACCTGCAGCTACTATGTTCAGCAGCTGTTCGGACAGTCGAGCGGTAACTACTACTATGGCGACTGCGTGAAGTTTGAGGGCGATGCTGCCGATGCCATCCAGCCTATGGAGGGTGTGCACTACGGTCAGAGCGTGATTCTCAACACCAAGACCCGCCAGCTGTTCGTGAAACTGGTTAACGCCAGTGCCGATGCCAAGAAGGCCAACATCAACCTGAGCCGCTTTGGCATCAAGAAGCTGGCCACCAAGACCACCCTCGCAGGTCAGCCTAACGACGAGAACAACTTCGACGCCCAGCCCATCGCTCCCAAGAAAGAGCAGATCAAGGCCCAGAAGAAGTTCACCCTCGACCTGGCCCCCTACTCAATGGTTATGCTGCAGTACCAGCTGTAACATCAGCTAAACATAAACAAACAAAGGCTTGCATAGGAATTCCCGAGCAAGCCTTTGTTGTTGTTATTAGTAATCAAAGTCCCAATCGGTTTTGTAGTGATCGAATTTAATATCGTCGATGGGACCAAACTGGGCAATGATGTTCATAATGCCCTCCTGCTGCTCGGGTGTGAGCAGTAGCTCGCCATGATGGGCGCGATAATAGGGTCCGTTACCACGCCCAAAGAATGAGCTTACACTCTGGCGCGCCTCGGCCTTATGATACTTGTCCACGTTCTTGTACAGCTGACTGAATCCCCAGGCCTTCCGTACCAGTTTCTTCTCACGATAGTAGCAGCACTCGCCATCCTGCCAGGCTGTAGGATATATGGCCATGCCACGACCACGTTCCCCTCGCTTTAGCAGCATGGCCTGATAGTGCATGCACGTATCTTTTTTACCACACTCGCCATTAAAACACAGGGCATAGCTCCCAGGGATGTTTTCTACTTTCAGTTCTTTCTCTTCCATATTCATATTTTTTTTAGTTATTAATCAAAAAATCTCTCATCTCTCAACAAATCTCTCAAAACCCGCATAAACACTGGTGATTCGGGCGATGAGAGATGGCTTTTATCCCTCCCTCATCTCTCCCTCATCTCTCATGCCATCTCTCCCTACATCTCTATGCCACCTTGATAGGCATCACATCGTAGTACGAGATGTGAGCACGCTCCCTGTGCTTAAAACCCAGCGCCTTGATGGTTTTACCCAGTCGTACCTTGTTGCCGATGGTATTGGTGAGCGAAGGATAGCTCTTCTGCATCACAACTATCATCTGGTCACAATTCATCGCCTTAGGTACCTCACCTTCTTCAGGATGGCGGAAACATGCAACAAACATCTCGCCCAGGTCCTTCTGTTCCATAAAGTCCTGATTCAACTGCTGTATGCGGGCCACCTCATCGTTACTGAACCAGTAGGGAGCCTTTAGCTCCTGTAGCTCATAAACCACCTGAGCATATAGCTGCAGATAGTCGATGTCGCCCTCATTATTAATCAGGTGCCCGTCAGGAATCTGGATACAGATGTATCGGCGACTGCCTGTAGGGTCGGTCAGAGGGTGAGGATTGTTGGTGGTTGCCACAAACGATGCGAATCGAGGGCGATCCTGCTGGGTACGACCAAAGATGGGACGACCATTCACTTTACTTACCGACAGCGTCTGCTTAAGCTTCGACTGCTGTTTAACGCCGATGGCCTCGAGCTCGTCCAGATTCACAATGAGATTGTTGGTAAGCGCCATCTCCTTATCGAACTTATTGCTCAGGTTCAGATGGTCGAGATAATACTCACGTAGTTCAAGGGGCAGCAGTCGACGCACAAAGGTGGTCTTACCACAACCCTGACTGCCGATAAACGTAGGCACACACTCGTTGCCATGCAGCATATCCATCTGCAACCAATGGGCCACGGCAGAGCGGAGCCAGATGGTGAGATAGTTAAGCTGCTCAGAACTGATGCCAGGTATGCGACCAAAAATCCTGGCGATATGGTTCTGTCCATCCCAGTTGGGTAGCGTAGTCAGGAATGCCTGCGCAGGATTATACTCAGACACCTCCTCAGATTCCACATATTCCGTTATCTCTGTCTTAGGACTTCCCTTTTCCAGTATCTGTTCGCGCTTGGCACGAATCACGATACTGTTCAGGGCCTCCTTGGTTAGAGGTCGGAACACATCTGCTTTAGGCAGCACAGCATATTCCACCTTGCCGTTGAGGGTGTTTCGGCGGAACACGTAATTCTCGTTGAGGAACAGCTCGATGGCGAGCGTTGCCTCCTGTGAAGCGTTATTTGCCTCACTGATAGTAACACAGTTTTCAGTCATAAAAAAAGATTTTAAAAGTTTTTACTCTTCCTTAAGTCCTTCTCCTTGGGTCAGGTTTTTGGCGCGCTTTCCACAGCGTGCGTTTCATGGTGCAAAGGTACAAAAAAAATCGCGGTTTGCAAGTGTTTCGGTCGTTTTTTTTCTATTTTTCTTGAAATATTAAATTTTGGATGGTATTGAGAGATGGAGGGAGGGATGAGGGAGAGATCAGGGAGGGATTATGAGAATCTCTCATCTCTCAAAACACCAGTGTTTATACGGGTTTTGAGAGATTTGTTGAGAGATGGAGGGATTTTTAGTAAAAACGTTGCAAAAAGTGCAAACTAAGGTTGTACACATCGCCATCAAAAGCGCATAATATTTTCCCAACTTGGGAATGTTTTGTCCCCAACCTGGGAACGATTCATTCCCACCGTGGGAACATCGCGTTCCACTAATGGGAATATCAAAAAAGGCTTGCTCTGGATTATTGAGCAAGCCTTTGTTTTGTTGTTTGTTTTTTATCCGCGGTATTTGAAGCTGCTGCCACCAACGAACTCACGCATGATGCTAGTGGGGGGAATCTCCTTATCGCTGATGGGGATAAAGTAATGCAGGAACTTTAACAGGCGATGGGCTTCGGCATACTCCGGGCAGTTTTTGGGAACTGACGCGAGGATCACCTCGGCATGGGTGCGCAACACGGCAAACTCGATGTTGAGGGCCGAGTTGAACATCACATCGGCTGTTTCCTGGAAAGGTACAATCCACTGATCCTCGGCCTCGCACACGCTGTGCCACTGACTGATAGTCTCACGAGCTGAGAAGGCTCCTTTGTTGTAGTCGCGGATAATGCGACGCAGCAAACGGTTGTCCTGTGTGGGAATCCAGTTATGATCGTCGAGCGAGATACTGGTAAGGGCCGAGATGTAAATCTTGTACTTGGCCGAATCGGGAATCTGCTTAGTGAGCAGGGGATTCAGGGCGTGGATACCCTCGATAATCAGCACGCTATCGTTGCTCAACTTAAACTTCTTGCCATTCCACTCGCGCTTACCAGTTACAAAGTTATACTGGGGCACTTCTACTACCTCGCCCTTCATCAGGCGCTCCAGGTGCTCGCCCAGCAACTTGTAATCCACGGTCTCGATATTATCAAAGTCGTACTGACCGTTAGGCAGCTTGGGGGTATCGACACGGTTCACAAAGTAATCGTCGGTTGAGAAAGAATAGGGACGCAAACCGCAAGCCAGCAGCTGCACAGAAAGACGCTTACAGAAGGTGGATTTACCTGAGCTCGACGGTCCTGTAATGAGGACTATACGGATGGGATTCTCTGGGTCGCGGAAACGCTGGTCGATCTCCTCGGCGATTTTTACAATTTTCTTTTCCTGCAGGGCCTCGCTCACCTGAATCAGCTCGGAGCCATAGCCACGCAGGATGGCCTTGTTGACATCGCCGGCATTCGACAGGCGCATGATGATATCCCAACGTACCTTTTCGGCAAACACCTCGAACGTGCGAGGCATGTCAACCTTCTCGGCCAATTTGGTAGGATCGTTCTTATCGGGCACACGCAGCAACAAACCGTCGTGATAGCGCTCCAGGCCCCACACCTTAAGGAAGCCTGCCGAGGGCACCAACGGACCATAGTAATAATCTACGGTATCGCCCAGCATATAATAATCGGTATATATCTGACCGCTGGTTTCAATCAACTTTACTTTATCGGCAAAACCACGCTCGCTGAACACACGTACAGCCTCGTCGGTAGTGGCCTCGGTGCGACGGAAAGGCAGGTCGAGATCTACAATCTCTTTCATGCGCTGGCAGATTTTCTGCACATCCTCATCCGTCAGGGGCTCGTTGTTTTTCTTTTTAAAGTTGCAGTAGTAGCCGTTTGAGATGGGGTGCTCCATGTAGAGCTTGCTACCTGGGAACACATCGCTGGTGGCCTTGTAGAGCACAAAGCACAGCGAACGGGTATAAACACGACGACCAGAACCACTGCGGGCATCAAGGAACTCTACGTCGCGATTCTGATACAAACGGAACTTCAGGCCTTGCGAGGCGTTGTTGACCTTGGCCGATACTACTGGATACTTAAAATTAAGTTCGCTGGCAAACGCCTGATAAACGTCGGCCAACGATGTGCCTTCAGGGAAACTCTTGGTGATGTTGTTATTCTTGCAACGGATATGTAACATACTCTACTGGTGTTTTTTCATACTTACCTTATCGATAGCTATCTTTTGGCAACCAACGCCCACAATAGCCAACTGGGCCTTGGCACAGCTACCATGAGCCGTAAACACAGCGTGGTACTGCTGCCACTGGTTGCCTTTGGCACGGATGGTAGCCTCGGCCAGGGGCTGGCGCTGCTCATCAACCAGCTGGATAATCAGCAGTTTGCAGCCTTCCACACGGTCCTCTTCCTTCAAGGCAGGCAGATTGCGCAGGCATACTGAGAAATCGTACTTGGTACCCTCGACTACAGGGATACCATCAAAACCCTGGTTATAGATGGTGTCGCAGCAGATGACGGCATAGCAAGGATTATCGGTACTAACAGGATCAACATGAACCACTACTAAGGGCTTGCGGCTATCCCAAGCGGTGGTGGCATTAGCACCTTTTTCAACCCTGGGGGTTAATTCAAAATCGCCATTACGAATAAGCTCGGCCTCCTGAGCCTGAGCAGTAAGAGTGCATAATGCCAGTAACAGCATCATACAAAGATGTTTACACTTAATCATATCAAATATTCTCTTTTTAAAAAGTCTATACTACATGTAGGCAGAGCATGGTGAGATCGTCGTTAGGATCGGCGCCGTTGCGATGACGATTCACCTCGTTCTTCATGGTATCTACCATATCTCGTGGATTCAGCTGGCTGGCACTTTTAACTACGTTAAGCACCTGTTCGTCGCCAAACTGCTCAAGTTTCGTGTTCTCGGCCTCGTTCAAACCATCGGTATATACAAAGAACAGGTGGCCACGGATATCATCTATCACCTCGCCCTCGTATTTCAGTCCTTCCCAAAGGCCGATAGGCGCATTGGGTTCCATCTTCAGGAATCTGCTCTCGTTGCCATTGCCCAGTATGGGGGGATTATGACCTGCATTACAGAAATCGAGCTTGCCGGTACGCAGGTTCACCATACCGATAAACATGGTAATAAACATGCCGTCGTCGTTATGCTCGCTCAGTTCGGCATTCAGCTCGGTAGCCAACTTGGCTGGCGTGTAGTTACGCTTAACCATAGCACGGAACAACCTGATAACCTGAGCCATGAAGAGCGCTGCGGGCACTCCCTTACCTGATACGTCGCCTACGCAGAAGCACAGGTTATCGCCAATAATCAGATAGTCGTACAAATCGCCTCCTACCTCCTTGGCAGCTGTCATCGAGGCATAGAGATCGAAATCGGAGCGCTGTGGGAACTCGTTAGGCACCATCGACTCCTGAATGTGGCGGGCGATACGCAACTCACTCTCGATACGCTCCTTGGCCGATGTGGTTTCCTCGAGCTGGTCGTAAGCCGCCTTCAGTTCGTTATGCGCCTTGTGCAACTTGGCGGCAGCCTTCTGTTTGTAAAGAGCATAAACAATAAAGAAGCCGATAATCAGAATAATAGTGACAACAGCGGCTATCTGACGCTCGCGCATCAGCTTGGCCTTGTTCTCGGCCAGTCGGGTTTCGTTCTGCTCGGTATTGTAGATAGTGGCCAGTTCGGCTGCATTGTCGGCTCTTGCACGATCGATAGCTACACTCAGCGAGTCGCAGATAAAGGTACTGATAGCATAAACCGAGTCCTTGCGACCTGCCTTGAGGTTGGCCTCGTACTTCTTCAGATAATAGGTCTCGAGATTCTCGATCGAAAACTCCATGCGATATTTGTTTACCAACTCATCGAGTCGCTGGAAACAAACGGCTGCATCTTTCCATTGTTTGGCCTCAATCAGGTACTCGCCAGCATCGTAGATACCCTCAGGACTCTTACTGAACTTGGTGTTTCTGAAGTCGAGATAAGCCAGATACGACTCCTGCGATTGCCCTAACGATACAAGCGCTGTGGCACGATAGATACTACAACGGGCAAGCTGCTTGTCGATATAGTCCTCGTCGGCAGAATATAGCCTCTCGTATTTGTGTACCAGCTCTTCATAGCGGTCGCACCAATACAGGGCCTGCTGATACTGATGGGTGGCATTGCACGAGTAAGCCATATTTACAATGCCTGCAATGGCACCTTTGTAAGTAGATTCGGTAGGTGATGCGCTGATGCGCTCAAGATGCTTGTTATAAGCGCGTTCGAACGATTTCTTAGTAGTTTCTTCCATGCCAGGCAAACGGGCCTGTCCGCAACCGATAAACACCAGCAGGTTTACATAATCGGTGGTGGTATCGCAACCTAACACCTCGAGTTTTTCGGCTGCATTGATGGCCTCTTTCAGCGAACCGTCGTAGTCGCCCTTCAGGTTCAGCAGGTTAGCCAGATGACTGGCCGCCTTGGCGTAATAATCTACCTGCTCGGAATTATTAAAGTTTTCTACTTCGCTCTCGGCCTTCTTCCAGTAATACTCGGCTGTGCGCTTCTTACCCATGCGGTCGCTGGCATAGCCACTCCAATAGTGCGACTGAACTTCGGAAATAGCACCAATCTTACCAAGGCTATCGGCTAAAGACAACAACAACGGATAGTCCTTATGCTTATACGCATCAAGGACTAATCCGTCGGCTGTATTCTTTTCAAGTCCTGTTTCTTTCCGTTCGCCGCATGCAACCACCAGCATCACCACCAGTGAGAAACAAGCCAGTAGTTTAATAGTTCTGTGGCTCATTCTTCTGCCCAATAATCATTTATTGTGGGCAAAGATACGGAAAAAGTTTGAAACTTGCAAGTTATTCAATCAAAAATTTATAAATATCGCTCTTTTATCCACGAGCCTCGATTTCCTTGTTAATCTCGTCCAGACGTTCATCGGTAAGAGGATACTTGTAGATAAGACCTCCAACGATAATCAACAGAACGGCAGGAATGATACAGGTGAACACCAGAATAGCATTCTGGGCTGTTACCGAATACTCGGCCAGGTGGGTATAATAAGCGTTTACAGGTGCGCTGATGAACGAAGCCAGGAACACCGTTACAAAGATGCTGAGCACCAGCTGCAGGCACTTGTTGGCCTTGAACTCGGCAAACATCTCGCCATAGGTAACAGGCTTTTCGGGTGTAGTGGCAATGCGCTCCTTACAACCTGTGAAGCAGTAAAGCAACAGTACAAAACCTACAATAGCAAATACGCAGGTAACGGTAAACCAAGCTGTAGGATCGATAGGCAGAGCCGACTCCTCGCTGGCCAGGTCGAAACCAATCATACCCATTACCAGTGGGGTAATCCAACCAGCGATTGAGAAACCTGCCTTGAAGGCTACACCAGCCAGGGCGTTAACGGTAGCAGCAGGACGGTTGCCTGTACGATACTCGGCCTCGGTAATTACCTCAGGCACAAGGGCCCACATGAGCGAACCAACCAGCAAACCAACACCTGTCATCACCTTAGCTGTCTGTACCAATGTATTGAGCTCGGCCACATCGAAGAACTTACCAATGGTAAACAGGATGACAAAACCTACAAAACCAATGGTGAGCAGCAGGTAATACAAGCCCTTCTTACCCAACCAGCTCTTCAGCATAGGCAGCGAGGGCAGGATAACGAAGGCAGGAATGGTACCAATGGCCATGAACAGAGCCTGGTTCCAGTCGATCATGGTATGAGCTACCATAGCCAAACCGATGGGGAAACCAGCCTGAACCACAATCTGACCGATGTTGGCACATACCATACGGGTAGATGTAAGCTTCAGCACCTCGTCGTTATCGCGAGTCATACTGGCCATGATAGAGCCATAAGGAATATTTACTACCGAGTAGATCATGCTAAGCACGGTATAGCTAACGGTGGCATAAATCAGCTTCACGCTGGGCGACCAGGTAGCGGCCTGTGGCAGCATAAGCAGGCAGGCAGCAACCGTCAAGGGGATACCACCATACAGCAGATAGGCACGATACTTACCCAACTTGGGGTTACGGTTGTCGATATAACGACCCACTACAGGACTCCAGAAGCAGTCGATGAGTCGGACAGAAAGAATCAGTCCGCTTACAAATGCCGGATTAATCTTCAGTACTGTAGTCAGATAAAGCATGAGGTAACATGCTACTGTCTGGAAAATAAGATTCTGCGCCAGGTCGCCCGATCCATAGCCGATGCGCTGGAGCCACGAAAGCTTGTAGAAGCCTTTGGTTTCGTTAGATGTACTCATATTATTTATTAGTTATTAATTGATAATTCGAATGAACTCATGGGCAGTCCGCTCAGCGAGCGAACGTTGGCCTGCTTGGGATCGTCCTTCCAGGCATAGCGGATTTTCAAGGCTGATGCTTGCGAAGCTTGAGGTACGAGAAGGGTTATCACATTACCCTTGCCGACAGCAGGCACATTCTGGTATGTATTGTTACCATTGTTGCAAACCTCGAATGTATAGAGGTCGCCTTCCTGTATGGGCTGGTCGAGTGTGAGCTGGATAGCTGCATCACTCACCTGGGTAGATACCACCTCGGGCGACAGCTTCACCTTATTATTATATAAGAGCTTATCAAAACACAAGCCGATACGCTCGGCCACCTCTTTTTTACGAAGGGGATGGATGTCAACCGTCTCACCCAGGTCGTTAATCACAGCCAGTTCGGCTTTGGCATCGGCCTTAGCCACTACACGCTGAGCCTCGCGCAACTGTGCCCAACCGCTGTTTACAGGCTCTGTCTGTGGGGTGATGGGACGTGGGAAGCCTGTCTGCTGGCGACCGTCGTAGTTGGCCAACTGCACAATCACGAACGGCATCTGCAGGTCGTTCCAGCGATCGCGCCAGCTACCCATCAGCTTTTTCAGATGGTCGGCATAGGGGGCAGGATTGCCAGTATTCGACTCGCCCTGATACCATACCACGCCATTGATGGCATAAGGTGCCAATGGATACAGCACGGCATTATACAGTGTGGTGGGCAGGTTCTGTAACGATACGTCGCTGCTGGGGCACTGGGGCATTTCGGCACCCACCTTCATCTTCCACAGCTGACTGAGTGGCTGCACATCCTTGGGCATGGGGTTCTGCGACAGGCGGTCGTCGCCAAAACACAACATGTAAGGCTTTTCGGGAATGAAATGTACAGCGCCGAACTTATTGATAAAACGGATGGCAATTACATTATCGCCCTCTTTCAGCATACCCTCGGGGATATCATAGCGGCGTGGGGGATACTGATAACCCGTTTGTCCAATCTGCTTGCCGTTCAGATAGGTTACATCGCGATCAAACAGGGTACCCAACAACAGGCGGGCAGGTTTTCCTGCGTGTTCCTTATCAATCGTGATATGCTGTCGGAGCCAAACGCTACCTGTGCCGCGCCAGGTCCAGTTGTTCTGATCAATCTGCTGCCATGAGGTTTCATCTACAGCCACATCGGCATAACCTGGGTCGGTCTGGTTCAGAATGCTTTCCCACTGCTGGTTGGCAGCGCCATTGGCCTGCATTTGTGCGCGTACATAATTATCGTTCTGATACATCTGCAGCTTTTTAATCAGCATGGGATAGTCGGCCTTCAGCGAATCCTCGCTAATCCAAGCCTCGATGGGTGTGCCGCCCCAGCTGTTAACAATAATGCCCTGAGGCACCTTGTTGGTCTGGAACATGCGCTTACCCAAGAAATAGCCGGCAGCCGAGAACAACCAGGCATTCTGCTTGTTCACAGGTTTCCAGTTGATGTTAGTATGGCGGATATCCTCCTTTACACCATGGGTGCTGGTTTCGTTCTGCACACGGAACAAGCGGATTTCATTATTCTCGTAGTTATCAATCTCCTGAGTGTACTGCGGATAAACACGCTCGATGGTTACATCAATGTTCGACTGACCAGAGAGCAGCCATACATCACCCACCAGAATATTATCAATCGTTTGATCGTTGACCGTTAACTGATAAGGGCCACCTGCTTTCATCTTAGGCAGGTCAACACGCCATCGGCCATCGGCATCGGCGGTAGTTTGATACACCTTCTTGTTGAAGCGTACGGTTACGGCTTCGCCGGCATCGGCATGGCCCCAAACAGGTATGAGTTTGCCACGTTGCACCACCATACCCGACTGGAACAGTTTAGGCATGGTTACTTTTGCATCGGCAACTGACAAACAAAATAGTGTTGCGCAAAAAAATATAATTTTCTTCATAATTGTTGCTTTGAGGTCACAAAATTAAGAAAAATCTGCGATGAAACCGCCAAAATGAGTCATTTTGTTATGCAATGACACATTTTGAAAAACATCTGTAACAATTTAAAATATAAACTCGCCGATTTTTCACTACCTTTGCAGCAGTTTTATTTTCAACAGATATGAACAAATTATCATCGCAACAGGTATCATTAGGTGAGAAGGTCGGCTATTCGTTAGGAGATGCCGCTGCTAACTTGGTATTCCAAATGATGATGATTTTCCAGTTGAAGTTCTATACCGATGTATTTGGACTCGACGGAGCTGTTGCTGGTTCGGTGCTGATGATAGCCAGCATTTCGGCCATCATCGTTGATCCTGCCATCGGTTTGCTTACTGATCATACCAACACCCGTTGGGGTAAATTCCGTCCTTGGATGCTTTGGACCGTTATCCCCTTCTGCGTATTCTATATGTTGGCATTCTATAATCCAGGCATTCACCAGAAAAGTTCGGTAGCCATCTACGCAACCATCAGTTATGTGTTGCTAATGACGGCCTACTCCTTTAATAATATACCTTATTCTTCTTTAGGCGGTGTGATGACCAGCGATATTCGCGAACGCACCAGCATTACCACCATCCGTTTTGTGGTAGTAACCATTGCGCAGTTCGTGGTACAGGGTCTTACATTACCTTTGGTAGATCACTTTGCCGAGGGGCACACCTTGCAGCATGGCTGGAGTTGCACCATCGCCATCTTTGCCTGCATCGCCTTTGTGTTCTTTATCATCACGTTTGCTGTGTCGAAGGAGCGCATACAGCCGCCTCCACGCCAACAGCTCAGTGTGAAAGAGGACATTAAAAATACGGTTTCGAATGTATCGTGGAATGCAATGGCATTACTCACATTTGCGCTGTTCGTAACGTTAGCCATGTGGGGATCGGCCATGAACTTCTACTTCCAATACAATGTGGATCAGAAGTCACTATACGATTTCATGTCGCATTTCATCAGTCTCGACTTTAATAATGCCTACTCTATCGGCTTCTCGGCCTTTAACATGACGGGCGCCATCGTGCAGTTTGTAGGTGTTATCTGCTTGTCGCGCTATCTGGCCAACAAGTTTGGTAAGAAGAAGACCTTCAAGGTATGTCTGAGTCTGACGGCATTCCTTACTGCCCTGTTCTATATCCCAGAGCCCACCGATGTAGGATTGCTGTTTGTGATTAACTTCCTGCGCTCATTGGCTTATGCGCCTACCATCCCACTGCTGTGGGCTATGATTGGCGATGTGGCCGACCATATCGAATACGAGAGTCATCGCCGTGCCACAGGCTTCTGCTTCTCAGGCATCGTGCTGGCCCTGAAGTTAGGATTAGGCTTTGGAGGCGCTATCGCAGGCATCATCATTTCGATGTTCGGCTATGTAGCTGGTGGCGAAACTACCATACAGAACGAGAGTGCCACTATGGGTATCCGATTGGTATCGAGCATTGTGCCAGCCATGCTGTTCATGGTAGGTGTGGTGGCGCTGCACTATTACCCCATATCGAAAGAGTATAACGAGAATATGCAGGCAGAACTGTCGGCACGCCGCAGGATTGCCAACCAGAATAATGATTATTAACTATAAAAAATGTGAATATGAAACCACGCTATCTTTATCCAAAAGATTATTATGCAGACCCATCTGCTAATGTGTTTAATGGTAAGCTTTATGTATATCCCTCACACGACTGGGAGGCTGGTGCTGCCTTCGACGACGACGGCGGTCACTTCCAGATGAAAGACTATCACGTTATCTCTATGGAAGACGTAGAGAATGGCGAGGTAACCGACTATGGCAAGATTCTGGATGTTGCCGACGTAAAGTGGGCCGAAAAGCAGATGTGGGATAACGACTGCGTAGAGAAGGACGGTAAGTACTACCTGATTTTCTCGGCTAAGGACTACAATGGTGTATTCCACCTGGGTGTAGCTGTTGCTGATAAACCCGAAGGTCCATTCATTCCACAGGATCAACCTATCCGCGGTTCGTTCTCTATCGACCCCAGCGTGTTTAAAGACGACGACGGACAGATTTACTGCTACTTTGGCGGATTGTGGGGTGGACAGCTGCAGTGGTATCAGGCTCCTGAGAAACTGGTGAAGGAAGGTGTTGACCTGGGCCCTGCTGCTGATAAGAAGACTCAGCTGTTTGCACCTGCTGATGTACCTGCCCTGTCGAGCTTTGTAGTTAAGATGAGCGACGACGTGCTGCAGTTCTCTGAGGCTCCACGTAGCGTAGTAGTGGTAGATAAGGACGGACAGCCCCTGAAGGCTGGCGATCCTCACCGTTTCTTCGAGGCTTCATGGATGCACAAATACAACGGCAAGTACTACTTCAGCTATTCAACTGGCGACAGCCACATGCTGTGCTATGGTATCGGCGACAATCCTTACGGACCATTCACCTATCAGGGTGTGATTCTTGATCCCGTTGTAGGTTGGACTACCCACCACTCTATCGTAGAGTACAAGGGCGAGTGGTTCCTGTTCTATCACGACTGCGTACCTTCTAACGATATTACCCATCTGCGTTCGCTCAAAGTTCAGCGTTTGTTCTATAACGAGGATGGAACTATTCAAAAGGTTGTGAATGATTAATCACCAATTTATAACCAATTATTACATTACTCATCGCGACGAGTTGCTGACTTACGTCAGTACTCGTCTTGGTGGCAGAGCAGAGGCAGAAGACGTGGTTCAGAACGTGTTTCTGCGTCTGCTCACTTCCACCAAATTAATCACCGAAACCACCTTACCAGCCTTAGCATATACCACAGCACGCCACATGATATGCGACTTTTACCGTCGACGTATCTACGCCAACGACTACGAGCATTATATCCGAGAGGTGTGTAGCGAGGAACTTTCGGCCGATTCGGTTTACTCTATCAGAGAGATAACCGAACAGCTGGAACGCGGACTGGCACGACTGCCAGAGAACTGTCGCGAGGTGTATCGTCTTCATATCTACGATGGTATGAAGGTGAGCGAGATATCCGATTTCTTAGGCGAGAACTACAAGAGCGTAGAGTATCGCTTAGGTACAGCCCGCAAGGCCATGCGCCAGTATTTGCGAGCTATTTAAATATCAAGGTTGAAAGCTTATCGGCAGCAAACAACTCGTTTGCAACCTTCTGTACGTCGTCAACCGTTACCTTATCAATACTGTCAAACAGCTTTTCAACGTTTTTCTCCCAACCATAATGCAGGAAACTCTTACCAAAGTCGAGTGCAAACTGTTCGCGATTGTCGCAGGCAATGGCTATCTGACCTTTCAACTGCTGCTTGGCTTTCTGTAAGGCGTTGTCGCTCAATGGTTTCTGCATCACCTTATCCAATTCGCGGCGCACCAGGCGGAGGCATTTACGTACATCGTGTGGGTCGCAACCAAAATAAATGCTCCACATGCCAGTATCGCTGTAGCTTACCATGGTACTCTCAACGGTATAAACCAAGCCATTACGCTCGCGTAAAGCCAGGTTCAAGCGGGCATTCATGCTGGGTCCGCCAAGAATGTTATTCAACAGATACAAAGGGATACGCAAAGGATGGTGGATGTCGTAGCTACGTGTGCCTAACATCACATGTGCCTGGTGCGAACCAATATCCTTGGTAAGCGATTTGGCAGGAACCGCTGTGGGCTTGTCAACCAACGTGGGTTGCTGTTCGGTTGGCGCCTGACCAAAAGTCTGCGCTTTCTCTACCATTTTTACCAGACGTTTGAAATCCACATTGCCATACACAAAGAAAATGGCGTTGTCAGGACGGTAGTTACGCTTTACAAATCGTAAGGCATCAGCGGTTTTATAGGTACGCAGCTGATCGGCATTGCCCAAGATGTTATGCCCCAGGGGATGACCCTCGAACAGCATATTCTCGAACTCATCGTAAATCAGCTCAGCAGGCGAGTCGTTATAACTCTCAATCTCATCGCAGATAACCTCTACCTCCTTATCAATCTCGTGCTGGGGATAGGTGCTGTGAAACACCATATCGGTAAGCAGCGAGATGGCTTTGGCTATATGCTCCTTCTGGATGGCTGCATAAAACGTGGTATCCTCCTTATTGGTAAAGGCATTCAGGTCGCCACCCAACTGCTCCAAACCATTGATAATCTGGATGGCGTTGCGATGCTCGGTGCCCTTAAACGTCAGATGTTCGCAAAAATGGGCCATACCCTCCTCGCCAGGCAACTCATCGCGTGTGCCGGCAGCTATCTGGTAACCGCAGTAAACCACCTCGGCCACCGAGGGCTTGTGGATAATGCGCAAGCCATTGTCAAGGGTATAAGTATTGTAATTTGCCATATTAATCTTCGTATTCTGTAGGATCGTCGATACCAGCATCGGCCAAGGCCTCCTTGCGCTCAACACAGGTGCCGCACTTGCCGCAATGCTTGTCGCCACCACGATAGCACGACCAGGTTTTGCTGTAGTCGATACCCAACTCCTTACCACGGGCAGCAATCTGACCCTTGGTCATATTGCAGTAAGGCGAGAGCAAGCGCACACCATTAAAGGTACCAGCCTGGGCAGTCTTATCGAAAGCATCAACAAACTCAGGGCGACAATCGGGGTAGATGGTGTGGTCGCCACCATGATTGGCCATCATCACATACTGCAGATCGTTACTCTCGGCCATACCTGTGGCAACGGCCAGCATAATGCCATTACGGAAAGGCACCACCGTAGATTTCATATTCTCGCTGGCATAATGGCCCTCGGGGATAGCCTCATCACCCGACAGCAATGAGCTACGGAAATACTCTCCCATAAACTTCAAGGGGATAACCAGGTGCTTGATGCCCAACTGCTCGCAATGATACTTGGCAAAGGGAATCTCCTTGGCATTATGATTACTGCCATAATCGAATGATATGGCCAGCGCAATACGCTCCTGATAGTCGTAGAGCAGTGTGGTAGAATCCATACCACCGCTCAAAATGATGATACTGTCTTTCATCTTCTTAATATTTTGGATGCAAAGGTACGAAAAAAAAGACACGAATTACACGAATTACACGAAAAATTGTTTATCTTTGCGGCATGAAACTAAAAACAATTTCGATAACCGTATGCTTGCTGCTGTGTTCGATGGTGAGTATGGCTGGCGTTTGGCAATATGTTGATCCACGTATTGGTAGCGAAGGTGTGGGAAGAACATTCCCTGGTCCGTCGATGCCTTTTGGTATGTGCAAACCAGGTCCCGACTGCACCGTTAAGCCCAATGCCGGTTGGGCCAAGATGCCCGAAGTGGTAACAGGCTTTTCGCAAACCCACGTGAGCGGCACAGGCGGCGGTCAGAAATATGGTAACATACTGATACAGCCAGGCGTTACACCCCAGAAGCGCACAAACGAGGAGTTTGCGCTGGGCTATTATGCCACCACCTTTGAGAATGGTATCCGCACAGAGATTACCACCTCGGAGCGTTGCGCCTTTTATCGCATACACTACCCTACAAATGGTTCGTTGCTGATTGATGCCACACATTACCTGGGTAAGAGCCCTATCCCCGACCAGCGCGAGCAACAGCAGTTTATTGGTGGCGAGATAGAAGTGGTGAGCAATCACGAGGTACGCGGCTACACAAGGGTTCGTGGCGGTTGGAACAATGGCGACGCCTATACGGTGTACTTCTGCTTGGTAACAGATAAGGCTTTTAAGCAGGCGAGCGAAAATACCATCGCTTTTACCGATACCCTAATAAACATCAAGATAGGCATATCGTACGTGAGCGAGCAGCAAGCCAAACGTAATATTCCTGATAACAATTTCGACACCCAGTTAAGCACCCTGCGCAACAGCTGGGAGCAACTGCTGAGTCGTATCCAGATAAAAGGCACAGAGGCTGATAAGCGCATGTTCTACACAGCCCTTTATCACACCATGATTATGCCTGTGGACAAATCGGGCGAAAACCCCAAGTGGACTGAGAAACCTTACTACGACGATTACTATGCTATCTGGGATACTTATCGTTCCAGCTCACCACTGATCACCCTGATTGACCCTCAGCGCGAGGCGGACATCGTCAATGCGCTGCTGAACATCTATAAACGCGAAGGTTATATGCCCGATGCCCGCAGCGGCGATTGCAACGGACGCACCCAAGGCGGTTCGAATGCCGAGGTGGTGATTGCCGACGCCTTTGCCAAAGGTGTAGAGGGCATTGATTATAACTACGCCCTACAGGCCATGCTGAAGGATGCCGAAGTGGATCCTGGTGCCGACCACGAGAAACATGGTCGTGGTGGACTGCACGAATACCTGAAATATGGTTATCTGCCTTATGGAATCGATCGTGCTGGCACGCGTACCATTGAGTATGCCTACAACGATTATTGCATTGCACTGGTGGCCAAAGGCTTAGGCCGCATGGATGTTTACGACCGTTATATGAAACAGTCGCAGAACTGGAAGAACCTGTGGCGTGCCGACTATGAGTGGGACGATGTGAAAGGTTATATCATGCCCAAGGATGCCAACGGCCAATGGCTCGATTCGGTACCCTGGGGCAAATCAAAGGTTTATCATCCACTCATACCTTATACCCCTATCACCAAAGTGGCACCTTGGTATCTGCCTTGGTGGAGCACTTTCTTCTACGAGGCGCTTTCAGCCGAGTATTCGCTCAGCATCCCTCACGATGTGCCAGGACTGATAGAGGCTTGTGGCGGCGCCGCCACCTTCCGCAAGCGATTGGATATGTTCTTTGATCGCAAGCGTTACAATGTGGGTAACGAGCCCTCGTTCCTTACACCTTGTCTGTATCACTGGATTGGCAGACCCGACCTGACTTCGGATCGTGTCCGCCAGATTATCAGCGAAAACTATAACGATAAGCCCGATGGTCTGCCTGGCAACGATGATAGCGGTGCCATGTCGTCGTGGTTAGCCTTCCACATGATGGGCCTCTACCCCAATGCCGGTCAGAGCTACTATCTGCTGCACGCCCCACTGATACCAGAATGGACCCTGCAGTTATCCAATGGCAAAACACTGCATGGTGTACTGAAAGGCAAGGGCACCCACTTTGAGAAGGTAACCCTGAATGGCCAACTGCTTAACGATGCCCGATTGGAACACGCCGACCTGATGCAAGGTGGCGAGCTGGTGTTCTATGTATCGAAGAAGCGTGTAGAAGGGGAAAACAAAGTATTTCCAAGTAAGAAACAAAGTGTTTCCAAGACAGAAACAACCAGTTTCCAAGTTGGAAACAACTTAAAAGCTACCCTCGCCCCCTGCGGCAACATCAGCTTTACACTCAACCAGCAGCACCGTACCTGGCCTTGGGCCTACGCCTGGCAGGCCGACACCTTAATATTTACCTGCAAAGAAGCTACTTACAAGATACCTCGTGCTGTGGTAGAGAATGGTAACGGGTTCTGCTGGGAGATGCCATCTGCCGATGGTGCCATCTACGAGGCCAAAGGTACGTTTGCCTTTATCTCGCAGAAGGCCTTAAAAACATTACAGGAAAAAGGCTACTTTATCTACGATGGTATTACCTGGCGAAAAACAGCCTCAACAAACGATACAATAAAAGTACGTGCTGATATCGATCTTACAGAAATGTGTATCTCACTGAAACACAATCTGCCTCTCGTGCTCGAAATGCGTAATAATCCTTTAGGTATCAATTGGCGTATGGAATGACAAAACGGCTATTAATAGTTATCGCTCTGCTAACATGGGGCTTTGCACTCTATGCTGTTCGTGGCGGCGCTACGGATGTAAAACAAGAGAGTGAAGCGCGATGGCAGAAGATTGTGGCACTTAAGAACTCATCGCAAACCCAACAGCTGGCCCAAGAGGCCAATGCTCAAATGGAGTGGTTCGGCTCGCATGACGAGTGGGACAACTACTATCGTACCTGGCAACTAAAAGCCAACGCCCTGAGTGCACAAGGCAAACTACAGACAGCATTGCAGGAAACACAGCGCATGCTGAGCGATGCCCAGGAGCGCGACAACAAGTTAGGACGTGCGATGGCCTATAAACAGATAGGTGTGATTTATCTGAACATGAAACAGACTGAGCCTGCCGTTGAGGCACTGAAGCACTATGCCGAACTGATGAAGGACGAGGACGACTTTAATTCTATCAGCAACATCTACTACCGCATTGCCAAGGCCTACGATTATAACAAGCAATACAAGCAGGAACTGCAGGAAACCAACGAATGGATGCACTTTCTGCTTACCAAGGTTGGCAAGGTTAAGAAACCACATGTTCGCGAATGCTATAACGCCTGCTATCTGGCCCGTGCTGCCGCCTTTATCGGACTGAACAGACTTCATGATGCCCAAATGGCGCTTGACACCGCCCATCATCATGCCCACCTGATTAACACCTCGCTCAGTCTGCACCACTATTATAAAATGCAGGCCCGCTACTATATGGCAGCAGGCGATGCAGCCAACGCACTCCTTTATACCGACAGCGTAAAGTTTATTACCAACGAAAAGGACGATCATAACGACGAGATAAGAGCCCAGGCCCTGATGCAGTTAGGACGAGGGAACGACGCGGCACAGATTTATCAGCGCCTGTATCAGGAAAAAGACTCGGTGTTCAGTCACGAAGCACGTCAACACCTCGACGAGTTGAACACCATCTTCCAAGTAGATGAGCTCAAGGAAGAGCAGCAGCACGCCAAGTTCTTCTATACCGTGCTGGCCTCAGCTACTGTGGTGGTTGCACTCCTGATACTGATGCTGTTTGGCTGGCGAACAGCTATCAAACTAAAGCGCATAAACGACAAACTGCGCATAGCCAACGAGAAAGCCGAAGTATCATCAAAGATGAAAAGCGAGTTTATCCGTAATATCTCTCACGAAATACGTACGCCGCTTAACATCGTATCGGGCTTTACCCAGGTACTCACCTCGCCCGAAATGGATCTGCCTAAGACGGAAAAGAAAGATATTCAGGAGCGGGTAACCGAGAATACCGACCGCATTACCAAGCTGATAGACCGCATGCTGATGATAAGCAACATTCACAGCGATGCAAAGATTGAACGCGAGGACCACACCGACATTCAAACCATTGTGGCTCAGGCTATTAGTTACTCTGGCATCGAACAGCGCACACGCCCCACAAACAAAGAGGCTGCTGTAACGCTCAAAGTACAGATAGATGCAGCTACCAATGCACTTAGTGTGCTAACCCACAAGTTGCATGCCTCACGACTTCTTGCACAGCTGCTGGAGAATGCCGCAAAGTTTACACACGAGGGCACCATCAGCCTCCAAGCCGAGGCTATCGATGGTCTGGTTCGTTTTATCGTAGAAGATACAGGCATCGGCATTCCTGCTGATGAGAGCGAACATATTTTTGACGAGTTTGTACAACTGAACGAGTTTGCCGATGGTACTGGCATCGGACTTACTGTAGCACGCTCTGTTGCCCTGCGATTGGGCGGCGACCTGCGGGTTGACACCGATTATAAGCAAGGTGCACGTTTTATTTTTGAACTACTAAGATACTGATATAATTAAGATATGAAGAAAGTACTATATACAATGATGTTGATAGGGTTGGCATGCATGATAGCTAACCCCGTGTTTGCACAATACGAGAAATGGGGCGGCGTGTATTATGCCTATCCCATCGAAACGGGTACAGATAAGCCTCAGTTACAGTCGGCCCCTGCTGGTTACGAGCCGTTCTACATTTCGCATTATGGCAGGCATGGTTCACGCTGGCTTACCAACGATGCACGTTACACCTGGGTGAACGAGCATTTTGCCGACACCAAGAACCTGACAAAGTTAGGTAAGGATGTGCGTAAGCGACTGGAAAAAATATGGAAGAACGCCAAAGGCAACGGCGGACAGCTTACAACACTTGGTGCCCGACAGCATCGTGGCATAGCCCGCAGAATGTACCAGAACTTCCCCCAACTGTTTACTAACGATGCCCACTTAACGGCACATAGCAGTACCGTAAACAGATGCAAGGTGAGCATGGAGAATTTTGTGGATGAACTAAAACTATTATCCAACACCCAACACCTTACACCTATCACCCGCGAAGAAGATATGGCATGGATAGCCTATACCTCGCCAGAGGAAAAAGCGTTAGAGAACAGCACCAACGTGCCACTCACCATCTCGCCCGACAGATTTATCAAAGCCCTGTTCATAGATGCCTCGAAAATAAAAGAGCCAGCCAAGTTGCTGATGGAGATACACACCATCGCATCGGATATGCAGGATGTTGAGCTGAACGTATCGCTCTACGATATCTTTACAGCCGAAGAATTTCAGGCTGTTTACGAGAAGAACAATAAGAGCATGACGATTGTTCATGGCGACGTGATTGAGAACAATGGCATAGCTGCCCGCAGCGCCATCTCGCTTTGGCAACGTATCGAGGCCGATGCTGATGCAGCCATCGCCCGTGGCGGCGTGGGTGCCGACTTGCGATTCGGACACGACTCAAACCTGTACCGTCTGCTTTCTTTGATGGGTATTAAGTTCAGAGGCGAGCATTATAACTACATGGACGAGATTCTGCCCATGGCGGCTAACCTGCAGATGATATTCTACAAGAATGCACAGGGCGACGTGCAGGTGCAACTGCTGCATAACGAGCACTCGATAGGCTTTATGAACTGGCAGGCGCTGAAGCAACAGGTAGCCGACCGCCTGCACCACTTTGAGCATCTGCGCCAGCTATGTGCCTTAAACACCATGGTGGGCACAGCGCCTGCCAACACTAAGACTGCAGGATTGTTTGGCAAAGGATCGGAAGAGCACGGGCAAACACTGCCAGCAGTACTCGTACCCAACGGACAGAACTTCTGGACACCCCAGACCCGCGATACTGAGCAGAAGTGCATTGCACCTTATTATTATACCGACTCGCTGTTTCAGGGTATTCGCAACAGTCATTGGATAGTAGGTGGTTGCACACAGGATTATGGATCGTTTACTTTGGCCGTTCTCAGCGGTCAACTTCGTTTAAAGCCCGAACAACGCGCCACCCCATTCTCGCATCAGCAAGAGATATCGCATCCCCATTACTATGCCGTACGTCTGCCCAAGGAACATCTGAAGATAGAGATGACAGGTAGCAGCCATGCAGCCATCTTCCGCATCACACCTGAGCAGGACGGACCAGTACACATCGTACTGAATCATAATAGCGACGAGAAGGTGGGCTATCTGCAGATTGACCCGCAGACGAAGACTATCTATGGCCGCAACCCTGTGCATCGTATTTATCAAGGTTGGGGCGAGCAGGCTGGCTTCGATGGGCACTATCTGCTAAAGGCTTACGATGAAATAAAGGACTGTGGTGTAGATAGCCTTTGCGCCTGGTTTACCTTCGAGGGCAAAGCCTATCAGCCCATCATCCTGAAGGCCGCCACCTCGTTTACCAACCAACAAGGCGCCGAGAAAAACTTCGCTACAGAAGTAGAAGCTTTCGACTTTGAAACCATAATGGCGCAAACAGCCCAGCAATGGATCGACCGCTTGCATACCATCGATGTAGAGGATAGCAACACAGCACGCATCAATCAGTTTTATGGTGCCCTCTATCGCTGCTCGTTCCTCCCCCGCGAGATGAGCGATGTGGATGGCGCTTATCCCAAGTTTGCTGATGGTAGCATCCAACACCCATCACCTGCCACCCATCACCCTACCTATTACGGCGACTTCTCGATGTGGGACACCTATCGTGCCCTGCACCCGCTCTATACGCTGATAGCACCCGATAAGGCGGCAGACATGATGCAATCGCTGGTAACCATGTACACCGAAGGCGGTTGGCTACCCATATTCCCCTGCTGGAACTCATATACCGCCGCTATGATTGGCGACCATTGTAGCGCTGTACTGGCCGATGCCTATATCAAAGGTATCAGGAACTTCGACTACGAAAAAGCCTACGAGGCCATGCGTAAGAATGCGTTTGAAACACCTGCCAACTTCAACGACTACAAGAACGGCATGGGTCGCAGAGCCCTCACCTCGTACCTGAAATACGGTTATATCCCCTTGGAGGATGGTGTGAAAGAGGCTTTCCACCAGGATGAGCAGACCTCACGAACCCTTGAATATGCGTTCGACGATTTTGCTGTAGCCCAGTTGGCTAAGGCTTTGGGTAAGGAGCAGGATTACAAGGAACTGATGCGTCGCTCGGAAAACTGGCGCAACGTGATCAATCCCAAGACAGGCTATTGCGACGGTCGCCATCAGAACGGAAAGTTTGAGAACAACACCGACTTTATCCATCGCAAGTCGTACATTACCGAGGGGGCAACCTGTCACTATACCTGGTATGTACCACAGAATGTAGAAGGCCTCATCGATGTGCTTGGTGGCAAGGAGAAGTTCGAGGCCAAGCTCGACTCACTCTTCTCAGAAGGTCGCTACTGGCACGGCAACGAGCCTTGTCATCAGATAGCCTGGCTTTACGACTTTATCGACAAGCGCGAAAAGACCATCGAGCGTGTAGCCCATATCCTTGATACAGAGTATAACGATACCCCAGGCGGCTTGTCGGGTAACGACGATGCTGGTCAGATGTCGGCTTGGTATGTGTTTGGTTCTATCGGATTCTATCCTGTTTGTCCGGCTACCGATCGTTATATGTTAGCCGCCCCCAGATTCCAGAAGGTAACACTGAACATGGAAAAAGGCAGGAAGTTTACGATAACGCCAAACTCCCTGCCCCTTAATCGGAACTATATTACTCAGGACGAGATTAAATATTAGGCTCGTCCCAGATCTTTGTCTGTGTGCAAGCAGTACCTACGGTCTGGTTGCCAACCTTAAGGATAAAGTCGCCCTCCTCAAGGGTCCACTTACCATCGGCGCCTACAAAGGCTAAGTTCTTGGCAGGCAACTGGAAGGTAACAGTCTTTACCTCGCCTGGCTGCAACTCAATCTTAGTGAAGTCGCGCAGACGCTTGTTGTCAGGTACGATAGATGCAACCAGATCGCTGCTGTAAAGCAGAACAGCCTCCTTACCGGCCTTGGCGCCAGTGTTCTTTACATCTACGCTTACTGTCAGCACATCAGCGGCAGTAAACTGCTTCTTGTCAACCTTCAGGTTGCTGTACTCGTAGGTGGTGTAGCTGATGCCATAGCCGAAGGGCCACTGCAAACTTACCTTTGCATCGTAGTTGTAAGCGCCAGCCATGGTGCCCACCTCTTCTGATACCTTATAATCATAGGTGTTCAGCGAGTTAATCTCGCGAGGATAGGTGTAAGGCATCTTTGCCGAGAAGTTAGCATCGCCAGCCAACAGGTTAGCCAGCGCGTCGCCACCGTAGTTACCAGGAATCAGGATATCTACCACAGCCTTAGCCAATGGCTCGATATCAGCAATCAGACGAGGACGACCCTCGTTCAGCACCATGACGATGGGCTTGCCAGTCTTGGCGAGTGCCTTTACCAGGTTGCGCTGATTTGCCGACAGCCACAGGTCGTTCAGGTTACCAGGTGTCTCGGTATATGAGTTCTCACCGATACAAGCGATAATCACATCGGCCTTGTCGGCAGCGGCTACAGCCTTGTCAATCTGTGGCTCGTTCTCATCATAGTAAGCTCCATTCTCATTATAGGTCACACCCTGCTCCAGAATGATGTTCTCCTTACCATACTTATTACACAGAGCCTCGTAGATGGTGTTGTACTTCTCTGAGAGTTCCTCTGCCTTCGAACCCTGCCAGGTGTAGCTCCAACCACCATGCAGACAACGCATCTGGTTGGCGTTAGGACCAGTCAACAGAATCTTCTTACCCTTTGCCAGAGGCAGAATATTGCCCTCGTTCTTCAGCAGCACCTCGCTCTCCTCAGCAGCCTTCAACGAAGCGGCTGCAAACTCAGCACTACCAAACTTCTCAAAGCCCTTTCCACCTGTGTTTGGCTTCTCGAAGAGGCCCAGACGATACTTGGCACGCAGGATACGGCGAACAGCATCATCAATACGACTCATCTTCACCTTACCCTCCTGTACCAGCTCCTTCAGCAGGATACAGAACTCAACGCTATAGGGATCCATCGACATATCGATACCAGCATTGATAGCAATGCGGATGGCATCTTTCTTATCCTTAGCTACATGCTCACGAGAGAACAGATTGTTGATATCAGCCCAGTCGGTAACCAGGAATCCATCCCACTGCAGGTCTTCCTTCAGCCACTTGGTCAGATACTCGTAGCTGGCATGAACAGGCACGCCGTTGACTGAAGCCGAATTAACCATCATGGTGAGTGTACCAGCCAAAGCAGCTGCCTTGAATGGCTCAAAATACTTCTCGCGAATCATCTGTGGCGAGAGGTAGGCTGGAGTACGATCCTTTCCAGTCCAGGGGGCACCATAGGCAAAGTAGTGTTTGGTGCTGGTACCTACGTGATACTGGTCGATGTGGTTATTATCATCGCCCTGATAACCCTTAATCTCAGCAGTAACCATCTTTGAGTTTACGATAGCATCTTCGCCAAAGCTCTCATATACACGAGGCCAACGTGGGTCACGACTCAGGTCAACCACTGGGTTATACACCCAAGGACAGTTAGCTGCACGACTCTCGTAAGCTGTAATCTCAGCACCTCTGCGAGCCAGTTCGGTATTGAACGATGCACCTAAGTTGATGGGCTGTGGGAAGAGTGTTCCACCCTGAGTATAGGTTACGCCGTGGTTGTGATCCAGTCCATAGATATCAGGAATACCCAGATACTTCATCGACTTTTTCTGAATCAGCTGAATCCACTGCTGCCACTGGGCTACTGTTGGAGCCTTCGTGCCTGGTGCATTCAGGATAGATCCCACCTTCCACTTAGAGATAAGTGTATCGAGCATCTGCTCGTTCAGTTTCCAAACACGCTTGGTATCACCCTGATAGATATCTACTGGGAATCCACCCAACTTGTCGATAATCTGCTGGTCGGTCATCTTCAGCAGATCCTTGATTTCTGCTTCCGATCTGCCATACTGCTGCATCACTGAACGAACCTTTTCACGATCCACCTTGGCATTCTCTACAGTCATCTTGCCAATAATGTCGAGGTTAAGTTCCAGCATCTGACCGATCTTCTCGTCGAGTGTCATCTTAGCCAGAGTCTTCTCAATCTTCGCCTCCAGCACCGCATCACGGGGGATGGCAGGCTGCTGTGCTTGCATCATGGTTGCAGCACAAATCATTGTAATCGATAAAATTGTTTTCTTCATAAATTGTGTTGAGTTAATGAATTCTGCCTGCAAAGATAGTAAAAACATTTTAATATCCATCCCTTTTTGCCATTTTTAAGACACCTTTATAGCGTTTCGCTCATTTTATTAATCCATATCAGTTGCTGTTGCTCATGCGCTGCTGCTCGGCTTTACCTGCGCCAGTTCCCTTATACTTACTCTTCTGGGCATTGAAAGTGTAACGGATAGAGATGTCAAGACGATGGCTACGGCTTCGTGTTTTCTGCACACCGTAGAAGAAACCACAGTCCTGTGCTACATCCTGTACGCTACGTTGGAACACATCGCTGATGCTGGCACGCAAGCACAAAGCATCGTTTTTCAGCCAGCACTTCTGTACCACAAAACAAACATTATACGAGGGTGAGAGCATACGGAAGTTCAGCACGTCACCTTTGGTCTGGATGTTGGTATTGGCCTCCAACTGCCAACTATACTTGAAGCGGAAAGTGTTATTCAGATCGAAGAAGAAGATAGGCTTAGTGAAGGTCACATCCGTCTTACCTGTATCACTACGAGGATCGTCGAACGTCATCGTGTTCCAGAACTTCTGCCCGCCGATAGTCCAGCTTGGGCTATATACGCCCCATGTGGGATTGGCCGACAGGAAGATGGCCAAATTGCGAACGGGGTCAGGCAGATTGGCCTGCTTCAGTAGCATGATACCTTCGTTGTTATAAGCCATTGGTACCTGAGTGATGGTGTTGTCGCGACGCTCGTAGGCAGCAAACAGGTTGATCCACTTCCATCTGGCATTGATGCTCACCTCCTGCATCGTAGCATTCTTCAGTTTCGAGTCGCCCTGTTGCAGGGTAAACGAATTCAGATAATAAATATGGTCGCTCAGTGCACTATAGTTCGGGCGAACGGTTTTCATAGTATAGCTCAGCGAAGTCTGGATAGCACCAAACTGCTTTGCCCAGGTGATATTGGGGAAGAACTCATCCTGATAGCGTGTCATATTATTATTGGCATCCAGATTGTCCATATAGTCAAAACCCACATGCTCATAACGCAGTCCGGCGCTTACGGTACCAAATTTATCCAGGTTGGCATTGTAAGCCACAAAAGCAGCCACATTGTTTTCTTTTACATCCGTATCAGTAGAAGGGAGAGGGTAATTTGTGATAGCCGAACTGCTCTGTCGCTTCACGAAACTCATCTCCGTTCCCGCCTGCAACTGTCCTTTCCACACAGGATAGCTCAACACCAGTTTAGCAGCCCAGAGGCGTGACCATGTATGCGAGTTCTGCTGCATGGTTTGGGCTTCAGGCAAATACACATCTATCTGGTTGTCGGTAGTTTCCTTAGCTGTTGCAAAATCTACATTCAAGTCGATGTTCAGTTTGCCCACCAGACCGTTATAATAGGCATTGCTCTGCCAGTTATATGGATAATGGGTATGATCATCCTGATGCGAGAGGTCGTGGCCAGTAAGATTGTTCTCTGTATTCACCCACATATCATTATGCGTTTTAAACTGGTTGTGACGTTCCACTCTGGCACCCAGCGAGTGCTTGTCGTTAATCTGCAAGTTGAATCCGAAATTATAATTCAAGCCCTGCCCCTGCCAGTCATTGCGAATGTAGCTATCTTGAAGAATATTCCTAATGCCTTCATCAGTCTTAAGGAAGGTAGATTGCGTAATACGCAGATCGTTAGGACTATCCCATTTCCAATAGTTAACCATACCAAACAGGTCCAGATTGTTGTGACGATAACGCAGGTTTAGCGTGCTACTGGGATCGCTGAAGCCGAACGTCAGGTTCTGGTTGTTGGCAGCCATCAGGTCGAAACCCAAACCAGCTCCCTCCCGGCGAACAGTCTTGATACGTACTACAGCCGAAATGGTGGCATCGTACTGCGCACCAGGATTAGTAATCACCTCTACGCTCTGTATCTCTTCTGAACGCAGTCGTTTCAGTTCATCCTTATCCTGCATCTTTCTTCCATTAATATAAAAGATAGGTGTACCCTTTCCCAGCACCTCCAAGTCTTCACCTTTCAGCGTCATACCTGGTACCTTGGCCAGCATTTCCTGAGCAGTACCCGACTTGCCCAAGACAGTACCCTGAATGGTGGTTATCATCGAGTTGCCTGTCAGTTTGGTTTTAGGCATTTGGCCCTTCACCACTATCTCACTGAGCATCGCCTGATCTTCCTCCATCTGGATGGTACCGATTTCCATTCCCTTTACGTCAACATACTTGGTACGATATCCGATATACGAGAATCGTAGAATGCAACAGACCTCAGAGACTTTAATCTGGAAGAAACCATCCACATCGCTCGTTGCACCTTGTATATAAGTAGAGTCGGCTGTAAGCAGTGCCACACTCACAAATGGCAAAGGTTCACCATGCGCGTCAATTACTCGTCCGCCTACATCCTCGGTCATAGCCTCGGCTGATAAACACATCATCATTGCAGCTATCAAAGCTACCATTTTCAAACTAATCTGTTTCATTTTTCAATTCAATTTATTTTTTGTCTGTTTGACGGCACACAGTTATTAAAAAGTTGCAATCCTCCCCTATTTTGGGACGAATTGCAACTTTTTGTGACGAATAACAGGGATAACAGCATGGAAATGCAACAGAGAGTACGACAATTTTTAAAAATGTGAGAATTTGTTTGTTTTTTTACTCGCTTCTTTGTATCTTTGCGGCTTGTATGAAACAAGGACGCAAAGAAACGATAACAACGAGAATTATCAGCACTACGTTTACAGTAGTGGCACTGGCAGTGTTCAAGCCTTTCTGGATGTCGGATTGGCAATGGCAGGGATATGCACATCTGATAGTGTTGGGAGTGATTGGCTTCCTCATCTGCATGATGACGGACATCATCCTGAAATATGTTGTCAAGATGCCGAGGTCATTCAAGAAAGGCGCTGAATACATCATCCGCCGCAACCTCAGATTTCAACTTATCAATACACCGCTCGTGGCATTGAGCATCTGCCTCTATCGCCATTTCGTGCTGAACGAACATGATGCAGGCAACCAGCTTTCAGTTGTCAATTTCCTTGAAACCCTTGCCATCATTGCCTTCTGCTCGTTCGCCATCGGACTCTATTGGCGCTTCAAATACCGTAGCAAATATTTAGCGATAGAACTGGAAGATACGCGACTGCTGAACGAGGAATTGAAGAAGATGCAGGAGCCCGAACAATCATTGCCGAACGAAGCAGAACACTCCGTTGAGAATTCTCAACCGCAAGAGCTCACACTCACTGGTACCACTAACGAATCGGTGACGTTACAGATTTCCGATCTATTATATATAGAGGCTGTGGGCAATTACGTCAGGGTCAGTCATCTGCGCAACAATCAGGTACATACCGACATGCTTCGCGCCACGATGAAACTCATGGAGGAAACGCTTGAGTCCTATCCAATGATAGTCCGTTGCCACCGCGCTTTCATGGTCAACCTAGGTCAGGTAGAGCAGATTATCTCACATTCTGGCACTACCCAGCTGCTCATCAAGCATTGTCACGAATCACTCCCCGTTTCGCGCAGCAATATGGCACAAGTTAGAGCTGCGATACAGATAGCCCAGCCTCTCTAATGTCTTGACAGCATCAGGCACGATGCGAGAAGCCTGGGAATTATCGTAAGTGCTTCCCGGATGGAAGGGATTGGGAATGTCGGAACGGCCACGTAACCCATGGTCGATCATATACTGCAGTGAAAGGTCGGAACGGTTGGTAAAACATCCGTCAGCAGTCACAACCTCATCCATGTCAGTTTTCTCCAAAGCCCCTCTAACGGACCGCGAGGATGATTGGAGAACCAATATCTGGCAAAGAGATACTGACAAACAACCATGCCACATCCAACCATCACAGCATAGGTAACACCTAAATGGCGATAGCAAGCCAGGCCATAGCCGCAGAAGATAGCACAGCCGATGATGGACTGGAGCAGATAGTTGGTAAGACTCATACGTCCGAAAATACACAAATGATGCAACACCTTGCGCACGCCCTCAGAAGCATACCATGCCGAAACGATGGCCGACACAATCATCATCAATATCATCAGATTGTAGATCGGGTTAAGCCACGAGGCTATCTCGCTAAAATCCACAATACTCAGCACAACTACCACCAACGCCGATCGCCATAACAGTTGATGCCATATCTGCAAATTACGCCCTTCGTTATAAAACATACGCTGGCGGCCCAACTGCATACCTAAAATAAACAGGCACAGCAGCTGGGTCAGTCGCCCGCTGAAGATATTGAAGCGGAAATTCACCTCAAATCCATATCGCAGGTTGGTAAGGGTATTCTCCCAGAATGTACCATGCTCATGGGCACTGTTGATCTTGCTGTACACTTCCCACAAGGTGCTGTGGTCGATGGTGGTGCCAGTCAGCAGGCAGAATAGTTCTACAGGCTGGATGGCTAATAAGGCAATTATACACCACACCCACTTCGACGGCAGATAACTGATTGGGATGAGCAGCAGACCATAACAGGCATAAAGCATCAGGATGTCGCCATCGTAGAAAGCCACATTGACTATGCCGAAGAGGAACAACAGGCACATGCGCCAAGCAAAGCGCCCAGAGAAATTATTGCCTTTCTGCTGCTGATTATCGTTCATGATGAAGAAACTCAAGCCGAAGAGCATGGCGAAGATACCGTACATCTTGCCAGACAGCAGCCAAGCCAGTACATCGGCCACCATCTGGTCAGTCGCTAGCGTATGGGTTATCGGCTCCTGCGTAAAGATATTAAAGTGTTCCACCGAGTGATACAGGATAATGCCGGCTACAGCGATGCCTCTCAGAGCATCAGCCACATCGATTCGAGTGTTTGCCAGATGACGAGATTGATACATAGTCTTTACTTTTATAATTCCATTTCAAATTCTTTCCATTTATCACCGTCGATCAAATAGGAACCGTCGCCTTTGATGCGGAAGCCTACCGATTTGTAGCATTCTACGGCAGAAATATTCTCGCAAAACACACCGAGCGTAATCTGCTTAGCGCCGAGTTTCTCCCTTGCATATTCGATAGCCTGTCGTAACAACTGCTTACCATATCCATAGCCTCGCTTCGTATTATCTACAATCACAAAGCCGAAACGGATGATGCTTTTATCCTCAGAAGGACGTCGTAACAGAATATGGCCGATAATCGTATCACCCACTACTGCCGTCAGTGGATATATGTTGTCGCCATTGTATTGCGCCATCATCTCCTCAGGCTTGGCAGGAAAATCCTTATACCTGTCGGCACTCCAAAGTCGGAAGGCATGCTTATCCTTACACCAACTCAGAATTGTTGCTGCATCATCAGACAGAAATGGTCGAAGAGTCATATCTAATGATGATTTTTTGGCACGACAGTTTACGTGCTTCGGGGGTGTCATGAAATCTTGCATTTTCTTTCTTTTTAATGTTTTGACGCTACAAAATTACGAATTGTTGCCGAGACAAACAAACATTAGGGATAAATTACACATATTTGTGATGAGTTACGTTAAAAAACGAACCCTATATTTACGGTGAGGGCGTGATTACTGATATCCTCAATGATATCCCTGGATAGTGGCAATGGTAAACGGGAATGTGGTTGGTTATGCCTTTTTGCCAGCGAGCGTAAGTGCCCATCTCTGGCGTATCTAATTGTCTAATGTTCTCATCATACAATTTTCTCCATATATACAAATTCTAATTGATCATCAACGCGCCTACGGTCAAACTCTTGATAGCCCATCTTCTGATACAGTCGGATGTTGTCAATGCTACGGGTGCTCGTAAACAGCTCATATCTCTTTTGAGGGCAATACTTCTCTATCTCACTCAGAAGTTTCGTGCCATAGCCACGATGTCTGTAATCGGGATGAACCATCAGTTTTCCTACAAAGACGGTTTCTTTCATCTCCCATGCACGAATAGAACCTATAATGAGATTATCTGTATCCACCATCTTCAGGATAATACCTTTGTGGTATTCCTCAATCACCTCATCTAGTGTTTGCTTTAAGGGTGGTATATCTTTGTTGCCAAATAAGGCAGCCTCACTCTGATAAGCAAGGTATTGCAGATTGAGAATCTCCTGCAAATCGTCCATGTTGGCCTTACTGATACTGTCTTTCATCATATTTCTATTAGATCACTCATAGTCTATTTATTTTGCATAAAACATAAGATATTCCTCCAAATGAGCTTTGATATAATCAATGGTATGATGTCCTTCGTTTAAATGATTCTGAACCAGAACGCCACGGACTGCCAATCTTTCTGCCAGTTGCGCACATCCTCGATAAAATCCACCTTCGTCCTCACTTCCTGCGTCAAGATAAATCTCCATAGTTGAAGGCAAAGTACACTTCTGAACCAGAAAAAGCGGATTATTTGCTTTCCATTGCTCACTGGTTCCGAAATAATGCAGGTCGTCATCATCCAATACGTCTTCGATGGCAGGCATGTGACCGCCTACTCGCTCAAATAAATAAGGATGGCGGAAAGCGTAGTTCAAGGCAATGAAGCCTCCAGCCGAAACCCCTCCAATGCAACGTACACTCGTTTTGTATTGTTTCTCTACAATTGGCATCACCTCGTTAAAGAAATAATCTTCGAAAGCACCTAATCCTAGCGCATCTTCCATCCTTGGGCAGACAATTAGCATTGGTTTCATCCTGCCATCTGCAATCATTCTGTCTGCAACGGTTTGTATATACAAAGCATGAATAATAGACTCGTCGCCACTACGCCCGTGCATAAAATAGAGAACAGGTAATCCCTCGCAAAAATTGGTTGGCATATAAATCGTAACAACCATAGTCTTACCTAAAGTTCGGCTTTGTATTTCTATTGTATCAATTCTTGATTTAATCATCCTCTTCATAATTATTCAATTACAAAACTAGTTAGCGTGCCAGCATTCCTTCAAAAATGCCATTCACGGTCTTGACGAATGCATCTGCAGGGAGCATCGGTGTATCAAGATACGCCTGTGTCTCGTCAGAGATTCTTTCTGTTTCCTTGTACTCTGCACCGGCTTGCTTTACTTTTTTTAAGTAAGGAGCAGTAAAAATCTCGGTATCGGGATTCATGAAGAGCGAACCCTCAGCACAACAGATGTAACTGATATTCTTGCCATACATGTGGCGCATGGCAAACAGAAGTCCATCGAAGTTTCCCCTCATGTTAGGCAGTCCTGCTGTCGAAATCAGTACCGTTTTCTTGGTGCCTTCCTCATAACCATAGTGATGGGCAATGCCATCAGAATCGATATACATCAAAGGCGAGTTAAACGATACTGTTCTATCCATCAGTGCCTTACAATGAGAGGGTACGCCATAGGCATAGAGAGGTATCGACCAGATAACCAGGTCGGCTTGGCGAATTTTCTCCATCACTTCTGTTGCATCGTCCTTCTGCACACACTCGCCTGATGTCTTAAACCAACAGGCATAGCAAGCTCTGCAGGGATTGATATTAAGACCAATGGTTGTTACAAACTCCACTTCCGAAGCCTCTACTTCGAGACCTTCCAGAAATGTTTTGGTAAGTTTAAGCGTTGTGCTGCGCTCCTTATTTGCTGATGCGTTAATGACTAATACTTTCATTATTATATTTTATTTAATATGATTTGACGCTGCAAAGGAACGCATAATTGCTGAGACAGCCAAATATCTGGGATAAAACGCAGTTATTTGTGACGAAAGGGAGCGCTAATCGTGAGTTACAGGAGCGCGCATCTATGTAGCACCATGCAATGATGACAATTCTAATCTCAACACTCTGATAGGCCTGTTCTCACCTTGATACTGGTTTTCGTCTATGCAAATCTCGCCTGTGGGAACGAAACCACACTTTTCCATTACTCTACCAGAAGCTGGATTATCTACGAAGTGGCCGCTAATGAGCGATTGGATGTCCGTCGATTCTCGGATGTGGTCTAACATCAGGCGCAGTGCCTCTGTGCAGATGCCCTTATTCCAATAGGGCTTGGCCACCCAATAACCAATGAGCGGTTCACCCTCGCGGGCCGGCAGATCGCACTCGCACGACGGGCCGTACCCCATAGCGCCAATAGGCTCGTCAGTCTCTTTTAGAACGATAGCCCATGTGTGCAGCACGTCATTAAATACAGTGCGAATAATCTCCAGACTCTCCTCCACATTCTGATGAGGTGGCCATCCTGCACGAGGCCCCACATCAGGATCAGAAGCCCATTTATACAGTGTCTCCGCATCCGATTCGCGCCAAGGGCGCAATATGATACGATTTGTTTCCATTGTAATTCTATTCATTTGATATTATCGTTTTCTCTTCCCATGCTTTTTGGGAAATAGCCAAACAGCAAATAAGTATAAACACCAGCCACGCAAACGGGTTATGAGGCATGAAAGCGACAGCCGCTATGCCATCAACGCTCAGTGCACCATATATCAACATATATGGCCTACGTAGAAACGGATGTTCTTTTACTTTCTTATGTAGCATTGCTATAAGCAAGCCGCACACTATTAATAGCATGCCACACATTAGACTCATATAAATTATAGCCTGCTGCTTGGCCGGACTTAGCAACTCCAAACCACCATTAATTAATGGAGTAAAAGTAGCTACGATATGGATGACACCCATTGTTGCAAGCGCCATCGCAAAAATACGGATAGACTTCATTATCTCTAATCAATGATTATTCTGCTCGATTGTAAACGAGCCAATCTCTATCAGGTTTCCATCAGGGTCGGCCACATAGCATGTGCGCTGGCCCCATGGCTCTGTGGTGGGAGGAAGAACAGATATTGCTCCATGGCGGAGTGCATGCTGATATTCCTTGTCAACATCGGCATACGAAGGAACATCGAATGCTAATTCTACAGTGCCGTTGAGCCCCATAGGATATTGAAATTTGTAAGACACCATCTGTTCGAAATCACTACGAGGATAGAGAATGATACGCATGTCGCCCAACATCATCTCCACGTTTGGCTGAATGCCATCCCAGTCGGTGGTAAAACCAAAAGCTTTTGTATAGAAATCAACAGTAGCCTTATTATTACTGGTAAAAAGGCCAACGGTGTTGAATTTGAATCGAGGACGTGGCGAGTACAACTTTACCAGTCCGTCGCTCATAAACGTGTACCAGCCATTAATCATTTCTGGCGTATCGTTCTCAAGCAGTTTCAGCAACTCGCGTGTAAACTCAAGATATCCCGAACCATTGGCTGTAACGATACGACCATCTGTTACAGCCTGCTCGTTCACATAACCGGTCTCGTTGGTATAGTTGTTGCCACCCCACAATTTCAGTTGGTTGATACCATTTCCTGTATGCTTGATGTTGTTCAGCAATCCCTGTTTGGCCATCCACGAAGCGGCATTACAGATAGCTCCCACAACAACACCTTTGCTCAGCGCATCCTTAACAATGGGTAATACACGCTCAGCTTCGGAATTCATCCAACCAAAACCGCCTATCAGTACCAAGGCAGCATAATCTTCAGGCATGGTTTCGAACGAATAGTCGGGCAGGGTTCGCATACCACCAATCGATTTTACAGGCTCCATCGTTGGGGCTACCATCTTGTTAATATACTTTGGTTCCTTACGAAAGCCTGTGGCATTGGTGCTCACTGCACCTGGCATAAAACCGATCTCGTGCTCGGCATAATTATCCAGCAATATGTACAATATTTCTTTCATCATTTTATACAATGTTTTTCTATCGTTTTCTCTTCCCATGCTTTCAGGAAAGCAAGCTGTTCTGGCGTATGAAACCAATGTTCTCCATCAGGCATGATGGTGACCTGACACTGATGCTGACTGATGAAGTCGTAACCTACTTCCTCGTTGACAATCAGATCCACTTCTGGGCGAAGAATGTATGTGGGCGCAACCCAACTTGTAATTGGATTATTAACAACCCACTCGTAATAGTCGTCCTCGCGCTGTGGCATCAGTTCAATAAACCGCTTCATGTCGAGAATTGGAGAAACAAGCAATGCCTGCTCCACTTTCTTGCTCTGGAAAGCCAACAACGTAAACCACGAACCTATACTGTTAGCACGAACAGATACCGATTGCCAATTATCATATAGATAATCACGTATCTCATTCAGCAAAGGCAGTACCTCCCAAGGCTTGCGCTCTACAGGCAGGTCGATACCCAGAACTTGATAACCTTTGGGCACAGCCACCTCTGCAAAGGCCAATGCCTCTTCCTTGCGTCCATGCAACCCATGCACAAACAGGAACACTTTCTCGCTCTTCTCGCCAATAATCAGCGCCGGCGTAGAGTCAATATTTAATTCAACAACCTTCATGCTTTGTTGTTCATCATTTACTCAATTACGAAACTACGTGGATAGAAATCGCTGTAGAAACGGCCATCGGTAGCAGTGAACTTCAACACGCAGTAATTAGGATCGGTGACGCCGCCTGGATAGTACTCTGTGTCGCCATCGCGCCAGATCATCTCCTTCGAGGCTGCATCCGTCAGCACCTCCATTGTACCTCTGAGCATCATGCCCTTAAATCCTTTAGCATCGCAGAAATAGATGCTTGCCTTGGGATTGGCCTTGTATTGAGCCACACGTATTGAGAATGTGTTGGTTGTAAAGTAGAAGGTTTTGATACCCTCACGCTTGCGTGGCTTCAACATGGCCTTGGTCCAAGGGAATCCGTCCTGATCGACCGATGAGATGTAAGCGATGGGCTGTTTGTCGGCCATCTGTGCAATAAGTTCTTTAACGCCTGCCAAAGCAGGGTTAACATTCATCACTTCATCGTTACTAACATCCAACGTTTGGCGCCAGCGCTTCAACTGGGGAAAGTACGATTTCATCATACCGATATATTCCTCTTTTGTAATGGGTTTCTCCAATCCCTCGTTTACTGCGCCAACAAACTGTGCACAATGTTCAATCATCTCTTCCATCGTGCAGTCCTGCAAGAATTTTCCATCCTTGTAGCAATACATACAGTAATCTTCGTTCTTACTGCCATCGGCATTAGTACCGAGGACTTCCTCTGTGAGTGGCATTCCGCAACTCTGACAAAATCTTTGTTCTTTATTCATATTCTTATGTTGATTATTGACGCTGCAAAAGTACACATTGTTTCAGATAGCAACAAATTTCTGGGATAAACAGCATCGATTTGTGACGAATGGGGGTTAGCATAACCTAAGCCATAACTCATCATTTTCTCCATCGTTTTAGCATCGGGAAGAAACCTTGCATCATCTGCTTATACTCTTCTTTGGTCATAGGCTTGGGCATGTTCTTGTTTACCTCATCAATAAACTGGGTGCAATGCTCAATCATCTCGTCCATGTTGCAGTCCTGCACAAACTTGCCATCCTTGTAGCAATACTGGCAATAATCAAAATTGGTACTGCCGTTTTCGTTTGTACCGCAATCCTCGATACGCGTCAATGGCATGCCGCAACTCTGGCAGAACTGTGGCAGTTGGCCCTCTTGGAATGCTTTCTCCTTCTGAGAGAAGCTGGCTTCATAAGCCTCGAAAGCCTCTGGGTTTTCATCGGCTACAAAATAGCCCTTGGGAGGGCAATAGGTTGCCTCGGCGATACCATTGTTCTTAAGCCAACCAGGAATTAGTTCCTGAGCCAGGAAATAAGGCACTTCGGCATCTTTCGGCTCGGCATGATAGTGAATGTTCAGTTTGCTGGCAAGGTCGAAGCCTGCATGTTTGTAAAACTCGATGTTACCCTCCATACAGATAAATCCGATACCCATGTCGCGAGCCTTATCCAAGGCATATTGCAGCAACTTCTGACCATAGCCCTTGCGCTTGTAGGCAGGATGAATGCTGATGGGGCCGAATGTCCACGAAGCTTTCTTGCAGCCATCATCAAGCACAAGTTCGGCCTTCGAAAACATCACATGACCGATGATCTTTCCATCTACCTCCATCACAAAATCCAGCTCTGATATAAAGTCGGGATTGGTTCTATAATGATTGAGCACGTAATGCTCTGTGCATCCAGGACGATATACGTTCCAGAATGCCTCACGCGTCAGGTTCTCTACCTCACGATAGTCTTTTGTATCTTCTAATCTAATAATCATTGTTATTTTTGATTTTAATTATTTACAACTTATTGATAGCCTTACGGCACTTTTGTTTGTCTTTCTCGGTCAGCGCGGGATGCATGGCTGTTCCGCCACGCTCGATGGTACTTACGATTTTGAAACCTGCATAGCGGGCTATCTCACGCATGGCACGGATAGCTCCGCGCGACTGTTTGAACAGAATGTTCCAAGGCCATGGCGTAGTGCAGGTGCTGATAAGGATACCCTTCTTACCTTTCATCAGCGGTTCTGGAAAACGATTAGTATCACGCATCATGCCATACACCTGACGGTCGAACATCAGTTTCATCTGTCCAGGGATGTTGCCCCAGTAGCAAGGTGCACCCATGATGATCGCATCAGCCTGCTGCATCATCTTCAACACCCGCTGCGAATCATCTTCTGCGAGAACGCATTTCTGCTTCGTGCGACACGCCATACAGCCTTTGCAAGGCTTCACGGTCAGGTCGTTGGTATAGACCATCTCCACCGTATCGCCTCGCGTTTCAGCCTCCTCCTGCATGATGCCTAGCATCTGGGAAATCAGCCCCTTCTTCCGAGGACTGCCATTTATAATCAGAATGTTCATATTCTCTTTTGTACTCAAAAATCTATTTTATTTGTATCGCCCACAGAAAATCCTTTTACGCAGACACTTTATGGCGGGTTTATAATAATCTATCTCCATCGCTTCGAGGGTACGTTTCAACTCGTCCATCAGTTCTGGATAGAAGGTGCACATGCGAAAGGCGAGTTTCATGCAGAGCGTTTGGATGCCAGGAAACTCTTCGATGCTGACCATGTGCTCGAAACAGAAATCAAGGAAGTCAGTCCGCAAATCATCCTCGTTCATTTTCAGCTTTTCGATGATGTTCAGCGTTAGCCGCCTCACCGACGAATTCTCCGTCTGCATGGCCTGATCTATCAGCTCATTGTATATCACCTTCAATTCCGACAACTCTTCGTCCTTAGCTTTGGTCAGACCCCACAAAGCAGTTCTCGCCACACGATAGTCGGTGTCGAAGGCATAGCGTTGGGCAAAGCCCAGAAAATCCCCTTTCGCCTTAATCTCTTGGTATATCTCCTGAGCTCCGCCCTCACTAAAAGTCTGGTTCAATCTCTCACTTGTTATCGCCATTGTAACTATTTATTCTGGTTTTGCCCAGAATACCTCTGGGTCGGTTGTGGTATCACACTTCCAATTGTTGTTAACGAAGCCTACTGGTATAAGTCTGACGTCACCTTCAGGATCGTTGTCGCGATAGACGCTCTCAGGATTAAAGCGGTTAAGCTTCTTGCACACAAAGTAGTACAGGTTCTTCGCCATATAGGTTTCCAAATAGTATTCCTTTGTCTGCTGCGACTCATGGTTCCAGTTGGCTGTTTCACAAAGCACCAAGGGCTGGTCGTTAATGAGTCGTTCGCGCACTTCGGCGATGCTAAGCAGCGTGCCGTTCTCATCAGTCACCCAGGCATCCATCGTGGGGTCGATATAAAGCCATTTCTGCAACTGGCTCGACCACACCGTGTTAATCACATGGCACTCATAATCGAGCGAATCGGCAGGCATGCAGGTCACGTAGCGGGCAGGAATGCCCATCGACAGGTACATCTCGCAGAGCGATATGGCCAGCTGGCGGCAGTTCACCCCCTTGCCAGTAGCCTTGTAATAGTTGTAAAGGTCGATGGCATCCAACTCGGCAAACGCCTGGTTGCTGCCGTCGTGGCGGATGTTGTCGTGGGCAAAGTGCAGCAGATTGATAATCTTCGACAGTTCATCGCCCTGACCTGCTACAGAATCGAGTTTAAAGTAATCGCGAACCTTGCAGAGATTGTTCGATCTCTTGGGTTGATAACGGAACTCTACCTTCGCATCATCCTTTGCATACGGGGCCGACTTCTTCAGCACATTCAGCGGCTGACGGTCTTTCACCTGCGCCAGTAGCGCCTGGTATTTCTTGTCCTTGCGCAGCGAGACGAGGTCGTTGTCGTTCACCATATTATTATAATCCTTATAGCCCAGCTCGACAGACTGCCCCAATGCCGCAAGCGCCTGTTTCTTTTGTCCCACTATCGCATAGCAGCATGCCTGGTCGTAGTAAAGCAGTCCTTTCTGCTCCAGAATGGCTCCCTCGGGGATGGGGGCCACTTTGAAAATCGTGGTGGTGTCGAGCATCGCGATACAACTTGCCAGTGGGGCCAGCGCATCCTTGTGCTTTCCACTATGCATCTGGTCACGATACTGTGTCTGATACTTAGAGAACTCATTTTGAAAGTCCATCATTCGTTGATTCTGAGCCTTTGTGTTCATAGCACTCATCATCACAATGGTCAATGCCATCAATAATTTAAGTTTATTCATACTCTCCAGTTTTTATCATTTGACGTTGCAAAGATAAGCATAGTTGCAAGAATAAGCAAAATTTTGGGATAATCTGCGTACTTTTGTGATGAATCGCTTGGTCAAATCGCAGAATTACACTATTTTTGCGGCATGAAACGAATTAATTGGCTACTCATTACGTTACTGCTGGCTGCATGCAGCAAAACAGACAAACAGTTTATTATCGAAGCAGAGACACTTGTTGGAGAACACGCCGACAGCGCCTTGTGCGTACTAAATAAGGTAGAAGATGCCAGCCGACTGAAGGGCGAATGGAAGGCTCGTTACTGGATGGCTATGGCCCAGGCACACATTGGCACCTACCAAGCGTTGTCGGAAGACTCGTTGGTGCTTTATGCTGCCGAATATTATCAGGACAAGGATAGCGCCATGCTGTGCAAGGCCCATGCTTTGGCATCGTCGTACTACTGGTGGCGCGACAGCTTTGCCAAGGCCAAGGACATGATGCACCTGTCGGTAGAAGAGAGTAAACGCGCTAACGATCGCGAAGGCACCATCTCAAAACTCCGAAGCCTGGCCCGCATGGAATCGCTCGAAGGTAATCTGGATGGACTGAAACGCTATACCGAAGAGGTGGTGAAACTGGATGGCGGCGATAAGAATCAGGCCAAGTTGCTTAACAGTCTGGCTATCGAATATTTCTATCATGGTAACTACGATGCAGCCATCGCCACGATGGAACGTATCGTAGCTTATAGGGATACAGCCGCCGACTCCATCTATATCTGGAATGATGTGATGCGTAACTATGCTGATATGCTTGTAGCCATGGGCCAGCTGGATAAAGGCATCCAGCTGCAAGAGTATATATTAGATCACTATCAGCATTCCACGATTCTTGAAGACAACAAGATTGGCGCACTCTTCTCGCTGTCGCATGCCTGGCTGCTGAAGGGCGACAAACAGAAGGCCCGGCAGTATATGGATATGGTAGATGAAGAAAAAGCTACCGATGCCACCCGATTCTGCATGATAGCCCACCGCATGGTACTGAACTATGCCACTACAGGGCGATATGATATGACCGAAATAGCCGAGTATGCCAACAATAAACGCGATAAACGCGAAAAGAGCGAAGCTGTGGCCGAAGCCAAGGAGTGGTCGATGCATAATCTGCGCGACCATGAGCTGATGCTAACCGTTTCGCGCCAGCGCCAACTCATCTTCTTTCTGGCACTCACCTTAGCATTGATAAGCGTTATATTCGGACTGTCGGTATTGGCAGGCAAGCGTAAAAAACTGCTGGCTAAGCAGGAAGAGGAGCTGAAACTGCTGAACGAGCAGTTAAAGAGCCTGCAAAAAGGGCGTAAGGAAACACCCGTTGCCACAGCCGAGCAACCTGCGCCTACACATATCACGCTAACGGGATCGACCAGCGATACGTTATCGCTCGACATTGCCAACCTGGTATATATAGAAGCAGTTGGCAACTATGTAAAAGTTTACCAACTGTTTGATGGGAAAATTAAAAACGATATGCTACGCGCTACCTTAAAACAGATTGAGGAACAACTAAGCGCCTATCCTATGATGGTGCGCTGCCATCGTGCCTTTATAATCAATCTCCAACAGGTTGAGCAGATTATCTCGCACACTGGCACCACCCAGCTTGTAATGAAGAATTGTCATGATACTATACCTGTTTCGCGCAGTAACATGGCACAAATCAAGGCTGCCATCAAGGACCTATTATGATCCCATACGGGCCTGTACGTCCCTACCAGCACCTGTACCCTTGTACTTACTGCGGGTGGCATTAAAGCGATAGATGAGCGTTGTTACCAACTTATGGGTTGAGTAACGGTTGGTTTGTTTGAACCAGTTGTAACCCAAATCGCACACCTCGTTCACATGATGGCGCTGCAAGCAGTCGAGCACACCCACACGGGCAATGAGCGAGCGGTCCTTCAGGAAACTCTTCTGTACAATCAATCCCAAACGCAGACTGTAGGTGTCGTTGTAGAAAATATACGAGTTACCATTTGAATGGAACATCACGTTGGCATCAAACTGCCAGCCATGTTTGAGTGCAAACGTATTAAAGGCGTTTACGGTGTAAGTGGGCTTGTTGCAATACACACGATACTGGTGGTTGTGCGGCCCCTCTACATCCAGATACAAATCCTGCTTCTCAACACCCAACGTAGCATTGAGCGACCAGATGCCCACATGTGGTGTGAGCGACAGATAGGCGCTCAGCGTCTTGATGGGCTTATCCAGATTACGATGCTTTACAAGTGTGGCATCCTTCTGGGCGGTATTGATTTCCGTCCACTGGATAATGGCGTTATTGGTGTGCTCGTACGAGGCCGAGAGGTTAATCCACTTCCAGGCCAGATTCAGCGTCAGGTCGCGGATACGTTCGTTCTTCAACTGCGAGTTTCCAGCCTGCAGGGTGTAGCGACTGATGTAGGTTACGGCATCGTTCATGGCAAAAAAGCTGGGGCGCTCGGTCTTCAAACTGTATGAGAGACCCGCCTGAATCTTGCCTAACGTTACTGCATACGATGCTGTGGGGAACCACTCGTCCATCGAACGGTGCAGATAGTCGTTGTTACTGGCATCGTCGTAATCCAACAGCGTATGCTCGTAGCGCAAACCGGCACTGGCCTGTCCCCATTTACCAAAGTCGCAACCATACTCGGCAAAGGCCGCAATGTTATTCTCCTTAATGTCGGCATCGGTATTGGCAATGGTAGCCTTGTCAATCCAGTAGGTGTTATTACGTTTCACAAAACTCATCTCGGTTCCTGCATCCAACGAACCCTTCCAGATAGGGTACGACAGCACCAGCTTGGCAGCATACAGATGGCTGTTGGTACCCGACTTACTGAGCACATAGTCGTTCTGTATCTGGCTCAGCTCCACATTCTCGCGATTGGTATCGGTGCCGCCCTTCATAAAGTCGAAGTTAAAGTCGATACCTAACTTACCCACCTTACCATTGTAATAGGTATTGGTGAGTATACCCAGAGGTTTGCTTTCTTTGCTGGTCTGGTGCGAGTACAGATGGTCTATCTTCACATCATTCTCTATCACATCCTCATCGTAAATCACCTGGTTGGTACCGCTTTTGGGGCGGTGTGTCAGGTCTATTCGCGCACCCATCGAGTGGTTCTCGTTCAACTGCCAGTTCACACCAGCGCTATAGTTCAGCTGGTTGTACTTCCACGTCATGGTGTAAGGGCCATGCTGATAAAATGTCTTCACGTCAGTCATGGTCTTATCCTCTATCGTACTGTATTGGCGATAGTCCTGATGGTAGAAATATACCTGTCCGAACACATCTACCCCATCCTTGCGGTAGTTGGCCCCCAGCTTTACCTGTGGACGGTCGAAATCGTAACGCAGGTCGCGTTCGTTCGAGAGTGTCGCATTCAGTCCCAGACCCTCGCCCTTCAGCTTCTTGGTTCTGATACGCACCACGGCACGTATCTGCGCATCGTACTGGGCACCTGGGTTGTTAATCACCTCTACATCGCGAATGTCCTCGCTGCGTAGGCGCTTCAGTTCGCTGTCGTCGCGCATCTTGCGACCGTTTATATATATAAGAGGTGTACCCTTACCTAAAACCTCAGGTGCCTCGTCGGTACCAGTCATACCTGGCACTTTTACCAGCAAGTCGCCCAGTGTACCTGCTGATGCCAGCGCCGTACCATCCACACGGGTAACCATAGCGTTACCCTTGAGGCGAGTGTGAGGGAGGCCGCCTTTAATGACGACCTCCTTCAGATTTAAATACTTGTCTACAGATTCTATCGAGTCCTGAGGCTCCTGCGCCCAGCTTGTTGTACATACAAGAGCCAGGGCAGTTGCCGCAACATATTTCTTTACCATACTAATGCACGTTTCTCCTTAGGGATAAACATCTTGTCGCCCTGCTTGATACCGAAGGCATCGTACCAGGTATCGATCATAGGCAGAGCAGCCATAACACGGATACGGGCAGGTGAGTGCACATCGCTATTAACCAGCATGGCCGTGTACTCAGGGGTGCTGTTGCAAGCCCAAACACGGGCATAGGCCAGATAGAAACGCTGAGCAGGGGTAAAGCCCTCGATATTGCTCAGTGGCTCCTGCTTCATGCGGTTCTCGTAAGCACGATAAGCAATCTTCAAACCACCGTTATCGCTCACGTTCTCGCCAAGCGTCTTCTGTCCGTTAACCTTCAAACCAGGCACAGCCTCCTGCTCGCTAAACCAGTCGGCAATCACCTTGGTACGCTGGTCGTAATTGGTCTTATCGTCAGCTGTCCACCAGTTCTTCAGGTTACCATCCTTATCAAACTGACAACCCTGATCGTCAAATCCGTGGGTCATCTCGTGTCCCATTACTACACCAATGGCACCGTAGTTGCTGGCGTAATCGGCATTTACATCAAAGAATGGTGGTTGCAGGATGGCTGCAGGGAAGTTGATGCTGTTGAAGAGGGGATGATAAAAAGCGTTAACCGTCTGAGGTGTGCAAACCATGCGGGTTTTATCAACCGGCTGGTGCCAGTACTTACGGAACATGGCAGCACGGGCCTCCTGAGTGATACGGATGAAGTTCTCGACCAGATTCTCGTTCTCACGGATATCCACAAACTTCTCCATATCCTCCCACTTATCGGGATAGCCTACATTAATATGCATGGCATGCAGCTTCTCAAGTGCCTTGGCCTTGGTGCTATCGCTCATCCAGGTATTCTCGTTTAAACGATCCTCGAAGGCCTGCTGCAAATCCTTTACCAATCGTACCACACGCTGCTTACTGCTCTCGGGAAAGTACTCCTGAACATACAGTTTACCAATAGTTTCGCCCAGACTACCACTGATGGTAGCCACAGCACGCTTCCAACGGGGCTGCTGCTCCTGTACACCACTGATGGCCTTTTGAGCCTCGAAAGCACGATCCTCGAAAGCATCGCTCAGGAAACCGCTGTAAGAGCGAATAATCTGAAGCTCGACATACGACTTGAGATCGTCGAGACTGGTGTTGGCCATAATCTTCTCAACCTCGTGCAAAGGCTCCAACTGGCTGATGTTTACCTGATCGATATCCTTTGGCATGCCCAAGGCATCGCGATAACCTTCCCAGTCGATACCCTTGAAATCGTTCAACAACTGCTGCCAAGGCATGATGTGGATAGTAGCCATGGGGTTACGACTTTCAACCTGATTCAGGGTCTTTATGCCGATGGCATGCTCGATGGCCCACTCGGCCTCCATCTTTTTCTGAGCCTCTTTTTCGCTATAGCCTACCATCTTGAAGAAATCCTTAAACAGGGCCTTCTTGGCTTCAACTGTCTTCTTCTGTTGCTCATTAGGGTTAGCATAGTACTCCTGTGGCAGCGAGGCACCGCCATGACCGCCACCAATCATATACTCGGAAGAGTTGAATGGATTGAGTGACAGACCGATACCGAATGGAGCGGTATTGAATCCCTTAGCGTCGAAATCGCACATCAGCTTAAGCAACTCCTCGCGAGTCTTTACTTCGCGTACCTGCTTGAGGTAGGGCTTAATTGGCTCGTAGCCCATCTTATTGCGGCTTACGCTATCCATATATAAGCGATAGAGAGCGCCTATCTTCTGCCCGTCGGTTCCCTGAGGCATTTGCTTCTCGGCGTACTTCATAATCAGTTCCTTAATACGATCGTTGTTCAGCTCCTCCAAGTCGGTAAACGCACCGTTCTCGGCATGCTGCTTATCCAGCGGATTGGCCTTGAGCCAACCACCAACGGCATACAGCCAGAAGTCGTCGCCAGGTTTAACACTCGGGTCCATGTTTGCTTTCAGATCCTGTGCCGAGCTGGCCAAACTAACAAGGGCCATAGCTACAGCAAAAAACATTTTTTTCATACTTCGTAATCTATAATTAGTTAAACGATATTTGTTCTTACCATGAAAGCAACATGCGTCATCGCGACGGACGTTGCTTTTATTAGAAAATTAATTCTAACTTAATATTAACAAAACTTGGTTTTCTTAATTCTTAACATCAACGCCACCAAAGAAATTGCTGGCTACAATGTGCAGGCAAGGGGCATCCTTATCAGGCACATGCACGGTTGAGTTGCCTACACCTCCGATAAAGCTGCGACTCTTTACCAAAACATTGACGTGAGCAGGCACAAAGAGCTCGACACCACCACAGAAGGTGTGGATATCAATCTCCTCGTCCTCGGTAATCACAGCCTCGCGCAAGTCCATACGGAGACCACCACAGAAGGCATCGAGACGGGCACCATGGAACGGCTCGCCACGGAAAATATACTCGTCGCCACCATAATGCACGCAACAGCAGATGCGCTTGCCATCCTCGCCGATGGGCAGAGGGCGCTGCAACCACTGGTCTGGGTCGCGACGATAACTATCTACAATCAGATGCGCACCTACCCACATAATAACAAAGATGCTGAAATACATGCACCATGGCCCTTCAGACATTGTTTCAAACCACTCCCAATGAATAAGTCCCCAGATGGTGGCAAGCTTAACCAAACCGCCTACAACTAAAACTAATCCGATAATCGTTCTTGGTTTCATAACTCTCTTATTATTTGAAATTCTACATTTCGATTGTTTGACGCTGCAAAGATATAAAAAACTACATCACGCGCCAAATATTAGGGATATTCTGTACAAAAATGTGACGAATGGGCCCTTTTTCCATCATCAGAACTCTACTCGATAGGCAATATTGGGGAATGTGAGCGAGGTGAACTTATCCACAGTCTCGTGGGTGTGCAGGTCGAACGTCTGACCCTGGAACGTCTTCATCTGCAGATATTCGAGGATGAAGTGGTGCGAAGTATGCTTCTTGTTGATGGTGTACTTAATCGAGAAAGCATAACCTACGTTCATACCCTTTTGCTTGGTAAAGGGATCCAAACCCTCGTCTTCAGGAATCGACTTATCAGGGCGCATCATCACCTCGTCGAAAGTGATACCATCGGGAATTGGGGTGTAGCGATCGCCACCCATCATGGTTAATCTACCATTGATACCAAACACGTTTTTCTTGGCCTTGCCTACCATCCACTCCTTACCACCCAGAATATTGGTGATGTAGCGGCGATCATGGCGTGAGTGGTGCCACTGGCCCTGTGCATCGCGGTACTCCGACTTAAACAGAGTGGCAGTTATCATGCCATAGAACCCGTCCTTGAGATAACGTTCCAAGGTGAAGTCGATACCATAGTTACGACCTGCACCCTCGTTAACCAAAGCACGATCCTGAAAGAACTTGCGATGATTCAGGATAGAATAGGTACTACCCATTTCTACAGGCACATCGAACAACCACTGCCAGTAGGGCTCAATCTTCAGCATGGCGTTGTCGCCTAAACGCTGAGCGAACGAGGCTGAGATGTGATGCGAACGTGTCAATCCTAAATCCTTATTAGGATTCTTACCGTCCATCAGTACAAAATAGGTATCGGTAGTTTCCTTGCGGCTGTTCATGGCATAGGCCAGCGAGAGCGTGCTTGATGCCGAAGTTTTGTACTGCATGCTGATACGAGGCTCAACCAGCCACTGGTTGTTGAGGTTAAACCACATGACGTTGACACCAGCCACAGCCGAAAGCTTACGACTGAGCGCCACCTTATGGTTGGTATAAAAGCGGGTAAGGCCTGTATTGCCCTCAGAATCGTACACACGATAGAGCGGACCACCCGTATAGTGGATGTAATCCATCCAAGTGTGGAAATCTAAGTGCTGGTGCTCAAAGCCATTCTGCATGGTATATCTTGATGAAAACTTGTGTTGGTGCTGGGTGCTGATGATGACGTTCCACTGTGAGCTACGTCCTGCCATTTGTGGCATCTGGTTCATATCTGCGTCGTAATCGTTAACACCCAGTTTGCGATAGGCGCCTGTAAAAGCCACACTTGAGTGCAGCGTACCACCCGACTTAAAGCGGTAGGTATGGTTTACGCCCAAAGCGCAGTTGCGCTGGCGCGACCACGAGTCGTTCATGTCCCAAAGCGTTTCCCACTCCGACACATCGGGAACCTTATTCTCGTAGCGATCGATCAGTCCGGTGAACCACACGGCAAAGGTACCTGCCTTCTTGGTAGGCATGTTGAGTTTAAAGCTCAGGTCCTGATAGTCGAGTGTCTCGTTCTCCATATTGATGGCATGCAGCTTCTTGGCTATCTCGAGGAAACTATAGCGATAGTTTACCAGATAAGAGGCCTTAGAACCCTTTGCCAACGGACCCTCGGAAGCGAAATCGACACCAAGTGTACCCACCTGGATGGCATGCTCGTACTTGGTATTGTTACCCACGCGCATCTTCATATCGAAGGCACCAGAAAGGGCATTACCATACTCAGCTGGCATGGCGCCAGTGAGGAAATCACTATTAGCCAGCACGGTTCCGTTGAGCGAGGTAAACACACCACCACCAGCCTCGGTAATCTCGGCAAAGTGGTTGGGATTGGCGACCTCAACGCCTTCAACTCGCCATTGCAACATCTGAGGTGAGTTGCCATGAATAGAGATACCGTTGGTAGCGCCACCTGTAGCCACACCCGCAAACATCGAAGCCGTGCGGGCAGGGTCGGCCATGCCGCCAGCATAGCGACTAGCCTCCTCGACACTGAACATACGGGCACCCACCTGAGCCATCTCGTTCAATGGTTGTTGCTTGTTTACACGTGGTTTGATAACCACCTCGCCCAGTTCGGAGATACTCTCACGCATACGCAGATTGAGTACCAACTCCTTACCCGAGGTAACCATCTGCTCCTTAAGCAGTACAGACTCGTAACCAATATAGCTGGCTCTGACGGAATGGCGCCCCACGGGCACATTCTTGATTTCGAAATTTCCGTCCACATCAGAGACGGTAGCCATAGTACTACCGTTCTCTACTGTGACCGTTACACCAATCATGGGCTCGCCCGACGCAACATCACAAACCTGACCACGAACAGTCTGGACAGCCTGATTGGTCTGTGCCCCTGCCACTGCAGGGATGAGCAGCATGGCAATAGCTGCACCTAAAAACAATCTTTTCATACAAACTTAAATATGTTCAACTTACAAACGCAAAATTATTAATTACAAATTACATACGTGCTTTCTGCTTTTCGCCAGCACCTTTTCCACGATACTTACTGTTAGCCTCGTTAAACTTCCAAGTCAGGTCGAGCATGAAGGTACGACGGGCTGGATTACGAACAGTTAACTCACGCTGGCCAAACAGGGTGGCGTTAGTCTTATCGGTATTAAAGATATCGTTGCAACGTACATCGGCAGTAAGTGTACCCAAACGGCGCAGGTTGAAATCGCGCTGAACACCGAGGTTAGAACGGAACTGCTGCTTGTGAATGCGGAAGTTACTAGCATCGCCCTTAGGCACATAACTCAATCCGGCATTAATACGCCAGCCCTTTGGCAACGTAATGGTATTATTCCAACCTACCTGACAATATGGGTGATTGAGGGTAATGGTAGAACCATCGGCACGAGGCGCCTTGTAATCCTGGAACTGCACATAGACGTACCAGGTAGGATGCCAACAGCCAATAACCGGACTGGCATAGGGATTAAAGCTCAGCTGATTGAAGTCCTCCTCGGTATTGATGGGACGAACCAGGCATACCAGTGGATCATCGGCACCTGGGAAGGGTTCTGACGACATCGTCTCCAAATCCTTGATACGCGAGTAGTTCATACTCATTCCCATCCACTTATAGTTTACGTTCAGCTCTAAGCTGTGAGTGTAAGTGGGGCGGAGATATGGGTTACCACTCTGATAGGCATATCGGTTCAGATAGATGGTAGAGCTTGTTAAGCTGCTATAGGCCGGGCGCTTGATATCGCGACGATATGAGAGTGCCAGCTGTACCTTACCGATAGGCGCTGAGAGGGTAGCGGTGGGGAACCAGTCGCCATAGTCGCGGCTCTCGTCGTCCATACGCTTACCATAGTTATAATAGTCGTTCTTCAGGTGCTCGTAACGCAAACCAACCTGAGCAAACAGCTTTCCGAACTGATGTCCGTACTCGATAAAGGCGGCTTCCGACTTCTCGTTAATCTCTGTATCGGTAGCTGTTACAGGCACAGCCTCAGAGGCAGCAAACGAGTAGGCATCGGTGCGATGATTATAGCTATACTCACCACCAATAGAGAGGTTACCCTTAAACAAAGGATAGCTGAAGATAAGCTTCGAAGCCCAGAAGTTGTTACCACTCTTGGTATTGCTATTGATAGTGCGCTGCGTTTTCTCGCCAGCAGGCGATGTGGCTAACTCGATGGTATTGCCCGGGGTTTCGGTATCGTCGAAGAGTCCGTCGATATTCAGATCGATACCCAAATTTCCTAACTTTCCATTATAATAGGCATTAAAGATATGCTTCTTAAACTTATCATCCTGACATATTTTGCTCTCCGAACGCTCCATAAAGGCGCCATTCTGATACTCGTCGGTATTAAAATCGCTGGTCAGGCTACCACTGGGGTGATAGTCGTACTTGTAGAAAGCACCCAAGCCATGGTTCTCGTTGAACATATAGTTAAGCTGAATCTGAGGCGAGAGACCTTTCCATATCTGTTTGGTTTCCTGCTTGGTATAGCCGGTAACCGCATCTTTACCCTGGCCATTTGGTACTAAATAGTACATATCATCCTCCTGCAGACTCTTGCTATGACCATAGCGACCTGCCCAGAACGATGCTGTTACATCCAGTCCGCCAGTACGATAGTTCACATCCAGATTATTGGTAAACGTGTGACCATACTGATACATGCCACCCGCATTATCCCGGAAACTGATACCCTCGCCCTGCGCCTTCTTCAGCGTAATGCGAACCACAGCCTTGGTTGATGCAGCATAACGGGCTCCTGGATTCTGAACCACATCTACATGCAGCACCTGATCGGAACGCAAACGCGACAGTTCGGAGATATCCTGTACCTTACGGCCATTGATATACACCTCGGCATCGCCACGACCCAGCACCTTTACGGCACCATCGCGCTCAGCCTCGAGCGAAGGAATCTTTGCCAAAGCATCGCTCACGGTTCCAGCCTTCTCAAGGATGGTTCCTGCCACAGTTGTACGCATGGCATCGCCCTTGACATGAGTTTTAGGCAACTGTCCTTTTACTACCACCTCCTTCAACAGTTGGTTATCCTCTTTCATCTGGATGGTAAGATCCTGACCAGCCTTCATATATAAGGTTTGATAGCCCACGCTGGTAACCTTAAACAAGCCCTCGTTCACATCGGTTACAATCTTAAACACACCCTGCTCGTTGGTCATTGCACCCTGCACAAAAGCCGAGTCGGGCAGCGACAGCAGCACTACATTTACATACGGCATGGGTTCGCCATTCTCATCTATCACGCGTCCGCCCCAGTCTTGTGTCTTGGCGGAACTTGTCAGCGTCATCATCATTGCGGCCATCAGGGCCATCAGTCTAAAACTTAACTTTTTCATACTTTCATCAATTTAATTTTTCAACTCGAGCTCTGTCGTTTTGACGTTGCAAAAGTAGATATAGTTGCAACACACTCCAAATTTTAGGGATATTCTGTGACATTTTGTGACGAATGGTGTGATAAACGGTAAATTTGTGACGAATGGCGCAGAAAATTGAAAATTGATAATTGATAATTGATAATTATTTTGTACTTTTGCCCACAGTATGAACAAAGGTTCGGTTTATTGCTTAGGATTGGGATTAGTGGTCATGGTACTCTTCGCGCTCAATCTGCTGTTGGGGTCGGTATCGATTCCAGCAGGTGATGTTGTAAGCATACTTTTGGGCGATGAAACCGCCAAAGCCTCGTGGCAGTTCATCATTTTGGAGTCGCGACTGCCCCAAGCCATCACAGCCACCCTGTGTGGTGCCGCTTTGGCTGTAAGCGGACTGATGCTACAAACGGCTTTCCGCAACCCGCTGGCTGGTCCCAGTGTGTTTGGTGTAAACAGCGGTGCCGGGCTGGGTGTGGCATTGGTGATGCTGTTTTTAGGTGGCGGACTTTCCGTAGGTTCGGTCAGCATCACAGGTTTTGCTGCCATCCTGCTGGCTGCCTTTGTGGGCGCCATGACGGTGATGACCATCATCTTTTTCTTCTCAACCTTGGTTCGCAATAGTGTGATGCTATTAATCATAGGTATCATGATTGGCTACATCAGCAACTCGGCCATATCGCTGCTTAACTTTTTTGCTACCGACGAGGGCGTAAAATCGTATATGGTATGGGGTATGGGCTCGTTTGGTGGCGTGTCGATGACCAACATGCCTGTGTTTGCCATTGTTACGTTAGCTGGCCTTATTGGGGCTTTATTGTTGATAAAACCCTTGAATGCCTTGATGCTGGGCGACAGATATGCCGAGAACTTAGGCGTAAATATTCTGCGAGTACGCAACTGGTTACTGATTGTAACCGGTCTGCTAACCGCTATCACCACCGCCTTCTGCGGTCCTGTAGCCTTTATCGGACTGGCCGTTCCCCACATAGCCCGCCTATTGCTCACCACCGACAACCACCGACAACTGCTACCCGCCACCCTACTCTGCGGTTCGGTAGTAGCCCTGGTATGTAATCTTATCTGCTATCTGCCAGGCGAGAGTGGTGTCATCCCCCTCAACGCCGTCACCCCTCTCATCGGCGCCCCCGTTATCATCTACGTCATCGCCCGCAAGCGATGAAAATTTTGCTGCCACGTGAGGGCGCAAAAATTCCCTAGTTGGGGAACAAATATTCTTCGACAAGCGAAGCGGCAAAGCCGAGCGCCCACGTTGGGAAAACGTAATTAATCTATGAGATAAGTTACGGATATCTGGTAGATACATTACGGATATCTCATTGAAAGCTTACTACTGAGATTTTTTGAGGAGAAAATGAGAAACTGGGAAAATGGGAATCGGGGTGGTTTTAGTTTTAAACGGGGAAAGTTGACAATGGTATCTATGATACGATTATTAAATTAATTATTATATTTATACATAATACTTTCTCCGTTCTCAAACCAACCTGATTCTCAGTTTCTCAGTTTCCCAGTTTCTTATATTTTTTACAGCAACCTGTGGCCTAAATCGTGCTGCTGACAAATGGTGACGATTTGCTGGATAAGCTGGTCCATCTTGGGTACTTGGGCTACATAATAGGTGGGATAATCGGGACAGAGCACCACCAAGTTCATAGCCTTTACACGGATGCCGTAATGGCGCTCTAACATGTAGCGATACAGATTCTGCTGAATGCAATAATGGTAGAACGAGGTATCGGGCAGACTGATACCGTTATGGCTCATCTTGCCACGAAAACCCTCGACGATGGGTTGGCCTTGGGCGTTTACTACCTTCGACGAGCGTTTCCAGTCGTAGATGGTAAACTCGCCATCGTCGTCCTGGCAAATCAGGTCGATGGTACCTGCAATGTTCAAATCCTTATCGTAAACGGGCCACTCCTGGCGATAGGGCTCGATATCGTAGTCGCGGATAAAACGCAGAAAGTGCAGCTTTTCCTGCTCTACACTCACCACTTCAGTGTCGTTACCAAACTGCAGCTGGCACTCGGTCTCGAAGAAACCGCGCTGAAAATAGTTCTCTGTCTGCAGGTGTACAAAGGTACCCACCTCGCTGGCTGTACGACTAGCACGCTCCCACTTATCCAAGCTCTCCTCTACGGGTATGCCTTTAAATCGCAACTGGTTTTCGGCTTGTGGCAGGGCCTGGAATTCATCAAAGAAATAGGCAATGAGCGAGCTGACAGGCAGCATACGCTTTATACCTTTATATATATATATGTGTTCGCAAGGCTCAAAATCAATGTCGGCATCCTGCTCGTAATGGCCTGCATCGCGGAAGGTGGCCATTTTTTCGCGCATATCATCGGTTTTGTTGAAGGGTTTAACCTGCTGTTTGCAGTCAAGCTCGTCGGCATCGAGGGCATATCTATCGGTAATCCATTGTTTATCCTCGCCATCCACATTCTGCCAATAGGCCATTTTTAACGCATCGTTACGGCTCCAAGGCTCAACAGGTGTGGGCACCGATGCAAACTCGTGCTGCTGGATAGATGCACCATCGGACATCATACAAGTAACCAACTCAACCAAAAAGTCGGCACAGATACCAGGCTCCTGGGCGATTTGCTGAGCGGCCAGACGCACTACTACCCATCCATGACGATTAAGCAGATGATCACGAAACACATCGCCACACGACTGGTAGTGGATGGGCTCGCGAGTTGCCTTGCGGTAAGGCTCATCAATCTCTACATCGATACGGATGCCGGGGGTACCAGCTACCACCAGCGCCAGATCGGGATAATATGGCGGCTGCTTGTCGGTAGTGATGATACAAGCGTTTAACAGGCACTCAACGCCAGCGGGCAACTTAGCCGAAAGCTCGCGGGCAAGCTTCTGTTCAAGCATGCCTTGAGTTACCAGAGGATGACGACGAAAGGGATACAAAATGGTTCCCCTTTCAGGGAACCTTATGATGGGATATGTTTGTTTCATGCTGTTTCTTCTTGCTGGCTTTGTAGGGTCATCACGAATCGTGCGCCTCCTGTATAGGTGGTGTCGAGAACGATGTCACCACCCAATCGGCGCGCTAAGCTACGCGCTATCGAGAGTCCGATGCCTGTGCCATCGCTGTACTCGTCTAACTGCACAAACTCGTCGAATATGCGCTCGGCCTGATATACGGGGATGGATGTACCTGTATCTTCGACCACAAAATACGCCTGCCCCTCGTGATTACTTATTTGTAATGTTACTTGTCCTTGTTCGGTAAATTTCTTGGCATTATCGAGCAACTGCTGCAAAGCCAGAACAGCTGATCGTAGATGGGTATCGAACATCTGTTCGGCCCCAAACAGCTTTACAAGCTTGAATTGAACATGCGATGCCTTGTTGATGCCTGCCGCCTTAATGGCCTCCTGGGCAATGACAACAGCCGACGTATGGTCTTCGCGCTCCAGTACCACGCTACTGTTAATTTCGGCAAGTGCCAGCATTTTGTTGACCAAGCCAGTAATACGTTCGGCATTATCGATAATCTGCACCGACATATCGCGTTTCTCCGCCTTATCCAGTTCGGCATCAGTAGTTGTCAACACCTGTGTAAAACCACATATAATATTTAATGGTGTACGGATTTCGTGCGAGATCTGCTTGATGAAGTTGCTCTTCATTCGCGTACTCTCCTCGGCTCTGGCTGTAGCTAACTGCAGGGCTTTGTTGTTTTTCTGCAACTGTGCGTTGGCACTCTGCAAACGGCGATTGTAACGGTTCTTGTTAACCACATAAACCACCATAAACAAAAATACCAGACCTGTGAGCAGCCACCAAACCCACATAGGAATCTTGATATCGCCAAAGCGTTCGGCCACTTCCTGACCATATATCTCGTCGACGATGCCCTCGGCCTCCATCTTCTTTAGTTCGGCATTGATGGCATCAATCAAGCGTTTATCATGACTGGCATAACAGTATTCGCGAGGCTCTAACGACAGATCATCGGCCTTTAACTGATCTGAAAGATGCAGGAGTCCTACATGATATTTTGCCTGGAATCGATAGCAGATAACACCATCGTACTTTCCGTTTGCAAGATCAACAATAGCCTCATTCAGGTCGGTTATCGGATAGCCATCGGCCTCTTCGTCCTTCAGCATCAAACCAATAGGGCGCGACTTCATATAGGCAATGCGCTTGCCTTTAAGATGACGGAAATCAAACTCTGCAAAGTCTTTTTTTCTGTAAACCACCTGATAATACATGCGGAATACAGCATCGGAATAGTTGGTTGTATCTTTACGATACGACGAATAAACCAGCATACCCATGTCGTACTTTCCACCAATAATACCTGGCGACATTTTGTCCCAATGGTTTGGCGAGAAAGTGTAAGGAATGCCCATACGCATCAGCAGTTTCTTAGTGAACTCCACATCGTAACCAGTAGGCAAACCCTGACTGTTTACGTATTGCAAAGGGGCATAACTGGTATTCATACCCATTACCAGCGGACGGTCCTTGCTGAAACCAAGCTCCGTAGCCAATGGGCTTACAATAGGTTCATCATCAAACGCCGGAATGAATTCGCTAACACCGTTTTTACACGAAACCAGCACTATAGCCAACGAAATGGCTATAACCCACACACGTTTGATAATGAACCCTTTAGTTTGCATGAAGCTTATTCTGGTCTGAAGTTATCCTTACCTACGCCACAAACGGGGCATACCCAATCATCGGGGATATCCTCAAAAGCTGTTCCTGGAGCGATGCCACCATCGGGATCGCCTTCTGCGGGGTCGTAAACGTAACCGCACACTTCACAAATGTACTTCATAAGCGTTCTAGTTTTTAGTTATTAATAAGGGTTACTATTCTGTCAACAATCCGCTCGGGCGGAATGTTTTGCAGACATGCATAATCGCCACGCTGACAGGGCTTATTGCCATAAATACTGCAGGGGCGGCACTCCAGATCGATCTGGATAGCATTTTCGGGGTCCTGATTATAACCCAGGAAACCTGCCATGGGGTGTGTTGCGCCCCAAACGCTTACCACAGGCACGCCTGTGAGCGATGCCAGGTGCATATTGGCCGAATCCATCGAAAGCATGACGTTGAGATGACTCATCAGGATAAGCTCCTGATACATACCCTCGCAATGCTTGGCTACCGAAGTACATTGGCGATACTGTGCACACCACAGCTGGAAGAACTTCTCCTCTTCCTCGCCACGACCAAACAGGAATATACGACCATTAGGATACTGCTGAATAAGACGGAAGATTATCTGCTCCATCAGGCGTGGTGGATACACCTTGCCCTCGTGGGCGGCAAATGGTGCGATACCAATCCACTGTTCGAAACTCTTCTTGGGTCCGAAGATGGCGGGCAACAGGTTCAGATTTCCACCCTCGGCAGGGAAGATGGAACGGAAATTCTTGATATCAACCGGATAGCCCAGACGCTCGAACACAGCGGCATAATTCTCGAACGATGATGGCAATGGCACACGCTTATCGTGCTTGCCCGAAACCAGTTTACGACGCTGACTGCGGTTCTTGATCAGGTGCTCTACACGATATCGGCCCAGATTGAATCGTAGGCGCAGATACTCTGAGCGCAGAACATTATGCAGATCGGCCACCTTGGTAAACTGCTTGGCAACCAATCGGCGATAAAGTGCGTTAAGTCCGCGCACACCATGATACTCCTTGGTGAGATCGGCCTCCATGAAATTAACATTGGGCGCCAAATCGTCGAACAAGGGGCGAGCGAACTTACGGCTAAGCACCGTGATGCGTATATCGGGATACTGCTGAGCCAGCGACCAGACTACAGGCACCATCATGGCCACATCGCCAAGAGCTGAGAATCTGATGACCAGTATATGCTCTTTTCTCATCAGCCTTTGTATTTACTTCTGATTATATAAGATAGGATTAGTTGCGGGATCGTTATACATCTTCATCTGGCGATACACCTTCATGTACTTACGGCCAGCCTCGATGTCCTCGAGCAGCTGATCGATAGCCAGCGAAAGGTCAACCTGCTGTTCCAACAGCACATCAAGCTTAGCCTTACACTTGGCAATGTGCTCTGGTTCGGCATCGGTACGGTTAACCTGCTCCTGCATGTGATAAATCTTAAGTGCAAGAATGCTTAAACGGTCGATAGCCCAAGCCGGGCTCTCGGTATTAAGGCGCGCATCAGCCTGTGGCACCACCTGACTGTAATGCTGGCGGAACCAAGAGTCGATTTCCTCTACCAAATCGGTACGGTCCTGATTACTGCGGTCGATGCGACGCTTCAGGGCAAGTGCCTCAACTGGATCGATATGGGGATCGCGTATAATATCTTCATAATGCCACTGAACAGTATCAATCCAACATTTCTTATATAAGCTATACTGGATACTGTCTTTCTGATATGGATTTTTCAAGGGCGTGTCGACATCGTCGAAAACATGATAATCATTTATTGCCCTCTCAAAAATTTGATTGGCTTCTTTTGTAAATGTCATATTCGTATTCGTTTTATTTTGCAAAACTACAGAAAGTTTTTCAAATATCCAACTAAAATTGAATAAAATCGCCATATTTTGTATTTTTATAGTATTAGTCACACCTAAAAAGGGCATATTTTTGCACAAATGCCCCTATAATGTGCAAACGAAAGTAAGTTTTTCTTAAAAAAATTTGCGTAAGTGAAAGAAAATGTGTTACTTTGCACCCGATTTCGGCAAAATGCCGGAAAAATTTCAAGATAGCAACATCATTATTAACAATTAAATTATTACAATTATGTCAGAAATTGAAAGCAAAGTAAAGGCAATTATCGTAGACAAACTCGGTGTAGATGAGGCTGAAGTAAAGGCTGAGGCTAGCTTCACAAACGACCTGGGTGCAGACTCACTGGATACTGTTGAGCTGATCATGGAGTTCGAGAAGGAGTTTGGTATCTCAATTCCCGATGATAAGGCTGAGAAGATCGGTACCGTTGGCGACGCCATCGCTTACATCGAGGAGAACGCAAAATAATATTTGTTTACTACATAATGGTTGTTTCCTTATTTTAAGAGGCAACCATTATGCTTTTAATTTAAGCTTATGGAATTAAAAAGAGTAGTTGTAACAGGTCTTGGCGCAGTTACGCCAGTGGGCAACACTCCCGATGAGATGTGGAAGAACCTGCTCAACGGAGTTAGCGGCGCAGCACCTATTACAAGTTTCGATACAACAAATTTCAAAACAAAGTTTGCATGCGAGGTAAAGAACCTCAACGTGAACGATTTCCTGGATCGCAAAGAGGCACGTAAGATGGACCGCTACACACAGCTGGCCATGATTGCTGCCAAGCAGGCCGTTGAGGATAGCGGTATGGATCTGGAGACTGAAGACAAGAACCGTATCGGCGTGGTTTATGGCGTAGGTATTGGTGGAATTAAGACCTTCGAGGACGAGGTAAAGTACTATGGTGTTCACGAGGCCGATGGTCCTAAGTTCAACCCCTTCTTCATCCCCAAGATGATTGCTAATATCGCAGCAGGTCAGATTTCGATTTTGTATGGCTTCCATGGCCCCAACTATATCACCGCTTCAGCTTGTACATCTTCATCTAATGCGCTGGCCGACGCCTTCAACCTGATCCGTTTGGGTAAGGCAAACGCTATCGTTGCTGGTGGTGCCGAGGCAGCTATCTGCGCTACTGGTGTAGGTGGTTTCAATGCCATGCACGCTCTCTCTACTCGTAACGACGAGCCAGAGAAGGCCAGCCGTCCATTCAGCGCAAGCCGCGATGGATTCATCATGGGCGAGGGTTCAGGTTGCTTGATTCTCGAGGAACTGGAGCACGCTAAGGCTCGTGGTGCTAAGATCTACGCTGAGATGGTAGGTGCTGGTATGAGCGCTGATGCTCACCACATCACAGCCTCTCACCCCGAGGGTCTGGGTGCTAAGCTCATGATGCAGAACGCTCTCGAGGATGCTGGCATGAAGCCTGAGGACATCGACTACATCAACGTACACGGTACTTCTACCCACGTTGGTGATATCTCTGAGGCTAAGGCCATCAAGGAGGTATTCGGCGATGCTGCCTACAAGCTCAACATCTCTTCTACCAAGTCGATGACTGGTCACCTGCTGGGTGCTGCTGGTGCTGTAGAGGCAATGGCTACCGTTCTTGCTATTAAGAACGATATCGTTCCTCCAACAATTAACCACGAGGAGGGCGACGAGGATCCTGAGATTGATTACAACCTGAACTTCACATTCAACAAGGCTCAGAAGCGCGAGGTACGTGCTGGACTCAGCAACACCTTCGGCTTTGGTGGTCACAACGCATGTGTAGTATTCAAGAAGTATGAGGCCTAATAACATCATAGATAGAATAAAGCTCCCTTTCCGTCAGGAGAAGGAGCTTTTTTCTTCTCTTTATGAGATATTGGGATTCTACCCCCACAATATCGAGTATTACAAGATGGCGCTGATGCACAAGAGCATCCGCAAGCGCAACGACAAGGGCAAGCCGCTGAACAACGAGCGACTGGAGTTCCTGGGTGATGCTATACTCGACGCTGCTGTGGGTTACATCGTTTACCGTCATTACGAAGGTAAGCGCGAAGGATTCCTCACCAATACACGATCAAAACTCGTAAGCCGCGAAACGCTTGGAAAGTTAGCTACCGAGATGCGATTGAGCAATCTGCTGATATCAGCAGGTCATTCAACCTCGCACAACAGCTATGTTGAGGGTAATGCTTTCGAGGCGCTGGTAGGTGCCATTTATCTGGATCGTGGCTACGAGGCTTGCCTGTGGTTCTTCGAGAATCAGGTTCTGGGCAAGTTCATTGACATCGATAAGGTTGCATTCAAGGAGGTAAACTTCAAGTCGAAACTGCTTGAATGGAGCCAGAAAAATCGTGTGCGTTTGGAGTACAAGCTCACAAAGCAGAAGAAAGATGAGAACGGAAGTCCCGTTTTCACCTATATGGTAATTATCGAGGGCGTTAACGGCGAAAGCGGTTCGGGCTACTCAAAGAAAGAGGCCCAGCAGAAAGCGTCGAAAGACACGCTGCAGCGCCTGAAGCGCGAACCACAGTTTGTAGATGCTGTGTTTGCTGCCAAGACAGCCCGCACCCAGATGGAAGAAGAGCCAGCAATGGCTGTGCCCGATCCTGAAAAGGAGCAACAGAGCTTTATCATCGAGCAGCCAGCAGAAACAGAACAGGTTGAAGAGCAGTTGGTAAAACAACCAGCCCCACAACCTTCGAAGAAGCCAGCAATAGATTTTTCAGATAAGGAATTCGACCTCTCGGACATCTCTCATAAAGAGAAATCGCGCGAGGAAATCATAGCCGAAGCTGAAGCTGCAGCATTTTCTGGGGAGTAAAGTTCTACTCCCTAGAAAATTTTCCTACAAACACGATAACACCCGATGAGGCCTCGCTGATGGTATACACAAAGGGGCGATTAGCATGGAATATGGCCTTAGGATATTCCACAGGTTGAGGATTAGGGGTGAAAGCCGTACAGTTTGCCCCACCAATGGTTACGGCAGCCGCCTCAGAACCTTCCTCATTCACCTTAATCTTTGCCTTCTGGCGCATCATACTAATATACATATTCTCTTTTTCGCACATATTGGGCACCTCAGATAAGGATTGATTAAATACCAGATTAATCCCCAGCTGTTGCAGTAGGGCGACAAGACCGCCTTTCAATGTCAGTTTATCTGTATCCGAACTGGTTTCAAAGCGTGGCAGTTTCAGGTCAACTTCGTGTGCCATGTATGTGTCGCCCATGGTGCCGCAGAATCCATTTCCCTCTAAAAAACCGAGTTGTCCTATACGCTCGATTATGTCGTCGGTGGTCTTTCCTTCCTCAGGCAGCATTACCGTCATCTTCCATAAACCATTACCATAAGGTATCTCGATGGCACTATAATCCTCATTCTTCAGATATTGGATAAGCACATTCTGGTGCATCAATGGCAGCTTGATGGTACCATTTGTCGCAGTAAACTTCTCTTCCTCGGTATTCTTTGCCTCGAACTTAGATGCCCAGTCGGCTTTAAAATAGATGGCATTCAGCAGATAGGTCACCACTTTCTCATCTATCTTATCGAGAATGGTTGGAATCATGCCATTGGTATGATCGCTGGCCCAGTCGTTGATGGTCTTGAGCGTTGATGGCAACTTGAAGTCCAGGTTCTCTGCCTGAGCATCATAATACTGCTTCATGTCCTGCTGATACTGCTGCTGCAGCGTGCCCCTGTTCTTATTGACAAACAGGGCATTAGCGATGTTCAGCGTTACCTTGTCATCCACTTTTGGCAGACCGTCAATCAATTTCTTGCAGTAGTCGTTGACAGCCTTGATACCACCCTGATGGAAACCCATGACTTGTTCCAGCTCCTGTTCCGTCTGTCCTGTGGCAGCATCGTTCACCATGCCTAATACATAGGTAATGCTCAATGGCGAATAGATAAAGCTCTGGCCGTTTTGTTCAGCCTTGTTTACTGCTTTCAGGAAGTTCAGCGTAAACTGGTTGTTGTCGTTTACAAACACACTCTGCTCCTGAGTTAGCTGTATAGGCTTTGATTCACCCAGCATGTTTACAACTTGCTTGGGTTCGAGCTGCTCAATCTCTTCTGACGAGCTGCATGAAAGGAGGCTCGAAAGGATGACTCCACTCAGCATAATGGCTGATAATAAAAAAAACTTTTTCTTCATATTCATACGTATTTTAGGTTCATTTCGCTATAATAATGCAGTATTTAAGCGATTCTTGTATAGAAAAATGTTAAAGAAACTAAAAACTTTCTGTTCTCATACAAGATTTCAGTACTTTTGAATTCTTAATCATAGAACGTAAGCAGAAAATGGTCAATCAACTCGTTGAGCGAATACGGAATAAAGACCAACGGGCGATGAGCGAGCTCTACCAGATGTATATTGGTGAGCTATCATCGGTCTGCTACCGCTATATACCCAATAGCGACGATGCGAAGGATGTGCTGCAGAACAGTTTTATAAAGATATTCACCGCCATCCCATCGCTTGAGTATCGCGGCGAAGAGGCGTTCAAAGGCTGGCTGATGAGGGTTGTAGCAAACGAGGCGCTGATGTTCCTAAGGACCAAGAAGAAACTGCTGTTTGTAGAGCAGGACGAGATAAAACAGAAGCAAGCGGATATAGCAGACGACACCCCTGCAACAGAACAGATTTCGGCCGACCAGCTGCACCAGCTGATAAGCGAACTGCCTGATGGATACAGAACGGTACTGAATCTGTATGTATTTGAAGACTACTCGCATCGGCAAATAGCCGAGCTACTTGGCATTAAGGAAGGCACATCAGCTTCTCAGCTCTATTACGCCAAACAATGGCTGGCGCGAAGAATAAAGGAATTAATAATCGAAAAGGGATGAAAGAGGATTGGACGAAACAAATGAAACAAAAACTGGAGGGGCACCAGATGACTCCACCAGCCGGACTCTGGGAGAGCATCAGTAACGAGATGCAACTCCAGACTGAGTCTGAGTCTGCCCCTGTTTCAGCCCCAGCAAAGACTGTTTCTATGCGCCGCTGGTATTGGGTGGCTGCAGCTGCCATCCTGGCGATTGTTGGATGCTTTACCGTTTATCAGTTTGATACCAAAGAGCCCCAGTTAACGGCTAACAGCCAGAAAGTGATGGCACCTAAAGCCGAAGCAGACAAGCCAGCAATGCCGGCAGAAGAACTAATACTTCTGGCTCAAGCGACAAATGATCATAAGGTAGAAAAAACTATGGGAACGAAGTGTCAGCCCCAACCCCAGTTTTACGAACAGCAACTACCTACAGGCGAAAATCTGCAGGAGGTGACAGACAATAGCTTACAAGAGGCTACAAACAAAAACGCTCCAGATGCTACTGACAATCATCAGCAGGTATCAGAAGACACCCAAATTATTGCGTCGCAGGAAAAGAAACAAACCTATCTGCCTGATGTTATCAATCCAAGCGAAACCCGCTCAAAATCAATCGATACAGATAAATGGACCATCGGACTGAACGGTTCGAACGGTTTGTTGATGGCTAGTAATAATTTAGGAAACACTATGGGTGGACAATTCCTGAATAGCGATGCGAATTACGCAGTTAACAGCGATGTTGATTTAGACAAAAACGGCGGTACTATTGTTACCGACTACATCAAGTTCGGCGAAACTTCTTCGTTTACCAATATGTACACCCTGCCCGATGTAGTTTCGAAACACAAGTTGCCTGTTAGATTCGGACTCTCGTTACAGTATCAACTTAGCAATCGCATCGCTTTGCATAGTGGTATCAGCTATACCTATCTTGAGTCGGAGTTTATCACACCTATTACCAACAGTAATAATTACATCCAGAAACTCAGATACTTAGGTATTCCCGTAGGCGCATCATGGAACATATGGAGCACCGGTAATCTTAATGTTTATCTAGCGGGTACCGCCTTGCTCGAGAAATGTATCGACGCTCAAGTATCCGATGGCGATATCGACCAGCGCCCCTGGCAGTTCTCACTTAATGCCGCTGCTGGTGCCGAATATAATATCACACGCCAGTTCGGACTTTACCTTGAGCCTGCGCTGGGTTATTACTTTAACGACGGAACCTCTTTGCAGCATTATTACAAAGAGCATCCGCTGGCACCATCTATCCAGTTTGGATTAAGATTACATCTTAAATGATAAAAAAACGAAAAATATTCCCCCTTTACAACGGAATTGCGTAATTTTGCAGGCAGATTGCGCAATTATTAACATGAGTATAACAAAGATTGTAAGAAAAGTATTCGAGCCTAGACAAAAGGAACTCGAGAAACACTTCAACCAAGGCAAAGCACTCCAAGAAGCTGTGCTGGGCCGACTGGTGGCTGAAGCCCAAGATACGGAATACGGACGAAATCATGCCTTTGCATCAATAAAAGGTTACGATGATTTTGCCAAACACATCCCCGTAAATACCTACGAAGAACTCAAAGAATCGATAGATCGCATGCGTCATGGCGAAACAGATGTGCTGTGGCCAGGTCGTGTAAAATGGTATGCCAAATCATCGGGCACTACCAACGATAAATCAAAATTCATCCCTGTAAGCAAAGAGGGACTGAAACGCATACACTATCGTGGCGGATTTGATGCTGTGGCCATGTATCTGCAAAACAATCCTAAATCGCGCATGTTCGATGGTAAGGGACTGATTCTTGGTGGCAGTCATGCACCTAATTATAATCTGAAAGACTCTCTGGTTGGCGATTTGAGCGCCATCCTGATTGAGAATATCAACCCGTTGGCCAATCTGGTTCGTGTGCCGAAGAAACAGACAGCTCTGCTTTCTGACTTTGAGATTAAGCGCGACCGTATTGCCCGCGAGGCCATGAACAAAAACGTAACCAACCTTTCGGGTGTACCCTCGTGGATGCTCTCTGTACTAACCCGCATGATGGAGATAACAGGCAAAACACATCTTGAAGAGGTATGGCCTAACATCGAGGTGTTCTTCCATGGTGGTGTGGCCTTTACGCCTTATCGCATACAGTACGAACAGCTCATTACCTCGCCCAACATGCACTATATGGAAACGTATAATGCCAGCGAGGGATTCTTCGGCCTGCAGAACGATCCATCGGACAAGTCGATGCTGCTAATGCTCGACTACGATGTGTTCTACGAGTTCATACCAATGGACGAAATTGGCAAGGAGAATCCAACCATCGTACCATTGTGGGGTGTAGAAACAGGTAAAAACTACGCTATGGTTATCTCAACCAGCTGTGGTTTGTGGCGTTATGAAATCGGCGACACCATCCAGTTTACATCTACCAATCCGTACAAGTTTATCATCTCTGGTCGCACCAAGCATTTTATTAATGCCTTTGGCGAGGAGCTGATAGTAGATAATGCCGAAAAGGGACTGGCCTATGCTTGCGAACAGACAGGTGCCGAGGTTTCGGAATATACCGCTGCCCCTGTGTTTATGGACCAGAACGCCAAGTGCCGCCATCAGTGGCTCATCGAATTCAAGAAGCGCCCTGCCAATCTGCAGCAGTTCAGCGATCTGCTTGATAAGCATCTGCAGGAAATCAACAGCGATTACGAAGCTAAACGTTATAAAGATATTACGCTGCAGCACCTTGAGATTATCGAGGCACGCGAGAATCTGTTTAACGACTGGCTGAAACTGAAAGGCAAGTTAGGCGGACAGCACAAGGTGCCTCGCCTTAGCAACTCTCGCGAACATATCGAACAATTATTGAAGTTGAACGCATGAAGAAACTCCTCTATATCTGCAGTATAGCTTTGGCTATGATTGGTTGTGCCCGCATGGGACAGCCCGATGGCGGTTGGTACGACGACGATCCACCAAAGGTTCTAAGCGCTACACCTGCCGATCAGGCCACCAACGTGAACACCAAGAAGATTACCATCCTGTTTGATGAGTATATCAAACTTACCGACGCAACCAACAAGGTGATTGTGTCGCCCCCACAGTTGGAAGTACCCGACATCAAGGCTGCGGGTAAAAAAATTGTAGTGGAACTGCAGGACTCACTGATGGCGAATACCACTTATACCATCGACTTCAGCGATGCCATCAGCGATAACAACGAGAATAACCCTATGGGTAGCTATACCTATAGCTTCTCCACAGGCGAAAAGATTGATACTTTCGAAGTATCGGGCTATGTGCTCGATGCCAGCAATCTAGAACCCATCAAGGGCATCATGGTAGGCTTGTATAATGATCTGGCTGATTCTGCCTTCCAAACCAAACCTATGCTGCGTGTATCGCGTACCGACAGTCGTGGACACTTTGTAGTAAAAGGTGTGGCTCCTGGCACTTATCGCGCTTATGCCCTGCAGGATGCCGATGGCGACTTCCGCTTTACACAGAAGAGTGAGATGATTGCCTTTAACCAGCAGACCTTCGAGCCTGGCTCTAAGCCCGACGTGCGAACCGACACCGTTTGGCGCGACTCGTTGCATATCGATGCGCTGATAAAAGTGCCTTACACCCACTTCCTGCCCGATGATATCACACTGTTGGCATTCACCCACGTGCTTACCGATCGTTTCCTTATCAAGACCGAACGCGTAGAAGCCAATAAGTTCTCGATGTACTTCAGCTATGGTCATCCCGACCTGCCAGTTATCAAGGGTTTAAATTTCGACAGTAACGATGCTTTTGTAATCGAGACAAACGAGAAACAAGACACCATCCATTACTGGTTGCGCGATACCACACTGATTAATCAGGATACCCTACGTATGGAGATTAACTATCAGATTTCCGACTCTACAGGTATGCTCATTAACCAAACGGATACCATCGAATCGCTGGCTAAAACTCCATACGCCAAGCGACAGAAGGAAAAAGCCAAGGAGATTGACCAGTGGATGAAGGAGCAGGAAAAGAAAAAGAAACGTGATATGCCTTACGACTCCGTATGGCACGAGAAACCCTTGGAGCCCAAGTTCGATGTGCCATCACAGATGGATCCCGATAAGGTCATTAAGGTTGAAATGCCTACACCTTTGCAGCATTGCGACACAGCTGCGGTTCATCTCTATTCGATGATCGACTCTGTATGGTACGAATCAGATTGCCGCATGGAGCCTATACCCCATCAGATCAGAAGTTACCAGATTCTGGCCGATTGGCGACCAGGCATAGAGTATAGCCTTGAGATAGATTCTGCAGCTTTCGTAGATATCTATGGCAAAGTATCTAATGCCTATAAACAAGGCATCAAGGTTAAGGGCGAAGACGAATACGGCACGCTGAAACTTAACATCTCGGGTATAGAAGATTCTGCCATGGTGGTTCAGTTGCTTAACGGTTCGGATAAAGTAGTAAAACTGGCCCATGTAAATAACCATGTGGCCGAATTTAAATACCTTAAACCCGAGAAGTATTACGTAAGTGCCTTTATCGATAGTAATGGTAACGGCATCTGGGATACAGGAGACTATGCCGAAGGCCGACAGGCAGAGGCTGTTTATTACTATCCCAAAGAGATAGAAGGCAAAGCCAAATGGGATTTGAATCTTAACTGGAATGTAACGGCTGTACCCGTGTACAAACAAAAGCCAGAGAAGATTACCAAACAGAAACCAGAGGCTGCCAAGAAACTAAAGAACAGAAATGTAGAACGCGCCCGCCAAATGGGTATAGAATACCTGAAGGATAAGGGCATAAATGTAGATAGCAAGAAATGAAGAAGATAATTCTTTCGCTGATGATTATGCTTGGCACAGGCCTCTCGGCCCATGCCCAGTGTGGAATTGCCAATACCGCCTTTAAGAGCGGCGAGAGCCTGGAGTACGACCTTTACTTTAACTGGCAGTTTATTTGGGTAAAGGTTGGATCGGCCCAGATGGATACAAAGATGACCAAGTTTGAGGGCAAGGATGCGTGGAAATCGTACCTGATTACACGTGGAAACTCTAAGCTCGACAAGTACTTCACTATGCGCGATACCTTGCTGTCGTACTGCAATCCCGATCTTTCGCCAATGTATTTCCGCAAAGGCGCCCGTGAAGGTAGCAGATACTATGTAGATGAGATATGGTACACCTATCCTAATGGCAACTGTCAGCTGAAGAAGCACCGTATTGATGCCGATGGCGAACAGCATTGGAAAACCAGCACCTATCGTAACTGTATTTACGATATGATGTCGATCTTCCTGCGTGCCCGCAACTTCGATGCCACCAAACTGAAGAAGGGTCAGGTTATCCCCACCCCTATCAGCGATGCACGTAATCTGTCTAACTCGTGGTTGGAGTTCCGTGGTCGCGAAACCTTCAAGATGAATGGTTCAAAGGAGAAATTCCGTTGCCTGGTAATGTCGTTCTATGAGCGCGAGGACGGAAAAAGTCACGAGCTTATCCGCTTCTATATCACCGACGATCAGAACCATATACCAGTACGCCTCGACATGTTCCTTTCGTTCGGAAGTGCCAAGGCCTACCTGAATAATTATAAAGGTGTTCGCAGCGCGATGACCTCGAAAATCAAATAGGGTTATATCTCCGTTTCGAGATAATCAATAAAGTCAGAAAAGCTATATTGATTGGGGGAGGTGCCTGTTACGTTTAAGCCAGCCTCCTCAGCGCATCGTGTGGTGTAAGGACCAAACGAGTAGATAGGCACGTTAACAGGCTGGCCCTGTGTTTCGGCAAATTTCATAATTCTTGATAATACGTAGGCCTCGCCACCACTGGTGAGGGCTACAGCGCTTATATTACCGCTACGTAGGGCATCGGCTGTTTCGGCATAGTACTCATCGCTCATAGCTGTGGTACGATAGCAATATACATATGATACGTCGGCACCTGTTGCGCTTAGGGCATTCTGGAAATTGGTGATCGTTGGCGGAACAGGCAGTCCGCTATATTTAGGCCACAGCACAGCAATACGCTTCGACTGTAGTGCCTGTTCGCTTTCCAAAGCCTCGATAATCCCCATCAAACTGGGTTTGGCATGTGGTAATGCCACTGTAACACCCAGAAACTCCTGCACGACTTTCTGATCTTTACCTATGGCTACTACCTTACCATCAATAAGCGATCTGTCGACACCAGCAGAGGAAAGTGCCCTGACGGCCATGATGCTTGTGCAGATAATATAATCGTACGATGCCAACTGATTACAGAACGGCAGGAAAGTGCCACCAGGGGGCAGTAAGGTACTGCTGATAAAAGGCACAAACATGGGATGAAAGCTGCATGTGGGGCGTTTGCCAAAAGCCTCGTGCAAACTTACATGATAGGTGTCGGGAGCTGTAAATAAAATACGTTTTACCATTTGGCCAGCATCTGATTAGGTTTAAACACACGAATTACATAAATCAGACTTACGAGCGCAATGCCAAGCTCGATGAGATAGAGGCCACGATAGTCGAGCCACTCACCTACACCACCTGAGATAATCGAGATGAGCGACGAACTGAGATGAACCACAACCACCTGGATGGTGAAATCGGTTCCCTCACGTCCATCGCGTACACAATCCATCGCTGTGGTATAAACCACAATCGACGCAAAGGCATGACATGTTTTTACCAGCAGCAAACCACCTACCAATAGGGGGAGTGTAGGCGAAATAAACGTTAGCAGCAGGAAATATAGCGGAGCTGTAACAATCATGAAGGCCACCATCAAGCGAGCTCGATACATACCGATACGACGGATTAGCACATGGGCCACCCAAGCCATCACAAACGATGTGGCTGTACCCACCATACCAAACCACACACCAATCTCCTTCATGTTATAGCCCAAGTCAACCATATAAGGGCGCACATTGGCAATAATGCCGATGATACCCATAAAGTAGAGCAACAGGAAGATCACGTGTGGGATAATTTCCTTGCGCGAGAAGAACCACATAAAATCCATCAGCTTGGCACGCTGTTTGGGCGAACGTGGCTCGATATGTATCTTCTTATTAAACTGCAAAGGCACCACCATGAACCAAGCCACCAATCCCAACAGCGGGAAAACAACACTCCAACCAAAATGGTCGAGCATCACGATAAAGATACCACTACCTAAGAAAGCACCAGCGTAACGTCCCATCGACTGCATACTATTCACAGCACTATGATCACCCTTACCAAAAGCCCTCACCGCCAAACCATCGGTAGCAATATCCTGTGTAGCCGATGCAAACATCGATATAAAAACTAACACAAAGATAAAGTAGATATCGGAGGAGATATCCAAGAATCCGATACACATGATTGAAAGGGCATAGACCGACTCCATTAGCAGGATGAAACGGCGATAGCTGGCCAGATGAGAACACTGGCGATCTACCATAGGGGCCCAAAGAAACTTAACGAGCCAGGGGATATGCACTAAGTGTAGCAGGCCGATAGTGGCCAGACCATAATTGGCCTGGCGCATACTTACCTGCATGGCAGTAGTGATAAACGTTGAGGGGATGAACTGCGCTATGTAGAGACAGAAAAACGTAGCGAGATTCAATCTCCTTACATTATCTACGCTGGTGGTTGTTGCCATGAAACTATTATTGGTTTAGAAATTTAACTCGATAGTGGTTCCAAACATCAATGGCTTGCCTGCCTGGGCATAGTTGCCGGTAGATGACTTAAAGCCGTAAGCCATATAGTTGGTATCAGTCAGGTTCTTACCCCATACCTCCCAGGTAACAATACCCTTGGTAAAGGCTACCTTGGCGTTGAGTGTGGTATAGAAATCCTGACTTACCAGATTATCCTCGGCCCAGTAGATACGACCCAAGCCACGCAAACCTACATTGAACATCACACGATCTAACCAACCTGTGGGGTTGATGGTGTAGTTGGCATCGAGGCTTAGCGTGTGGTTGGGCACCATGGGCAGGCGATTATTAGTATAATCTACTGTGGCACTCTTTACATAAGAGAGGAAACGGGCATAAGTATATCCATAGTTAGCCGTGAACTGCAGGCCCTCAACAGGACGCACGATTACATTCAACTCAGCACCCTTGCTATCTGTATGACCAGCATTGGTGGTGATATTACCCACGCCTGTAATGGTAGAAGTAATCTGCATGTGACGCCAATCGATATAGAACAGGTCGGCACTCAGGGTAAGCAGATTGTTCAGCAGGTTAATGCTGGCGCCAACCTCGTAGTTCCAACTGTATTCCGGCTCGTACGAACGCTCATCGAATGTAGAGAACGACTTATTGAAACCACCTGGTTTATAGCCACGAGTAACTGACACATAGTAGAGGTTATCCTCGGTAGTAAGATACTGAAGCGTAAACTTAGGTGTTACCTGTGTAAAATCCTTGCTGCTCTCGAAAGATTCGCCTGTAGCCGAAGACATCTGACTGGGATCAACCAACGTAAAACCTCCATCGGATAGTGGCGAGGCTTTTACTTTTAGATTATCATAGTTGGTCTTTGCATGCTCATAATCAAAACGGATACCAGCTGTAGCCGAAAGTCCCTGCCAGATGTTGTAGGTACTCTGGTGATACAGGGCCAACGAACTGGTTGGAACACAATAGTTGGTATGACTGAGCGAGCCTGCTGATGGTGAGAAGTTATCAACTGTACGATCCACATGCTCCATCATGCCAAAGGCACCAACCACCCACTGGTAACGGCTATCGTTATTCGACTTGAGAGTAAACTCCTGCGACACCATATTCTGGTGGCGGGCATTCTCTACAAACGACTTGTCGTTAACAGTAAAGTCCTGATCGATAGCCTGCTTTGAGTTGATATACTGGAACGATGTCTGGCTATTAAAGCTAACCACAGGACCATTATAAGTAATACCCAGACCATTGGTGCTGATAAGGCGACGGAATGAGCTATAACGGTTGTAGTTGATATCCTGCAACGTATTGGTTTCAACATTCACTGGGGCATAGGGATAACCTCCCTGATCGCTGTAGGAAAAATGGCTGTTAAGGCGTATCAACCAATTATCAGATGGCTTATAATACAATCCTATACGCTCCTCGGTCTCGTTCATCTTATCTACCTTTTCGTTCAGATAGCTATTACGGAAGGCGCCATCGTTATGATGATAGAGTGCACCAAAGGTAAAACCGAACTTATCCGATACCTTGGTGTAATTAGATATCTGCGTGCGCAAATCGTTATATTTACCATAGCCCAGACGAACACGGGTGTTCTGATACTCCAATGGGTTACGGGTACTGATGTTTACAATACCACCGATGGCATTTCTACCATACAATGTACCCTGCGGACCACGTAGCACCTCAACCGAGGCAACATCGCCCAGATCGCAATCAAACGAGAGGGGCTCGTAGAAAGGCATACCATCTACATAAAAGCCGATACCTGTTCCATCCGACTTATTACCCACACCGCGTACAAACACGGGGCAACTGGCTCTCGAACCATAGTCGGGCATATAGAAATTGGGAATAACGGCAGTTAACTCCTTAAGTCCTGTTATCTGCTGATTACTGAGCTGACGAGCCGACAAAGCCGAACGCGATGCAGGCACCAACTCGTATTTGTTTGTTTTAAACGCACTAACCACCACTTCGTCGAGCTTGTACGAGCGGGCTGTGGTTGTGTCGGCGGGTGTAACCTCTGGTCCTTCAACCACCAACATTGCTGATAATAGTAATCCTAAAAACATACCTTTTGTTAATTTATAATGATTATTTTTGTGCTTGTCTGAACCATTCTGTTACGAACTGTACATTCTCCAATGGCGTATCCTTGTGAACGCCATGACCCAGATTAAAGATATAATTGGGATGCTCTCGGAAGAAAGCCAGATACTGCTGCAGATGCTGCTCGATAACAGCCTGAGGGGCAAACAGTATACGTGGATCCATATTGCCCTGAATACCTATGGCCGGATTAACCAGATGACGAGCCACCAACAAGGGTGTCTGCCAATCGATACTTACAAAATCACAATCCTCAGGGGTGAGCATCTGCAGGCCAGCCCCAAATCCCTTGGGGAAGAAGATAATAGGCAAGCCATGCTGCCTTACAGCAGCTGTGATACGGCGCACAAAGGGCATAATCATATCCTGATAAAGCTCGGCAGATATCACACCAGCAAACGACTCGAATATCTGGAAGGTATCGATACCATGAGCTGCTTGCAAATGCACATAAGTCTCGCTGGCGCTGGTGATGGCATCGAGCAACTGGAGCGATTCCTCGCGATGGGTGTAGAGATAGCGTACCACATCGGTAAACTGCATCGTCTTGTCGCGACCACCCAACATGTAACACAAGCAGGTAAGCGGGCCACCACAAAAACCAATCACAGGTGTATCGGCCCTTTTCTGGCCCATAATCTCATCCAGCGTATCGGCCACATGATTAAGATGCGAGGGGCTAAAGCTTAATTCTGCCGCAGGATGCTCTACATCCATCAGCGGATGGGGAAAAGCAGGCCCTTCGTTGGTCCATTCCACCTTGACGCCCAACGCCTCAGGGATTACCAAGATATCGCTAAACAAGATGGCAGCATCCATACCCATATCGTCAATTGGCATCAAGGTAACCTCGGCAGCCAGATTGGCATACGACATGATGGTACGGAAAGGCAGCATCTTAGTGAGCTGGCGATAACGGGGTAATACGCGACCAGCCTGTCGCATCATCCATACTGGAGGGCGACAGGCTGGTTGGTGATTGATAACCGCAAAGAAGGGATTGCTATACATATTTATTATTAATTCTTGTGTTCCTAAACACCTTTAACTTATTTCGGGTGCAAAGGTACGACAAATCAAAAAGCTGTGCAATCCCTATAAATATGGATTTTTAACAGATGTTACTTGTTTTCTGCTTCAAAGGCGGCAATCTTATTTTTATAATATGTACGTAGCTCCTGCCAGTTATAGTAAGGCCACTGGTTGGTCTTGATAGGCAGATAGGCCTCGCGCTCGTTCAGCAGGGCCTTTACAAGAATATCGCCAGTCTTTCCCTTTTTGGGGCGATAGAATATCAGCTGGATATTGCAGCCCATGGGGAAAATGCGATAGTTACGCCAATACTTATCGAGTTCATCGAGATTGTTCACAACCATGCCGCAGTTATCCAACTCCAACAAACAAGCCAGAGGCATTACACAAACCTCGTGGCCAAATCGCAAAGTGGCCTGTGTCTGAGTAACGGTGTCGGCAGTAGCTATGATGTTCTTCAGCAGATTAAGCTGACTGAAAGGCATCTTACCACCCGAAACAGGCGATGCACCATAATCGAGATACCAACCTACATTCTTCTGACGCCACTGGTCGTAAACCTCCTCATCGGTAAACAGCGAGAAGAGCTCCAGATCGGTGTCGTGACTCTGCATATTGCAAGCCACATGGAACAGCTGGCGCATCAGCGAACCTGCATTCACATTATTATATACGTAGGCCTCGTCGTTAAACAACGCTTTCATCAAGCGCTCTGGGTGGGTGTACTTATAGGCATATTCGCGCTCTTCCTTATCGCCAGTGGTGCGTCCAAGTTTCGCTACCAGTCCATCCCAAGGCTGATTGAGATAGTACTGCAGACTCTCGCTTACATCGTTATGAATCTGGGCTGTAGGATTAGCAGCAGCCAGCTCTTCGCACTCAGCAATCATCGACAGAATACAACGGTTCACCGTGGTGCTACGGGCATCTATCTTTAGATTCTTGGTTTTGAAAATCTCAGGAAAATGCTGCACCATGCGCTTTCCGATACCATGATGCTGACGTTCACCGACAGCAGTCAAATCGCCTAAACGTTTATGGGCTGTAGTGTAGATAGCTTCGATAGTTGCGAGTGTTTTCTCACCTAATGGCGTAAGTTTCCCTTGCTCCTTAGCTGCCTTCAGCGTTGCAAGGGGTTTTGAGTAATTGCCATCGCTGATGAGCCAACGCGATCCATGACGACCATAATGACTCATATAGTAAGGTTCATAATTCTTAGGAGCGGGCGTCAGCGCCTTGTCAGTAAGTTGACGATCGTAATCCAAATAGTTACTACCTGCCAAAAAACGATTTGTTGCAATCTCATCTTTAGCCGAAGTCTCAAAAACAGGTGCATTCATCCCTGAGCCTTGCTCGCCTACCCGTAGCCCTTGCGCCTGCAAAGTCATCGAAAAACCGATGGCCAGAATTAATAGTTTTCGTTTCATAATCCTTTATTGTTTGATATTGATGTGCAAAGATAATCAAATATTCGGAAAAAAGCATTTTTATTTGGTTTTTTACGCAGTTATTTGTAATTTTGCAGCCAAATATTATTAAATAGGTATAGCATGATACAATCGATGACAGGCTACGGCAAGGCGGTCGTGGCATTTAAGGAGAAGAAAATTCACGTAGAAATCAAGTCGCTGAACTCAAAACAGCTCGACTTGAACACACGTATTGCACCTCTCTATCGTGAGAAAGAGATGGAGATGCGCCAGATGGTGGCAGAGGCTCTGATTCGCGGAAAAGTGGACATGAGCGTTTGGGTTGAGAAGGATACATCGGTAGATCCAACCCCTATCAACGCACAGCTGGTTGAAAACTACTACCAGCAGATTAAGGCCATCGCCGACAAGACTGGTATTCCAACTCCTGAGGATTGGTTCTATACCCTGCTCCGCATGCCAGACGTAATGACTAAGACTGATGTTGAAGAGCTGGACGACGAGGAGTGGAAGGTAGTGAAAGGCGGTGTAGCCGAGGCCCTGAAGAACCTGGTTGACTTCCGTACTCAAGAGGGTGCTGCCTTGCAGAAGAAGTTTACTGAGAAGATTGACAATATTGCCAAGCTGATGGGCGAGATTGAGCCATACGAGAAGAGTCGTGTTCAGAAGATTAAGGCACGTATCATAGATGGCTTGCAGCAGATTCCAACAGCCGACTATGATAAGAACCGCTTGGAGCAGGAGCTGATTTACTATATTGAGAAGCTGGACATCAGCGAGGAGAAGCAGCGACTGACCAACCACCTGAAGTATTTCCGCGACACCATGAACGAGCCTGCCGGACAGGGTAAGAAGCTGGGCTTTATCGCTCAGGAGATGGGTCGTGAGATTAACACAACCGGTTCGAAGAGTAATCAGGCCGAGATGCAGAACATCGTGGTTAAGATGAAGGACGAGCTGGAGCAGATTAAGGAACAGGTTCTTAACGCACTTTAAACGATGGCAAAAGGTAAATTAATTATTATATCGGCTCCATCGGGCACAGGCAAGAGTACCATTATCTCATGGCTGATGAGAGAGCACAAGGAACTGAATCTGGCCTACTCTATCTCGTGCACATCGCGAGCTCCTCGCGGCACAGAGCAGAACGGGGTAGACTATTTCTTCCTGACACCAGAGGAATTCCGCCAGCGTATTGAGAACGACGAATTCCTGGAGTACGAGGAGGTATATACCGACCGCTTTTACGGCACGCTGAAGTCGCAGGTTGAGAACCAGTTGGAAGCTGGACAGAACGTGGTGTTCGACGTTGACGTGAAAGGTGGCGTAAACATCAAGAAATTCTATGGCGACAAGGCGCTGAGCCTGTTTATCCAGCCCCCATCAATCAACGAACTTCGCAAACGATTGGAAGGTCGTGCAACAGATGCCCCCGAGGTTATCGACCAGCGTATTGCCCGTGCCGAGTTCGAACTCTCGTTTGCCGATAAGTTCGATAAGGTGGTTATCAACGACAAGTTGGAATATGCCGAGGCTGATGCTTTGGAAATAATCAAGGATTTTTTAGATATCGAATGATAAGAACGGGGATTTTTGGCGGATCGTTCAATCCCATTCATAACGGTCACATTTCGTTGGCTCGTCAGCTTTGTGAAAAAGCTGGGCTCGACGAAGTGTGGCTGATGGTTTCGCCACAGAACCCCCTGAAAGCCCAAGCCGATTTGCTGGACGACCAGATACGCATGGAGATGGCCCGCCTGGCTGTTGAAGGCGAAACTGGCATCATAGCCAGCGACTACGAGATGCATCTGCCCAAACCATCGTACACCTGGAACACACTCGAGGCCCTGAAGCGAGATTATCCCGACCGCGAGTTTGTACTGATGATAGGTGGCGACAACTGGCAGCTGTTTGACAAGTGGTATCGTGCCGATGATATCCGCAATCAGTACCAGATTATCGTTTATCCCCGTCGTGGTTGCGAAGGTGGTATCGACGGACTCGACCTCATCGACATTTCGAGCACCGAAATACGCGAGTGCATCCAGGCAGGCAAGCCTATCAATCATCTGGTGCCAAAGGCTGTGGCTGAATATATAAAGGAACACGAACTCTATGCTTAAAGGACTGAAAATAAACCCATTAAAGTGGATTGGCGCCCTGTTTATGCCCATCCAGAAAAACAGCGCATTCTTTGTGTTTATGTTTGCGCTGGGAATGATTTGTACACAACTGGAACTGATGCCCGTCTATCTGGTAGGCAAAGGTGCCGAACCATACCAGTTTTCCGAACCCGAACTGTTTCTGGATATCTACGCCGTATGCGTAGTGCTTACGCTGATACCCCGAAAGGTTCGCTATTGGGTGCGAGCGCTACTCTACATCCTGCTATACACCACAGCCATTGTGGATATGTACTGCTACGTACGTTTTGAGTCGACTCTTACCCCCACCATGCTGATGCTGGCTAACGAAACCACAGGTCAGGAGGCCAGCGAGTTTCTGCGTGGCTATATTACATGGGATGTAGTTACATCAAAAGTAGGCTGGGTACTGCTCTTGGCGCTGGTGCACATCGCTTGGACGGTGATTCGCCGAATGACCAGACATCTCAGCAACAGGCTGATTCTGCCCAAGATGACCCCCATTGTTATCGAGGGCTACAACGCCATTGTAGGTGTAATCGTAGCTTGGGCACTCTGCTCTTGTGTAACACTTGTTTGGCCCAACAAAGAGGCTATGCACCGCATGTTTACCCACACCACCGTGGGTCAGATGGAGCACGAGCTTACGCGTAAGGACAAGGCCGAATTCTATGTACCTATCTACCGATTGGTATTCAGCATGTACGCCAACCACCTGGCCGACAACCAGTTAGTACAGCTCGAAGCTGCCAGCGAGAAGGTGCAGATAGATAGCTGTAGTTATCGTGTGCCTAACATCGTATTGATTATCGGCGAGAGCTACAACAAGCACCACTCGCAGCTGTATGGCTACAACATGCCCACCACACCCAAGCAGAAGGCTTTGGCACAAGAGGGCACGCTGGTACCATTTACCGATGTGGTAGCACCCTGGAATCTTACCAGTTTTGTGTTCAAGAACATCCTGTCGCTGCAGGCCATCGGCGAAAAAGAGGAATGGTGCGATAAACCACTCTTCCCAGAAGTATTCCGCAAGGCAGGCTATCACGTTACGTTTATCACCAACCAGTTCCAGTCGAAGGCTAACGAGGCTGTTTACGACTTCAGCGGAGGTTTCTTCCTGAACAATCCTGATCTGAGCAAAAAGTTGTTTGATACACGTAACACCCGTCTTTATCCTTATGACGAGGGCGTGCTGCAGGAGTACGACCGTCTGAAGAAGGAGGATAAGGAGCATAATCTGATTATCCTGCATCTGATGGGTTCGCACCTGATGTACAAGTCGCGATATCCGCAGAATGCTACCCATAAGTATCTGAAGGAGGATATGTACAATCGTCCTGAACTTACCAAAAAACAGCGTATGATTCTGGCCGATTACGACAACTCTGTACGTTATAACGACTCGATTGTATGGGCAGTTACCCAGCGCTTTGCCGATAAGGATGCTATAGTAATCTACATGCCCGATCATGCCGAAGAGATATTTGATGGCGAGCCATATATGTACGGACGTATGCATGGCGCCAACATCGATTACCGCCTGGCACGCAACGAGATGGAGATTCCGTTCTGGATATGGGGATCGCCAAAGTATCGCGAAAACCACCCATACGGCTGGACAGCTATCCAGGAGGCCAGAAACCGTCCGATGATGACAGATGTGCTGCCACACCTGCTGATGTACTTTGGCGGTATTGCCTCGCCTCTCTATCACGAGCAGTATAACATCGTGAGTCCGGCTTACGACACCAAACGTCCACGTATCCTGAAAGGCGTAACAGATTATAACCAGTTAAAGAAGCAATGAAAGAACTGTTATCAAGAAAAGAGTGTTCTGCCATGCGTGGTGTTGCCATCCTGGCCATCATGCTGCACAACTATTGCCACTGGCTCAGGGGCATCGTGAGAGAGAACGAATATACCTGGCAACAATTCAAGTTCGATGAGCTGTGGCGCCTCACTCTTAATCCAGATGAACAGTTACCCATGCATCTGGTGTCGTTCTTCGGCCACTATGGCGTGCCCGTATTCCTCTTTCTGAGTGGTTACGGACTGGTTAAGAAATACGAACAGGGCAAGTTACCCGAGGTAGGTTTGTGGCGATTTGTACGCTACAACTATCTTAAGTTGTTCCGCATTTTTATCGTAGGCTTTGTGGCCTTTATCTTGCTCGATGCCATCACCCCAGGCATGCATCGCTATACCTGGACAGCGGTGGTTGGTATGCTGGGCATGTTTGCCAACCTGTTCGAGGATCCCTCGCATGTGGTTTGGCCTGGTCCTTACTGGTACTTCAGCATTACCTTGCAGCTTTACATTTTCTATCGCCTGGTACTTTATCGCTGGCGCCACTGGGGTGTAGTTGCAGGTATGATAGTTCTGTGCTGGTTGTGGCAACTTTCCTGCCAGGACGATGCTGTTTTGCTGGAGCGATTACGTTATAACTTGATTGGCGGCGTGCTGCCTTTCGGCTTAGGCTTGTTGGCAGCTAGAATACCAACAATTATTCCCACGTTGGGAACAAAACATTCCCACGTTGGGAACAAAATATTCCCTAACTGGGAATATATTATAGCCTTATTACTCGCTGTTGCCCTCATCGTAGCTTTGAGTTCAAACTTCCAAGGCTGGCTATGGGTTCCTGCATTTATCGTTGTTGGCACCATTGCACTTGTAAAAGTAATGCCCGAATGGATGCTGTCGTACAGCGTCTGGGTGGGTGGTATCTCGTCAGCTATCTTTGTGGCCCATCCGCTGGTTCGAAAAATCATTGTGCGACCTTACATTTATGATGATATGTATGCAGGGTTGCTGCTCTACGTGGTAGCAACGCTGTTCCTCTCGTGGTTATTCAAGAAGCTGATAGACCAACTGCCAAGTCCCAAACTGTGAAGATAAAGGATATAGAACTGGCCAACATTAGCCGTTATCGCGCTGAATTGATGGGAGCAGCTATGCTGTTCATCATCCTGTTCCACGTGCCGCTGGCTCGTAGTAACGAGTTCTTCGGATTAAGGCGATGTGGTAATGTGGGGGTAGATATGTTCCTGTTCCTGAGTGGTATCGGCCTTTGGTTCTCGTGGGTAAAGAATCCAGCTTTGTGGCAGTTCTACAAGCGCCGCCTGCTGCGTATTTATCCTGCCTGGCTGGTAATGGCATCGCTCTTCTATCTGCCACGATTCGACTGGACAAACGGCGATTATATCGACCTGATTGGCGACATCGCCATTAACTGGGACTTCTGGTTGCACGACGAGCTCACCTTCTGGTATATCCCAGCCATTATGATGCTCTACCTCTGGGCCCCGCCTTACATGCGATTGATTCAGCGCCATCCCGTTTACCGATGGATGCCTGTAGTTATGATTCTATGGTGCATCTGGGTGCAATGGATAGCCCCATTGCATCAGGCCGTAGGGCATATCGAGATATTCTGGAGCCGCGTGCCCATCTTCTTTATCGGCATTAACTGCGGCGAACTGGTGCGAAAACAAACCAAGATTGATGGTGCAGGCATCTGGATGATAGTGGCTATCTTTGTGGCTACCTTCAGTTCGTGTGTGTATCTGGAGCAGATTTCGCACGGACGATTCCCCTTGTTTGTAGAGCGTATGATATACATACCGTTTACCATCACGCTGATTATGATGCTGAACCGTGTGTTCCGTCGCACGCCGCGATGGTTCAACAGCTTCTGCGCTTTCTTTGGTGCCCTCAGTCTGGAGGCCTATCTGATACACGATCACTTTGTGATGACCTACCTCATCCCCTACCATCTGGGATACTGGCTTACGGCCTTACTCACCATCGTGATTACCATCCCTTTGGCATGGGCACTACAAAAGATACTGAAACTCATCGTTAGAGTATGAAGAAGATATACGCCTTCGATTTCGACGGAACGCTGACAACTAAGGATACGTTGATAGAGTTTATCCGTTTTGCCAAGGGCACATTGGCCTTTGGATGGGGCTTTGCACGCTATGCCCATCTGCTGGTGCTGATGAAACTGGGGCTCTATCCTAACTGGAAAGCCAAACAAAAGGTGTTTGCATACTTCTTTAAGGGTATGACTATCGAGGATTTTAACGCCCTCTGCCAAGCCTTTGCAGCCTCATCGCAGTATCTGCTACGCCCTGCAGGCATCAAGGCCATACAGCAAGCCCAGAACGAGGGGGCGGAGGTGCTGATAGTAAGCGCATCTATCGATAACTGGGTGCAGCCTTTCTTTACTGATGTAAAAGTGCTGGGCACACAGATTGAAGTGATTGATGGCGAGCTGACAGGACGCTTTCTTACCAAGAACTGCTATGGCCAGGAAAAGGTGAGCCGTATCCTGACCCTCTTTCCCGACAGAAAGGATTATCACCTGACTGCCTTTGGCGATAGTCGTGGCGACAAAGAAATGCTGGCATTTGCCGACGAATCATATTTTAAACCATTCAGACAATGAGAAATCCACTTAAGATATTCAAGATTAAACCCGAAGAACGCTGGCAGTCGACGATTGCTCTTATGGTTATCATAGCCCTCAACGCTATGTTTATCTTCCGTATGCACGAGTTGTTTATGCAACCAGGTTTCGGCCCCTATTGGAAGGCTTTCGAACACGAGCTGCATCTGTCGGGCTACGACCCGCTTACCTATCTGGGCGTAACCAACTGGGATGTGGTGTATCAGGTGTATCGCCACCCGTTGCTGTCGTTTATGATATGGCCGCTGTGGGTTATTAACGAGGGGCTTACTTGGCTGTTAGGCGTTAACTGCGTGCAGTATCTGGTAGCAGGATTGCTGATATTCTGTACTTTCTACTCATACATCTTCCTGTATCGCATTCATCGCGAGGTGATAGAGTTAGGACAAAAGGATGCAACGCTGCTCACGACCTACTTCTTCTCGATGGCATATATTCTGATGGCAGCCATCGTGCCCGACCATTTTACAATATCCATGTTCCTACTGCTCATCACGCTCTATATCTCAGGTGTATGCATCAAAAAGCGCCGTGAGTTCAAGTGGTGGCAGTCGGCCATTCTGTTCTATATCACAGCAGGTGTTACGCTGAGCAATGGTGTGAAGGTTTTCTTATCAGGATTCTTTGTAAATCTGCGCGATTTCTTCCGTCCAAAATACCTGTTGTTGGCTGTTATCCTGCCAGCTGCCTTGCTGTGGGGAACGGCACAATGGGAGTATCGCACGTATGTGCTGCCCAAAGAAAAGGCACGCGCAGAACAGAAAGCAAAGAAAGCAGAACAGCAAAAGGCACGTGTGGCCCAGATGACTGCTGAACAGAAAGAGCAGTACGAGGCCAAGAAAGCCCGTCGCGATAAGGTATTACAGCGCCAGGCAGCCAAGACTGGTAAGCCTATGGAGAATTACGGTTTCCTGAAGTGGACAGACATCTCTACATCGCGCTGGCAATCTACCTATGAGAACCTGTTTGGCGAGTCGCTGCAGTTCCATCAGGACTACTTCCTAGAGGATGTGCTGGTTCATCGTCCAGTATTTGTACGTTACAACTGGGTATTCAGTTATATCATCGAAGCACTTATACTGCTGTTCTTTGTGATAGGCGTGTGGATGGGACGTAAAAGCCGTTTCCTTTGGCTCTGCCTGTCTGGATTTGCCTTCGACATGCTGATACACATCGGCTTAGGTTTCGGCCTTAACGAGATATATATCATGACGCCACACTGGGCATTTGTACTGCCCATTGCTACAGCCTATCTATTTAAAGCCGTACAAACAAGCTGGCTAAGATGGGTAGTGGCAGCTATGACTATATACCTATTAATATATAACGGCTATCTGCTGACCGATTTCCTGCTATCGCCTATCAAAGCTATCATATAACGAAAAAAGCATGCCTCAATATCAGGCATGCTTTTCTGTGCCTAACCACTTACGGATACGTCGCGAAAAAGCTTTCGATATATTACCAAACTGGCCATATCGGATATTAAGCCACAACTCCTCTAACGAATAGCTGATCTTGGTTAAAGGATGACGCCATGCAAGAATCTTGTATAGTCTGTCCTTATAACCTACATTCTCAATCACATATCTAGGGTGTTTAAGTGGAAATTCCAACTCATAACGCTTCATGGTAAAGATTTTAAGGAAGCGCTTGGGTGTGGTCTTGGCCGAAGCGGTAAAATGCGTAGAATCGGCCATTAAACCCAGATTATTTATCTGGTTCTTTGAAGGAAGAATGGCCAGACCAGAATTAAACAGCATGGATGCCCAGAAAATACTCTCGTAGTACTCCTTGCCAGTAGCACGATGATTGGCGAACATCTTAATCATATCCTTTCTGTATTTGCGCTGCTCGGCCAAAGCCTTTAGCTGTGCCATATTATACGCATCGTCGAGGAATGAATACTGACCGTCCCACTGATCGATAACGCGTCGCCACGACGCCCAGCCCCAGATGCCAAATGTTGAGGTAAAGAAGTAATCGTAAGGACAATCCTCTGTAACCTCATCGATATTAAAGCCCGAAATCATACTGATACGCTCGTCGTTCTCGTACTTATCAAGCATCTCCTTACAGAAAGGAAAGAACGACTGTGAGGGCACATCATCGTCCTCAAGCACCATGCACTTATCAACGATAGAGAAAGCCCATTTCTGCGAGATATACTCAGAAGGATCGCAGCCATAGTTTTTTTCCTGATACATACGATGCACCTCGCACTCCCAGTCGATGTTCTCATCGCTCACAATCGCACGACAAGCCTCTATGCCAGCCATATCACGTTCGCCACGAGGACCATCCTGGTAGAGAAACAGCTTTGAGGGGCGAGCCTCCTTAACCGCCTCGAAAACCTGGCGGAAAGTATCTGCACGATTAAAGAACAGCAGCAGAACAGCAATATCAGTCTTTGCGGGTTGTTTCATATCAGTTCGGGCATAATGAATACAGAATGAATCTTTTGCTTCTCTTTAGGCGGAATCTCCATGTAGTTACGATAGAGATCGCTCAGATAAGCATCAGGATTGCAAGGCGCACTAAATGATTTCCCCTCGAAGTTAATAGTACCCAATGGGAAAACAGAATCCTGGCGATGCATAATGCCATAACCATTATTAATCAGGATATTCGACAGGTACACGTTCTTAGGACGAACGGCGCAAAGCAAACTCCAAAGGCACTTATTAACGGCATATTTGGCACCAAACCAGAAGAACTCAGCAAACGCATTAAATGAATAGTAATGCGACTTGTGCAGGATAGAATAACTCTTTGAAATACCCAATGTAATACGCTTTACCCACTTTTTGGACAGCGTAGGATAATCTACCATTGGGAATATATCAACATAAAGACCTTTCTGATAGTCGGCCGCAAAGTTATCTGAACCTTCAACATAGAAAGAATTCAGATCGCGCACCTTTACGATAGGCTCTTTTGATTGCGGTTCAATCTGTGGTGTCTGCAGGAATAAACCTTCGCGAAGTTCGGATGGTGCCACACTTACAAAACGGTCCAGATCCTCCTGACGCATGGCAATATCGATATCGTCATCCCAAGGAATAAAGCCCCCATGGCGAACTGCACCTAATAGTGTACCACCATCAAGCCAATAGCCAATCTGGTGCTTCTTACAGATACGGTCGATCTCTTCGAGAATAGACAACTGTTTCAGCTGGCAGGCACGCAGTTGCTGTTCCTTGAACTTCTGCAGATATGGATTATTCATGACTTTAATATTGATAATGTACGACACACTGCATCCTTCATCGCATACTGAGGATGCCAATTCAATCCCTTAAGGCGGCTGTTATCAAGTACGGCACGCATAGCAATCGAAAAGCCCTTCTGTTCTGTTTCTGAAGGTAACTCGAATACAACCTGCTTATCGGCCCACTCGGCACACAGCTGAGCAAAGTCCTTTAAGCGCACATTGCAGGCCTCGTTGGCTATATTATAAGCTACACCCTCTTCGCCATGCAGCAACACGTGCAACATAGCTCCTACAGCATCAGCCACATAGGTGTAAGAGAAGAGCTGTTCGCCCTTACTCTTCAGTACGATATTCTCGCCAGCCAAAGCCTTCTGGATAAACTGCGATGAGGCTTTACTATCGCTCATCAGCATGGTAGGACCAAACACACGGCTCAGTCTTACAATCTTAACCTGAGCACCACGTTCAGCAATATACGACTGACAGAGGGCTTCACTCAGTCGCTTTGACTCTGTATAGCAGGCACGCGAAGTAGCTAAGTTCAGCTTTCCAGTGTAATCCTCAGTAAAATCATCATCACCACGGGCATTACCATACACCTCGACTGTTGATGGATAGAGCACCATCGCATTACAAGCCAAAGCTTTCTCGAGCGCCTGTTCAGCACCTTTCACATTAATATTGATAGTCTCGATGGGATACTTTGAATAAGCTAATGGATGGGTGTTAGATGCCAAAGGAATAATTACATCAACCTTAGGCAACTCTAAAAGCGACTCTGAGGCTTCGCGCTCCACAAAATGGAAGTTGCTGTCCTCAAAATACTCACCAAGTCGCAAGGCTGCTTTTTCGCGATTACGCCCCAAGGCATAAATAGTGATGTTAGCGCCTTTCTTATTCAGATGCATCAAAGCATCTATCAAGCAAACGCCAATCAAACCTGTAGCACCAGATATCATAAACGATTTGCCATAAAGACGGTTGATATCACCCAACTGAGTGATACGATCCAAATCCTCCTGATAAAGAGGATGCTGCTTATAGAGTGATATTACTTCAGCCATGTGTCCTTATCCATTTTCATATAACCCTTGAACATCTCCAGATCATCCTTAGTGGTAAGTTTGATGTTCTTATCCGAACCTGCTGCAAAATGCAGCGTCTCACCCAATTCTACCATCATGGTATTGGTGTAAGACGAGCCATGAATACCTATGCCTTTTTCGAAAGCCTCGTGATAGGCAGCATCAAGCTTCTTGAACTGATAGGCCTGAGGTGTAGATACACGTCGCAAGGTTTCGCGAGGAATATACTGCTTAGTGGTTGTTTCATCGTCAGGATTTACAATGAATATCTGTTCATTATAAGGCAACGATGTTACTCCATTACCATACTGCATAGCTTTCTGGATAACATCAGTAAGTACGGTATCATCCACCAGGGGACGGATACCATCGTGGATAATGATGATATCATCGTCAGAAGCCTTGCTTTCTAAGTCGTACACACCATTACGAATGCTCTCCTGAGCACTGTTTCCACCAGCTACAACAGCCTGAAGTTTGGTAATATTAAACTGGCGAGCATAGGCCCAAAGCACCTCATGCCAGCCATCAAGACAAACTACTTCGATAGCATCTACCATAGGATGACGCTGAAAACTCTCCAATGTATAGATGAGTACAGGCTTATCGTAAACGTTGATAAACTGCTTGGGAATATCCTGTCCCATTCTGTTTCCAGAGCCGCCGGCAATAATCAAAGCATAGTTCATATCTTATTGTTTTTTAATTTTGTTCATCATAAAATCTGTAGTCTCCTTCAGTATCTGCGCACCAGCCAGGCGCATCACAGCATAATAGAGTACAGCTGCCAATATACATCTACTGATGAGCAGCAGCACCAGGTTTCCAATATTCGAGGTGATATAACCTGTAGCAAACATCACACCTGCAGCAGCCAAAGCAAAAGGCATGATATCCTTCAGCATCAGCAATAAGGTATAGCTGGTATCCTTACAGGCAAAGAAAAACCACACAAACAGCCAAAACAAATTAAGTACTACGTAAGTCTTAACCATCGTGGCAATACCATAGGGGTAAAGCGTTAGCATGGCTACAATCTGAAGCAAACCCAACGCTAACGTACAGCCCATAAACGTACCTGATTTACCTCTACTTATCAGGAAATCGGCCATTAATGTGCTGATGGGTAGCACAGCACCACACACACATATCCACTGCAGATATTGTGCTGATATAAGCCACTTCTCGCCTATGGCCAGCACAATAAACTCTTTTGCTACTAAGCCGAATCCCAACAACAAAGGGAACGAGATAAATGCAGCAAAACGCACCATCTTACGCAGTACAGCCAGTTGGCGCTCGCGATCATCCCTTACGCTTACCAGCACCGTCTGATCTACCTGCTTTACCATACCTTGGATAAGCGATGTACACTTGTTGTTCCACTGATAGGCCTGGTTATAGTTACCAGTATCATGTGCGCTAAAGTAACGACCCAGCAACATATTCATCACGTTGTTATTGACCTGTGTCAGCACATCGCTAATCAGGATCTTTACGCTGAACGGAAATGCCTTACGGATAAACGTAAAATCAACCTTCAGCGTAGGGCGCCAATCGCTATAATGCCAGCGCAGCAGGGTAGATATCAAAATAAAGAGGTTAGTTTGAGTGGCCAAGCTCCAATAAGAAAAACCTTGCCAAGCCATCACAGCAGCCACACTACTGGATAGGATAGTAGCCGTAATGCTAGCCTTAGCCAGTTGCTGGGCTCTGAGATTCTTATAAAGATAAGCCGCCTGCGCTACACCACTACAACTGAATAACAGCCCGATAAAGGCATAACGACATAATGCAACCAATCGGGGCTCATCATAGTAATCAGCTATTAATGGTGCTGAGAAGAAAAGCGTTAAGTAGATAACGCCACCCATAAAAATATTGAACCAAAAGACAGCATTATAGTCACTGTCTTTTGGCTCTTTTTCGTTAACCAGCGCTGTAGAGAAACCACTATTCTGCAAAGCGGTTGCTATCAGCGAAAAGATGGTAATCATGGCTATAAGACCATAGTCGGAAGGATTAAGCAAACGACCCAGAATGATACCAAAGATGAGGCCGAGCAATTGCTGAACGCCATTGTTCATTCCACCCCAAAACAGGCCCTTAGCTGTTTTTTCCTTCAAAGATTCCATCCATTGAACAGATATTATCCTACCTGGCTTCCTGGCTTTACATCCTTAGTGGTTGTAACCACACTCAGACTCTCGTCGGCATCAACGGCACTCAGAATCATACCCTGACTCTCGATACCCATCATGTTACGTGGAGCAAAGTTGGCCACAAAGAGGATACGCTTACCAATCAATTCCTCAGGATTCTCGTAGAAAGCAGCAATACCCGAGCAGATGGTACGATCGGTACCAGAACCATCGTCGATGGTAAACTGCAGGAGTTTCTTACTCTTCTTAACCTTCTGACAATCCTTAACCAGACCTACACGGATATCAAGCTTCTCGAACTCCTCGAAGCTAACGGTATCCTTGATAGGAGCAGCCTTATAGTTAGCTGCCTCGTTGGCTTTCTTAGTAGCCTCCAGCTTATCCAGCTGCTTCTGGATAACCTCATCCTCAATCTTCTCGAACAGCAGAGCAGGCTCACCCAGCTGATGACCAGCCTCCAGGAGATCGGTAGAACCCAACTGTTCCCACTCGAAGTTGCTGATGTTCAGCATCTCGCGAAGCTTCTTACTGCTGAATGGCAGGAATGGCTCAAAGGCAATAGCCAGGTTAGCTGTCAACTGCAAGCAGATGTTCAGGATAGTCTCGCAACGCTTTGGATCAGTCTTCCAAACCTTCCAAGGCTCGCACTCTGTGATATAGCGGTTACCAATACGAGCCAGGTTCATAGCCTCGAACTGAGCATCGCGGAACTTGAACTGCTCCAGATTCTCTTCTATCTTAATTTTTACATTTTTAAATTCTTCAATTGCTTGACGGTCAACGTCAAGCCACTCGCCACAAGCAGGAACTACACCGTTCCAGTACTTCTTGGTGAGCTGGAGGGCACGGTTTACGAAGTTACCGTAAACAGCTACAAGCTCGTTGTTATTGCGATCCTGGAAATCCTTCCAAGTAAAGTTATTATCCTTTGTCTCAGGTGCATTGGCTGTCAGTACATAGCGCAATACATCCTGCTTACCAGGCATATCAACCAGATACTCGTGGAGCCATACAGCCCAGTTACGAGAGGTTGAAATCTTATCGTTCTCAAGATTCAGGAACTCGTTGGCAGGTACGTTATCAGGCATGATATACTTGCCGTGAGCCTTCATCATTACAGGGAAGATGATACAGTGGAACACGATGTTGTCCTTACCGATGAAGTGAACCAGACGAGTATCCTCATCCTGCCACCACTTCTCCCAGTTGCCCCACTTCTCGGGCTCCTTCTCACAAAGCTCCTTGGTGTTTGATACATAGCCGATAGGTGCATCAAACCAAACATAAAGTACCTTACCCTCAGCATCCTTTACAGGTACGGGGATACCCCAATCCAAGTCGCGAGTCATCGCACGTGGCTGCAGATCCATATCCAACCAGCTCTTACACTGTCCATATACGTTTGGACGCCACTCCTTGTGCTCCTCCAGAATCCACTGCTTCAACCAGTCCTGATACTCGTTCAAAGGCAGATACCAGTTCTTGGTCTTCTTCAGTACAGGAGTAGAACCAGAGATAGTTGACTTTGGGTTAATCAGCTCTGTTGGCGAAAGGTCGCGTCCACACTTCTCACACTGGTCGCCATAGGCACCCTCGTTGTGGCAGTGTGGGCACTCACCAGTTACATAGCGGTCGGCCAGGAACTGCTTAGCCTCCTCATCGTACAGTTGCTCAGTAGTCTCCTCAGTCAGCTTGCCCTCGTCGTAGAGTTTCTTAAACCACTCGGCAGCAAACTTATGATGAGTCTCACTGGTAGTACGGCTATAGATATCGAACGAGATACCAAACTCCTCGAACGAATCCTTAATCATCTTATGATAGCGGTCAACCACATCCTGAGGAGTGATACCCTCTTTGCGGGCACGAACGGTAATGGGCACACCATGCTCATCACTTCCGCCGATGAACAATACCTCGCGCTTCTTCAGACGAAGATAACGCACATAGATATCAGCAGGTACATATACACCAGCCAGGTGTCCGATATGTACGCCGCCATTAGCGTATGGTAGCGCCGACGTCACCGTCGTACGCTTGTAAGTCTTGTTTTCCATTTCCTTAAATACGTATTTATTATTTTGGCTGCAAAATTACGAAAAATCCCACAGAAAACAAAACTTCTGTGGGATTTCTTTGTTATTATTACCTAAACAGTATCAGAAATATACGCCAAACGATACGGGGTGGAAATTAATACCATCACCATAGGTGGAATTCAGAATACTCATTGGCGAGTATTTGGCATAGATGCTAACCCAGTTATGGATACTTACCTCACCCATGATATCTACTGTGATAGGACGCTGGTGAATTTGCTTATACACATCCTTGTGTTTATTACCATCAGCATCGCGATATTTATTCTTAATGCTGGCATAGGTATTGAAGTTGATGACAGGACCTAAGCCAAAAGTTGTTTTCTTGGTACGATATTTCCACATCATAGGAATCTGCAGACTGAACACCTTTATACGCGAGAAATCGGCCTCATAGCCTGCAGGATAACTCTGCTCTGACAGCATACCATCATTGGCTTTGTAAAAATACTGACGACCATCGATACGGAAATTACGCCAATCAACACCAAAGCCTATTGAGAATCCATTGTGCTGTCCGTACTTAAATTTCTCCCACTCCATAATGGTCCACATGATTTCCCATGAACTGCCTACCGACTGTGAACTATTGTATTTTGCATCAGCACCATATGTAAGACCAACAGCCAGACGCATACTGGCATTATTAGTTTTTAATGGATAACCTGTACCTCTGCTATGTTTCTTTACAAAATCAAAGTTCCAGGTATCTTTATTAATATTGGTCTCGCTCACATAGTTAGAGTCAACCAACAGAATTTTACTTTCGTAGGTGTACTTATCATCATTCTCACGTCCGTAAACTTTTACTTTTTGGATTGAATCACCAGTGATGATACGCACCTTTTGAGGCTTAAGAATGGTCAGGGTGTCGTTATCGGCAACTGTAGTTGCATTTACTGTGGCCGAAACAGCCAAGAGGAAAAGAATAAATAGCTTTTTCATATCGTTATATCTTTATTTAATTAATTCTCGTAATGTATCCAGCGAATTGAGCGTACCTTCCATATAGATAACCGTAACCTCCTCGTTATTTCGTTTATAGCACAGAAAACGGTTATGGTTGCCCTCTTTGGATAGTTGTAGCATCAATGTTTCCTTCGAACGACTCTTGGTGCTTGAGTAGTTTTCAGAATAGATATTGTTAGGATGCTTTTTCTTATCGAGTTCAATCAGATCGTGTACACGAGTTATCTCCTGCTTATTGTTGGCCTGAAAGCGCACACTGCGAAATAAGGTAAGCTGATACTTAGAGAGCATCTTACCTTTTACTCGTGTTTCAACCATTCGCTGCTGTGGGATAATCTTTCCTGCAAAGAGTGGTTCTATGTTCAGTCCACTCTGTGCATTGGTTGTAAGCAGCATCCAAAAACACGCCATGAAAATCATCAGTACTCGTTTCATATCTCTTAATTACTAAATAAATCGTTCAACTGTTGTTCTATCTCATTCTGAGTATTATCCTCAGTCATCTCACCCATCGTTCGCTTCATCTCAGCCATAACAGTCTGCTGGTCGGTATATTTCTTACCATATACATAAGCTACACATTCATCGCTGTTTTCTACTTTCAGCACATGAACTGTTACCATCGATATGCCTATCAGTAACGATGCGGCTGCGAATATAGCTATCAAGCGTTTACGTACCATCGATCTGGCTCTACTCAGCGTTTTACGCACAGCCACCTCGGTTGAGCCAAGCACGATAGCAATCTCCTTGGTTTTCATACCTTGTAGATGATGCATACGCAGAATGGTTCGCTGTGTAGAAGGAAGTGTGTCGATAACGCGTAGCATCTGTTCTATCTGCTCGCCATCATCGCTCAGATCATCTTCGTAAGATAATTGAGTGATATCTACTGTGGGATGCTTTCTGCGCAGACAATCGATACATAGGTTGCGAGTTACCATACAGGCAAAAGCTGAAATAGGCGATTTCAGTTGTTCGCGCATCAGCCAGAGTTTCACCATCGTATCCTGTACGATGTCCTCAGCCTCATCAGTAGTACCCAGATATTTCTGAGCCACACTGATTAATTGAAGCCTAAGCCCTTCTGCCTGTTGTTTAAACTCGTCAGTTGTCATTCTTTTTCTTTGTTGCTTTTATCCTTAATACGCAGAAAGTTTAGAAATGTGACATCAAAGCAACAACTTTTTTACTAAAGAATGATATTTTTTGCAAAATGCCAGATGATGATGCCACCTGTTACTGATACATTCATGGAGTGTTTGGTGCCAAACTGAGGTATCTCTAAACAACCATCCGAAGCATCGATGACTTCCTGATGAACACCTTTTACCTCGTTGCCTAACACCACAGCATACTTCTTATTATTAATAGGTGTAAAGTTCTGAAGCATGGTTGAACCATGAGCTTGTTCAACAGAATAAACTTCATAGCCTTCAGCCTTTAATGTCTCAACTGCCTCAAGTGCCGTATCGAAGTATTTCCATGTTACACTATCCTCGGCACCAAGAGCTGTTTTATGAATCTCGGCCATAGGTGGTGTACTGGTAATACCACAAAGATAAACTGCCTCGATACGGAAAGCATCACCCGTACGGAAAACACTACCCACATTATGCATTGATCGCACATCATCTAACACCACAATGAGTGGCAACTTGTCTGCCTGCTTAAACTCGTCGACAGTCAGACGATCCATTTCTATTGTACGTAACTTCTTCATTCTGCCTGCAAAGTTACTACATAGAAAACAAACTACCAAATAATTGTGGAAAAACCTGTTGATAAGTGTGTGGATAACTATGTTAATAACTTGTTAATTATACCCTACACTCTTACATTTGGGGATATCCACAGGTTTATTACGTATATTTTCGCAAGTTTTCCACACTTTTATGCCAAAATAAATAATAAACTTATTAATTTTGCACCGAAATTGGAAATTGTGGATAAGTATGCTTAGTGGTTCATTATCAGACAGAAAGAATTAACAGTAATGGTTAATAAGTGATTTTTTGTAGTTAATAGTCAATTATACAATAAAAACGCTAAAAAGTTATCAAGATATTCACGGCATATCATACTACTTATTCTATTTTTAAAAAATAAATAAAAAAAGAAATATAAAAATAATATGGTGTTGACAACAAAGGAGCTGAAAGCTGAGATTCGTAAGATGTGTGAGGAAAAAGATGCCATCATCCTGGCTCACTATTATACGATTGGTGATATTCAGGATATCGCCGATTTTGTAGGTGACTCGTTGGCTTTGGCGCGTAAGGCTGCCGAGACTGATGCCAAAGTAATGGTAATGTGTGGTGTGCACTTTATGGCCGAAACCTGTAAGCTGCTATCGCCTGATAAGATTGTGCTTTGTCCTGATCTGGCAGCTGGCTGTTCGCTGGCCGACAGTTGTAAGGCCGAAGACCTGAAGAAGTTTAAGGATGAGCATCCTGGTTATCAGGTTATCAGTTATGTAAATACCACAGCAGCTGTTAAGGCGCTGACTGATGTGGTGGTGACCAGTGGAAATGCAAAGAAGGTGGTTGATCAGTTGCCAAAGGATGCTAAGCTGATATTTGGTCCTGACTATAATCTTGGTAACTATATCAATGAGGTGACAGGTAGAAAGATGTTGCTTTGGAATGGTGGTTGTCATGTGCACGAGCGTTTCTCGGTTTCAAAGATTCTGGAGCTTAAAAAGCAGTATCCCGATGCAGTAGTGATGGCACACTTGGAGTGCAAGGCACCAGTATTGGCTGTGGCTGAAGTTAAGGGAAGTACAGCTACGATGCTGAATTATGCCCAGCAGAGCGATAAAAAGCAGTTTATTGTGGCTACAGAGGCTGGTATTCTGCACGAGATGCAACGTACTTGTCCTGATAAGGAATTTATCCCTGTACCTCCAGAAATAAGCGAGAGTGGCTTAGAATGCAGTTGTAATGAGTGTAATTACATGAAATTAAATACACTCGAGAAGGTTTATAACTGTTTAAAGACTATGAGCCCTCAGATTGAGGTTGATCCTGAGATAGCTAAAGAAGCTGTTAAGCCAATTAATAGAATGCTGGAGTTGAGTTAATTAACTCCAGCTTTTTATTTAATTGATAACGGCAATTTTACAAACGGTACCTTTCTTACCATCCGATGTAGCTGTTATCACCATATAAACACCGCTTGCTACGCGTTTTCCTTGCTTATTACAGCAATCCCAGTTAAACATACCGCCATTACTACGTCCTTCGGCTACAATGGCACCTGTAGCTGTTGTAATCTTCACATCAGCGTCATAACTTAATCCAGTAATGGTAACCATGCCAGTAAAATCGGGTGTAACTGGATTAGGATAAGCTATCACGTTATCTTTAGTCATCTGCTCGTTAGGTTCTACAGCATTACTCTGATAAGAACATAAGCCATTATCCGACAGGAAGAATACTTCGCCTGATTGATGGTTTATAGCGATAGATGAGATATTGTTATACAGCAGCTTTGAATTATCTATATTAAAGTTATGCTCCTGTATCAAATTATCTGACGAAATAAGAAAAACGCCAGCGCTTTCGGTACCAAACCATTTACGATTTCCACCATCTACAGCTATACTGCTAATGGCTATGCCGTTCAACAAATAGTCAGCAAAATTCGTACCGTCGTTACGTGGCACTTTAACCTGATAGAAGGTAACTTGAGATTGTCCTATCTCTGATTTCTGAATCATAAATGGGCCCACATCGGTACCTATCCATATATTACCTTCTTTATCTTCTGTAATACAGTTGATATGGTAGATGGTATATTTTGTATCGTCCTGGTTTAATATCTGATCGTATTTAAGTATCACGTCCTGATCGGTATCGTAACAGAATACCGATGGATTCTCCCAGTTGTTATTAGTAAACCAAAGTAAACCACGACTATCAAACATCATATTCGATAATCCTGGTACTGTAATTCCTTTCTCGTCGGTAAGCTCTTGGTGGTGATGACTTATCCATTGATAATCGGATGTAAGCTCCAGTAAGCTTACCCCTTTAGCCAAGCTGTTAAGCACCCATAGATGACCTTTAGCATCGAACTTTATACCTAATATTAAAAGATAATCATTTCCGAGCTGATTACCTCTGTCGAGTGCAGCCATTAACGGACTATTCTCCTTATTATAATAGTTAATAAGCTTGCCGTTCTTAAATTCGTAGAGTCCGCATCTGCCTCCCGCAAATACATGTTCCGGGTCGTTAGGGTCGGCATCAATACAGCAGATATCCACATAAGCATAACCTGTAATCTCGTTAATCTGCTCCTGATACAGCGTCCAGTTGTTACCATCATACACCTGAATGGTGCCAGGAAGTTCATTATCGGGCATTGCAGGCAGAAAATAACCACCTGTGGTATAGAGTCGGCCATTAATGAATTTCGACTGGTAGAAGCGGTTATAAGCCGGTCCTTCTGGGATCAGGGTTGATACGGTAGCGATATACTTATCGTAATCATCCTGATAAGGTTGCAGATTGTGCGGATAATCGGGATGATTTTTGGTATAAGTATCCGATATCTCAGCTTTCAGCATATTTACTTTAATGATAGCAAAGCTGGTGGTGAGATAAGCATACACATCATCGATAGAGATGGCTGTAACTGTTTTATCCTCGGTTATCGATTTGGTATAGAGGGCCGATATATTAATAATGTCGCCATCGGGTTCTATCAAGTCGATATTCGAGTTTTCGTAAACGGCTATCAATCGCTTGGCTTTTTGGTTCCAGGCTATATGAGTGATGCGGGTATCACTTAACCCGTTTACTTTATCGTAGGTAGTGATACTCGCATCATCAATATTATACTGGTAAAGATTGTTCGATGCCAGCACAAACAGCTCGTTGTTAGCCTTGCATATCTGCTGAACATCATGGTAGGCCAGATAGTTGCGCCATGTACCTATTTGCGCTGTTGCCAAGTAGCAATAGCATACTGTAAATACGATGGCAAGCAACCTCTTCATACACTACCTTTTTAATAGATAATCGGCCAGTTTCTGCACGGCTTTGGCGCGATGACTGATGTTATTCTTAATACCCGTACCCAGCTCGGCAAATGTTTTGTTATAACCTTCGGGCATAAAGATAGGATCGTATCCAAAACCTTCGCCGCCTCGTTTACCTTCGGTAATTACACCGTTTACGATACCATCAAAGGTGGTTACCTTTCCATCGATGATGAGGGCGATAACGGTGCGGAATCGGGCTTTGCGATTATCGTTGTTCTCGAGTTCGGAGAGCAGCTTTTTCATGTTAGCCTCAGAGTCGTGTCCTACACCGCCGGCATATCTGGCGCTGTAAACACCAGGTGCACCTCCAAGTGCATCTACCTCTAAGCCTGTATCGTCGGCAAAGCAGTTAACATGATACTTATCGTAAACCCATTGGGCTTTTATCAGGGCATTATCCTTCAGTGTCTGACCTTTTTCAGGGATGTCGTCGTGACAGCCTATCTCGCCAAGCGACAGTACTTCGAACTTGTTGCCAAGAATCTTTCTAACCTCGCTGAGTTTATTCAGATTATTGGTGGCAAATACTATTTTCATCTTTTTCTTTTCTTCGATATTCTTGATTTTTACTTTCATCTCATCGAATCCCTCGCCATATACACCGATTACACTCGACTGCGATACAAAGGCGTTAGGGTCTATCATCTTGATGAGTCGGAACATGTTTACACTCTCGTTCTTCTTGGCCAGGATGCAGAGCACTTTCATCTGTTTACCAGTGTACCATCCATGACCATCAAGAATAGTCACACCATGATTCATCTGGGTGCCGATAGCGTTGGCTATCTCTTGCCATTTGCGAGAGAATATAAAGAACTGTACCGACTGCCTGCGGGCATTCATGACATAGTCGAGTACGTAGTTCTCCATGGCCATCACACAGAAACCGAACATCACCTTATGAGCACGCTCCAGATAGGTGCCGAACTGTGGGAAGAACATACACGAACCGATGATACAGAAGTCGGCTGCTATCAGTACAGAGCCCAAAGACACGTTGTGATACTTGTTGACTGATGCTGCGATGATATCCGTGCCACCAGTAGAGCCATTATGCAGGAATACGGTAGCCAGGGCGATACCTGTAATCACACAGCCGATGATCATCGACATGAAATCCTGTCCTTCACCCATGAGCTTGAATGGCAAGCCATTATCCTGCTTTGGGATGATGTCTTGCGCAAATCGCAGCATGAAGTAAAGCGTAAAAATGGCAAAGATAGTCTTCATCAGGAACTTATACCCCAGTATCTTCAGGGCCACTATCAGTAGCAGACCGTTGATGATGATATAGGTGTTTTCCAGATGAAAGCCTGTAGCATAGTAAATGATAGCTGATAAACCAGTGACACCTCCTGCCACAATCTGATAGGGCATCAGGAATACTGTGAAGGCGATGGTATAGAGAAAAAGGCCAAGGGCTATAAACATATAGTCCTTGACCTCATTCCAAATAATCTTATGATCGATAGTCATTATTTCTTTAAAACAATGTTCACCATACGCTTAGGGACGATGATAACCTTTGCTACCTGGAAACCTTCGAGGTACTTCTGAGCGCGCTCATCGGCCAGTACAGCCTCCTCGATGGTCTTATTGTCGGCGTCAGCAGGGAAAGTCATATCAAAGCGAGTCTTACCGTTAAAGGCAACACCAAGCTTGGCCTCGCTCTCAACCAGATACTTCTCTTCCCACTTTGGCCACTGTGAGTCGCATACACTACCCTGCTCACCCAGCATCTCCCAAAGCTCTTCGGCCATATGGGGTGCAAAAGGAGCAATCAGTATAACAAGTGTCTTCAGCATCTCCTTGTTCTTACACTTCTGCTGGCCCAGCTCGTTCACGCAAATCATGAAGGCCGAGATAGATGTGTTATAGCTGAATGTTTCGATATCGGTAGATACTTTCTTGATAAGCTTGTGTACGCTCTTCAGGTTCTCGGGTGTAGCAGCGCCCTCGTCGAATCCATTCTGGAAGAGGTTCCAGAACTTCTTCAGGAAGCGGTGACAGCCATCGATACCGTTGGTATCCCAAGGCTTACTCTGCTCAACAGGACCCAGGAACATTTCGTAAAGACGCAGGGTGTCGGCACCATACTTCTCTACAATCATATCGGGATTAACCACATTGAACATCGACTTCGACATCTTTTCGATAGCCCAACCACAGATGTATTTGCCATCTTCGAGGATGAACTCAGCATTGTTATAATCTGGTCGCCAAGCCTTAAAGGCCTCAATGTCCAGAATATCAGCCGATACGATATTTACATCTACGTGGATAGGAGTGGTTTCCTTATAGTTACCTCTCAGGTTCAAGCTTACAAACTTACCCTTGTCGGCACCCTCGTCCTCAATACGATATACGAAGTTAGAACGACCCTGAATCATACCCTGGTTAACCAGTTTCTTGAATGGCTCGTCCTCGCAGCTGTAACCTGAATCGAAGAGGAACTTGTTCCAGAAACGTGAGTAAATCAGGTGACCTGTAGCGTGCTCTGTACCACCTACGTACAGATCTACGTTACGCCAGTACTCATCGGCATCCTTGCTAACAAGCGCCTGCTCGTTCTTGGGGTCCATATAGCGCAGATAGTAGGCTGATGAACCTGCGAAACCAGGCATGGTGTTCAGCTCGAGTGGGAATACGGTCTTGTTGTCGATCTCGTCCTTTGATACCACCTTGTCGGTCTTAGTATCCCAAGCCCACATCTTAGCACGTCCCAATGGTGGCTCACCAGTCTCGGTTGGCTTGTACTCATCAATCTCAGGCAACTCGAGAGGCAGACACTCCTTTGGAATCATGTAAGGCATGTCGTCCTTATAGTAAACAGGGAATGGCTCACCCCAGTAGCGCTGACGTGAGAAGATGGCATCGCGCAAACGGTAGTTAACCTTTACACGACCCAAGCCCTGCTCGGTAACATATTTCTTGGTGGCAGCGATGGCCTCCTTAACAGTCAAGCCATTCAAGCTGAACTTAGCTGATGACGAGTTGCAAACAATACCCTCCTTGGCATCGTAACTCTCCTCGCTTACGTCAGCACCTTCAATCAGTGGGATGATGGGCAGGTTAAAGTGCTTGGCAAAGGCGTAGTCGCGACTGTCGTGCGCAGGTACAGCCATAATGGCACCTGTACCATAACCAGCCAGTACATATTCTGAAATCCAGATGGGGATCTTTTCGTCGGTAAATGGATTGATGGCGTAGCTACCCGAGAACACACCTGTTACCTTGTGGTCCATCTGGCGCTCACGCTCTGTGCGCTTCTTTACATAAGCCAGATACTCATCTACTGCAGCCTTCTGGTCGGCAGTTGTCAGCTCGGCTACGAGATCTGATTCAGGAGCCAGCACCATGAAGGTTACACCAAACATTGTATCGGCACGAGTGGTAAAGATGGTAAAGTGCTTATCGCTGTCGGCAACGTTAAACTCAACCTCAGTACCCTCAGAACGTCCAATCCAGTTACGCTGGGTTTCCTTCAGCGAGTCGGTCCAGTCGATAGTATCAAGTCCGTCAAGCAGTCGCTGTGCGTAAGCCGATACACGCAGACACCACTGACGCATCTTCTTCTGCTCTACAGGATAACCACCACGCTCTGATACACCGTTGATTACCTCGTCGTTGGCCAATACGGTACCAAGTGCAGGGCACCAGTTAACCATTGTCTCGGCCAGATAGGCTATACGGTAGTTCATCAGTACCTCCTGCTTTTTCTTCTCTGAGAAGGCGTTCCACTCGGCAGCAGTAAAGTGCAGCTCCTCTGTACCAAGGGCATTACAGTTCTCGGTACCCATCAGCTCAAAGTGCTCAATCAGCTTGATGGTTGGCTGGGCCTTGTGCGATGAAGTGCTGAAGTAACTCTTGAACATGCGCTGGAAAGCCCACTGGGTCCACTTATAGTAGATAGGATCACAAGTACGAACCTCGCGCTCCCAGTCAAAACTGAAACCTATTTTATCCAGCTGTGAGCGGTAACGGTTAATATTCTCGAAAGTGGTCTTCTCAGGGTGCTGACCGGTCTGGATAGCGTACTGCTCGGCGGGCAGTCCGTAAGCATCGTAACCCATGGGGTTCAGTACGTTATATCCCTGCTGACGCTTGTAGCGGGCATAGATATCACTGGCGATATAGCCAAGTGGGTGACCTACGTGCAAACCTGCTCCTGATGGGTAGGGGAACATGTTCAGTACATAGAATTTCTTCTTGTTCTTGTCTTCCACCACACGATAGGTTCCATTCTCAACCCATCGCTTCTGCCATTTCTGTTCGATGTCTCTGAAATTGTAATCCATTGTATCTTTTAATTTTAATTGTTTCCGTACATAATAAATACGGGTGCAAAGATACAAATTAGTAAGCAGAACACCAAATTTAAAAGCCAAAAATTATATACTACAATATATATAGAACGTATAGGAATGCCAAAGCAGCAAAAATACCTGCCAATAAGATAGCCATCAAAAACAATAGCACAAATGATAGTGCAACCTTAAAGAATGTCTTGATATAGCTGTAACCATATAGCTGTTTCAGGGGTACGATGCTCGCGGCGCCAGCTACTATACTCATTAAGACGTTTCCAGGAGAGAAAAAGTCTCCAACAATACTGATGAGTGTCATTAAATTTGTGATGTAAACCATCGAGACAAAGAACTCAGAGTAGTGTATGTCTGGAATTTTTTTATTGTGGCGGAAAAGAAGGTACATTGGGGCCGACAAAACGAGTAGTAAAAGGAACTGAGAAGCTGTCTGGTTGTCTGTGATCCAACGGAAAAACTTCTGGAGAGTTTCTGCGAATTTCAAACCGAAATATTTCCCATTCACTTTTATGGAATTGCCATCTTCGCCTTTCTCGATAGCTAATTTTTTTTCGTTAATTTGTATGGTGTCAGGTGGAGCGGCTTCGCTCATGTTGTCGGCCATTTTGTCAAGGTTGCTGGATGTTTCGTCAAGGTTTTGCGTAATTACTTCCTTGCTCTGACTGATGACATTCTCCATCCTGATATTCAGGCCCGACTGTACAAGTACCAATAAGGCTATGGACAGGAAGAACATCTTGAACGGAGGGAAATACGCCATCTGCATGCCACTCAGATAGTCGCGAATCATGTAACCTGGACGCAACAGCAAGTCGCGAATGGTTCGGAACATGCCACGATTGCCCAGGCCCCAAACGTCCAAAAACAGCAAAAATGCCGATTTGAACGAGTAACGACCGATGACAGCTTTCTGTCCGCATCGGGGGCAGAAGTTGCCATGAAATTCTGTTTGGCAAGTGGCGCACACATGCTTCTCGGCAGTCATTTTTTTAACCTCGTGAGGTCTTACCTGCCACGCCTTGAACTTTTCGTATTTCTCTCTTAACTGTTCCATTACGTTTGCAAAGGTAACAAAAAATGTTTTAAATGTATCATCCATATATTAGAATTGTATCATCCGCTGTTATTTTTTCTAAATTTCTTGGTTGTTTCGAGATTAAATTATAATTTTGTGGCTTGAAACGAAAATCATTACTTTATTAACAAACTCATTTTAATATGAACAACGTACCTAAAATTAAAGTTGGAATCGTCGCTGTATCTCGCGACTGTTTTCCTGAGTCATTAGCTGTTAACCGTCGTAAGGCTGTTATCGCTGCGTATGAGAAGAAATTCGGTAAGGATGGCATCTACGAGTGCCCTATCTGCATTGTTGAGAGCGAAATCCACATGCAGCAGGCCCTCGAGGATATCAATAAGGCAGGATGTAATGCACTCTGTGTATATCTTGGTAACTTCGGTCCTGAGATTTCTGAGACCATGCTGGCTAAGTATTTCAATGGCCCAGCTATGTTCTGTGCTGCTGCCGAGGAAACTCAGAACGACCTGATTGATGGTCGTGGTGATGCTTACTGTGGTATGCTGAATGCCAGCCACGCTCTGTCTCTGCGTAAGACTCGTGCTTATATCCCAGAGGAGCCAGTTGGTGATGCTGACCACTGCGCTGAGCTCATCCACGAGTTCCTGCCCATCGCTCGCGCTATCGTTGGTCTGCAGAACCTGAAGATTATCAGCTTCGGTCCTCGTCCAAACAATTTCCTGGCTTGTAACGCTCCTATCCGTGCCCTGTATGATCTCGACGTAGAAATCGAGGAGAACTCAGAGCTCGACCTGCTCGAGTCGTTCCAGAAGCATCAGGGCGATCCACGTATCGACGATGTAGTGAAGGATATGGCTAATGAGCTGGGTGCTGGCAACAAGATTCCTTCTGTTCTGCCTAAGCTCGCTCAGTATGAGCTCACTCTGACCGACTGGATCGAGGCTCACAAGGGCTGCCGCCAGTTCGTATCACTCACCACCAAGTGCTGGCCTGCATTCCAGACCATGTTTGGTTTCGTTCCTTGCTACGTAAACAGCCGTCTCACCAGCCGCGGTATCCCCGTTAGCTGCGAGGTTGATATCTACGGAACACTGTCTGAGTTCATCGGTACTTGCATCACAGAGGATGCCGTTACGTTGCTCGATATCAACAACACCGTTCCTAACGATATGTACGAAGAGAGCATCAAGGGCAAGAAGTTCCTGTGCGACGAGTACACAGACAAGGAGATCTTCATGGGCTTCCACTGTGGTAACACCGCTTCTTCTAAGGTTTGCAACTGCAGCATGTGCTTCCAGCGCATCATGGCACGCGCTCTGCCTGTAGAGGTAACAAACGGTACTCTCGAGGGCGACATCAAGCCAGGCAAGGCTACTATCTATCGTCTGCAGAGCACAGCCGACACCAAGCTCCGCGCTTACATCGCTCAGGGTGAGGTTATTCCTGTAGCTACACGCTCATTCGGTTCTATCGGTATCTTCGGTGTTAAGAACATGAGCCGTTTCTATCGTCACGTGCTCATCGAGAAGCACTACCCACACCACTGCGCTGTGATGTTCGATCACGCTGGTAAGTACCTGTGGGAGATTCTCAAGTACATGGGCATCCCCGTTGAGGAGATCGACTACAACTTCCCCAAGGGCGATTACTACCCAACAGAGAATCCATTCGCATAAGCGATACATTCTAAATAATAAAGCCGCAACTTTCAAGGTTGCGGCTTTCTTGATTTATATAAATTGTGATAGGATTACTTCCACTTAAGGTTGTAAGTTGTTTCTTCGGTATTTTCGCCTTCAACAACCTTGACAACGACCTTAGTAACAAGGTTGTTGCTATCCAAGGTGTATTTTGCAGTAATGGTTCTTGTGACATCATTTCCTTCTTCTTTCCAAGTTCTAACCAACTTCTCAGGCAGATACTCAGGCATTGCGCCAAGTTTGTCGAAGATAGGAGCTGATTCAGCCAAATCCTCTACATAGAAAGGAAGCTCAAAGACTCCACCACCATAGAAGAAGATATTAGCAAGAACGCCAGCCTTAACTGTACCATAGGTTACGGTGTAATTATTTACATCTTCTTTTTCTTCTTGGTCATTCAGTTCATATCTTTCGTAACTAGCAATAACATTTTCATTCCAAGAAAAATCAAATAATTCATCAGTTTCCATTTCACCTGACTCTTCATTTTTCTCCCAGGCCTTGAAACCAATCAGTTTACCATCCTTATAGGTAAACTCATCGTAGCCATAATCATCTGCATATTTTGTAACAACACCATCGGTAAGGGTATAGACCTTAGTCTCTACATTATCGTCTCTTTTGGCCTTTACGGTTATTTTATCAGTTTCATAGGTAAAGGTGCATGATAATCCTTCGTAAGAATCACCTGTAAATCGATCTACGCTTTTATAAGCAGCTTTTGTAACCTTACCATCATCACCATAAGTGAAAGCAAGAACGCCGTTATTGCCCTCAGATTCAACCGAAATCTCAGAAAGAATACCCTTAATCTCTGTTGGTGTCTCTGGCTCATCAGGAGTAGTTGGAGTCTCTGGAGTAATTGGGTTGTCACCTACACCACCAAGACCTTCTGTACAAGCGCACAATGTGAAACCTGCGATGAGTAAACTCATCGAAACTGACATGAATTTTGTTTTCATACTTTGAATTGAATTAAGTTATTAATATATGTTCGAAAAATTTAATTTCGGTGCAAAATTAATCGAAATTCAGGAAACTTAATTGGTCCAAATTGGTCCAAGTTTTAAAATAGTATGAAAAATCTGTTGTTACGGGTGCTGGTTTAGCTGGGAATTCATGAAGACGATGTGTTAATAGCTTCCAACCTTCTGCATGGCAATAGGCTTCTGTAGAGCCATAAGGAATATAGATTTCTGGCAGATGCTCCCAAAAGGACTCGCGAGTATCTGGTCGATAAAATGGGGGTACGTCCGACATACAATATATCCGTTGGAAGATACAGGTCAAGGCCCAAGTACCTATATGGGTTAGCTGAGAAGGGATGACCAATTCATCGCGATCAAACCAGTTGAAGCATTCGTCGCTGAGACTCGTTACGCTATTGGGTATAAAGGCTGTAGCACTACCTGTAACCATCTGATTGGTAGCCGTTTCTATAATGGCATTGCAATCTTCGCGACTATCATAAACGGGATTATCGGCACTTATTTCTACCTTACACAGATGATGGTTTTCACCCAAGGCTGTAGAGGCAATATGAGTGACGCCAGATGGGATGTAAAACGCGTTAAAGTCGCATTTCAGAAAGGCATTCTCGCCAAGCGTTTCTACAGAGCGAGGCAGTTGTACAGACTTTAGATTTAAACAACCGTTAAAAGTATTTGCCTCTATCTCTTTCAAGCCTGTGAAATAGCGCAACTCATCAAAGCTGCGTATAGCCGTATTTCCAGAAAAAGCACCACCAAGCGAGTTAACAGCCATAGCCTCGTCTATAGACAATTCGCCATCGCCATTACTATCCCAATGACTAACACAGACGGACTTAACTGCCGGATCGCGAAACTCTATATACTTATGGATATATGGTTTGAGACTCTGCCAAGATTTCTTCTCATTCGTTTCTGTCATATAGAACTCTGGCACAAAGATAGCAGAGAGTTTGGGGCAGTCAACCAGATGATGAGCACCATCGTTGGTGTTGGGTAATACTGATTCGAAGATGACTGTTTCAAGCTCAGGACACTCTTCCAGTATATGGTCGCCTATAGCTACGACACTACTGGGGATGGTTATCATCTGCAGACCTGTATGGCGAAAGGCACTCTGGCGGATAAAACGTACCGTTCGAGGTATGCGGATTGACTCCAGGTGGGTGCAATCCCAAAAGGCACAAGCATCAATTTCGTTAAGACCAGTAAAGTGTTCCAGTTCTGGGAACGATCGCAACAGCGTGTCCTTTGTAAACACATCGCCAAGCGACTTTACTGAGGCTGCTTCTTGATAGCTCAGTTCACCATCGTGATCATAATCCCAATGGCTGATGCATTTTTGCTTTGCCTCAGGGTCCTCGAAGCCAATAATCTCGTGGTTCAGCACTTTCACCTGAAAATTAAGCTCAGCCGTATGTTTCTCTAAATCAGAGGCTTTATGACTTATCGCATTCACTTTTGCTATCAAAGCAAAGATGACAACCAGGGCTATCATGGCTGATGCCATAAGCTTGAAATGCCACTTGCGCTGCTGATGAAGGGCGGCAAGCAGATCGTCCATATTCTGATAGCGTTGATGGATGGGGCGTAGACATCGCTCAGCCACCTTTTTATATATATCCATCTCCAGAAGTATGACTCCCAGCGAATAGATATCGTTACGAACATCTGGTAGAGCTTTTGTGGCTTGCTCTGGAGCCATATACTTCAATGTGCCAGCAGGTTGTTTCAGTATGGCATGACTATCGGTATCAGCTAGTCCGAAGTCGATAATCTTCACATAACTGCCGTTGTAGGTAATCATGATGTTTGAGGGCTTCAGATCGCGATGTACCACTTGTTGGTGATGAATGTAGGCCAAAGCCTCTGCCAAATCGATAGCTATGCGTTGGCGATCGCTACGACTGGGATTGGCCTCAAGATATTGAGCCAGCGTCTTGCCATCAATCCATTCGGCTATGAGGCATCGTTCGTAATGCCCGTCAGCTATCAAAACATCCTCCATACCAATGGCTTGCATGATAGATGGATGCTGCAAGCGCATCATAATCTCGAATTCCTTGCGAAGCAACTGTTGATAGGCGGTATCGGATGATAGTTCCTGCTTCAGACATTTGAGCAGAAACCATCGCCCATAGCGTTTGGCTTTGTACAAACGACAATAGCCCGTAGATGGCAATTCAACCATCTCGGAGAAGGTGGAGCTGAGTCCCTCGAAATCACTTACTATGTAGCTTGAAGCATCATCGCTCATATCTAATGCCTCCCCGTTTGCCACAAACATAATTGGTTTGTTCCTGATCGCCCTGTTGCAACTGACTAAGATATAGTGGCTCACCTTCGATAATCAGACTACAGCAAAAGGTATCGTTTGCTTTCAGACGAGTGTTCTCTGATGCTGTAACCACAAAACGCATATCGCCCTCATAGCGGATATGACACACTCTGTCAGGTAGCCAATAGAGTGTTAAGCATTCTCCCACAGCAAGGTCGGCATTTACATCCAGATGGCGATTCATGGCCAGATTACTTGGCTCCATGCCATCAGCAGGAGAGTGCATGCAAAACGCCTGATAGTTCTTGTAACCAATGAACTGGGCTAAGGTATCGAGTGTTCTCACGCTTGGTTCGCCCTCATTGTCTAAGTAGCCCCACACACGTTTAAGGGTTGTGGCACTAAGCATCTGATGTAATCGCAGAAAGATGCGTTCTCTCAGCTGGTCGAAATCTTTTGGCGTGCGTATCTCCTGATGAAGCGCTTGCTCAATAGTTTTGCAAAGTAATTCTGTTTGTTTCATTATCTAATCACCACCTGTGACTTTATATGGTTTGACTTTAGGTTGGCAAAGTTAACGATTTTTTCTGAAACAAAGAAATAATTGGCGGAAAAATTGTCTCGGCCATCAGGGTAAGTATCTCTGGGAGGTTCTCAAGTACATGGGTATCCCCGTTGACGAGATCGACTACAACTTCCCCAAGGGCGATTACTACCCAACAGAGAATCCATTCGCATAAGCGATACACCTCTTATATAAATAGAGCCGCAACCTTTTCAGGGTTGCGGCTTTCTTTTGTTATATCATATTAAAAAATCTCTCATCTCTCAAGAAATCTCTCGAAACGCCCGTGTACAAAGGATTTGAGATGGGTGAGAGATTTTTGGAATCTCTCCCTAATCTCTCAACAATCTCTCAGGAAACCCTCACAGGAAGTTTTGCAAGTTTTTTGGCTATTATTTTCGGTTTTTTCTTTAAATATTAAAATCTGGCTGAGGTGTGTGTGTCTGGAGGGATCGGGTGAGAGATTAGTGAGAGATTAGGGAGGGATTTTTAGAATCTCTCATCGCTCGAATCCCTAGTGTTTATGCGGGTTTTGAGCGATTTGTTGAGAGATGAGAGAAAAATTCGATAAACTATATATAAAATAGGTTATTGTATTCGAGTTATTTCTATGAGTCATTCGGATTATGTCTACAAGTGATTCAGATTATGCCTACAAGGTGTTCGACCTATTCCTTAGGGGATATTCCCTTCTTTGGAACACTTTATTCCCAACTAGGGAACATTTTATTCCCAGTTAGGGAACAATCCATTCCCACCTTGGGAACAAAAAACGCCGTTCTGTCGAATTTACTGGAAATCATGGAACCGACTCCATGATTCATTGAGTTAAAAAGTGAAGTATTTAGTGGTTTTTGTTTCAAAAACTTGCCGGTATCGGCAAAAAGTTATATATTTGTGGCGTGAATTGGCGTAAAAACTTGCCGATAGCGTTGAAACATGGAGTATATATCAGTTAGTAAGTTTGCAGAAAAGTATGGTATTTCTGAGCGTACGGCCCGAAATTATTGTGCCCAAGGGAAGATAGAGGGGGCTTTCTTAACAGGAAAGACTTGGAATATTCCTGCAGATGCTGCTTTGCCCAAGCGTGGTGAGAAAAATAAAAAGGTATCGCCACTTCTTAAGGCGTTGAGAGAGCAGAAGGCATCGAAACTAAAAGGTGGTATTTATCATCGCACCCAGATAGACCTTACTTATAACTCTAATCATATAGAAGGTAGCAAGCTTACCCACGATCAGACTCGATATATTTTTGAAACTAATACGATTGGTGTTACTGACAGCGCTATAAATGTGGATGACGTTGTAGAGACAGTTAATCACTTCCGTTGTATCGATTATATCATCGATCATACAGAGGATAAACTGACAGAAAATCTGGTAAAGCATCTGCATCTGTTGCTGAAATCAGGAACTTCTGATAGTCGTAAGGATTGGTTTGCCGTTGGCGATTATAAACGATTACCAAACGAGGTTGGTGGACAGGATACTTGTGCACCAGAGGATGTACACAAGCAGTTGAAAACCCTATTGGATGAATATAATCATAAAGGCAAGAAATCATTCGAAGATATTCTTGACTTCCATGTGCGGCTTGAACAGATTCATCCTTTCCAAGATGGTAATGGTCGCGTTGGTCGATTGCTGATGTTTAAGGAGTGCCTAGCCAATAATATTGTTCCATTCATTATTACAGATGATTTGAAGATATTCTATTATAGAGGTCTGCGAGAATGGGGACATATTAACGGCTACCTTACAGATACTTGTCTTACAGCCCAAGATATGTATAAAGAACTGCTAAAGTATTTTAGAATATAGCACGCTTGATAATAGAATAATAGGGATTTCCCTCATTAATTATAGGGATATTATTTTTTGTGTATTGACAGAAATTAGTACTTTTGCACTATAACCAATTATATAAGGTATGATTACAATTAATTTCAGGAGAACAATATGTATTGCGCTTACTGCCTTCTCTCTCGTCTCTTGCAGCAGTAATAATGAAGATATCGTAGATAATAACGACCCTACTAACAAGGGCGAAGTTGCTGTACCCGAAGAGGAAACCATCACCAACCTATCGGCCGATATGCCTCTTGCTGCAAAAGAATATCTGGGCTCAGGTTACGATATAACGGGGCCATATCTTAGCAACGAATGCCTGCGCGAGAATGTGATCGACCTGAACAAAATAGAACCAGACGAGATGACATCTATTGTGGCCAGTAGCGGAACAGGAAGTCTGGTAAGTGGCATTGGGTATTCATGGACTTTCTTGGATGGTTTGCGTAGAGCAGAAGGATTTACACTCGAGGGCGAACCAGGCGACGTATATTTCGCTGGTACTTTTACAAGCAATCCTTTGTTTAAGGAAAGCAAGGAGCGAAGCGATAACTACTCGTTTATGATGTATATGGACAGATACGCCGTATATGAAAAGAAACTGCTGATACCGACTGAACGATATATTGACCGTATCCTGACTGATGATTTCAAACAAGCACTTGAAAACGAAAGCGCTGAACGTATTGTAGAACGATTTGGCACCCATGTACTCAAATGTGCACTTATGGGAATAAATATCCTATCACTCTATCGTTCTGGCCTGAAAGAAAATACAAACGATGACGATTGCTTCTTATGTAGTATGTTCCGTCGTATGAACGAGGTATATAACCCCGTTTATTGGAAAATTATCGATTCGAAAGCTACAAAAGGTGGCGCACTATCAGTACAATGTCATGGTGGCAACACGCAAAGGCTTTCAACTGAATTCGCTCAATTACCTCTCAGCAAAGAGAAATCATCAAAAGCTATTGCTGAATGGTGGAACCAAGCAAATAACGATAATCTATCGCTCGTACTGCTGACTGGCGACGATGTAATACCGATCTACCAACTGATAACCAACAAAACAAAAAGTACTGAGGTACAGCGAGCTGTCAAAGCATATATACATAGCCATCAGTTGTAATGAAAATCCTTCCGTAGGAGTACTCGAGTCCTTTAGTAAGAGGACTGCAGTACTTCCTAAGGCGTACTGGAGTCATATCTAATAAGTACTCATGCCAGCATTAATGGTGGCATGATTTTTTTGCAAAAACATCTCAACCTCTCACTCAATACCTTTGAAACCTTTATATACAAAGCATTTCAGCCACATGAGAGGTTGCTCCAACCTCTCACCTAACCTCTCCCTCAACCTCCCCCTATGAGAAGTTTCAGCATTCGTCATCTTTGATATAAAAGTGAGAGGTATAGTGAGAGCTTTAGTGAGAGGTTTAGCAAACCTCTCATCCTCCTCTATCCCCAGTATTTATGCATGTTTCAGAAGATTTGAGTGAGAGGTTGAGAGATTTCGCAATTATCACCTTAAAATAAGTTGTGATATAATGGTTAAACAAAATGAGGGCTGGTATCCGTGTGGAGGAATACCAGCCCTTGAAATTTCATGGTAATATAGATGTTTTATTTACTTCGAGAATGTTACCTTGGTAAGCTTGTAACCGTAGCCTACAAGGAGCATACCGCCACGCTCATCTACAATTGCCTTGTTGGCTTCGGTGTAGGTAAAGTCGTATGGGTTAGCGGTGTCGGCTGTGAGATCGAACTGAGCTACAATCTGATCCTCGGCATTATCGCCCCACCAAGGTGTGGTGATACGCAGGGCATGATAGCCATCAGGCATATCGGCCATCTGGTAGTAAACATGCACAGTAGCGCCAACAGGCACATTAGCCATATCGGCAGCTGAGACAGTAACGTTTGCATCGCCCCAGTTAATCTCGATGCCGCCTTCCCAAAGGGTGGTCTCGGCAGGAGCTACATTTTCTAAAGCAACCACTTTTGTAAGCTTGTAACCATAACCTACGATGAGCATACCTCCACGCTCATCTACGATTGCCTTGTTGGCTTCGGTGTAGGTGAACTCGAATGGGTTTGGTGTGTCGGCTGTGAGGTCGAACTGAGCTACGATCTGATCCTCGGCATTATCGCCCCACCAAGGTGTGGTGATACGCAGGGCATGATAACCATCAGGCATATCGGCCATTTCGTAAACCAAACGGATGGTAGCGCCTACAGGCACATTAGCCATATCGGCAGCTGAGACAGTAACGTTTGCATCGCCCCAGTTAATCTCGGTGCTACCCTCCCAGAGTACAGTCTCCTTTACGCCTGGATCAACATACTCGGTGTTGCTGACTGTGAATACGCCGCAACCATAACGTGCGCCATCGGCCTCGATAACAACAGTGTACTCGCCCTCGGCCATGCTGGGAACAGTAAAGGTAAGTTTTCCGTTTGCAAACGATACGTTGCTAGCCTCCTGCTTGCCCACGAACACCTTGGTTACGTTAGTAGCATTGGTGCAATCGATAGTTTTGGTGCTACCGATAGTGAGCCAACGTGATTTGCCGTCGCTGGCCAGTGAGGGATCGCCCTCGGCAGGCAGAACAACGAGCTTGCAGGTACGTGAGGTTTCAAGCCCCTTAGTGGTAGCTGCTACAATCTTTACGATGTGCTCGCCAGCCAGTACAGGTGTGTCGATAGAAAGACCTTCGGCTACCTGCTCATCGTCGATAAGCCAGGTAACGGTGGTGTACTTAACGGGGGTAACCATTACGTCGAACTGGAAGTTCTGGGTGCGCTCGATGGTCATGAGCACGCCAGGCTCGCCACCCTTACCTTCGGGGATATCCGTATTCAGGATACGGGGATAATCGTCCTCGCCAGCCGTGAAGAACGGATCCTCATCAGATGTGCAAGCTGTATTAGCAGCCATGCCGCAAACCATGAAGAACATGGCGAGATATTTTGATATATTCTTAGTAATCATAATGCAATTATTTCTTTAAAATTATTACTCGACATTGATATCGCTTGTGTCCCACCAGAGACGCTTGTGCCAATCGTCCTTGCCACCCATGCGCTCGATGGCAGCCTTGTAGTTCTCGCTGTTGTACTGGTTCTCCAGGATAGGGTAACGCAGGCGATTAGGTGTTGACAGATTAGCATCGTCGTAAGTAAAGTCGGGACGGATAGCCAGCTTTGTACGATCGGCCAGTACAGGATAGTCGGAACGACGCAGGTTAGCCCAAGCCTCAGCAGGGTTCATCATGTGCAGGATGTAAGCCTGAGTGTTGATGGCCTCCTTAGCATTGGTAGTAAGCACGCCAGCGTTCATCAAACCATTGATGTAGGCATCGATATCGGCATCGGCAATCTTATCCTTGTTCTGCAGATAGTGGTTGTTCATCCAGGCCATCGAAGCCTTGATACCAGCCTTGAAGTGCTCCTCAACGGTACCGTTAACATTCCATCCCTTGAGCTTAGCCTCGGCCAGCAGGAACTCTACCTCGGCTGAGTTGATGAGTGTACCAGGACATTCGGGCATCTCAAAGTCGATAGAGAGGAATGGACGAATCATACGTGCATTGAAGTTGTTCTGATCGAAACCAGCCTCGGGATACATCTTTACATACTTCTCGAGTGTAGGAATCTCAGAGTTAGCAGGTGCATTTACCCAATCGCTCCACCAGGCAGCACCTGGTACACAAGCGGTATAGGTATCAACCTTGTCGAGATAAGCTCTAACCTCGTCGGTAACATCGATATTCCACTCGCGGTCGGGCTTAATCTCCGAACGATTAGTGTTGATGTAGTGACGGCAGATGCGATAAAGGCGTGGGTCGTTGTTATCCTTTAAGATATTGAAGAATGTGGAGCAGATAAATGTAGGCGAAGTAGGATCCTGGCCATACAGAATCTCGCCAAGTGCGTTTACACGGAAATCAAGGTCGCGTGAGCCGTCGTAGAGAGTAAAGGGGCTGTCGGTATAGATAATGTAGGCATCGTCGGCCTCAGAGGCGATATAACCGCCATTAGCCGAGAGGGCCTTCTCGAACTCCTGCTGAGCCTTAGTAGGGTTCACATCGCTGATGCGCATAGCAAAGCGCAGGCGCAGGGCATTGGCATACTTACGCCAAGCTGCAGGATCGCCATACAGACTGGTAACGTCGCCACCAATATTATCGGTGCCAGTACCAAGCTGATCTACACAAGCAGCCAACTCATCGAAGAAGAAGTTATAAATCTCCTCCTGAGTATCGTACTTAGGATTAGAAATACCTTTAACAAAGCCTAAACCAGCCTCGGTACAAGGAATATCGCCATAGGTATCGGTAAGAACCGACATGAGGTAAACACGGTGAATGCGCAGAGCGGCATTGGTGTTTGGCATATCCTCAGAATTTGCGATGGCATCTACAATATTCTTGATAGCCACAGCATAGTACTGGTCCCAAATCAGGCGCATCTGATCGTCCTGTGCATGTACGCTACCAGCATAGTTGCTAACGTTCCATCCACCTGCGAAGTGCTGTGTAAAACCAGTAATGTAGCTACGATAGGTGTCCATCAGTCCGAAGTCGCCATAGGTCTGCAGCAATGCTGTAGTGAGCTGGGCGCTTGGAGCAATCGATGACGCCTTGGTCTCGTCGGTATTGAGCTTCTCCATGTAACTATCGCTGCAAGATGCAGTAGCCAGGAAGGTACAGCCAACCATACCAGCGAAAAGGGTTTTCTTAATATATTTGGTAATCATAATAACTGATACTCATTAAAATTTAACATTAACATTGATACCATAGCTGCGGCGTGAGGGCAGCGAACCATACTCCAAACCAAGTCCTGAGGTGTTGTAACCAGAGTCAGGATCGATGTTAGGAATGTTCTTCCATACGATGAATGGGTTACGAGCTACGAACGAAACGTTCAGGCCCTTCACGGTCTTACCCAGCCACTTCTCAGGGAATGTGTAACCGAAGGTGATTTCGCGGCACTTTACATACGAGTTGTCGTAGATAAACATCGATGGTGCATTCTCGGTAGCTGTCTTCCAGTACGACTCAGGATTAACGGCAATATCGTTCTGACGGTATGTACCATCACCATTGTCGATAACACCGGGAACAATCAGTCCCTCGCACTTTCCGGCAGCACGCCACTCATCAAGTGTCATATTAGCCTGCTTACGCAGCTCCTCAGAGCGGTACCACTCCTCGCGGCCCTCGAGTGTGCCACTGGCTTTACCTGTAGCATAGGCCGAACGCATTGACATTGAGAAGAGATCGGCACCAACCTTAACGTCGAAGCCTGCAGAGAGGCGGAAGTTCTTATAAGTAAAGGTAGAATAGAAACCACCAGTCCAATCCCATGAGGCGTTACCCAGTGTGTGAGTCTGATCGTCAACAACTGGCAGACCGCTCTCGGCATTGATAATTACCTGTCCGTCGGCTGTGCGCTTAAAGTCCTTACCGATGATTGAACCGTAGTTCTTACCAACCTCGGCACCTACGCTAACACCACACCAGGTTGCCTTCTCAAGCTCGAAGTAGTCCATACCGTCGATGAGCGACTTAACCTTATTGGTGTTCTTTGAGAAGTTTGCACCAGCATCCCATGCGAAATCCTTGATCTGCAGCACGCGACCGTTGAGTGCAATCTCGATACCCTTGTTCTGAATCTCACCAGCGTTGATGAGGCGATAGTTATAACCAGATGTTGATGAAGAAGCCAGACCGATAATCTGATCCTTTGACAACTGGTTGTAGTAAGTTACATCCAGACCCAGACGGCCCTTGAAGAATTTCATCTCCAATCCCAGCTCAAAGCTGTTGGTACGGGTTGGCTTCAGGTCCTTGTTAGGCTGGGTGTTGTTGTTAATCATACCAATTACATAACCACCGTAAGAGTACTTACCTGTGGTGTAGTTCAGCGCCAGCTGATAAGGATCGGTATCGCTACCTACCTGTGCCCACGAAGCACGAATCTTACCATAGTTAATCAGGCTCTTGTTCTTGATGAACTCAGAGAACACAACGCTACCTGAGAACGAAGGATAGATATATACATTATTATTAATAGGCAGAGTAGATGACTTATCGCCACGTACGGTAGCCTCGAGATAGTAGGTGTGCTGATAACCTACGCTAGCCGAACCGAAGATAGAGTTAATCTGCTTCTTGTAAGTATTCTGCTGAATGCTCTGCTCGGCATAGTTCATGATAGCAATGATATCCTTCATCTGCTGGTCGGTACCAGTAAAGATATCAGTCTTATTGTTTACCTTGAAGATGTTACCACCAAGGGTAGCATTTACATCGAAATCGCCAAACTGGTTGTTGTAGAGTGCCAACAGCTCGGCATTCAGAGTGCGGTTTGTGAACTTCTGGTTCTGCAGCTGTCCAGCCTGCTTACCAGGAGTAGTGCGGCAGATGAAGTCCTGGAACGACATGAAGTTCATATCGGTACCGATAGTACCCTGCAACTTCAAGTGATCGGTGATATTCCAGATGGCCTTACCTGTAAGACGGAACACATCCTTACCAGTGGTGTTCTCGTTCTTATACAGATCCCAATAAGGGTTCTTGTTATACTGGTCGTTACCATTCCAGTTGGCATAGTCGCCATCCTCAGTCTGATAGTGCTTCAGCCAAGCCTGATTGTAGGTACCAGCCAAAGTCATCAGGTTCTTACCGATATTGCTCTGAGAGTCGCCCAGTGCAGGACGGTTCTTAACATCCTCGCGAGTGTAGTTGGCTGTGAAGTCGAGATCAACAGGACCTGCCGATGTGTTTACACGCAGGTTGAAGTTATCACGACTCATGTGTGTATTAGGCAGAATATCCTTGTTACGCATATCGGTAACGCTGAAACGAACACCAGTCTTACCAGAGTTAACAGACAGGATAGCTGTGTTCTGGGTAGTCATACCAGTACGGAAGAACTCGCTGGTATTGTTAGGATACATCAGGAATGGGCGCTTTACGTGATCGAAATATTCAATCTCCAGATCGTCGGCCTTAGCACCCCAGCTTGAGTTGGTACCCGAAGTAGCAGTTGGGCTGTAAGCACCACTGTAACCCATACCATAAACCTGCTGGATATCGTCCCACTTAGCCAGCTGCTGGTCGAATGTGAGCGAACCGTTATACTCAACGCTGATCTTATCCTTGTCGGCCTTCTTGGTAGTAATCAGAATCACACCATGTGATGCACGGCTACCATAAAGGGCCGAAGCGGCAGGACCTTTCAGTACGGTCATGTTCTCGATATCATCGGGGTTGATAGCTGAGATACCATCACCCAGGTCGTATCCACCCTCAGTGCCTGCGCTACCAAAGTTGGTATTGTCAAGGGGCACACCATCGATAACGTAGAGAGGCTGGTTGTTACCACTGATTTCGGTGTTACCACGCAGCAGTACACGGGTAGAACCAGAAGCACCACCTGCGGTATTCTGAACTACCAGACCTGCAACCTTACCCGAAAGCGAGTTGATAACGTTGGTTTCCTTAGCCTTTGTAAGCTCCTCGCCCTTTACCTCAGAGAGGGCGTAACCCAGAGCCTTACGATCGCGCTTGATACCCAGGGCGGTAACAACAACCTCGTCGAGCAAGGTCTTGTCTTCCTCCATCAGGACTTTCATGCCCTGCTTGGCCTTTACCTGCTTAGTAGCAAATCCGATGTAGCTGATTTCGAGCATATCGCCGGGTTTGCACTTTACCTTAAAGTTACCATCGATATCGGTAACAGTTCCTGCAGAACTACCAACCACCTTAACAGTGGCTCCAATCATTGGGCCATTGGCATCCTCTACGGTACCAGAAATGGTCTGGTCGTCGGGGGCTACTGAAGTAGCATGACCGTTAGTTGTAACGGCACCTGCTGTCAACGGCATCCACATCATGCCTGCAAAAAGCAGACTGAGAAGCGTTTTTGATTTCTTCATGTGCATTGTTTAATTAGTTAAATTATAATTGGAATTTATATATTATTTCTTGCCATCCAAAATACCTTGAAGCACCCAGGGTGCCTTAACCTTCATGCCAGCATTGCGATCGAAGATGCCGAAATGCTCCGAACCACTGCCAAAGCTATTATTGTCCCAGATAAAGGTGGAGAAACCGCGCTTCTTAGCCTCGCAAACTAGGAAGTGGCAGTAGTAGGTCATGTTTTCATGAATCAAATCGGTCTGACCGCTCTTCTGGCGATCGGTAACACCCCACTCGCCTATTACTACGCCTAAACCCTGATTACTCCATGTGCTTACCACCTTATCGAAAAACTCGCTCATGGTCTTTTCGTCGTTAGGCGAAGCTTCGCCTTTGGCCTTATAAGGCTCACCCCAGAAATTATACTTGCACTCGCCAGCATAATCCCAGGGGGTATAGTAATGGAATTCTACACTCATATAATCGTTGCCATTGCCCTCGATATCAGTAGGCACAATGAAATCGCCGTTATTAATTCCGAAATCGGGGTTGCAAACATACGTCTGCACCAGCAGATGGCGTTTGGCATTATTGCCACCTGTAGCACGTACCACATCAACAAAAGTTTGATTGTAGGAGTTCTGCACAGCCAGATTCTCGGCTTCGGGCTTACCCCAGTTGTCCTTAATGTGTACTTCATTAGTTCCGGCAAAGGCTACACGGTAGTCGTAATTGGCAAACTCGCTGGCTATATTCAGCCAAAGCAGAGCTAACTTCTGGTTGTTCTCGTCTTTGTATTGGTTGGTGGGGCGCCCCTCAAGCCACTTATCGTGGTGTGTATTGATAATCACTTTCAGATCGTTGCTCAGGCACCAGTTAACCACCTCCTTTACACGAGCCAGCCAAGCCTTATCGATACTCATGGCTGTAGGATTGGTGATGTGACACTGCCAACGGATAGGAATACGAACGGCATTAAAACCTGCTTCCTTTACTGCCTTGATGGTTTTCTTGGTTACCACAGGATTTCCCCAGGCGGTTTCGGCCTTGATACTGTTATCGGCCATACCGATGGCCATCGATTCGCCATCTTGTCCTGGAGCCGAACACTCAAACTGGTTACCCAGATTCCAACCAACAACATCTTTGTTCCACTCCTTTGCTGTAGGCTGAGCCTTAGCAGGCGCAGCCATTACACAGCAAAGAATACTACTAACTAATAACTCAAAAATCATTTTTAATTATCTGATTGTTTTATTTGGTTTGCAAAATTATGCAAACCTTTCCTGATGGGGGTTTGATGCTACGCAAAAAAGGTTTCATTGCTATTTTCTGATAGCTTTGAAACCTTTTGTAACAGAATTCAAACCTTATTTACTTGTATTTTGAGGGCGATACGCCGAAGTATTTCTTAAATACTGTACTGAAATACTTGGCATTTTCGAAGCCTGCAAGTGTAGCTGCATCTGATACGCTACGTCCGTTTCTCAGCATCTGGGCTGCACGCTCCAAACGGATGATACGGATAAAGTCCTGAGGCGATTTACCTGTAAACGACTTCAGTTTTACATAGAACAGTGTACGACTCATAGCCATTTCGCGACAAAGACTGTCAATAGAATAATCGGTGTCGCTAAGATGTTCGGATATCAGTTGGGTAGCCTTATCTACAAAGTCGGATTCTGCCTCATCGCTATCAGCAACCTGCACCTCTTCGGGCTCGTCGGCAGCGGGTACTGATGCAGGTGTAGAAGCATTGGTAGCCTTCAGATGATCGATGGTCAGGCGCATGTACTTTTCGTGCAGTTTATATACCTGCCAAGCGGTATAGAACGCCAACAATACCAAAGCAATATAGATGCACCACATCCACCACGAGCTCCACCAAGGTTGGGCAATTGTAATAATCAGCGTTTTGGAGTCGAGCACAGTACCTGTTGTACGACTGAGGCATTGTAGTGTTAGCTGATGCTCGCCTGGCTCGAGATTAACAAAGCGTATATACTGCTGGTCGGTGGGTTTACTCCACTCGCCACGTCCCATCTTGTAGCGGTAAACGATATCGAAGTGGTTACGCATGTTTACACTCTCGAACTGCAGATCGAACGTGCGCTGACGGTAAGAAAGACTCAACCTGCCTTGGTTAAGCAGGTTAAACACCTTTGTATTCTGCAGTTTATCCGAATCTACATCGCAGTTAACACCAACGAAAGTGATGCTGGCAGTATAATTAAGGGGCTGTACATTCTCAGGATGAATGATGATGGCACCTGTAGTTGAGCCAAATACGATATCGCCATCGGGCAGTACCTGAGCTGCTCCACGCGAGTACTCCCGATTAAAACCATAACAGTAATTGGCATTAATAACCTTGTCGCCTTCGCCCGACTTTACAAAAGCCAAACCTTCGTCCGTAGCAATCCATATACGTCCGTCGCGGCTTTTAACCAAGCTGCGTACATAGTTAGATGGAAGGCCGTTGGTTGTAGTTATCTGTCGACTGACGTGCTTGCCAAGATGGTAAACATAAACGCCACCACCATCGGTAGCTATCCACAACTCCATGCCCGAAGCCAGCAGATGTGTTACAAATGGGTTTACATCGGTTACACCAGCAGGTGTATAGTCTAACTCCTTAACCTCGGCGCTACCAGGTGTAATCAGCTTAAGTCCAAAGGCTGTACCAACCACAATCTGTCCAGAAGTGAGCTGTGTAATGGCTTGAACATCGTGTACTGGATAGTTGCGACATTCGGCTTGTTTCTGACTGATTTGCGATACAGGACTATATACCAGATCGCCATTCAAAGAGCCTATCCACAGACCACCATCCTTATCATATAAGGTGGCATAAACATGGTCGTCTTTCAAAAAACTATTGTCTTTTGTGTATATCTGACGTACATTGCCTCGACTATCAATCTCGATAACGCCTTTACCATAGGTTGAAACCAGCACACTACCATCGGCTTTTTTGCTGGCGTTAAGCACAACTGTACCCTGACAACAATGCTGCCATTGCCCAGTAGTAAGGTTCTTAATGCTAATACCATTATCGGTACCCATCAGCAACACGTCAGCCGAAAGCGGCATCACCATGTTCACATTATCGTTGAGCAGACTCTGCTGGTTGTTTGCCAGATGCTGATAGATGGCTGTGGTAGTGCTGATAGGACGGGCGATGTCGATACCACCAGAGTAGGTACCTATCACGATGTTTTTCCAACTATCTACCAGCATGGCATAAACGCCGTTGCCATGCAACATGCTATGCTCCGACTCGTTGGCATCGAAGAGCAAGGAGCAACCGCCCCTACCATCACGACTAATCTGATAAACACCTTGTCCATCAATGCCGATCAGCATGGTATCATCGTCGTAAGGACAAATGCTACGGATAGGATTACGATACAGATTCTGATCAGATATACGCACAAACTCATCGGAAGTAATCTTGCCATTCTGACTAATGGTTACCATATGAAGACCATTCTCGTAACCTCCAATCCATAAGCGGCCCGACATTTCATCGTAGTAGCCGAACTCAGCATTATAAGGTAACAATCGCTGGCCTCGTTCATTGTATACACCATCGCGGGCACAGAACAGCAGATGGCCCATCATAGGTACAATCTGGTTTACATAAGTTCCCTTCATCACTTGGGTAAGTGTGGTGTCCTTCAGCAGATAAACACCATCGTGCAAGGCCAGGAACAGGTTGCCATCCTTTACGTGGATATCGTTTAATGCCACCTCGTGCCCCAGCTTCTTGGAGATGCTGGCTACTGGTTTAAAACCATCAAGAACTGACTGGAAAAGATAGATGGAGCCACGATTATCAAAAGCATAAATGGCTTTATCGTTAGTGGCCATCTTAATAACACGCCCGCCAAGATGAGCGAAAGGCGTACCATCGTCGAGTCGGTATATTCTTACTTTCGAGCCATTATAGCGACCTACGCCTTTCATAGACGACCACCAAATGGCACCAGATGTGGTTTGGCAAACAGAAAATATACGCTGATTATCCACACCATCAGCTATACTCAGATGTGAGAAAGTAAAATGCTTCACATCTAAGGCATAAAGTTGCATAGCAAAAAGCATGAACAGCGTAATCAGCCAATGTTCTAATCTTCGTTGTAGTTCCATTCGGCTGCAAAAATACGAAAAAAAGCGCAATATACATCCTATTTTAATGAAAAGAATGTATATTGCGCCTTTTTCTTAGCCTAAGTTACTGTGCCTCAAGCAACAACACACGACTGCTCCAATCGTTTTTCTTGCTCCATTCGGGCTCGTTACGATAAGGCATTTCAAGGCCGTGATTCATCAGATAGGCACCACTGAACACCTTACCCTCGACATCCATCGGACGCAGATCGATACGGTTCAACTCGTGAATCTTATAATTCTTCGAGGCATCGAGACCAGCCATTTTTACACGTGGCAGATGCTCGTTCTGGAACGATTCGGTTTTCCACCAGAAGAATACCGACTTCGACTTCTGCTCATCCACATACATGAGCGATGCCAATCCCTGCTTATCGTAAGGCGAAACCAAGCGATAGATGTCGCCAAACTGTACGATAGGACGAATCTGCTTGTACTCGGCGATAGCCTTACGGCAGAGTTCCTTCTCGTCGTCAGTCATATTCTTTGGCTGGATCTCCATACCCAAGCGACCACTCATAGCTACATCAACACGATATTTGAGCGCTGTGGTGCGGAAAACGGTGTGGTTAGGTGTGGCCGAAATGTGTGAAGCCATTGCGATGGCGGGGAAGAAATAGCTGGTACCCCACTGCATGTAGATACGCTGCAGTGCATCGGTATTATCGCTTACCCAGAACTCATCGAAGTATGGCAGAACACCCCAGTTGGCACGACCGCCACCAGAGGCACAGGCCTGAATGGTAAGGTTGGGATACTTAGCACGAACACGCTGGCAAACCTTCTCGAAACCACGATGATATTCGATATAAAGATGACTCTGATCGTTCATGGTGAGGTACTGCGAACCATGATTCATGATGGCCATGTTGGCATCCCACTTGATATAATCGATTTCAGGATATTTAGTCATCAGGTTATCTACAATCGAGAACACAAAGTCCTGCACCTTTGGATTAGCCAGATCGAGTACCAGCTGCGTGCCGCCACGACCTTTTACTACGTCTCGTTTTGGTGCTTTTACAACCCAGTCGGGATGTGCATCGTAGAGTTCGGATACCGAGTTGGTCATCTCTGGCTCAATCCATATGCCGAACTTAATGCCGTGCTTTTTGGCATCGCGAAGCAGACCTTCGATACCCTCGGGTAGCTTGTTTTTATCAACCTCCCAGTCGCCAAGGGCACAGTTGTCGGTCTTGCGAGGATATTTCACGCCAAACCAGCCATCGTCCATCACAAAGAGCTCGCCTCCCATCGAGGCTATATCGCCCATCATCTGGTCCATACCCTGCTGGTTGATGTCGAAGTAAACACCCTCCCAAGAGTTGAGCAGTATCTTACGCTCTTTATTGCCGTGAGCCAGCATATATTTGCGGCCCCACTTGTGGAAATTGCGCGATACACCTGAGAGACCACACTTTGAGAAGCTGAATGCCACCTTTGGCGTGGTGAATGTCTCACCTTTCTTAAGATGATAGGCCGAGTTATCGGGGTTAATGCCAGCAAAGAAGTAGTGGTACTCTGTGTCATCGGTCTCAACTTTCAGCTGATAGTTGCCTGAGTAGCAGAGGGCGGCACCAATCACATCGCCGCTGTTCTCCCGGCCTTTACCATCGAGCGAGAACATCACTTCGGCATGATCGGTATGTGCATTGCGTACACCATCCTTATTCTTAATCACCTTCTGTCCAAGCTGGATAGGCTCCTCAATCAAGCGAGCCTCGTTGCCCCACGAACCGCCAAAGTGCGAAAGCCATACGTTTCCGCGACGGATGGGCAGTGAACAAGAGGCAAATTGCGTAAGAGTGATGGGTTTGGCCTCGCCGTTTTTGATTTCTGTCCAGGTTTCAATCATATCTTCATCGAAACGTGCCTGATAGCACAGCACTACCTGAACAGGGTATTTGGGATCTTTCAACGTAATCTGAGTAACAGAGCCTTGTGTGGTTACATCTGTTGCAAAAAGCTCTGTCGACATATTGCCATCGGCATGGGTCATGGCTACAGCTGCCTCGGCAGGACAGTTCATGCCATAAGCAGGATAAGCATCCATACGTCCGTCACGAGGGGATTGCAGATTCTGCAAATCGTAGTCGCTTAGTTTTGCACCATAATACACATACTGTGGTTGTTTACCCGTTTCTACATCAAGCACCATCGTGGTGTTCTTGGTTTGGATAACAACCTGTTTTGCCCAAGCCGTAGAGGCCGAGACCATAAGGAACGCTAGAAAAAGAATCTTCTTCATTTTTTTGAATCGGTTATTAGTTAAAAAATCTGAGCGCAAAGGTAATAAAAAATTTGTTTATCTCAAAAAAAAGTTGTTATTTTGCAAGCTAAAGTATAAGAAAGAGCAAAATATTATCATGAACTCGCTGGATATATGGATGTTAGCCGTTGCTTTGGCTATGGATTGCTTCACGGTTTCGATTGTGAGCGGTGTTATCGTTCGCCGTTGGTTGTGGGCGATGATTCTGCGTATGGCTTTTCTGTTCGGACTGTTCCAGGCCGTGATGCCACTGATAGGCTGGCTGACTACCAACCACTTTAGCGAGCAATTGGAAGCTATCGACCATTGGATAGCCTTTGGCTTGCTGGCGTTTTTAGGTGGAAAAATGATTCGCGAATCGTTCTCTGACGAGGAAGAACAGCAGTTTAACCCTAAGAACCTGCGCACCCAGTTGGTGCTGGCCGTAGCTACAAGTATTGACGCGCTGGCCATCGGAATATCGTTTGCTTGTACAGGCTATCGTGCCTTTGCACAGATAGCTTACCCGCTTTTAATCATCGGTCTGGTATCTTTCATGTTCAGTTTTGTAGGCTACAGGTTGGGCGTAAGGTTCGGCAAATCGATAGCTCGCAAGCTAAAGCCAGAACTTTTAGGCGGTATTATTCTGATAGTAATAGGTATAAAAATACTGATTACACACCTGCTTGCATAAGATAAAACTCGCCAAAAGAAAAAAGTTTGCAAATTTTGATACTGTTTCCAAACTTTTTACTATCTTTGCACCATGAAGACGACGGGCGAAACTATAGAACTGCGCAATCTAAGCATTGGCTACCAGACAAAACACGGTATAAAAACGGTGGCTACGGGCATCGATGGTACCATCAAAAGCGGTGAACTTACTTGTCTGCTGGGTGCTAATGGTGTAGGAAAATCAACGCTACTAAAAACCCTATCTTCATTCCAACCAAAAACAGGTGGCGAGATACTGTTAGAAGGTCGCGAACTCTCAGAGTACAGCGATAAACAGCTGAGCCGCCTGATAGGTGTGGTGCTGACCGAAAAGCCTGATGTGAGGAATATGACTGTTCGCGAGCTGGTATCGTTGGGGCGATCGCCCTACACAGGATTCTGGGGCACCTATTCGAAAGACGACCTGCAGGTGGTTGACGAGGCTATTGCGATGGTGGGTATAGAGCCGCTGAAGAAGCGCATGGTGCACACGCTGAGCGATGGCGAACGCCAGAAGGTAATGATAGCCAAAGCGCTGGCCCAACAAACACCTGTGATTTATCTTGACGAGCCAACGGCTTTTCTCGACTATCCCAGCAAGGTTGAGGTGTTGCAGCTGTTGTGTCGCATTAGTCGTGAGGCTGACAAAGTAATTTTTTTATCCACGCACGATGTGGAACTGGCCCTGCAGATGGCCGATACCATCTGGCTGATGACTCAAGGCGAAGCAGTGGCTATTGGTTCGCCAAAAGCGCTGGCAGAACAAGGGGCATTAGGCAGGTTTATAGAACGGGAGGGTATAGCCTTCGATCCCAAGACCATGACAATAAAAGTAACAAAACAGGTATAAATATCTATTAAGCTTATGATATACGGGCACGGTGACGATGTGTTTCGCTATGGCGACAAGGTGAAGATAAATTTCAGCTCGAATGTGTATAGTCAGGCCGACTACACAGAGTTGAAAGAACACCTGATGCAGCATTTTGATGTGGTGGGCCACTATCCTGAGCCCGATGCCCACACTTTGGAATGCCTGCTGGCCGAGAAACTGGGTGTAAAGGAGAACACCGTGATGGTTACCAGCGGCGCCAACGAGGCTATCTATCTGATAGCGCAGCTGTACAAGGGTTGGTCGTCAATCATTCCGCAACCCACATTTAGCGAATACGAGGATGCCTGTCGCATGTTTAACCATATTATATCATACGACGTTAAGGACGAGTTTGATGTACTGCCCAAGGACCGTATCTATTGGATTTGTAACCCTAACAACCCTACTGGCAACGTGCTGGTAAAGGGTATGCTGAACCATATCGTACGAAATCATCCACGCTATCTGTATGTCATCGATCAGTCGTATGCTGATTACACCTTAGCACCTATGCTGGAGCCCAAGGAAATGACGGATGTGTTTAACCTGATGCTGGTTCACTCGCTCTCTAAGACGTTTTGTATACCAGGTCTGCGCTTGGGTTATATCGTGGCCTCGCCTATTATTATAGGTAGATTGAAACAGATACGTCAGCCCTGGACGATTAACGCCTTGGCTATCGAGGCAGGCAAATACCTGATTGAGAACCATATACAGATGATTCCAGACCTGAAAGTATATCTTCAGGAAACGATGCGACTGCACGCTAACTTATCGACTATCGACGGATTGAAGGTCATGAAGACAGATACCAACTTTATGCTGGTATCTATTCATAACAGTACGGCGATAGAGTTGAAACGATGGCTGATGGACAACTACGGCATTTTGATTCGTGACGCTTCGAACATTCGCGGATTAGACAACAATTACTTCCGCGTAACTACCCAACAGCCCGAGGAAAACGACCTGTTGGTAGAAGCTATCACGGCGTATGTTGACCACTTGAACGAGGTTAGCGATTAACCTCTTTAAAATAGCGCATCGAGGTCATCGTATCCAGTTCGGGATGCAGAATATGGATAAAATCGCTCAATAGTCTTTCAGGGTGGAAAGGCGACTCCTCGTAGAACAACGAACGCTCTACATCGCAACCATAAGCCGTTTGGTTCTTAAACGCTTTAAACTGATTGTAACCATGATGTTCGCTCAGCAGTTCATCATAGGTAATATCATGATCGCCACTATATCTGAAAAGCCACACATCAGCATCGCCAGCACGCTCCAGAACGGTTTCGAAAGGTAGCGAGATAGACCCGCTGTGTTCATCGTCGGCCCAAGCATATTGTGCGTTGGCATCCCTAATCATCTGGCCAATGGTGCTCTTGCCACCAGGCACATACCATACGCTACCTGTTACCTTATCAACCACTACCGATGGCTTTGTTTTAGCCTTTGCTGCCAATGCCTTAAGCTGGTGGTAGTTGTTATCTACACTCTGAAATAGCATATCGGCGCGCTCTTCGCAACCAAACAGCATGCCATAGAAACGCAGCCACTCGGCACGTGCCAAAGGCGAGGCCTCCATATAGTCGGCACATTCTATGATGGGGATGTTAATCTCTTCGAGTTTACCATAGCCACCGCTGTTTTCGAAAGGCGACAGGAATAGGGCATCAGGATGTTCGTCGATAATTTTCTCGATAACAGGACTCATACCATCGCCCACATCGCTTATCTTGCCTTTGGCCACCTGCTCCTGAATCCAAGGTATCTTAATGTACTTCAAGTCGGCCACACCCGATATGCAATCCTGTTTGCCAAACTCCATCAACATAGCGCAATGTACGGTGGTAAACATTACGGCGCGTTTTAATGGTGTGCGTACAATAGTACCGCTGGGAATATGGTTGGGTATTTCCTGGTCGGCAGGTATCAGCACATAACGGTGTAGCGTCATACCCTCCTTCCAAGGGTTCTTGATAGTTGCCACCGTATAGCCATCAAACTTCTCGACGCTAATCTGTGTGGCATATTTAAAGGTAACAGCATCGCCCCCAGCTTGCTGAGGTGCGTTTTTCTTCGCACCTCCGCAGGCTGTGAGCAATACTGCTATGATTAATAGTTGAATGTATCTCATTAATACTCAAACTCGATATCGTCGATACACATGTAAGTAGGAGTTGTTGGACCGTAGTCGTTCTTCTTAGTGCTATCGAATGCAAAGCTCAGTTTGGTAACTTTTTCCAAACTCTGGAAATCGCAGAACTGCCAATCCTTTACATACTCACCATCCTTAGCCAGGAAAACCTCAACATCCTTGGTTGAACCATCAGACAGTGTTGCAGTAACTGTGCACTTAAACCAGTCGTCCTTCTCAAACTTACCAGGAGACATTCCATCGCCATTCAGGATGGCATCAACAGCCCATGCCTCGTTGGTGAACCAGAAGCCCTTCAGGGTAACGGCACGACCGAAATCGATTTCCTCGCCATAGGTATATACTACACAGAAGTTGTTACCGCTCTTGGCAGCACCTACAGCACTATTGAACTGATCGGGATTCTGCTCCTTATAAGTAGTCTCTGTGCGATTTGAGATAGCAAAACCAGTCCAGCTGGCCCAAGAAGGTGTGTAGTTTACTGGGAAGGTTACCCCCTTTTCCTTATACTGGCAGGCGAAGGCCTCTAATCCGTAATTATCAAACTTAGTACCAGATTCGTCACCACGCCAATAGCCATCAGCACCAAGCTTCTTGTTCTCGAAAGAAACTGTAGCCTGTCTCTTACCACCAACTGGATTGTCATCATTAGTACATGATGTGAACGACAGTGCGAAACCGCACGCGAGGACTGCAAGTCCGAATAATTTGTTTGTTTTCATAACTGTTTTTGTTTTAAGTGATTAATATGAATTAATTGATAACTATCTTCTTTCTGTTTTGAATATAGACACCCTTCTTGGTTGGAGTAACCTTTCGACCCTGCAGGTCGTAGAAAGGACTTGATGAAGATGCTTCCTGCTGGATAGCACGAATGCCGCTCAAAGCATTCTCGATAGCTTGGAGCGAGGCTTCGAGATGGATATCCTCGGCACCAGCAAACTCTGTAGAGGTTTCGCCCCACCACTCGGGTTGGGGACATTTCTGATTCAAACCTGTATATACACGTACAAAGTCGATGAAATCAAGATTTACAGGCTGACGGTTCTCATCCACAGCCCACGAGATATCAATACCGCAGCCCTCATAATTATACGAGGTGGCATCGGCATTATCGCTAAAGTTGGGCAGATTATCGGCATAGCCATAGCGGAAACCTACCAGCACGTAATAGTAGGGACTGAACGACTGCTCTACCTGATCGGACAGATTCTGCATATTATCGGGCAGTCGGGTGCCTTTGAAGGTGAGATTATCTGGCAACCACTGGGGGTAATACTCCTGGGTATGGTAGTGATTACGATCGATGGTGCCGCTATTACCTTGGTTATCTGTCCAGGGAATATCACCCATGGGGTTCTGACGGTAGGTTATCTCGTAACCATAAATTACCTTGCCTGCGCTATCCACATCGCAACTGCCGCTGATTTCGTACCAAGGGTCGTCGGGCTTTCCGTTGCCGTTTACATCCTTCGACACCATTACTACGCCAGCCTCATTCATACCACCAAACACCAGATTCTTCATTTCCTGATAGGCGTTTCCCCATACGGCAAAGTCGCGCTCGCCAGGCACGTTGGCGATAGAATGATCGAAGTGGAACGTGATATAACCGCCCCAGCCGCCAAGTGCCACCAAATGGGAATTGATAGGACCAAGACCTGCCAGGTTGTTGTTACACTTACGAATCATATCGGCCTCGGTATCGCCAGCTTCGTATTCTGGCACATCGTTTACATACTGTCCTGGGGCAGGGCGATATTCATCTACCGCCTGGATGTATTTGGAGTGCACAGTAACATCGTCCATGCGCTGAGCATGGATATTACCGATGGTAATTGCGGCTATTAATAGTAAAAATATCTTCTTCATTTTTTTGTTGTTTTAAATAAAAATGCTGCGTGGGCGGGTATATCGCCTGTGCTTACCTTCCAGTCGAAGGTGCCATCGGGCAGGAAGTGCAGCAACTCGCCACTCGATACATAGTTCTTGGCATCCATCAGATAAAAATCGCGATGGATGGGGTTTACAATGATGCCATAAGGCATGCGTATCTTGCTAATCTCGGGTGCACTCGACAGACTGGTGCTTACCACCTGATGCGTTTTTACGTTGATGATACCATAGGTGATGGTATTACTCATCGACACCTCGCTCCATTGAGAACCGTAGAAATAGAGCGAATCGCCCACAATACACAGATCGCTTACTGCCTGATCGATGTGTCCACCTACTTTCATCTGGCCGTTTTCGTCGGGTGCCAGCCACCAGATGCTTGGTGCCTCAGTCATATAGTCGCCACGAGCCGTTACCCACAGCTGATTGTACTTATCGGCCTTCAGGTGGTGCAGGTTGGGGGCAACCTCTACCTTGCTGGTTTCTTGCATGGTAGCCATATCTATCACACTTACCGTACTCTCATAACCCTGTCCCGTCATACCTTGATAGCCACCACTGTTGGCTACATATAGCTGGTTGCCGATAATGGCCATCTCCTCAGGCTGATAGCCTACACTACAAGAGTCAACCTTTTGCAAGGTGAGTGTATCTACCTTATACACGCTACCCAACGGACTGTTGCTCGAAGCATAAACCGTTCCCACATACGATGACACGTAGGCATAGCGATCGTTAAACGTCACGTATCGGCAGTTAGGAATGTTTACCTTTCCTATTCTGATAGCCGAATCGGCACGGGCCACTTCAACCTTGTTTGAGCAGTTGATAACCAGCCACAGACGCGAGCCATATATCTGACAGTCGTTACCCACATCGCCCAGCGACATTACAGTACTTGGGTTGCGCTGCGAGTAGATGTTGCGATAATAGTGGGCTGTAGAATCCGACAGGTCGAGATAGTCGAGCGACGACTTGTTCGATCCCATGTTGCCCTCATTCAGCAGATACATACCTATGATATCGCCCTGCTGCGTTTTACCGCCTGGATCGCTTTTCTCCATCGGCACTATCATCACATCCTGGCGACAGGCCGAAAGGAGCAACAGGGTTAATATGTAGTACGCTAGCTGCTTCATATCTCAACGCTTAATGTTAGTGCATAGTTGCGACCAGGCATGGGGTAATTTACGATTACCTCGTAATCCTGACCTAAGAGATTGTTCACATCCAAGTGCGCTTTCATCAGCACACTATTTACTTTCCACCAAACTCCCAGACTCAGGTCGCTGGTGTACCAAGGTTCCATGTGGTTATAGATAATGTTCTCCTGCTCGTCGTAGCGTTCGCCCGCATAGATAAACGAGTAGTTCAGGTTCCAGTTCTTATAGGTAAGACCCAGAATAGCAGAACCTGAGTGCCAGGGGATGTAGGGTATCTGATGCTTATAATACGAGGTTTCGGCATCAGTAACATCGCGTGCATCCTGATAAGTGTACTGGGCACGAGTGGTAGCTATCAGATCCTTACCAATCTTGAAATCGGCCTCGGCCTCAACATCTATTCCCTTGATGTGAACTTTACCTAAGTTCAGCATCGTCCAACGGAACTGCTGCCCCTTGGGGTAAGCCACAATTTTATCGTGTACTGTATTATAATAGGCATCGAAGTGCATCTCGGCATGGCGAATGATACTATGCTCAAAGTGCTTGTTAAGCGCAAAGCCGGCATCGTACTGCAAGGCGCTCTCGGGCACCAGGTTGGCATTACCCATATCGGTATAATACAGGTCGTTGAAGGTCGGCATGCGGAAACTCTTTTTTACGTAGGCTCGCATAGAGAAGAAGGTGCCTCGGAAGGGATACACGTTAACAAATAGCGCCGGCGTGAGTTTAGATAGCGAATGACTGCTGTTTAAGCCTGCAAACTCACCCCTGCGGTGGGTTTTGTCGTGGATAAAGGTAGCCAGGATAGAGCCCTGCGCCTTCAGATGTTTGTAGTCGATAGCTGTGGCTAAGCTTACCAGATTAGAGATGCGTGTGGGGTATGCAAAGTTGTAGATATCAGCATTCAGTTTGTTCCACTTAAAATCGTAGGCCAGCGATGCACTCCAGTTGGGTAGCAGCTCCAGTACATTGGCTGTAGAAAGATAGAACTCCTGCTGCTTGTAACGATTGTCAACAGGTAGCTGGGTGGTATCCTTGTTTACGTAGTGGGTGTTGTAATAGGCATACTTGGCCAGCCATCGGGTGCTGAAACCATCGCCTATATTCTTATTATAATCGACTTGTACAAAGGTGTTCAAATCCTGTTGGCGCTCACCACGTCGCCATACGTTGTTTACGATGGCACCAGGAATGCCTCGGGCTGAGTTATATAGATAACCCTTAAGCTGCCAACTACCCTGCTCCAATCGGCCAAACAGGTTTGCTTCGATACGTTCAGCATGTATATCGCCGTTCTGTCGCACAGCCGTTGTGTCCCAAGCCGTTTGTCCGTTAGGATATTTTCGCTCGTAATGGAACTTATACTTACCGCTGGCTGTTAAGAAGCCGGCACTTACCGATGAGCTGATGGTTGATGACAGTTTCTGCTCCCAAAGGGTAGAAAAGCGGAACATATCGCTTGAACCATACTGGGTTTTAAATCGCAGATGGGTATTCTCGCCTTTCTTGAAATCAGGCGCTTTGGTACGGATATAGATAGAACCGGCGTTTCCAAAATCGCTGGCGGGCTGGAAGATGGCACTCTTCTGGCCGTTATAAAGTGTGATATCCTCTACGTTATCAAGTGAGAACTGGCCCAAGTCAATCTGTCCGTTCTGCGCATTACCTAACTGCACACCATCGTAGCTGATGCCTAAGTGATGCGTACCCATCGAGCGGATGTTTACTGTTTTAATGCCGCCCACGCCGCCATAATCCTTTAGTTGGACACCTGAGAAATAGCGCAACGCATCGGCCACAGAGTGCGTGTTCAGTTGTTCCAGCAGTTCGCCCTTCAGTTTCTGACTGGGTACCACCTCGCGCATGGCAGGCTTCGACACAACAATTATCTCCCGCACATGCTGTACGGAATCTAACTTGCTTTGTGCTGCCGTTGTCATCGTCAACACGCAAGCCATTGCCAATGTGAATGCTCGATTCATCATCTTTTATTCTGCCATCGCCATCTAACCCCAGAGATAGGCAAGCGGCTAAAGTTTCATCGGCAGGTCTTCTGACTTATCGTCTGGCAGCAAACGTCTTCCCAAAAATCTCAGTGACATACATGTTTGCGCCTCATAAAGGACGACTTACAGCAGCAGGAAAGGCCACGGGTAGGTGCCTTTCGGCGGGATTCTGTTCAGGATTCTCACCCGATTCCCTATTAATCTCCACATCAGGAGAACCGATTACAGCTGCAAAGATACAATAATTATTCTCAAAATAAATAGTTTTACTCAGTTTTTTTGATTTATACTCCCCCTTGCCATCTAAAGCACGTAAAATATTCCCAACTTGGGAATGTTTGATTCCCAGTTTGGGAACGTTTCATTCCCAACGTGGGAACAAAATGTTCCTCTAATGGGAATTATTGTAATCTAGCACTACCTCATCGGGGTTTACTTCTAATGTGGCTTTGGCGCCTGTTAGGAGGGGGAAGTTTTTTAGGTGGGCATGACCTACAGGAAAGTTGTAGCATACGGGGATGTGCCAATGCTGTAGGTACTCGTTGAGCAGGGCGTACATGTCGTCGAAACCGTTTTCGGGGTGTTTGTATTTGTTGAACTGCCCAACAATAACGGCTCGGATGTGTTTCTGTAAGCCACGTATCTCGATGTTATGCAGCATGCGGTCTACCTTACTCATGCCCTCGCCTGTATCTTCAATAAATAGTACGATTCCATCGATAAACAGCGGATCGAAATCAGAGCCTGCCAGATTGTTGAAAACGCTCATGTTACCACCAACGATAATGCCCTCGGCCTTACCTGTTATGTTTAAGGGATGGGGAGCAATGCGATAGGTGGGCAGATGACCAGCAAGCATGCCTCGTAAAGCCTGACTCACGGTATCGTTGCCCTCGTAGGTTTTCAATGCATGACACATCGAACCATGAATACCCATTACGCCTGCCCTAGCCTGGGCACACAGCAACGCCGTCACATCGCTGAATCCGATAATCATCTTTGGATACTGCTGGAGTGTATCTAATGAGATACGGGAAAGCAGATGGGCAGCTCCATCGCCGCCTCGCGAACACATGATGGCCTTGATGGATGGTGTGCGTAAAGCCCACAGCAAATCGCTAAGTCGCTCATCGATAGTGCCTGCAAAACCATGATAATCGGCCAGTGCATGGGGCGCCACGATGCATGGATAGCCCCACTTCTCTAAGGTTTGGATGCCGCCATTAATGGTAGCAGTATCGGTTGCACTTGAAGGCGAGATTATAGCGATGGTGTCGCCCGAATTTAGGAATTGGGCTGAAAGCGACAGCATCCAGCAAAGCATCAGCGATATGATAACGAGTTTCTTCATCTTGCTGGCAAAGATACAAATAAACGGGAACATAACAATTATTTAAGGCTAAAATTTTGCTGTTTGCGAAAAAAGGAGTAACTTTGCCGCTCAGATTTAAATTTAGGTAGTTATGGCAAAAACAGCGGGGAAAGAACTAACCCCTATGATGAAACAGTTCTTTGATTTGAAGGCGAAACACCCAGATGCAGTCATGCTTTTCAGGTGTGGCGACTTTTATGAAACCTATTGCGAAGACGCTATTACTGCCTCAAAGATATTAGGTATCACCTTAACACATCGTAGTAACGGTGCTGGTGGCAAAGGCGATGAAATGGCTGGTTTTCCTCATCACGCCTTGGATACCTATCTGCCTAAGCTGATTCGCGCTGGCAAACGTGTGGCCATCTGCGACCAGCTGGAAGACCCCAAACTCACAAAAAAGCTTGTTAAGCGTGGCATTACCGAGTTGGTTACACCTGGTGTGGCCATGAGCGATAACGTGCTGAATTACAAGGAGAACAACTTCCTGGCGGCTATCCATTTTGGTAAGTCGAGCTTTGGTGTGGCTTTTCTTGATATCTCGACAGGTGAGTTTCTGACAGGTGAGGGAACTGCCGATTATGTAGAGAAACTGCTGGGCAACTTTTCGCCCAAAGAGGTGCTTTACGATCGTAATCGCAAACAGGATTTTGAGCGCAACTTTGGTACTAAATACTTTACGTTCCAGTTGGACGATTGGGTGTTTACCGATCAGACAGGTAAGCAGAAACTATTACAGCATTTTAACGTAAAGAACCTGAAAGGCTTTGGTGTAGATCATCTGCAGTCGGGTGTTATTGCCGCAGGTGCCATTCTGCAGTATCTCGAGCAGACACAGCACACTCAGATAGGACATATCACTTCTATCTCCCGTATCGAAGAGGATAAGTACGTGCGACTGGATAAGTTCACCATCCGCAGCTTGGAGTTGGTTTACCCCATGCAAGAGGATGGAAAGTCACTGCTTGATGTGATTGATAAGACGGTGAGCCCAATGGGAGGCCGATTACTGCGCCGCTGGCTGGTTTTCCCTCTGAAGGATGAAAAGCCCATTAACGAGCGACTGGATGTGGTAGAGTATTACTATCGCGAGCCCGAGTTCCGTGAGTGTATCGACGATCAGATACATCGTATTGGCGACTTGGAGCGTATTATCTCGAAGGCTGCCGTTGGTAGAGTATCGCCTCGCGAGGTGGTGCAGCTCAAGACTGCCCTGCAGGCCATTCAGCCCATTAAAACGGCTTGTTTGTATGCCAAGAACCCAACGCTGAACCGTATTGGCGAGCAGCTGAACCTTTGCGAATCGCTGCGCGACCGTATCGAGAAGGAGATTCAGAACGATCCCCCACAGCTGGTGGCAAAGGGTGGCGTGATTCGCGACGGTGTGAATGCCGAACTCGACGAGTTGCGTAGCATAGCCTATAGCGGTAAGGATTATCTGCTGAAGATACAGGAGCGCGAGGCTCAGGAAACTGGTATCCAGAGCTTGAAGATAGGCTATAACAACGTGTTTGGCTACTATCTCGAGGTGCGTAATACCTATAAGGAGCAGGTTCCACCCGAGTGGGTTCGTAAGCAGACACTGGCCCAGGCCGAGCGCTATATCACTCAGGAACTGAAGGAGTACGAAGAGAAGATTCTGGGTGCTGAGGATAAGATTCTGTCGTTAGAGGGCAAGCTCTTCAACGATCTGATTATGAGCATGCAGGAGTTTATCCCACAGATTCAGATAAACGCTAATATCATTGCCCGTTTGGATTGCTTGCTCAGCTTTGCCAAGGCGGCTGAGGAGAACAAGTATATACGCCCCGTAATCGATTCGTCGGAGGTGATTGATATCAGACAAGGTCGCCATCCTGTAATCGAACAGGAACTGCCCCTTGGCGAGTATTATGTGCCCAACGATATATTGTTAGACAACGAACGTCAGCAGATTATCATTATCACTGGTCCGAATATGGCTGGTAAATCGGCCCTGCTGCGCCAAACTGCATTGATTGTGCTGCTGGCCCAGATAGGTTGCTTTGTGCCCGCAGAGGCCGCCAGAATCGGTTTGGTAGATAAAATCTTTACCCGTGTAGGTGCCAGCGATAATATCTCGCTGGGCGAATCAACCTTTATGGTAGAGATGACTGAGGCTTCGAACATCCTGAATAATGTGTCATCGCGCTCGCTGGTACTCTTCGACGAGTTAGGTCGAGGCACCAGTACTTACGATGGTATTTCGATAGCATGGGCGATTGTAGAGTATCTGCACGAGAATGCCAAAGGTCATCCTCGCACCTTGTTTGCTACTCACTACCATGAGTTGAACGAGATGGAGAAGAATTTCTCTCGAATCAAGAACTACAATGTATCAGTTAAAGAGGTTGATGGCAAGGTTATCTTCCTGCGTAAATTGGAACGTGGTGGTTCTGAGCACTCGTTTGGTATCCATGTAGCAGAGATTGCTGGTATGCCTCGCTCCATCGTAAAGCGTGCTAATGTGATTCTGAAGCAGCTTGAATCGGATAATGCCCAGGTAGGCACTGCCGGTAAGCCTACTAAGGAGATTGCTGGTTCGCGTGAGGGTATGCAGTTGAGTTTCTTCCAGCTTGATGACCCAGTGCTCTGTCAGGTTCGCGACGAAATCCTAGGCCTTGATGTGAATAACCTCACCCCTATCGAGGCTCTCAACAAGTTGAATGACATCAAAAAGATTGTTTCTGGCAAGTAGTTTCCTTGCCGTAAACAGTTATTTCCCAATAAAGAAACTGCCAGTTTCCCCGCAAGGAACTGGCAGTTTCTATGTTTGAAACCAGTGAAATGTCTTATTAAGCCTTTTTCTTGGCTTTTATCATGCAGTAGGTTCCCAATATGATAAAGGGAATAGAGAGTATCTGTCCCATATCGATGGGAAGCGATGCCTCGAAGGCCTCCTGTACCTCCTTGGTGTATTCGATGAAGAAGCGGAAGGTGAAGATATAGGTGAGACAGAAACCGAAATACCAGCCAGTACCAATCTTCTCAGGCTTCTTTTTATGCAGAGTCCACATGATGACAAACAAGATGGCGTAGGCGATGGCCTCGTACAACTGTCCTGGATGGCGTGGAACGGCATCAACTTTCTCGAAGATGAATGCCCAGGGTACATCGGTAATCTTGCCGATAATCTCTGAGTTCATCAGGTTGCCCAAGCGGATACAGCAGGCCGTGGAACCTGTGGCAATCGCTATATTATCGAGCACCGTCCAGATGCTCAGTTTGGTTCTGCGTACATACATCCAGAGGGCAATCATCAAGCCTAAAGTTCCGCCATGCGAGGCCAAACCAGCATAGCCGATGACGTGAAAGCCAAATGTTTGTCCTAGCCAACTGCCATCATCGCCAAAACGGATAGGCAGTATCATCTCAATTATTCCCTTGCTTGAAGTCAGGAAATAATCGGGCTCGTAGAATAAGCAATGACCCAGACGAGCACCAATCAGGATGCCGAAGAAACAGTAGAATGCGAGCGGATCAAAATATTCGTCCTTAATCTTCTGCTCCTTGTAGAGGCGCTGAACCAAGAGGTAGGCCACAACCAATCCGATGACCCACATCAGTCCGTACCAGCGAATTGAAAAAGGGCCCAGTTTAAATGCAACCAGATTTGGATCCCAAAGGATATAGTTGAGTAGATTCATCATACGTTAAAGCGGAAATGCATAATGTCGCCATCCTGTACTACGTACTCCTTACCCTCAACGGCCAGCTTACCAGCCTCGCGTACAGCTGCCTCAGAGCCATACTGGATATAGTCGTCGTACTTGATTACTTCGGCACGGATAAAGCCCTTCTCAAAGTCGGTGTGGATCACACCTGCACACTGTGGAGCCTTCCAGCCCTTCTTGTAGGTCCAAGCCTTCACCTCCATCTCACCAGCGGTGATAAAGGTTTCGAGGTTCAGCAGCGCATAAGCCTTCTTAATCAGTCGGTTTACACCACTCTCCTCTAAGCCAAGCTCTTCCAAGAACATCTGCTTGTCCTCGTAGCTCTCCAGTTCAGCGATATCCTCTTCGGTCTTAGCGGCAATCACCATGGTTTCTGCGCCCTCTTCCTTTGCCAGCTCCTCTACCTTCTTGGTAAAGGCATTACCTGATTTAGCATCAGTCTCGCCTACGTTACAAACGTAAAGCACAGGCTTTGAAGTGAGCAGGAACAGATTGCGAGCGCAATCCTGCTCGTCCTTGCTTTCGAACTCTACGATACGGGCATTCTTACCCTGCTCCAGCACCTCTTTATAAGCGTGTAGTACGGTAGCCTCGATCTTAGCGTCCTTATTACCAGCAGCTGCGGCCTTCTCGGTCTTAGCCAAGCGGCTCTCGATAGTCTCAAGGTCCTTCAGCTGAAGCTCTGTATCGATAATCTCCTTATCGCGGATGGGGTCGATAGTGCCATCAACGTGAGTGATATTTTCATCCTCGAAACAACGCAGTACGTGGATGATAGCATCGGTTTCGCGGATATTTCCAAGGAATTTATTGCCTAATCCTTCGCCCTTAGAGGCGCCTTTTACGAGACCTGCAATATCTACAATCTCGCAGGTAGCAGGAACGATACGTCCTGGGTGAACCAACTCAGCGAGTTTGGTCAGTCTTTCATCAGGTACAGTGATTACACCCACATTGGGTTCGATTGTACAAAAAGGGAAGTTTGCTGCCTGAGCTTTGGCACTCGACAGACAATTAAACAAGGTAGACTTGCCCACATTTGGCAGTCCTACAATACCACATTTTAATGCCATTTTCTTCTATAAACGTTTATTTCGGGTGCAAAGGTACTGCAAATTAGGCAATTAACCAAATTTTCTACACTTTTTATACTTCTGGGCCCTCTGGGTTGCGCTTCAAGCTCTCAATCATCTCATCAATCTTTGCCAGTTCGCGTGGAATGCGAATGCTTTGTGGACAATGAGGCTCACACTGGCCGCACTGGATGCAATGATCAGGCTGGCGATCGCGAGGAACTACACGGTCCAGCGAAATGAGATACTGGCGACGATGCTTGCGATACTCAGCATCGCCCACTCCCATAGGCAGCGAACCCTCGTTCTTGCACTTGTTGTAGTGTACAAAGATGGCTGGTATATCCACACCGTAAGGACAAGGCATGCAGTACTTACAATCGTTGCAAGGAATGTTTTCGAGACCTACAATCTTCTGAGCGATATCCTTGTCAAGGAATCGCATCTCCTCTTCGGTAAGTGGTTTCAGCGGACAGTACGAGAGCAGGTTATCCTTCAGGTGCTCCATATAGGTCATACCGCTCAATACGGTAAGTACGCCCTCGTTGGTGCCTGCATAGCGGAAAGCCCATGATGCCACGCTACGCTCTGGGTCGCGACTCTTCAGTTCTGTCATCAGATACTGTGGGAGGTTAGCCAATCGGCCTCCTAACAGCGGTTCCATAATAACTGCAGGTATGCCTTTCTTTTGCAGCTCGGCATATAGATAACTGGCATCTACGTTGCTCTGACTAATCTCGTTGGCATAATCCCAATCCAGATAGTTCAGCTCAATCTGTACAAAGTCCCAATGGTACTTCTCGTCGAGGGCCAGCACCTCGTCGAACACTTCCTGCTTACCGTGGAACGAGAATCCCAGGTTACGAATGCGGCCTGCCTCGCGCTCCTTCAGCAGATAGTCCATTATGCCATTATCCACATAGCGCCCGTTAAATTCCTCCATGCTGCCACCTACAGCATGCAGCAGATAGTAGTCGATGTAATCAACTTGCAGCTCCTTCATAGAGTTGTGGTACATCTCCTTCGACTTCTCGAATGACCAGTAGTCGTGGTTGAAGTTGGAGAGTTTGGTGGCCACAAAGTACTCGCTACGCTTGTGGCGGCTCAGGGCGATACCTGTGCAGCGCTCTGACTTTCCCTGACAATATACAGGCGATGTATCGATGTAGTTCAGACCATGAGCCAAGGCATAATCGATTTGCTTGTTAATCATGTCCTGATCAAACTCATCGCTGTTATCCACCTTAGATGGCAGGCGCATCATACCATAGCCCAGAATAGAAACCTTGTCCTTATTCTTTGGGTTAACGCGATAGGTCATCTGACCAACAGGTGGTTCAACCTGGTTCCTATATTCTTGTTTTGCCTGACTACCTGCCTTATTGCCACTTTTGCATCCTGCAAGTGTAGCGGCTGTAGCTACTGATCCTGCTCCAAAGAGCTTAAGGAACGCACGGCGTGTTATATTCTTCTTTTCCATAAATTATCCTCCTTAAATCTTCTTGTGAACTTCGTGTCCCTCGACATAGATAGCTGAGAATGGACGAGCCGGACAAACATACTCGCAGGCACCGCAGCCAATACATGCAGCCTCGTTGATTGCAGGAACCATTGGTGATTCCTCATCGTTCTCATCGAGTGGAACCATTTCGATAGCACCCGAAGGACAGTGGCGTGCACAGTTGCCGCACTCTACCCCATCGGTAATGGGAACACAGTTCTTCTTAATCCAAACAGCATGACCAATCTGGATGGCTGTTTTCTCTTCTTTATCAACCTTCTGGATGGCACCTGCAGGACAAACTTCAGAGCAACGCGTACACTCTGGGCGACAATAGCCGTGCTCGTACGACATGGTGGGCTGCATCAGGTGCATTAAATCGCTACTAGGACGCAACACCTGGTTGGGGCACTCTGATACACAAAGCTGGCAGCCTGTGCATCGTGTGGCCAGATTCTGGAACGAGAGCGAACCTGGAGGTGTGAGCGGTGTCTGGCGCTCAGGAGCTACCTTATCTTCCAGTTCTGCCAGTCCGCCATCCATCAGCTTCTCTTTCTTTTTCTGAGCCAAAGCGGCTGTAGTTACCAAGGCTGTTGCCAACAGGAACGAGCGCTTTGAGGTATTGATGGGGTTGGCATCGTTTGCTTTATTTGTCTTTTTTGATGGGCCGGCAGCTGTGTACTTCAGCGCACCAAACTTACAACTATCGATACAGTTACCACAAACCACGCAACGGGTATAGTCGATACTGTGTGTCTTAAAATCGATACAAGATGCTTTGCAGTTCTTTGAACAGAGTGAGCAGTTCTTGCACTTATCTTCGTCGAATCGGATTTTAAGCCATGAGAAACGGGCAAAGAAAGACAGGATGGTACCTACTGGGCAGATGGTGTTGCAATAGGTACGTCCGCCTCGCCAAGCCAAGATAAATATTACTACCAGGGTAACAGCAGCAATCACGAATACAGGCATTGAGCGCATCCATGTATCAACGCTGTAGAAAGCATAGCTATCGGCGCGCTCAGCCAGTTCGGCTAAGATGTTGTTACCCATCTTCCAAACGGGCTGGAATATCATGGTGGCGATACGTCCGTAGCTGCTATAAGGAGCTAACAACTGGAATATAGAGCCGATGCCAGCTACACCTGCAATGATAAATACCACAAGTACTGGGTAACGCAACCAGCGAACCTCTTTCGAATAGCTGTATTTGTTCTTTTTTCTGTTCAGTCGGGCTAGTATGTCCTGAAATACGCCCATAGGACAGATGATAGAGCAGTAAGTGCGGCCACAAATAAGTGTAATAATCAAAAATGCCGCTACCACTACCACATTGAGTGCCATCACTGCGGGCAAGAACTGAATCTTGGCACACCATGAAAGCCAATGGTGCAACGTTCCTGTAAAGTCGAGGAACAGCAGGGTGATCAGTACAAACATCACCGCTGCAAGGATGGTTCTGATTTTACGAAGCATAAGTTTATTATATAAGTATTTATCTATTCGGTTATTCTTACTATCACAATGCTCAGTTCGTAGAGCAGCCAGATGGGCAATGCTACCACAATGAGCGTAAAGGCATCGGTAGTGGGGGTGATAATCGCAGCTACAACCAGTATTGCTACTACAGCATGCCGGCGTATGCTCTGCATCATCGCAGCATTAATCAGTCCCATCTTGCCTAACAGCCAGCTTACTACAGGCAGTTCGAACACAATACCCATCACCAGGTTCATCATCAGCAACGTATCCATGTACGATTGCAATGTGAGCATATTTGCTACATCGGGACTAACCTGATAAGTGCCAAGGAACTTGACGGTAAGCGGGAATATCAGCAGATAGTTGAGTGCTGTGCCCAGCATAAACATCAGGTAGCCGCTAAAGCAGAGCAGTGTGGCGTATTTCCTTTCGTTGTCATAGAGCGCTGGCGATACAAAGCGGAAGAGTTGGTAGATGATATAAGGCGAAGCCACCAGAACGCCTGCATAGAAGGCTGTTTTAAGGTGAACCATGAACTGTTCTGTAAGTCCGATGTTCATCAGATGAACACAGAATGGTTCTACGCCCAATAGTTGGTAGGTGATGAAATCGCTGGAGCGTGGTGCCAGTACGATGGCAAAGAGTTCGTCCTTTAAGCAGAAGGCAACTGATGCTCCAATGACTGTTACCACCAACACTCTGACTATCACCCCACGCAGTTCGTCGAGATGATCCCAGAACGTCATTGTGGGTGTATCACGCATCCTTCTTCTCGTCCTTTTCTACCTCTTCTTTCAAGTCTGTAACCTCGTTCATTCCCTCCTTGAAGCTTTTTACGCCTTTACCCAGGCCACGCATCAGTTCAGGAATCTTCTTGCCGCCAAAGAACAGCAATACTATCAGTGCAATAACCAGTATTTCCTGGAATCCTAATCCAAACATCTTTCAAAAGTTTTTTAGTTTATTTTGCAAATATACAACTTTTCCACGAATCAGCTATCATTCGCTATGATTTATTAACATATCAGTACGCAACATAGGGCGTAAGGCGCTTAATAACTTCGGGTGTAAAGTCTTTAATAAGTCGTAGTTCGTTTAGTGATGTGATGGTGCCATGCAGACGGCGATAATCGGTGATGGCTTTAGCCATATAAAAGTTGATGTATGGATGGCGTCTTAATTCGTTAAGCGATAATTGGTTGATGTTCAGTTTCTTAGGTGCAGGGTTGTTTATCACCAGATATTGCTTGGCTTCTGTCGGGAAATCGTCGATTTCATCGAGTTGTTCTACACTCACGTAACCTCCTAACCTATTGCCGTATTGTATAATTCGGCGAGCGTAGTAAGGACCGATACCAGGAATGGTTGTCAGCGCTGTGCTATCGGCAGTATTCAGCACTATATGTTCTGTAGCCTTTATCTTCGTGGGGCGCTGATAGACAACTACTGTATCCTTGGTTGCTTTCGGACTATAGCTTGCCCGTTCTTTTACCAGCGTAGATGCTGGCAGGTAATCGCTGGAGATGCGGATGTAAGGCTCCAGTTCGCGATATTGCTTAACGGTTAGTCCATAAAGCTTGGCAAAATCGATAGGTTGGCGATAAATGCCACCAGCAGCACGGTATTTATAAATGTTGCGAACCTGCCAAGGTTGCAATCCTAAACGCAGCAGTTGGGTGCTATCAGCTGTATTAGGGTCGAAGACGAATCGTTCTACCTTCTTAGGGCTGCTGGCATAGTAATGGTTTTTGCGGGCAGCTGAACGGGGCGAATTCTTTTGTGTGGTGGTTGTCGATGTATCATTTCCACCAGTCAGACATATCATGGTGAATACCGATACGATGACTACTAACAGCGAGAGTATAACTTTACGGTCGGACTTTTGCAGATAAAAGAATTCGCGTATCATATAATATGGAACTGATGCAGGAATATTAATAGGATACAGAGAGGAACAATGAACTTAACAGAGAACAGATAGGCGCTAAAAAAGGTGGCCTTTAGCGAACCGTTGTTTGTAAACTCATTGAGTACCAGTTTGCGCTCAACAAACCATCCGATAAGTATGCTGGTAAAGAAGGCGCCAGTGGGTAGCATGATTTGCGCTGTAAGCGAGTCGCAGAAGTCCATCAGCGACATACCGAATACCTGTATCTGACTGTAGGCTCCTACGGATAGCGAGCAGAATATGGTTATCAGTCCACAAACGGTAGTCAGTATCCATGCGGCCTTGTTTCTTGGCAGATGCAACTCTTCGTGGAAGAATGCTGTACCAATCTCGTGCATAGAGATGGTAGATGTTAAGGCTGCAAACACCAGCAGGGCATAAAACAGGATGGCGATAACGAATCCAATGATAGGCATGCCTACAAACGCCTGACGGAACACATTAGGCAGTGTAATGAATATGAGCGATGGACCGCTATCGGGCTGTACGCCAACCGAGAAGGCGGCTGGGAATATCATCAAACCTGCTAAGATGGCTATCATCGAGTCGAGTAAGGCTATCTGAGTAGCTGATTTAACAAGGTTGGTATCTTTTTTAAAATACGAAGCGTAAGTACACAAACAAGCGGTACCCAAGCTTAACGAGAAGAAAGCCTGGCCTAAAGCCTCGAGGAATACATTGCTGCTTACTTTCGAGAAATCTGGCTTGAGCAGGAATTCTATACCTTTTGAAGCACCTGGAAGCAGGCACGATGCAATAACAATGATAACCAGCAGTATGAGCAAAAGCGGCATGAGCAACTTGGATGCTCGTTCTATACCATCGTTTACGCCTTTGGCCACTACATAGTGTGTAATCAGTACAAAGCCAACACCCCACAAGCAGGGACGGATGGGGTCGCTCGAAAAGTTTTTAAAGTATTCGATGATGTAGCTGGTATCACCAATCAGCTTACCAGTTATCGAGGCATACAGGTATTGCAAGCACCAACCGGCCACAACGGCATAGAAGCCAAGGATAATGGTAGATGTAAGAATGCCCAAGTAGCCAATATACTTGGCGCGCTTGAATCCTACGTTGCCATAAGCTCTGGCAGCGTTGGATTGTGAGTAACGGCCAACTACAAATTCGCTAATCATACCTGGAATGCCTAATATCAGCACACATCCCAGGTAGATAAGTATGAAAGCGGCACCGCCATTCTGACCCGTCATGAATGGAAAGCGCCAGATGTTTCCTAATCCTACGGCCGATCCTGCTGTAGTCAGGATAATGGCCAGTTTGCTGCCAAATGTACCTCTGTTCTCCATTTACAATAGTCCGAATTGGTGAAGGAATATAAACAGTATGCAGATAGGACACACATACTTTACAAGGAAGATGTAGCTATGAAACAGATGTTCATTGCGCAAGGTGCCCATATTGGTAAACTCATCGCGTACTATCTTATGTGGCACATACCAGCCGATAAAGATACAGGTAAGGAAGCCCACGATAGGCAGGAACAACTGACCAGTTACAAAGTCGAAGAGGTCGAAGATGGTCATGTCGAACAATTTAAAGTCCTGCCAAGGACCGAGCGACAATGAGCAGACGGTACCAACCAGAATGCTGCCGATTGTTACAAACATAGCCGCACGTTTGCGGGTGGTGCCAAGCTCCTCCTCAAGGAATGCTGTGCTTACTTCGTGCAACGACATGAGTGATGTAAGTGCTGCCATCGAGAGTAAGGTATAAAACAGTACTGAAATAATGTATCCTAAACTTGCAATATTTCCAAATGCCTGGTGGAATACGTTAGGCAACGTGATAAATATGAGCGAAGGACCACTATCGGGATTAACTCCTACTGAGAAGGCTGCAGGGAAGATAATCAGTCCGGCCAGCAGGGCTACCAGGAAATCGATGATACTGATATTTACAGCCGAAGCCGTGAGATTGGTTTGCTTAGAATAGTAGCTGGCATAGGTGCAGATACATCCCATTGCAATACTCAGCGAGTAGAACGACTGGCCTAAGGCTGCTAGGAATACATCGCTGTTTAGTTTCGAAATATCGGGCTTAAATAAGAACTCGATACCCTTTTCGGCATTTGGCAGCATGCACGATGCTACAACAATGATGAGCAACAGTATAAACAATATGGGCATCATAAGCTTTGATGCCTTCTCAATACCGTTGCGTACACCATTCTCAATAATAATATAGGTGCCCAGCAGAATGATAAACGTCCAGAATACAGGCTTGATAGGATCCTGAGAGAACGTGACGAAGTACGATTGGATATAGTCGGGATTGCCTAAGAGTTTGCCTGAAAGCGAGGCCCATACGTACTCGAGGCACCAGCCGGATACCACAGCATAATAGCCTGAGATAAGAAAACCTGTAAGCACCCCCATATAGCCAATGAGCGACCAGATGGTATCGCCCGACATGATACGGAATGCGCGAGCTGTGTTTGCCTGACCATGACGACCAATAATAAACTCGCTTATCATACATGGAATGCCCAACAACAGGATACAGAACACATAGATAATAATGAAAACGGCGCCACCATTCTGTCCTGTCATATACGGAAAGCGCCATATATTGCCTAAGCCAACAGCCGAACCTGCTGTGGCCAGAATTACACCTAATTTACTACCGAAACTTGCCCTTTCAAGTTTTGTCATATCAACTTTTTTAAATTTTGATTGCAAAAGTATAAATAATTTCTTAATTTTGCACCTAAATTGCAAGTAAATATGAGTTTTTTGTTTCATTTCTTAAGAAAGTACCCTTTTTCAATGGTCTGTATCGCAATGATATGGATTCTTTCATTGGTGCCCTTTTTTCCAGAGACACCACTCGACAATGTGGAGTTTGCCGATAAATGGGTGCATATCCTGATGTATGGTTGTACGTTCATCGTAGTATGGATAGAGTATACCTGCAAGCATAAGCAGGCAGATTACGAGAAGCTGTTCTTTTGGGCTTGGCTGGCACCAATCGTTATGAGTGGTGTGTTGGAGCTGTTACAGGAATACTGTACGTTTGGGCATCGCAGTGGCGATTGGCTTGATTTGGCGGCTAATGCTACTGGTGTTACTTCGGCAGTTGTTATCGGGGCGCTTATTTGGTATTTTCGTCCCAAGAAGTAAAGGGCTTCTTAAGCAGACAAGAATTGTAGTATCTGCGATCGCCTGTTACTTCCTTGCCGATGAAATCTGGCTTCTCAAAGGTTTCGTCCTCAGCACCAAGTTCTACCTCGGCCATCACTAAACCTTCGTTCTCACCATAGAACTCGTCTACCTCGAAGGTATGCTTACCGCAAGGCACCAGATAGCGTGTCTTGTCTATCTTGCCTGGCTCGCAGATGTCCATCAGATGCTGGGCTTCGTCGAGCGAAATCTCCTTTTCGAATTCATAGCGAGCAAGGCCATTGTTGTTCGAAGGACCTTTAATAGTTAAATATCCGCGGCTATCACGGATACGTACCCTGACGGTACGTCCGCGATCGCTGCAGATATAACCTTGACAAATGCGACTGCTACTGGTAGCCTGTCGCTTGTAGTCGTTGTTTTTTACAAGAAATTTGCGTTCTATTTCCAGTCCGCTCATTTACGATACAATGAAAATAGAGTATACTACAAACAGTACTGCAAGAATAAGTAATGCGCCGAAGATGTACTCCAGCACTTTCTTGCCACCTTCTTCTTGTTTCTTCTGATAAGCCTCCTTCTTCTGGGTAGACTTTGATGATTTTGCAATTTGAGCCATAGTTTTAATGATTTTTATTTGTTATTCGTTATTGTTCGTCGTCGTTAACAGGGAATTCCATCAGGTAGGCCTTGATGAAATCATCGATCTTTCCGTCCATCACACCATCCACATCGGTGGTCTGATAGTTGGTACGATGATCTTTTACGCGGCGGTCGTCGAACACGTAGCTACGTATCTGACTACCCCACTCTATCTTCTTCTTGCCAGCCTCGATTTTTGCCTGAGCCTCCAAACGCTTCTTCATGGCGCGATCGTAGAGTTGCGACTTAAGCAGCGTCATTGCGCGCTCCTTGTTCTTTGGCTGGTCGCGGGTTTCAGTGTTCTCAATGAGGATTTCTTCTTCCTCGCCTGTATCAGGATCGGTATACCAATAGCGCAAGCGTACACCTGATTCAACCTTGTTTACGTTCTGACCACCAGCACCACTACTGCGGAAAGTATCCCAAGAGAGCTTGGCTGGATCTACATATACCTCGATGGTATCATCAACCAGAGGTGATACAAAGACAGACGCAAACGAGGTCATACGCTTACCCTGAGCGTTGAATGGCGATACACGTACCAAGCGGTGAACACCGTTCTCGCTCTTCAGATAGCCGTAAGCATAATCGCCGCCTTCGAGCTGCATGGTTACACTCTTAATACCAGCCTCATCACCGTCAAGCAGGTTCGAGATGGTTACCTTATAGCCGTGAGCCTCGGCCCAACGCATATACATTCGCATCAACATTGAGGCCCAGTCCTGAGCCTCGGTACCACCAGCGCCGCTGTTAATCTTAAGCACAGCTTCCATAGGGTCTTCTTTCTGGCGGAGCATGTTCTTCAGCTCCAGATCCTCGATGGCCTTGATGGCTTTAGCATAGGTGTCTTCCACCTCCTCTTCGGTCACCATCTCGTCCTTGAAGAAGTCGAAGGCCAGCTGCAGCTCATCGGCCAAGGTGCGAACCTCTTTATAGCCATCCAGCCACTTCTTGATGCCTTTAACCTTCTTCATCTGCTCTTCGGCACGCTTGCGGTCCTCCCAGAAGTCAGGAGCCTGCGTACGAAGATCTTCCTCCTCGTATTCTATCTTCTTCTTGTCTATCTCCAGATAGCGATGCAGCGCATCGGCTCTCTCTAAAACGTCTTTAAGCTGATCCTGAGTAATCATATATCTTATTCTGCGTACATCGCGTCAATCTCCTTCTTGTAGTTCTCGTTCAGTACGCGACGCTTGATTTTTAATGTATTTGTAAGTTCGCCCTTCTCCATGGTGAAGTGGTTAGGCAGCATGGTGAATCGTTTAATCTGCTCGTAGTGAGCCAGCGACTGCTGCAGCGTATCAATACGCTCCTTCATCATCTGGTTAATCTGTGGGTCCTTGCAAAGCTGATCTCTGTTCTCGAATGGAATCTTATGCTCGCGGGCATATTCCTCCAACAGGGAATATACAGGGATAATCAGAGCCGAAACAAACTTGCGTTGGTCGGCAATGATGGCAATCTGATCGATATACTTATCAACCAGCAGCTTAGATTCAATCATCTGTGGAGCAATATACTTTCCGTTCGAAGTCTTGAAGAGGTCCTTAATACGCTCTTTCAGGAACAGCTCGCCATCCTTCAGATAACCTGAGTCGCCTGTCTTAAAGTAACCATCCTCGGTAAAGGCGGTCTTGGTAAGATCCTCGCGGTTATAGTAGCCTCGAGTGATAGTTGGGCCTTTCAGCAGTACCTCGCCCTCTTCGCTGATCTTGATATCGATACCCTCGATGGGGATACCAACACCACCAACGGTGTAAGGCTTGCCAAGGTGATTGCAGCTAACGGTGGCCAGACTCTCAGTCAAACCGTAACCAACAATCATGTTAATGCCGATAGAGTGGACAAACTCCTCGACCTTAGGATTAACGGTAGCACCTGCTGTTGGGAAGAAATGGGCATTCTCTAAGCCCAGCTCCTTACGTACCAGCGAGAATACGGTTTTATTCAGGAACTCGTACTCCATGTGCAGGAGCAATGGTGGGCGCTTGCCTTTTGAAATGTAATCGATGTTGTGTTTCTTACCTACAGCTTCGGCGTGGCGGAACAGTTTGCGCTTGGCCATACCCGATTTCTCAATCTGCTCCTGAACACCCATATATACCTTCTCCCAGAAACGGGGAACGGAACTCATACAGGTGGGGTGTGTCTCCTTCATCGACTGCTGCACCTCTTGTGGATAGGTGTTTACAATGAGTGTGGCGCCCTCGGTAAGGCACAGAATCTTCCAACCCTTCTCAAAGATGTGGGTGAATGGCAGGAAGTTAAGAACTCTGTCGTTCTCGCCTACGGGTACACACTTATCGTTGGCTATCATTGCGGCATTATACTGACCGCAGGTAAGGATAACACCCTTAGAATCGCCAGTTGTTCCGCTGGTATAAAGGATGTTGGCAATATCGTCCATCGAAGCCTGAGCCTGAAGCGACTCAACTTCGGTCTGACGGGGATAATTCTCGCCTAACTTCAGGAAATCATCGAAATACATCGAGCTGAGGTCGAGTGACGAGATATGTACGTTCTTATCGAATACAATGATACGCTCGAGTGTAGGACAGGTAGCGAAAATCCGACGAGCCTTGTCGTACTGCTCCTGTTCGCCTACAAAGAGGAATCTGATTTTAGCATCGCTAATCATAAACTGGATCTGCTGCTCTGAGCTGGTAGCATAGAATGGGATGGTTACGGCGCGTACTCCCCATGCTCCAAAGTCGCAGAACAGATACTGTACAGAGTTCTGAGAGAAGATTCCCAGATTTTCCTGTACCTTTACACCCAGATTGAGTAAGGCATTAGATACTTTCTTGACCATATCCGAGAACTGATTCCACGAATATGATTTCCACACTGACCCGCCAAAGTCCTTGTAGATTAAAACCTCACGGTCGCCATACTTCTTGGCCTGGTCATGAATTAATCGCGATAAATGACTTTTCGTCTGCATAAGCATTTGAATATGTTATAATTCGCTGCAAAAGTACGAAAAACGTGGCAGATAGCCAAATTATATTGCAAAAAACCGCTCAAATAGGGCGATTATCTGTCATTCGTTTCCATTTTTTGTAGCCAAAAATGGCAATAACTACATAAAGTGCATAAAGACCGGCTTTGAAAGGAATGTCCTTATAGAAGTAAAGAACACAGGTTACAACGTCGACAGCAATCCAGATGAACCATTGTTCCAGGTATTTATGAGCCAAGGCCCAGATACCAACAATGCTGAGGGCTGTAGTAAAACTGTCGGCTGCTGGAACGTTACTGTTGGTAAAGGTAATCAGCAGCCAATAAATAATGCCCCAGATGGCCAGAATAACAGCCAACCAAGGGATTATCAGTCGGCGTGGGAATCGCGTGATAGGCAGCTCTTTCTTCTCGGCCGAACCGTGTACCCATTTCCAATAGCCGTAAACGGTCATCGAAAGATAATAGAACTCCATGCCGCAATCGGCATAGAGTCCTTTTTGATAGTATAGCACAATGCCTAAGGCCTGCATCAGAAATCCTACAAACCAAAGCCATACGCTGGCGCGATACTCGAACAGGATATAGAGCAGTCCGAGTAACGTGGTAGTGATGTCGAGCCAGTGTGCTGAAATAAAATCTGCCATTAGAATCGGAGTGTTACATTACCCATCATTGTAAAGCCTGCCATAGGAATGAATCCAATCTGATAGTAGCGGTTCTCGTTGGGATGACCGTATTCTTCAACGATGCTTGAATATACCCAGCCATTGGCGGCATAGCGACGATTGAAGATGTTGTTGAAATTCAGACCGAAGATGCACTCCTTGATGGCTTTATTGGGTTTCCAGGTGTAGCTGATGTTGGCATCAGAAGCTGAGTAGCAAGGCAGCGAACGATCAGCGTTCTCTGTATTATCCAGGTACTGACGGCTTACAAAATTGGTGTGCCATACAGCCTGCAAACCATTCCAATGCAGGTTTACAAAACCGTTCAGGATGGTTGAGGGTGAGAAAGCAAGTGTAGAGTTGTCGTAGTGGATAGTGCGGAACGACTCTTCCCAGTTTACGCTGGCCACCTCGTCGAAGTCTTTGATTTTATTCTGGCTGAGTGAAGCATTACCCTCAATGCTGAGCCAAGAGGTAACATCTACCCCACCCTGGATTTCTACGCCCATACGGTATGAGTCTTTGATGTTTGTGGTAAGATCCTCGCCAATATCACTCTTCTCGCCAGTCTGTACAAACTGGTTGGTGTAGTCCATGTAATAAAGGTTTACACCAAAGCGGAAGATGTCGTTGTTAAAGGTGTAACCCAACTCGTAATCTAACAGGCTTTCGGCCTTAGGGAATGGCTTTGCACCATTATCTGTAAAGTTATTACGTTCTGGTTCGCGGTGGCTAAGTGCTACCGATCCGTAAATGCGGTGATTGTTCAGATTCCAAGAGAAACCGGCCTTGGGATTCAGGAAACGATACTTCTGATCGATATCGAGGCGCTGGTTGTAATAGCTGCTGCCCTCTTCGTAGAACTTATCGTTAATACCGTTACTTTCGTACTGTACGTAGCGATACTGCAGGTCGCCGAAGATATCCCACTGTTCGTTGATGTGATAAGCAGCCTTTACAAAGGCGCTACCATCAAACTTGGTGGCATCAGAATCGTAGTATTTGTAGTCGCCATTAGACATGTATTTCTTTCGTACATCATCGTTGGCAATATAGGTAACATAACCAAAGTGATTGCCGTCGAACTCCTGAAGCGACATGCCGCCGATAACATCCCATGCATCGTTCTTGTAGTTTGCATTCCAGATAAAACCGTAAGTGTTCTGGCTCAGTCCTTTCTGGCGCACGAAGTCGGTCTTTTTAACGCCGCTGTAGGTCATGCCAAACTTCTTCAGCTTGTTCTGAGGACGGAACTCGTTATAATAGCCGTAGCCGTAAGTGTAGTGCAGCGAACCTGAAATGCTCCAGTTGTCGTTGATATCGTAGGCGGCTGAGAGGATGTTGTGGTTCTGCCAGAAGTTATCGGTGGTTTTGTTCCAATAGCTGCCGTCGTTCAGCTGATAGCGCGCTGTGGGATAGTTGCCGTTGGCATCTTTTTCGTAACCAGTCAGGTATTCGTACAGCGAGTTGTACTTGCCCAGACCGGCGTTCCACATATCCTTGTAGGTCTTGATGCCAGTGTTGATACCGTAAGTTCCGTCCATCAGACTCATATCGTTGTCGCCTGCTGTTACGCCGTTCCAAGCCTGACCGGTTTTTTCAAAGTTTCCGATGTTCTTATAACGAATCTGGAACTTGTTGCCAATCCAGGTGAGTCCGCCATAGTAAGAACCGCTGCGTCCGCTGGTTCCATGGATAAATCCATCAGTATTGGTCTCGTGATAGGCACCATCAAAAATCAGATGATTCCACAGTAAACCTGTTGAGAACTTTCCACCTACATTGAATGTGTTGAATGAGCCGTATGATACTGACACTTCTCCCCCAGCCTTCTGATTTGGAATGGCTGAAGCGAGTGCTACAGTTCCGCCAAAGGCGCCATCACCGTTGGTTGATGTGCCTACACCGCGCTGAATCTGTACACTACCTAACAGCGAACCGTAAGAGTTCATGTTGGCCCAGAAAACACACTGATCTTCAGGCGAATTCAGGGGTACGCCATCCAGTGTTACGTTGATGCGCGAATCGCCTGCACCACGAATGCGCATATAAGTAGTACCTGTGCCCAGTCCGTTTTCGCTCCAAGCCAGTACACCTGGGGTCTGCGAAAAGAGGAAAGGCAATTCTTTTCCTGTGTTCGAGAAAGCGTTAAGCTCCTTTTTCTTGATGTTTGCTACTGCAAATGGTGCATTTTTCTGTGTCCTGACACCTTTTACTACAATTTCGTTCAGCGCTTCTACTTGTGTAGAATCGTAGAGGGCTGCTTTACGCTGTGCGTTTGCGCCTGCTGCACACACTAATGCAGCCATTCCTAAAACAAATCTTTTCATACTACAATAGTATCAATAATTAATAATGTTAAGGGGGTGTTTATTGTCTGCTATCCATCCCTACGCTGGCATAATCCAGATCAGGTTAGAGGGTATCATCTCAGCCTACACTCGTAGGCACCCCTTGATAATTGGCTGCAAAGGTAATGATATTTTCTATAATAGCCATACTTTTATGGCATATTTTTATGTTTTACCAGTTGGAAAGGATGGTTTTCTCATAAAGAAACTGCCAGTTCCCGCCTGAGGAACTGACAGTTTCTGCCTTTGAAACCAATCGTTATCGGATTGTTGTTTATCTAAGACCCATTCTTGCCTCAACTACGTTAACTACATAGTCGCCCAGCTTCTCACACTCGTTAATCAGGTCCATATAAATGGTACCAACGGCGTAAGTGTACTCGCGGTTGTTAACATCGTTGATGTTCTGCGACTTGAGCTGGTCGCGGAAGTTATTGATTTCGTGCTCGATATTGAAAGTGCGGTTTACATCGAACGACTCCTTGCGGCCCATCATCAGTCGGTTCATCTGTGAGAGCGACTGATCGGTGAGCTCCATCATCTGATGGATGTGGTCGTACTGCTTCTCGTTAAAGTGATCCTGTTTGCCGTTGTACTTTCTCGAAATGGTACGAGCCATGTTGAAACAAGCATCTCCAATACTCTCTAACTCGCTGATTTCGCGTAACATAGCACGAATCTTAGCCTTTGAGTCGTCTGACAGGTGAGCGTCGCTCACGGAGTTAAGATAGTTGGCAATCTCAATCTCCATGTTATCGCTGATGCCTTCGTATTTCTCAATGCGGGTGTAAAGCTTGTTAAACTCAGAGTCGCGATTATCCTTCTTACTGCTTGAGCTTGACGAGAGGGTGAGCAGTTCGCGAACCATATTGAACATACGCTGCATACGATCCGAGAACGACTGGATTTCCTTCTGTGCCTCGAGCACCGAAAGCTCTGGTGTTTTCATGAAGCCGGCGGTAATAAAGTGCAAGCGGAAGTCCTCTTCCTCGTCAACCTTCTTAGGCTTGATAACCCAGCATACAAAGCGCTCAATCTGTGGGATAAACCAAATAAGAATAAAGGTGTTAGCCACGTTAAAGCAGGTATGGAAGGCTGCCAGCACAAAGCTTAGTTTGGCGGCGTTGGCCAGGAATACGCTTGTTGTAACGGCATCTTTAGTCATGTTTACATCGTAGCCCACCATGCCGCAAACGGCGTCGATGAACGGACGGAACACAAACAGAATCCAAACCACACCAAACACGTTGAAGAACATGTGGGCGAGGGCAGCTCTACGGGCCTGAGTATTGGCCGATAGGGCAGCGAGGTTTGAGGTAATGGTGGTTCCGATATTCTCACCCATAACTAATGCAATACCCTGATAGATAGGCAGAGCGCCACTAGAACAGAGAATCATGGTGATGGCCATAACTGCTGCCGACGACTGTACGCAGAAGGTAAGTACGCCGCCTAAGAACAGGAATATCAGGGTGGTGAAGAACGAATCGGGATCGAACGATGCAAAGAAGTCGAGTAGGGCCTGGTTTTCGCCCAAATGCATCTCTGTGCCCGTCATTCTCAGCGTACCCAGTCCCATCAGCAGGAACGATAGTCCGAACAGGAAATCGCCGATATAGCGGTATCTCTTCTGATAAATCAGTATGATGCCTAGGAAGAATGCCGGATAAACAGCGCTGGTAATATCGAATGACATACCTGCCGACATAATCCAGGCGGTAAGGGTGGTTCCGATGTTGGCACCCATGATAACCGAAATTGCTTGTGCCAAGGTTAACAAGCCCGCATTAACAAACGAAACAGTCATCACAGTGGTGGCTGTTGATGACTGTACTGAAGCTGTAACAAGCATACCTGTAAGCATGCCGGTAAAGCGATTGGTTGTCATCGCACCTAACACATGGCGTAATTGTGGACCCGCCATCTTCTGTAATGCCTCACTCATCGACTTCATACCGAACATCAATAGCGCAAGCGATCCCAGGAGTTTGAAAATAATCCAGATTGACATAAAAATCGTATCTATATTTAGTAATTCGGGGACAAAGATAAAAAAAAACTCTGAAATGTAAGTTAAGATTTCAGAAAAATGTTATCTTTGCAGACAAAATAATTAAAAACTCAATTTAAGGCTTATGGAGAAGTTAGTAAAAATACATATTGTAAATAACGATAAAGCTGTAGAGGTTCCTGTAGGATCTACTATCGAAGATGTATATGCTTTGTCGGGTGTTGAGATCGAGCATGGTCCCATCTCGGCACATGTAAATAATAAGGTAGAGGGTATGCACTACCGCTTGTACAAGCAGAAACAGGTAGAGTTTCTGGATATCTGCTCGTCGAGTGGTTCGCGTGCTTATACTCGCAGTTTGTTCTTTGTGCTTTGCAAGGCTGTGCACGATTTGTTTACGCCCTGTAAGGTGTCTATTGATATCCCTGTATCAAATGGCTCTTTTGTAAACCTGTCAATCGGTCGTCCAATCTCGCTGGATGATGTGGGTGCCATCCGTCGCCGTATGCAGGAAATCATCGATGCCGCTTTGCCCATTCATCGTTACGAAACCACTACCGAAGAGGCTATCAGGATGTTCGACATTCTGCATAACCGTTCGAAGGTAAAACTGTTGAAGTCTACAGGCAGACTGTACACAACTTATTATGAGATAGATGGTTACATAGATTATTACTATGGTGCTTTGCTCACGAACACCAAGCAGCTTTACTTGTTTGGACTTGAGAAATATTTTGATGGTTTGCTGTTGCGTTTGCCATCGCGCGAGCATCCTAACGAGTTGGGTGAGATGTTGCATCAGGATAAGATGTTCGGCATCTTTAAGGAGCACCATCAGTGGCAGGATATCTTAGGTTTGCGAACCATTGGCGACCTGAACGAGACTATCATGAATGGCCATTCGTCGGAACTCATACAGATTAGCGAGGCGCTGCAGGAAAAGAAGATTGCTAATATTGCCGACGAGATTGCCCAGCGTAAGGGCGTAAAACTGGTGCTGATAGCTGGTCCTTCGTCATCGGGTAAAACTACTACCTGTAAGCGTCTTAGCGTGCAGTTGGCCGTAAATGGTATCCATCCCGTTGGTATATCGCTGGATGATTATTTCCTTGACCGCGAGCAAACGCCAAAAGATGATAAGGGCGATTACGATTTTGAGCACCTGCATGCCTTGAATCTGCCGTTGCTTAACGAGCAGCTTTCGGCATTGTTCAGAGGCGAGGAGGTAGAGTTGCCTCGCTATAACTTCCAGAAGGGAAAGAGCGAGTGGAGTGGTAAGAAACTGCAGTTGAAAGGTAACGAAGTGCTGGTGGTAGAAGGTATCCATGCCTTGAATCCAGAGTTGACTTCGGAGATTCCCAACGATCAGATTTTCCGTGTCTATGCTTCGGCCCTTACTACCATTCTGCTCGATAATCACAACTATATCCCAACTACCGATAACCGCCTGCTGCGCCGTATTATCCGCGACTACAAGTATCGTGGTGTGAGTGCTCAGGAGAGCATTCGCAGATGGCCAAGCGTTAGGGCAGGGGAGAACAAGTGGATTTTCCCGTTCCAGGAGAATGCCGATGCGATGTTTAACACCGCTATGCTGTTCGAACTGGCTGTGATTAAGAGTCAGGCTGAGCCGCTGTTAGAGCAGGTTCCAGAAAATTCAAAGGAACATGCAGAGGCTTATCGCCTGCTGAAGTTCCTTCGCTATATCCGTCCCATACCTGAGACTCAGATTCCACCAACGTCGCTGCTTCGCGAGTTCCTTGGCGGATCATCGTTTAATTACTAATTAGTGCGCCTCGAGCCAATTCTTGCCAAAGCCAGAATCGGCCACCAGGGGTACGCTTAAGTTCAGGGCATTCTGCATCTCTTGGAGCACGATGCCCTCTACTTTTTCCTTCTCATCTGGGTACACCGAGAAGTTCAATTCGTCGTGTACCTGCAGAATCATTTTAGAGCGTATTCCTTCGGCCTTAAAGCGGTTGTAGATGCGAATCATAGCCACCTTGATGATATCGGCAGCAGTGCCCTGAATTGGGGCGTTGATGGCGTTTCGCTCAGCAAAGCCGCGAACGGTAGCATTGTGGCTGTTAATATCTGGCAGATAGCGGCGACGACCGAATAGGGTAGTGACGTAACCCTTCTCGCGAGCCACTTCTTTAGATTTTTCCATATAATCGTGTACCTGTGGGAAGGTGTCGAAGTAACCGTCTATCAGCATCTTAGCTTCGTCGCGAGGGATATCCAGACGCTCAGCAAGTCCAAATACGGTTATACCGTAGATGATACCGAAGTTGGCGCGTTTCGATTTGGTTCGTTCGTCGCGTGTAACCTCTTCGATGGGCTTTTTGTATATATTGGCAGCTGTGGCGGCATGCAAATCCTTACCCTCGCTGAACACTTTTATCATTTCGGCATCCTGCGAGAGATGAGCCATAACGCGCAGCTCAATCTGACTATAGTCGGCTGAAAAGAACAGACAACCTGGTTCTGGAATGAATGCCTTTCGGATTTCCTTGCCATCCTCACCACGAATGGGGATATTCTGCAGGTTAGGATCGGACGACGACAAGCGTCCGGTAGCGGTAATCGTTTGATTAAACGAGGTGTGGATATGACCGGTTTTAGGGTTAATAAGCTTAGGTAGGGCATCGATGTAGGTGCCTATCAGCTTCTTTAACCCTCTGTGTTCCAATATGTCTGCAACTATCTCGTGCTTGTTTCGGAGTTGCTGCAAAACTTCTTCCGAAGTAACATACTGTCCAGTTTTAGTTTTCTTGGCCTTCTCTACTATCTTGAGCTTGTCGAAGAGTATCTCACCAACTTGCTTTGGCGATGCGATGTTAAACTGTTCGCCTGCCAACTCGTAGATACGGGCTTCGATTTCGTTCATGCGGTTGGTGAATTGTTTTGACGTTTCGGCCAGAGATGCTGTATCCAAACAAACACCATTCAACTCCATTTCAGCCAATACAGGCATCAGTGGCATCTCTATATTATAGAATAGGTCTTCGCACTCGGCCTTCTTCAACTCTGGTTCCAGTTTATTCTTTAGTCGCAGTGTGATATCAGCATCCTCGGCGGCATACTCGTAAACCTGTGAGGGTGGGAGAGAGCGCATCGATTTTTGGTTCTTGCCTTTTGGGCCGATGAGTTCTTCGATGTGGATGGTTTGATAGTTCAGATAGATCTCAGCCATGTAGTCCATGTTATGATGCAGTTCGGGCTGGATGAGATAGTGGGCTATCATCGTGTCCCACATTTTTCCTTTCAGTTCGATGCCGTAATTTCTGAGCACCTCGAGGTCGTACTTCAAATTCTGACCAACTTTTAGAATTTCGGGGTTCTCGTATGCGGGTTTAAAGATATTAACAATTTGCAACGCTTCTTCACGATTGGCTGGAACGGGTACGTAAAACGCCTCGAATTCCTTTACGGCGAAGCTCAAACCTACCAATTCTGCGTCGATAGCGCTGGTTGAAGTGGTCTCCGTGTCTAGACTGAGAATTTTGTTTGTCAAGAAATAATCACAAAGTTTCTTCAAATCCTCCTGATTTTCAACGAGTTTGTAGTTGTGAGGCGTAGTTTTTAGCGTCTCAAAACTCGTGTTTTCGTTCACAGCTTGCCCGTCGGTCGCAAATTCTGCAAAGAGATCGAGTTGCTGATTTACGACTTTTTGCGGTTTTTGGCTTTTTTTAAGAACTCTGTCTGCGAAGCTCTTCATCTCCAGTTCTGTGAGCAATTTGCCCAATTCGTCCTCGTTTGGTTCCACGAGTTTCAAATTTTCCATATCGAGCTCGATGGGTACATCGGTTTTGATGGTTGCCAGGAAGTAGCTCATCTTGATGTCCTCAACATGTTGCTCCACTTTTTCGCGGAGCTTACCTTTTATTTCTGACGAACGTGCCAACAACTGTTCGATGCTTCCGAACTCGTCGATGAGTTTAGCGGCAGTTTTCTCGCCAACACCAGGACAGCCCGGGAAGTTATCGGCCGAGTCGCCCATCAGCGCCAGCAAATCAATCACCGCCATAGGCGAGGGGATGTTATATTTCTCGCAAATCTCCTTTGGGCCCATTGTTTCATAACCGCCTCCATGACGCGGACGGTAAATGAATACATTGTCGCGTACCAGCTGTCCGTAGTCCTTATCGGGTGTCAGCATATAGGTTTCAACACCGATGGAACCGGCTTTTTCGGCCAAAGTACCAATCACATCATCGGCTTCGAAGCCATCTACTTGCAGGATGGGTATGCGGTATGCTTTAAGCAGATCTTTAATGATAGGAACTGCCTTTCGGATATCTTCGGGTGTTTCTTCGCGCTGGGCTTTATAGGCAGGGAAAGCCTCGCTGCGGAACGTAGGACCATGGGGATCGAATGCCACGCCGATATGGGTAGGTTTCTCTTTGGTGAGCACCTCGTTCAGCGTGTTCAGGAATCCCATAATAGCACTCGTATTCAAGCCCTTCGAGTTGATTCGCGGGTTTTTGATAAACGCATAATAGCTGCGATAAATGAGTGCGTAAGCGTCTAAAAGGAACAATTTCTGCATAACTTTCTTAATTTTCGCCTCAAAATTACCAAATTATTTTTTAATAACGGAATTATTTGTTATTTTTGTGCCAAAATTCTGATAATGATGGATTATTTATCGACTATTAGAAAGCCAATCGATGGTGATATGAACAACTTTGTTGAGTTGTTTAAACAGAGTTTGACTCATGGTGAGGGTATGCTTGAGCAGATACTGAAGCATATCCGCGAAAGGGGAGGGAAGCGTATGCGCCCCATGCTGGTTTTCCTTACGGCCAGAAACCTTGGTGAGATATCGGATGTTACACAGAATGCTGCTCTTGGATTGGAGTTGCTGCATACAGCCAGTTTGGTTCACGACGATGTGGTGGATGAGAGTTCTGAGCGTCGCGGTCAGCCTTCAGTAAACGCAGCTTATAATAATAAGGTGGCTGTGCTAGTGGGCGATTATATCCTGTCTACTGCCCTGTTGCGTGTGGCGCTTTCTGATAATCATAGAATCGTACAACATCTGGCTGAGCTCGGCCGTAAGTTAGCCGCAGGCGAGGTGCTTCAGTTGTCGAATATCTCGAATCAGGATATCTCGGAAGATGTTTATTATCAGGTAATTGACCAGAAAACGGCTGTATTGTTCGAGTCGTGCTGTATCCTTGGTGCCATCTCTGTTGGTGCATCCGAAGAGATGATCGAAAAAGCTGCAAAATTCGGACATAATGTGGGTATGATATTCCAGATTCGCGACGATATTTTTGATTATTACGATTCTGCCGAAATTGGTAAGCCAACTGGTAATGATATGTTGGAGGGTAAGCTTACTTTGCCTATTATCTATTCGCTTACACACTATTCTTCTTCTGCTATGTTAACGTTGGCTAAGAAGGTAAAGTCAGGTACTATTAATAAGGACGAGATTGCTGTTCTTATCGAGTTTGCCAAGCAGTATGGCGGTATAAAATATGCCGAAAGAAAGATGGAAGAGTTTGCCCGCGAGGCTCGTAGTTTCATCGATGAATGCGTGAAACCAGAGCTTCAGGATTCGTTTAAGGCTTATCTCGACTACGTTATTCAGCGAAATAAATAGGGTGGTATGCCCTCAGTTCTTATACGAAAGTACTCCAGTCCTAGTATTAAAGGACTGGAGTACTTTGGTTAAAGGACTGCAGTCCTCCGTAAGAAGGACTGAGTCTATCACTAATTAGAAGAATTTTACCTCTTCGCCAATCACCTCGCTCAACAGCAGGTTGGCCAGGCGTGATGTACCCATGCGGAACATCTGGTTGGTAAGCCATTTTTCGCCCAGAACCTCTTTTACGATGGTGTAGTATATCAATGCGTCCATCACGCTGTTAAGGCCTCCAGCGGGCTTAAAACCAATCATAATGCCTGTCTGGTCGTAGTATTCCTTGATGGCCTGGCACATCACGTAGGCAGCCTCGGGTGTTGCAGCGGGTTCCAGCTTGCCTGTTGAGGTTTTGATATAGTCGGCGCCGGCGTACATAGCCAGGATTGATGCTGTTTTGATGTTCTGTGCAGTCTTCAGGCAACCAGTCTCCAGGATAACCTTCAGTTTGGCATCGCCACACGCCTCTTTTATCTGCTGTATCTCGTCGATACAGGTCTCGTAATCGCCTGAAAGGAATGCACCTACGCTCAGTACCATATCAATTTCGGTAGCGCCGTCCTTAACAGCCAAACCGGTCTCGATGGTTTTAACCTCGATAAGAGCCTGTGATGAGGGGAATGAGCCAGATACGCATGCTACCTCAACACCTTCAATCTCAAGTGTCTCAGAAACCACTTTTGCAAAGCGTGGATATACGCAGATGGTGGCTACGTGGGGTAGGTTAGGGTACTGCTCTTCGAACTGGTTTACGCGCTCGGTAAAGGCCAGTACGCTCTCGTCGCTATCGGTAGTTTTCAGAGTGGTGAGTTCCACGCTACCCATCAGGAATTTCTTTACCTCAAGGGTGTCGTTCTCGGCTACTTTCTCGGCAATGATTGTCTTCACTGCTTCCTTCACTTCCTCGTCGGTAATGTCGAGGTTGTACTTACTCAGAGCCTCTTCCATGCGGCTCTTCTGAGGCATCTCAAAGTGGTGATGATGCTCATGCTCGTGCTTGTGTTCTGCCATAATTGCTTGTTGTTATATTGTTAAAACTGTTATGCTTTTAATTTCTCGTTGTGTATGTGGCGAAGCGAATCGCGCTGGGTCTTTTTCTCGATGGATTTCTGCAATTCTTCAGTCAGATCTACGCCTGTCTGATTGGCCAGACAGAGCAGTACCCAAAGGATATCGGCCATCTCTTCGCCCAGGTTGTCTTTCTCGCCTTCTTTAAAGCTCTGATCGCCGTACTTGCGGGCCATCACACGGGCCAGTTCGCCTACTTCTTCGGTCAAAACAGCCATATTTGTCAGCTCTGAAAAGTAGCGTACGCCATATTCTTTTATCCAGCGGTCAACCGCCTCTTGTGCTTCTTTTATCGTCATTTTGCCATTACCATTTGAATGATTAGTAAGAAGATGCAGATGAGCAGAATTACGATATACTGCTTGTTTTCGCGCTCGTATTCCTTCCAGTGGAAGGCTTTATAGAGAAATACTGCTAGGAACATCAGCAATCCCACGCCGCATGGCCAGGCTCCGATAGCATAGCTTTTTACCATCGATAGTATCACGCCGATGACCAATAATAGGGCGCTCGCCAGTTCTAGTTCTTTCAGATATCTCTTCATCGCTTATTCCTTGTTTTTTGTGTCCATGCAGATGGTTACAGGACCGTCGTTAAGCAGTTCTACTTTCATATCGGCGCCGAATTCGCCTGTGGCTACCTGCTTGCCGATGGCCTCTGACAGCTGTGCGCAGAAGGCCTGGTAGAGTGGGATGGAGTGCTCGTGAGAGCCTGCACGGAACCATGAAGGGCGATTGCCCTTTTTGTAGCTTGCGTACAGTGTGAACTGGCTGACTACCAGACAGTTGCCGTCAATATCGAGTATCGAACGGTTCATTACATCGTTCTCATCGCCAAACACGCGCAGATTGGCTATCTTTTTTACCAGCCAATCCACATCTTCCATTGAGTCTTCATCGCAAATGCCCAACAGAATCAGGTAGCCCTGGTCTATCTGTCCATTTACTTTGCCCTCGATGGTAACGCTGGCGTGGGTAACGCGTTGTATAACTGCTCTCATTACTTTTCTTTATTTTGCCGCAAAGATACGATAAATAGCTGAATTATCCAAATTTTATTTTGTTCAATTTCTACTTTGTGACTTTTGACTTTGTGACATTAAGGGGGTGCCATTAGCAAAGAATGGGTAAAACTATAGTTTTATAATTATATATAATTATAATATATTATATATTACTATTTATCATAATACTTTTATTTCCCCCATTCTCTAATTTCTGCATTTTGTATGATGCTTAATGTCACAAAATCACAGTCACAAAGTTCAGTTTTATAAACGTGCTGTTTGGGTATTGCTAATGTATTGTTTGCCCTTGCCGAACGCTATATTTCCTCTTTGTGAAAATGCTGGTAGATAATTTGTGCCTTGGCAGGGCCGATTATCTCGGATAGGGTAGGTAGTTCGGCCTCGCGTATCTTTTTAACCGATTTAAGGGCATTTAGAAGCTCGTCACGCGTTTTTGGTCCGATTCCTTTGATATCATCCAACTCTGAGTGTAAAGCGCGTTTAGAACGCTTATCTCGATGGAAAGTGATAGCAAAACGATGTACTTCGTCCTGAATATGAGTAAGCACATGGAATAGCTCAGATTCAACCTTTAGGGCAATCTTCATTGGAGGGAATCCGTACAGCAGTTCGTTGGTGCGGTGACGGTCATCTTTAGCTAGTCCGGCGATAGGTATATCCAGGTTCAGTTCGTCCTGAATTACCTCGCGGATTACCTCCATTTGTCCTTTACCACCATCGGCTATAATCAGGTCGGGTAGGGGCTGCTCTTCTTCAATCAATCGCGAATATCGACGATGCACTACCTCTTTCATTGATGCATAATCATCTGGACCAACTACTGTCTTGATGTTATAGCGCTTATAATCGCTTTTCGAAGGCTTCATTTTCTTGAAAACAATGCAAGCAGCAACGGCGTCTGTACCCGAGATGTTTGAGTTGTCGAAGCATTCAATCTGGTAGGGTAGTGAGGGCAGATGCAACTTGTCCTGCAGTTCCTTCATCAGTCGTGTTTGTTTCTGTTCGGGATTCAGTTTTTCGGCCTGCTTTAGACGGTCGAATTTATACTCCTTACAGTTCATCATAGAGAGGTCTAACAGCATCTTTTTATCGCCCAGTTTGGGGATAGTAAACTTCACGCCTTCTAGTTCTACATCCACTTCTTTTTGCACGATGATTTCTTTCGAATCGCTCTTAAAACGTTCTCTGATTTCTACGATACCTAACTGCAGTAGTTCTTCGTCGGTCTCGTTCAGTTTCTTTTTGTATTCGATAGTAAAACTCTGGTTGATGCTGCCGTTTGATACGTGAATATAGTTGATGAATGCCATCTTTTCATCGGATGTAATCGTAAATACGTCCACTTTATCGATGGTTTGACTTACTACCTGACTCTTGCTAACAAAGCCGTCGAGCGCCAGATACTTACGTTTTACTTCTTCGGCTTCCTCGAATCTCAGTTCTTCAGAGAGTCGGAGCATCTCGTCTTTTAAATCCTTCAATACCTCTCGAGTATTTCCTTTCAGGATCTCACGTGCTTGAGCGATGTTCTTTTGATAATCCTCGTAGGTCTGTTTGCCTACGCAGGGGCCCTTACATTTCTTGATGTGATAGTCTAAACAAACGCGATATCTTCCGCTTTCAACGCCCTCTTTTGTGATGGGCTGGCGGCATGTACGTGGCTGATACAGCTCTTTTATCAGATTCAGCACATCGTACATAGCGCTTACTTTGGCGTAAGGTCCGTAATAAGATCCCCAATGTTTGTTGATGGTACGTGTTTTAAAGATGCGTGGGAAGAATTCGTTGGTGATGACGATAGAAGGGTAGGTTTTACCGTCCTTCAGTAATACGTTATAGCGAGGATTGTATTTCTTTATGAGCGAATTTTCTAAGAGTAGGGCATCCTCTTCGGTATTTACTACGGTGTAGCTGATATCGAATATCTTGCTGACGAGTACTTTTGTTTTGAATCTGTCTACTTCGGTATGAAAGTAACTCGATACTCTGTTTTTTAAACTTTTCGCCTTTCCTACGTAGATGATGGTGTGCTCCTCGTCGTAAAACTGATAGCTGCCAGGTTTGTCTGGCAACCTACGTACGATACCCTTCAGATATTCTAATCGTTTTTCGTTTTCTTCCTTCGTCATCTTTGTTTGCGCGTTTTGTTTTGTGTACCTTTTTAATTTATCAGTCCCGCGAACCCTTAGTGTTTAAAGGTGTTTCGCGGGACTGTGTTTCACGTGGAACAATTATTAGATAGTGAGTAACGTTGTCAGGTCAATACCTTTAAACTCGTCTCTACCATGTAATCCCTCGTCTGTAATTTCAATAATAAAATTGATGAATACCTTCTTGGGGTGGAAGTGCTGTACCAGTTTGTAAGCTGCCTTGGCGGTTCCGCCTGTTGCTAACAGATCGTCGTGAATCAGAACCACATCGTCGGGCTCGATAGAATCGATGTGCATCTCGATGGTATCTACACCATATTCCTTAGAGAATGATTCTTTGATAACTGTAGCGGGCAGTTTTCCTGGTTTTCTTGCCATCACGAAACCGCAACCTAATCTGGCTGCGAGGGCAGCGCCTAGGATGAAACCGCGACTTTCGATACCAACAATCTTGGTGATGCCTTTATCTTTGTAAAGCTCCACCAATTCATCCATCATAATCTTCATGCACTCGGCATTCTTGTAGAGTGTAGTAACATCTCTGAAGTTGATGCCCTTCTTTGGGAAATCTGGTATGCAACGCAGATTGTCAATCAATGTTTTGTTGTTCATAATCAGTGAGTTATGCTTGTTTGTTCTATTCCTTTGTTTCACGTGGAACATTATCTACCCATCAGTACCAACAGCACATTAATGTCGCTGGGCGATACACCTGGGATGCGACTGGCCTGTGCTAACGTCTCGGGCTGAATTTTCTGCAGCTTCTGTCGGCATTCGGTAGAAAGACCTTGCAGTTCTTCGTAGTTAAAGCGACCTTTTATTCGGATATTCTCCAAACGATGCATCTTGTCGGCTACCAATCGTTCGCGCTCGATATAACCTTTATATTTCATACGAATCTCTGCAGCTTCGGCTATCTCTTCTTTTCGATTGGATGGGCGATCAAGTGCTTCTTTGAGCGATGGAATCACTTCTGAGAGATTCTTGAGGTTCAACTGCGGACGGTTAACCAAATCTGACAGTTTGCAACCAAACTGTAGTGGGGTAGTGCCAAGAGCCTCGAGTGCAGAGTTGATCAGACGAGGTTTGATGGCGAAGTTCTGACAGAAAGCTTCGATTTCTTCGATAGCTTGCTTTTTCTGAAGCCACCAATCGTAGCGGTCTTTTTTTACGATACCTAATTCATAAGCTTTCTCTGTGAGACGCGCATCGGCATCGTCCTGGCGCAGCAGAATACGATATTCGGCTCTTGAGGTAAACATGCGGTAAGGCTCGTCGACGCCTTTTGTTACCAAATCATCGATTAATACGCCAATATAAGCCTCGTCGCGATGCAGTACAAACTGCTTGTTGGCAGTATCGCTACCAGCGCAACCAGCTTTCAGTGCTGCGTTGATACCCGCCAAGGTTCCTTGTCCGCCAGCTTCCTCGTAACCGGTTGTTCCGTTAACCTGTCCGGCCATGAATAATCCATCTATTATCTTCGATTCCAACGAATGATTCAGTTGGGTAGGATCGAAGAAATCGTATTCGATGGCGTAACCTGGGCGATATACCTTTACGTCTCTGAAGGCTGGCATCTTTTTCAGTGCCTCTATCTGAACATCCATCGGCAGCGACGACGAGAAGCCATTCAGATACATCTCGTTGGTATCCTCGCCCTCTGGCTCCAGGAATAATGGATGCTTATCGCGGTCGGGGAAAGTAACCAGCTTCGTTTCGATCGAGGGACAATAACGCGGTCCTATCGATTGAATCTGACCGTTATATAGCGGTGAATCCGCCAATCCGCTCTTCAGAATCTCGTGTACTTCGGCGTTGGTATTTACTGTCCAGCATGGTAACTGCTTTAATGCGCCACCTTTATTCATATAGCTGAACTGATAGGGGCGTGTTTCGCCAGGCTGTACTTCCAGGTCCTCGAAATGAACCGAACGTTTATCTATACGTACAGGCGTACCGGTTTTCATACGGGCTGCTGTTACGCCGTGACGGGTGATACTCTCGGTGAAATGGGGTACAGCAGGTTCGGCTATACGTCCGCCTGGTACCATCTTTCTGCCGATATGCATCAAACCATTCAGAAACGTTCCTGCGGTGATTACAATGCTCTTGGCGTAGATTTCTGTGCCCCAGATGGTACGTACTCCAACGGCACGGATAGCGCCGCTCTCAGAGCCTGAAATGGGCTCTGTAAGCAATTCGTCGGCCTGGTCCTGCCACACATCCAGATTATCGGTTTCATCGATTGTACGGCGCCATTCCCAGATAAACTTGCCGCGATCGCATTGAGCGCGAGGGCTCCAAACGGCTGGACCCTTACCAACGTTCAGCATGCGGAACTGGATAGAAGTGGCGTCAGTAACCAATCCCATCTGACCTCCTAAAGCGTCTATCTCCCTGACTATCTGACCTTTAGCAATGCCGCCTATAGCTGGATTGCACGACATTTGTGCAATCTTGTTCATATCCATCGTTACCAGACAGGTCTTCGCGCCCATGTTGGCCGAAGCACAAGCGGCCTCGCATCCCGCGTGACCGCCTCCGATAACAATTACATCGTACTTTAATATCATATTCTTATTTTACTGTCTCTTTCTCGGCTTCTTTCCATGCCGTTATGCCGCCTTTAAGGTTCAGTACCTTGTAACCCGCGGCTGCTAGTTTTCCTGCAGCCATGCTGCTACGATGGCCTGTGCGGCAATATACCATGATGGTCTTTTCCTTTGGCAGCATGTCTGTTGCTTTCTTCATGAAATTCAGACTATCTTTCACGTCGATATTGACTGCGCCTTTCAGGTGTTCTGCGTTATATTCCTCAGGTGTGCGTACGTCTACCAGCACGCAGTCGTTGGCGCAGTTCTCGAGTGTCTTTTGGAATTTATCTACATCGATGGTTGTAAACGCCTGCTTAGCAATTACCTCAAGTGCGCGCTTTACCATCGCGTTTTCTTCGTTGAATACAGAGAAATACTCGCTCATATCCCAAATATCGCGTGCTATCAGGGCCTTGAGTTGTAGGCGCAAATAGGGCAGTGTCTTTTCGAGTTCTGCCTGATCTTTGGGCTTGATATTCTGTTTCTCACCATTCTTTAGAATGGTGTCTACCAAATCCTGTGGTACTTCATATTTTTCTTTGAACTCAGCGAACGATGGCCAGGCCTTCTTCAGCTGCTTGCGATGATTATCCACATAGCGCAGGTTCTGCTGCAGGATGATGCTTTTAGCTGCCAACTCGCGATGGAATTTGGTATAGATGGTGGTATCCAGCGGGCAGTATTCGTCGGGCATGATACCTCCACCGCCGTAAACGGTACGATGCTCGCGTAATGTCTGATACTTCAGCGAGTCGGCAAAGTGGATACTGTCGGCATTCGTCAGCTCGCCGCTTTTCAGTCGGTTAATCACATCCATCGCATAGTCGCGGTTCTCGCCTTTGGTGTAAGGCTTCTGAATACAGCGACCTGATGGGGTGTAGTAGTGGGCGATGGTGAGACGAATCATCGAGCCATCGGGCAAATCGAGTGGGCGCTGAACAAGGCCTTTACCGAACGTACGGCGACCAACCACAATACCGCGGTCCTGATCCTGTATCGCTCCGGTTACAATTTCGGCCGCTGACGCCGTATAACTGTCAACGAGTACAATTACCTTGCCCTGACGAAAAACGCCGCTTCCATCGGCCTTATATTCGGTTCTGGGCACCTTTCTGCCCTCGGTGTACACTATCAGATCGTTTTTCTGCAGAAATTCGTTAGCAATATCCACCGCAGCCTTCAGATAGCCGCCGCCATTCTCCTGTAAATCCAGAATGAGATGCTGCATACCTTGGTCGCGCAGCGTTTTCAGTCCCGCTAAGAACTCCTGATGGGTTGTAGCGCCGAAATTACCAATGCGGATATAGCCTATCTGCGGACGGATCATATATACGGCATCTACCGATTTTACGGGGATTTTATCGCGTGTAACGGTAAATGTAAGACGGTCTTTGATGCCTTGGCGGATAACGCCCAGTTTTACTTTTGTGCCCTTAGGACCACGCAGGCGTTTCATAATCTCCTCTTTCGACATCTTTACGCCAGCGATAGCCGAATCGTTTACCGATATGATTCTGTCGCCAGCGATGATACCAACCTTTTCTGAAGGACCGTTTGTGACGGGCTGAATAACCAGCAGTGTGTCCTCGATAAGGTTAAACTGTACGCCGATACCCTCAAAATTGCCTGCAAGGGGCTCGTTGGCATCTTTTACCTCCTTGGGCGTTAGATACGAAGAGTGGGGGTCCAGCTTATCTAGCATGCCTCTGATACCGTCTTCAACCAGTTTTTTCTCGTCTACACTATCTACATAGAGGTTGCTGATGGCTATCTCGGCAAACTGCAGCTTGCGTAGAGGCGAGTCATCGCTGTTGTTGATACGGAACTGCGCGTGGGCATTCATTGATGCCATACACAGCAGCAAAGAGGCAAATGTCTTATTCATAAATGTCTTCTTCAGGGCGGTCTTCCTCAACCACCAGATTATCGATAATAAAGTTCTGGCGCTCCATAGTGTTCTTACCCATGTAGTACTCCAGCAACTTTGCTACTTGGTCGGTTTTGTGCAGCGTTACCTGCTCCAGACGCATGTCGGGACCGATAAAACCAGCGAATTCATCGGGCGAAATCTCACCAAGTCCTTTAAATCGAGTAATCTCAGGGTCTGGTCCTAACTCCTCGATGGCCTTCTGTCGCTCTTCGTCGCTATAGCAGTAACGTGTGATGAAATCGCTTTTTTTGTCAGATTTAGCATCCGCTTCGGCGATGGTCTTCTTGTTTTTGATCTTTGTTCTGCGGTTACGTACGCGGAACAATGGGGTTTGCAACACGTAAACGTGGCCTTTCTTGATGAGTTCGGGGAAGAACTGCAGGAAGAAGGTGATGATGAGCAGGCGGATATGCATACCGTCCACATCGGCATCGGTGGCCACAATAACCTTATTATATCTCAGTGTGTCCAGACTCTCTTCGATGTCGAGAGCAGCCTGTAACAGATTGAATTCTTCGTTCTCGTAAACTACCTTCTTGGTTAATCCAAAACAGTTCAGGGGTTTACCACGCAATGAGAATACGGCCTGGGTGTTTACATCGCGGCTCTTGGTGATGCTTCCACTGGCCGAATCACCCTCGGTGATAAAGATACACGACTCTTCCTTGCGGTCGTTCTTCACATCACTGAAGTGGATACGGCAATCGCGCAGTTTGCGGTTGTGCAGATTGGCTTTCTTGGCACGTTCGCGGGCCAGTTTTGTTACACCAGCCATTGCCTTGCGGTCGCGCTCGCTCTCTTTAATCTTATTCTCCAGAACTTCTGCCACATCCTGATGGATATGCAGATAGTTGTCAACTTCGGTCTTGATAAAGTCGCCTACGTATTTGTTCACACTCACACCGCCGTCAGGAGCCATAGTGAGCGAACCCAGCTTGATCTTAGTCTGACTCTCGAACAGCGGCTCCTCTACGTTGATGGCGATGGCAGCTACGATACCTGTGCGGATATCGCCGTATTCGTATTTGCCGTAGAACTCCTTGATAGTACGGGCAATATGCTCCTTAAAGGCGCTCTGATGTGTTCCGCCCTGGGTGGTATGCTGTCCGTTTACAAACGAGTAGTACTCCTCGCCATACTGGTTAGCATGGGTAAAGGCTATCTCGATATCCTCGCCCTGCAGGTGAACAATCGGGTAGAGTGCATCGCTGGTCATGCGGTCTTTCAGCAGATCCTCAAGTCCGTGACGCGACAGAATGCGGCGACCGTTGTACATAATGGTCAGTCCGATGTTCAGATACGTATAGTTGCGAAGCATGTTTTCTACGATTTCATCGTGGAACTGGTAGTTGATGAACTTCGTAGCATCGGGCTCAAAGTAGATGTATGTACCGTTCTCGTCCTGCGAAGGTTCGGTTACGTCGCTAATCAGTTTTCCGCACTCAAAAACGGCCTTACGTACCTTACCATCGCGATAGCTGTGAACCTCAAAATGGCTGCTCAGCGCGTTAACGGCCTTCACACCCACACCATTCAGTCCGATTGACTTCTTAAAGGCCTTAGAGTCGAACTTACCGCTGGTGTTCAGGATGCTTACCGACTCGATCAGCTTGCCCTGTGGGATGCCTCGACCATAGTCGCGTACTGAGATGCGCAAGTTATCCTCTACGTTTACTTCGATTCTATCGCCGGCTTTCATCTTGAATTCGTCGATAGAGTTATCAAACACTTCTTTCAGCAGCACGTAGATACCGTCTTCTGCTGATGATCCGTCGCCCAATCGGCCGATATACATACCAGGGCGCAAGCGGATGTGCTCCAAACCGGTAAGGGTCTGGATATTACCTTCGTCGTAATTGACGGTTTCGGGATTAATCAGGTTGTTATCTTCGTTCATAGATTCTTTTTGAAACATCTTCTGCGTTTATGTTGAGTGTGCTCCAGATACTGCCACTGGCTCTGCACTTTCTCGTTTGTCTCCATTTCAACGTTGGTTTCACCCCACTTGAAGCCGTATTTCTGGTAGCGTGGAATGAGGTCGTAGAACAGCAGGGCGTTGGCCCCCTTCTGCTGATATTCGGGCAGAATGCCTACCAGCATCAGATCTACACACTCGGCCTTGTGGAACTTGAGTGCTCTCAAGCAATGCCACCATCCGAATGGCCACAAACGACCGCGGCGACACTTCTGCAGCGCGCGGGTCATCGAAGTGATTGAGATGCCCACACCAACGATGTCGTGGTTGGGTGTGTTCCAGTCTTCAATCAAGCAAACCAGGTTCATGTCGAGCATGGGGAAGTACATCTTCAGATACTCATCTATCTGAGCCTCAGTCATTTGTGAGTAGCCGTACAGATGTCCGAAGGTCTTGTTTACAACATCGAGCACCTTGCGACCAATCTGCTCCTTACCAAACACCTGACTGCGCTTGGGGTGGGCTGGGTGCAGATTATAACGCTTCATCACCAGCTCGGCAATCTTCTTGAACTTCTCGGGGATGCCCTCCTTTGGCACGATGAGCTTGAACTCAACGTAGTCGTTATCTTTCTCCCAGCCGCCTAACTGTTCCAGGTGTTTGGGGTAGTAGGGGTAGTTGTAGATAGTGGCCATGGTGCCCATCTGGTCGAAGCCTTCGATGAGCATGCCCTCGGGGTCCATATCGGTAAAGCCTAACGGACCAACCATTTCGGTCATGCCTTTCTCGCGGCCCCATTTCTCAGCGGCGTCGAACAAGGCCTTGCTCACCTCCAAATCGTCGATGAAATCTACCCATCCAAAGCGCACGCTCTGACGGTTCCAGGCATCGTTGGCGCGATGATTGATGATAGCGGCTATGCGTCCAGCCACCTTACCATCCTTGTAAGCCAGGAAATATTCGGCTTCGCAAAACTCGAAGGCGGCATTCTTGTCTTTGCTCAAGGTATGCATATCGTCGCTGAACAAGTTGGGCGCATCGTATTGATTGCCCTTATACAAGTCGTAGTGGAAGTCGATAAAGGCTTTGAGACTTTTCTTATCCGTGACTTTTCTAATTTCTACTGCAGACATATTCTCTCTTTGTTCGTTAAGCTTAAAAACGATGCAAAGATAAGAAAAAAGTGGCAAATAACAAAAAATATTATGATATTTTTCGGCAAACCAGCAGCAGATGGCCTTTCTCGGCGCTTGTGGTGGCAAAAATATATATCTCGCCGCCGTCTTTCAGCTTCAGTCGCTTTCTCAGGTCGGCTACTGATAGCGGGAAGTTTCTCACAGCGATATTGGCTTGGCTAATACCTGTCAAGCCTGTTTTCAGCTCCCGTTTGTTCATCGTACAGGTGCGTTCAATCACAAATCCGCGTCCTGGGAAATCAGGGATTATCTGCTCCGATAGGAACAAATGACTGTTTTTATCGGGCTGACTGATGCCGAAACGTTGGGCTATGAGTTGGAAGCATCCGGCTTTCATCACCGATGCGTTGGGTTCGTACAGATATCGGGGATTGGATGGCTGCTGATAAAAATTGCGGATTTCATCGTTCGATGTGTAACTGAATACCTGTCCGTCGTTTACGCAGAACACCTTTAGATTCTGGACTTTCCAATCTACTACCAAGAGCAACTCTTTGCACTCGTTGGCCACCGAAACGATATGAACTTCGCTTACATTTCCGATGTCCAAAACGGCTTTCTGCCAATCGAGCATGGGTGATAGTTTTATCATCACGCGATCGGCTTTTTCAAGCATTTCATCGATAAGTTCCAGCACGTTTGGGGTGCAGTCGGCAATGCCGTAGGTGCGCCCGCCATGCTCGTTGCGTCGGGCTGGGTCGATAAATATCAGATCGGCATGCGCCATCTGGTGCAAATAGGCCACACCGTCGTTGCAAACCACGTTGATATGCTGTAAGCCTAAACACGCGTAGTTAGCCGATGAAATGGCGCATAATGCCGCCTGCTGCTCTACGTGTACCGCTTCGGTAAAGTTGACCGACATAAATGCCATATCAACGCCAAAACCAGCGGTTAAATCTACTATTCTTTTGCCTTTGCCGGCTATCTGGGCTTTATAGCGGGCTGTGGCTTCGCTCGAGCATTGCTCCATCGACAGGTGAGGCGGATACATAATGTCGTCGTTAGCCGCCCATGATGGTATTTTTACGCGCGCTTTCTGCCGGCCTGCTATCTGGTCGAGTGCGTACGTCATGTCCACTTCAGGGTTCTTCTTGCCTTGAAGTGCCAGTTGCCGTACGTCGTCGTTAGCATGACTACGGATAAATGCGAGCGTGGCCTCGTTCATTGTTTATAATGATGCGATAAAGTCTTCGAACAGCTTGCGGTTCTTTCCTGGTGTGATAATGTGGTGATTACCAATGGGGTGGGTCAGGAAGTAGGCAGTCTGCTCATTATCAGCCAGTTGTATTACCTGCTGCGTGCGGCAGAGGTCGGGTTTGGCCTGATTTTTAACCAGTTCGCCCTCGGCCATGAAACTGCGCTTCAGATCGCCTGATACCTTGAATACTGTAATGGGGCCTTCCTTCATGAAACCTCTGATTCCAACGCCTATTCCCGACTCAAAATGCGTATCCAGTTCGTAGCGCTCAACCATATTCAATGGTATGGTGCAATGCGCAAACAGCATCTCGCCTGTTTCGGGGTTAATCTGCGATGGATTAGCCTGGAAACCTGATACGCCCAGCAAGGCATTGGTGATAGCCATCGATAACATGGCTGGCACATCGCCTTCGCAACCGGCCACAATACCCTCGGCATTCAGCTTGGCCAGTGCCCAGCAACCTGTATTATGTACGGCTGTGAGCAAATCGAAACAACGCAGCGTAAAGCCTTGTAGATTGTGCTTGTTTACAATAGTTTTCAGAGCCTGGTAGATACGATCGGGCATCTCGCCTTCGGTTACCTTGTCGATACCCTCTAACAGTTCCGAAATGGGCACTTCTACCAACTCGATACCTAACTTGGTTTTTACGGCTTTTGGATCGGCTACGCTCGAAATCAGCCAGTCGGAAGGTTCGCCGATAATGCCCAAACGTGCACCGTTCAGCTGGCGTTTTGCTTCCTGCACCTTCTGTAAGGTCTGCAGTCGGCGTGCGATGTAATCGGCACTTCCGTGAATAATCTCGCCCTGCAGGTAGTTCTGCTGCAGATACGAGAGAATCTCCATCGATGCCGCCAGCGAGTTGCTTTTACCCGATGTGAGCAGATAGAAAGGTGCCTGTGACTGCTGACGCAACTGGGGCAGCAAGCGTTTGAAAATACCCTCGGTACCGCCTGTGCGCACATAAATGACCGACAGCGTGTGAGTGCCGTAATCGCTGTAATCGTTGCCTTTCAGCGTGTATTCAATCCCTAAGCTACCCAGGAACTCCTGAGTAACTGCTCCTACAGCCGCCTCGTCGTGCAGCTCCGAAGTGAGTGTATAAATGGCTATATCCATAGGCTTTTGCACCGTGATTAGTGCTTAGAATAGTAATCCAATCCTAATTGTACGTTCTCGATGACAGCTTTCGAAGAGTAGGTGGCGCCTGTTACGGCATCAACCTTCATCTTCTTGGCATCCTTAACCTTTACGCCGTTCCACTTGTCCAGCAGGTTCTTCTTTACCTTCAGGAAGTATTTGGGTGTCTCTTGGTTCTTCAGGGCCTCAATCTTTACTACCTTGTTCTTCTGGATATAGATTTTAACTGGTGTAGTGCCCAGAAAGCCCTGCACATCCTTGCCCAGTGTAGTGGTGTTGATTACTGTCATCCCGTTTTCCTTTGTCATCGTGTCGTCGGCTGTCCAACTCATCAGCGTGAGGGCGACAACCATCAGTGAGCAGCAGCTCACAGTCATCATCAATCTCTTCATATCTTTCCTTAAAACTTATTCTTCTTCTTTCAGCAAGGCAAGTGCCTTATCCTCAGCGGCTTCCATGATTTCGCGCTCGCCGGGACCCTTGTCGTTAATGCCGCACAGGTGCAGAATGCCGTGAATGATTACACGGTGCAGCTCCTCGTCGTAGGGGCGACCGAACTTGTCGGCATTGGTAAACACCGTGTCGACAGAGATGTAGATATCACCGCTGATGGTTTTACCCTCGCAGTAGTCGAAGGTGATGATATCCGTGTAGTAGTCGTGACCCAAGAACTGATTGTTCACTTCGAGAATCTTCTCATCGTTCACGAACAAATAGCCGATTTCACCGACTTTCTTACCATAACTGGCTGCCACCTGGCGAATCCAGCTAGTAGTCTCTCGCTTCTTGATGTTAGGGAATTTCACTCCCTCTGCTTCGTATATAATCATAGTTAATGTTTTTTCGGTATATAAGCACTTACATCTACGCCAAAATGCTGCAGCTCGCGTACAGCACTCGATGATACACTGGCCAGTTCAGGCTCAGTATAAAGCAGAATCGTCTCGATACCACCCAAGCGGCGATTAAAATCGGCCTGCCATTGCTCGTATTCAAAGTCGCTCGCCGTGCGCACACCTTTTACGATGAATTGGGCGTTTTCGGCTTTGGCAAAGTCCATCGCTAAGCCGTGATAGGGTTTCACTTCTATGCGTGGATCATCGGCATAGAGCTCTTTGATAGCCTGCATACGCTCCTCGGCTTTGGGCATATCGGGCTTGTGAACATTATCGCCAACCACGCCGATTACCAATCGGTCGAAGAGTGGCAATGCACGTCGCACGATAGAATCGTGACCAATTGTAAAGGGGTTGAAACTCCCCACAAATATTCCTGTTCTCATATCAGTCAAACAGATTGGGTTGCATAATGTTTCCGCCATAAGGGTTGCGCCCGAAGTGCTTGTAAGCCAGCTCGGTAACCATACGTCCGCGAGGGGTTCGCTTGATAAAGCCCTCCATGATGAGGAACGGCTCGTATACCTCCTCTACGGTGCCTGCATCCTCGCCGATAGCTGTAGCGATGGTGGTGATGCCCACAGGACCGCCACGGAACTTATCGATGATGGTGAGCAGAATCTTATTGTCGATTTCATCGAGACCGTACTTGTCGATGTTCAGGGCTGTGAGTGCCACGCGAGTAATCTTGGTGTCGATGGTACCGTTGCCTTTCACCTGCGCAAAGTCGCGCACACGGCGCAACAGGGCGTTGGCGATACGTGGCGTTCCACGCGAACGGCCTGCAATCTCCAGGGCTGCATCTTCGGTAATGGGTACACCCAGGATGTTTGCCGAGCGCTCTATGATGGCCTGCAGCGTTTCGGGCTCGTAGTACTCCAGATGCATGTTAATACCGAAACGGGCACGCAAAGGTGCTGTAAGCAGTCCGCTACGGGTGGTGGCGCCCACCAGCGTAAACGGGTTCAAGTCAATCTGGATGCTACGTGCCGACGGACCTTTGTCAATCATGATGTCGATGCGATAATCCTCCATAGCGCTGTAGAGATATTCCTCTACTACAGGCGACAAACGGTGGATTTCGTCGATGAAAAGCACGTCGTTCTTCTCGAGTGACGTCAGGATGCCGGCCAGGTCGCCTGGCTTGTCGAGTACAGGGCCGCTGGTAATCTTGAAACCTACACCCAGCTCGTTGGCGATGATATTCGAAAGGGTTGTCTTACCCAGTCCTGGAGGACCGTGCAGCAAGGTGTGATCCAAGGGCTCGCCACGATATTTGGCGGCCTCTACAAACACCTCTAAATTCTCTACAACCTTTTTCTGACCGCTAAAGTCACTAAAGCTCAGCGGTCGTAAAGCGTTCTCAAAGTCCTTCTCGCCTTGAGAGAAGCGTTCTTCACGAATATCGAAATCTTCGTCCATCATATTTCGTGTGCAAAATTACGAAAAAAGCCACAGACTACAAAATAATCTGTGGCTATTTATAATTTTTCACTTTTCAAGCTTTATTTTTTAAAGGCTTCATCGAGATCGGGGTAGTCCTTTTTCTTCTCGTTGTCAACCTTCAGATAGTCTTTTACATCGAAATGCAGCATCTGTGCAACAATGCTTGATGGCCACTGGCGAACCATACGGTTCATCTTGGTAGCGGTATCGTTGTAAACCATACGCGACATGCGTACGTTCTCCTCGTACTCGGCCTGTCCTGCCTGTGCATTCTGGTAAAGCTCGCTGGCTTTCAGTTCTGGATACTGCTCAACCACTACGTTCAGGCGGCTCATCATCTGACCTAACAGATCCGACTGGGCGTTGATGCCTGCTGGTGTGGCGGCCGATGTGTGACCTCCGCGGGCTTCGATGGTCTGGATAATGGTTTCGCTCTCGTGCTTGGCATACTGTGCTGCCGTTTTAGCCAAAGCTACTACTGCATCGAAACGCGAATTAAGCTGAACCTCGATCTGGCTCAGGGCATTTTTGCACATTTCATCGAGACTTACCAGGCTGCGCTGGGTTGAAATAAAGTAACCGATGATGATAACTGCGAGGGCGACGATAACGCCGAAAAATACTCCTACTGCTTGCATAATTTAAAATTTTATGGTTTAATTGGGGCAAAGATACAAAAAGATTTCGTAACTTTGCCACCAAAACTTAAAAATTATATGAAAAAATTGTTTTTGATAGCTTTCGCAGCTATGTTGTGCCAACAGCTGATGGCCATTAAAACCATGCCTATCCAAGGCGAAGTAATCAAACCTACTGATGCCCACATTCAGTATGCCGGACGTATCAGCTTTACTAACCCCGAGCGCCCTGCGTTCAACTTTCCTGGTGTGCAGATAGCGGCTGCCTTCGAGGGCACTTCTTTGCGCATGCTGGCCAAGCCGCAGAGTGGTTATTTTATGGCTCAGATTGATAAGGCCGAGCCTTTCAAGGTGGCTTTTCGTGGTGAGCGCGATTCGCTGGTGACCTTGGCTACAGCGCTGGCAGATGGTGTGCATACGGTTAAACTGATGTATGCCATCGAGGGTTACGAGTTTTTCCCAGAGTTCTGGGGCTTTGTGCTCGATAAAGGCAAAAAGTTGGTTGATGCGCCTGCTTTTCCCTCAAGAAAGATAGAATTCATCGGCAATTCGATTACCTGCGGCTATGGTAACGAGGGATTGAAGAAAGAGGAGCATTTTGATTATGCGACTGAGAATCATTATTACTCGTATGCCTCGATCACAGCGCGCAATCTGAATGCCCAGCACTGGGTGGTGGCTCGCAGTGGTATTGGTGCTTATCGCAACTACGACGGTCCCAAGACGGGCAACCCCGAGTCGAACATGCTGGTGCAGTACGAGTATGTCGGCTATGCCTGGAAGCCGGAACTGCGCCACGAGGCTACTTTCTTGCGCGAAAAATGGGATTTCGGCCGTTATCAGCCTGATGTGATCTGCATCAATCTGGGTACCAACGATACTTCGACCAACAACTACGACCTGAAGCTGCTGAAGCAGAACTACAAGAAGCTGCTGCAGATGGTGCGCCTGCATAACCCCAAGGCTAAGATTGTGTTCCTGTCGGGTTCGATGCTGTATAACAAGGAGTTGCAGCAGGTGAAGCAGTTGCTCGACGAGGTGACTGCCGAAGCCAAGAAGGCTGGCGATAACGAGGTTTACCGCTTTGATATGGCGCCCATCGCCGGCGACGAGTGGTACGGCAACGATTGGCATCCCAATGTGTATCAGGACGAAAAGATGGCTGGCGAACTTACAGCCTATCTGCGTTCGCTCATGGGGTGGTTCTAAAATGTCATTTAAAAGGATTAGCCTAACAGCTTTCGTGTATCCTCCAGTATCTGCAAGAGCTCGTCCATCTTCTCGGCTCTCAGCATGGCGATACGGGTCTGTCGGAAATCGGGAATTCCTTTAAATATAGGTGTAGCAGCGAGGTGTCTTCTGGTATGGAGGATGCCTCGTTTCTCGTCTATACGCTCCACGTTGATACGCAGCAGCTCCTCAAGGATGTCCAGCTTCTGGTTGAAGTCGAGTTCCTCGCGACTGAAAATCCAAGGACAGCCGAACGTGGCGCGACCAATCATGATGGCATCTACGCCATAGGTCTTGAATGCCTCGTCGGCCTCGTCAAGACTGTGTATATCGCCGTTACCTATAATAGGAATATGTATGCGTGGGTTGCGCTTTACCTCGCCAATCAGCGTCCAGTCGGCCTCGCCTGTGTACATCTGACTGCGTGTGCGGCCGTGGATAGTCAGCGCTTTAATGCCGCAATCCTGCAGCTGTTCGGCCAACTCGGTGATAATCAGCTGCTCGTGGTTCCAGCCAAGGCGTGTTTTCACCGTTACGGGCAGCTTTACGGCATCTACCACCTTGCTGGTAATCTCCAGCATCTTTGGTATGTTCTGCAGCATGCCTGCGCCAGCACCCTTGCCTGCCACCTTTTTTACTGGGCAGCCGAAGTTAATGTCGATCAGATCCGGACCGGCTTGTTCCACGATTTTGGCTGCTTCAACCATCGCCTCTACGTCGCGACCGTAGATCTGTATGCCTACGGGGCGCTCGGTATCGCTGATGGTGAGCTTCGAGATAGTAGATTTTACATCGCGTATCAGCGCTTCGGCGCTTACAAACTCAGTATACACCATCGCAGCTCCAAACCGCTTGCAAAGCAGTCTGAAACCAATATCAGTCACATCCTCCATCGGTGCCAAAAACACCGGATTTTGTCCAAATTCTATATCGCCTATCTTCATTTCGGGTGCAAAGTTACGCATTTTTTCTGATATTATTTGGCAGATTGCAAATAATCATGTATTTTTGTGCACAAATTTTTACTTATAGCTAAATAAACCATATGGAACAATTACTCCATTATACTTGGAAACTGAAGCTTTTTCCGCTGAAAGAGCTGCTCACAAGCGATGGTATGCTGGTTGAGGTGATCGATCCGGGCAAGCACAACAGCGATGCCGGGCCCGATTTTGTGAATGCTAAAGTGCGTATTAACGGCACCATGTGGGTGGGCAATGTTGAGATTCACGACAAGTCGAGCGACTGGTACGTGCATGGGCACGACAAGAACAGCGATTACGACAATGTGATACTGCATGTGGCCAAGGTGCTGGATACCGAGGTGATGAAGAGCAACGGTCAGTACGTACCTCAGCTGCAGTTGGATGTACCGCCGCATGTGCAGGCACATTACGATGAATTGCGCCAAACCGAGGAGTATCCGGCCTGTTATAAGGTGATACCCGATCTGCCCTCGCTCACTATTCACTCGTGGATGGCAGCCCTGCAGGTTGAGCGCCTGGAGCGCAAAACGTCCGATATCCGCCGCCGTGTAGAGCGTTGCAACGGCTCGTGGGAGGATGGCTATTTTACCACGTTGGCCCGCAACTACGGCTTTGGCATTAATGGCGATGTGTTCGAACAATGGGCGCAGAATGTGCCCCTGAGTGCTGTGGCGCACCATCGCGACGATTTGTTTCAGATCGAGGCCGTCTTCTTCGGTCAGGCAGGATTGCTGGAGCTGGATGCTGTGCCCGAGTGCTACCAGAAAGAGGCGCTTAACGACGGCTACTTTGCCCGCTTGCGCAACGAGTACCAGTATCTGGCGCATAAATTCTCGATGAAACCGATTGATTTCCGTCTGTGGCGGTTCCTCCGCCTGCGCCCGCAGAACTTCCCTCACATCCGCTTGGCGCAGTTGGCCAACCTGTATTATCAGCAGAAGGCAGGCTTAAGTCAGCTGATAGAGTGCGAAACCCTGGATGAACTCAAACACGTGCTCAGCTCGCAGGTTACGCCCTATTGGGAAACCCATTACACCTTTGGCTCCGAGAGCGCTAAGAACGCCAAACATCTGTCGGTAGGCTCCATCAATCTGTTGATGATTAATACCGCCATCCCCATGCTGTTTGCCTATGGCCGCCATCAGTCAAAGGCGGTGCTTTGCGATAGGGCTTTCGAGTTTCTCGAGCAGCTCAAGGCCGAGAACAACCACATTATCCGCATGTGGAAGCAGGTGGGACTGCCCGTTAAATCGGCTGGCGACTCGCAGGCACTCATACAGCTAAAAAAGGAGTATTGCGACAAGAAGGACTGTCTGCGTTGTCGCTTTGGTTACGAATACTTAAAACGCAAATAAACACCTATGAACCAGGAAATATTCTATGCAATGGCGCTTACACGCCTTACTAACTTTAACTTTCAGCTGGCGTTAGAGATGTACAAAACCGTTGGTAGCGCCCAGAAACTATACGAACACCGCCACGAGGTGCCCGACCTGATACCTGATTGCTCGCCACGCCTGGTTGCCGCCCTGAAGGACTGGGGCGACGCGATGAAACGGGCCGAATACGAGTTGAAGTATATGGAGGAGCACCAGATACGCGCCATTACGCCACTCGACGACGACTACCCCCAGCGCATGCTGGAGTGCCCCGATGCGCCGCTGGTGCTGTACTATAAGGGTAATGCCGACCTGAACCAGCAGAAAATCATCAGTATCGTAGGCACGCGCCACATCACCACTTACGGGCAGGATATCACGCACAGGTTTATCAGCGAGCTGCACGAGATGTGCCACAATGTGCTGATTGTGAGCGGTTTGGCTTATGGTGTAGATATCTGCGCCCATCGCAACGCCCTCGAGAACGGCTATCAGACCTTGGGTGTGCTGGCTCACGGTTTAGACCAGATCTACCCCTATCACCATCGCGACACAGCTGCCGAGATGACCACCCATGGCGGACTGCTGACAGAGTTTATGACCCAAACCAATGCCGATAAGGTAAACTTTGTGCGCCGCAACCGCATTGTGGCTGGTTGTGCCGATGCTACCATTGTGATTGAGAGTGCCGCAAAAGGTGGCAGTCTGATAACAGCCGAGATAGCACAGAGCTACAATCGCCCCGTATTTGCGTTCCCAGGCAATGTGGGCCGACCTTACTCCGAGGGTTGCAACCATATTATCCGCGATAAGGCTGCCGAGTTGATTACCAGTGCATCCGACTTTGTTGAGGCTATGGGTTGGCAGGATGATATTATCCGTCAGCAGGCTTTGGCAGGAGGTATCGAGCGCCAGTTGTTCCCCGAACTATCGGCCGAAGAACAGAAAATCGTCAGTCTGCTGCAGCAAACCAACGATCTCCAGATAAATGTATTGAGTGTGCATGCCAACCTGTCTATCAGTCAGGTTACGGCGCTGCTTTTCCAACTCGAAATGAAAGGTGTGGTAAAAGCGATGGCTGGTGGCACCTACCATCTTATTTTGTAGCATCCTCGTGAATGCTCTCGGCCATCAGCTTGTAAATCTGTCGGGTGCGTTCGTCGCTCAGCAGGTCCATCTGCATCTGCATCACGCCCGTATCCCAACGCATCATCGGTCCCGTCTGTGCCTGTTTCGGGCTCAGCTGGGCTACTTTTCGTGCCGTTTCATCGATAAGCGGCAGGAATAGCTTAAAATCCATCTGCTCCTCTTCAAGCACCTTTTCGGCCAGTCGGTAACAATGGTTGGTAAAGTTGCAGGCCAGCACGGCTGCCAGGTGCAGTTTTTTGCGCTGTGCCGATGTGGCAGGCACCACATTCTGCGATACGCTCTCGGCCAGTGTGCGGATAGCGGATAGCGTGGCATCGTCCGAAGCCTCGATAAAACAAGGTATCGGCTTAAAATCCACGGGTTTGTTCTTCGAGAATGTCTGCATCGGGTACAGCACCCCGTAGTGCTGTGCGTATGGCTGCAGCACCTCCATCGCAATGCTGCCCGCTGTGTGAACGATGATGGCCTGCTGCGCCTTGCGGCCCACCTTTTCGGCCAGTGTGGCGATGGCATCGTCCTTTACCGAGATGATGTAGATATCGGCATTTTCGGTTATTTCGTCGATGTTGGTGGTGTAGGCACATCCCAGCTTAGCTGCCAGCTCGCCGGCATGCTCTTCTGTCTTGCTATACACCTGTACTATCTGCTGCCCAGCCTCGTTCAAGGCCAGTCCCAGCTGCGTGGCCAAATTTCCCGATCCTATAAAAACTATCTTCATAATGGCTGCAAAGGTACAAAAAAAAATTAACTTTTGTAGTAAAAATTCTTTTTACTCAACAAAAAAGACTATTTTTGCACCCAAATTTTAACTATTAGTTCGTATGAAAAGAACTGCATTATCCATTTTCGCTTGCGTGGTTGCACTTACAGCAACGGCACAACTCGATGTAAAGGAGTTTAAACTTAGTAATGGCATGACCGTTTGGGTTAACGAAGACCACTCGCAGCCCAAGGTGTTTGGTGCCGTTGTGGTTAGGGCTGGCGCCAAGGATTGTCCTAATACCGGTATTGCCCACTACTTTGAGCACATTATGTTTAAGGGTACCGACCGCTTGGGTACCATCGATTACACAGCCGAAAAACCTCTGCTGGATAGCATTTCTGCCCAGTACGACCTGTTATCGCAGACCAAGGATGAGGACGTGCGAAAGCAGATTCAGCAGCACATTAACCAGCTGAGCCTGAAAGCTGCCGATTATGTGATTCCTAACGAGTTCAACCGTCTGATATCAAAGTATGGCGGTAGCAGTCTGAATGCGGGCACTGGCTACGATATGACTTTCTATCACAACGAGTTTCTGCCCCATTTCATCGAGCAGTGGTGCTGGTTAAACTCTGAGCGACTGATTACCCCTGTATATCGCGGATTCCAGGGCGAATTGGAGAATGTGTACGAAGAAAAGAACCGTTCGGCCGATGGAATGGGCGATGCAATGGATAAAGTGATGGGTGCTGTGTTCAAGACTCAGCCTTATGGCTATCCCATCATTGGTTCTACTGAGAATCTGAAAAACCCACGCCTGTCGGATATGGCCGAATTCTACAAGAAATACTATGTGGCCTCGAATATGGGTCTGATTCTCTGTGGCGACATTACGCCCAGCGACGACTTGACCGCTCTGCTTGAAAAGACGTTTGGTCGTGTGCAGACGGGCCCTGTGCCACAGCGCGGTTATAGTCCGATGCCAGAGATTCAGGCTGGCGAACGACAGGAGGTTACACTCCCCATACCGCTTATTGGTGCTGAGGCATTGGTATTCAAAGGCGCTACCGATTACGAGCCCGATGCTAATGCTCTGGAACTGGCCAACGGACTGCTTTCTAATGGCAAAGCTGGTTTGCTCGACTCGCTGATGAACGAGCATAAGGTGATGGCATCATTCGCCCTGAATGTGGGGTTCGACGATGCCGCAGGTACAGCCGTGCTCATCATCCCCAAGTTGTTTGGAAAGATGAAAACTGCCGAAGGACGCGTGATGGAGCAGATTCAGCAGGTGATTAATGGCAACTTTAGCGACAGTCAGCTTGAGGCCCTGAAACAAGAGGAGGTGATGAGTGCTGAGAAGAGTCTGGAAACCATCAGCAGCCGTTCTGAGTTGCTGGTCGATCTGTTCTCGAAAGGCAAGACCTGGCAGGATGCGCTCGATAAAATCGAAAGAATTAAGCGCCTTACCAAGGCCGATGTGGTAGCCGCCGCCAAGAAGTACTACGGCACCAACTACATAACGCTGGTAAAGAAGTATGGTACACCTAAGAAGGAAACGCTAAAACAGCCTGGCTATAAGCCCATTCAGCCAAAGAATACTGATGCCAAGTCGGACTTTGCCCGCCAGCTGGAACAGATACCTGTAATACAGACCGAAATACGTACCGTTGACTTGCAGACGGCTGTAGATACCAAACAGCTAAGCGATCACGCCACCTTATATTATAAGCAGAATCCTATCAACGACATCTTTACGTTTAACCTGCGTTTCAAGGATGGTAAGCTGCACACACCAGCACTCAGCGTACTCGGCTCTTATCTCTCGTCGCTAGGCACCGATTCGCTCAAGAAACAACAGTTGGAGCTGGCTTGGCAGAAGATAAACACCACGATGGAAATAAATGCTGGTAGCCATACATTTGTGTTCAGCCTTACAGGTCCAGATAAGCAGTTCGAACCAGCACTCCGCTTGCTGGCCCACTTCCTGCAATCGGCCAAGGGCGACGACGAGGCGCTGAGCGACGCTAAGGACGAAGATAAGGTAGACCGCAAGAGCTTTGGTAAACAGAAGGACGATGTGCTCACCCCTATGCGCGAATATGTGATGTATGGCAGCAAGTCAACTTATCTTAACCAGCTGAGTAAGAGTGAGATAAAGGCACTTAAGAACGAAGACCTGCTCAGTTTGTTCCGCGAGGTGCAGCAGTATGATTGCGAACTGTTGTATTGCGGCACCAAGACTATCTCCGAGGTGGCTGCAGCAGCGCAGCAGGCGTTGCCATTGAGCAACTGTACACGCAAGGAGGCCGATACCTTCCGCCCATTGCAGCAGTACACCGAGCCAATGGTTTACTTCTACAACGTACCCAAGTCGCGCCAGAACTATGTGATAAGTTTCGATGCCATCAGTCCGCTATCAACAGCCGACGATCGTGCTAAACTATCGCTCTTTGGCGAGTATTTCGGTGGCAGCATGTCGTCGGTTCTCTTCCAGAATGTACGCGAGTTCCGTTCGCTGGCCTACAGCACTGGTGGCCGTGCCTATACCACCAGTCTTGCTCAGCATCCTGATGCCGTTCTGGGCTATATCACAGCCACTGGAACCCAGGCCGACAAGACGATGGAAGCCCTTGCTACCGTGGATTCGCTGCTGCGCCAGATGCCGATGAAGGAGAATAATCTGGATGCCGCCCGCCAAAGTGTGCTCAACGACATACAGAATAGCTATCCCACCTTCCGCAACATGCCTGCTTTCGTGGCCAATCAGCACATGCTGGGCAATACTGTCGACCCCAATGCCGCCAAAGCCCGACTGCTGCCTGGTATCACAGCTCAGGACATCATCCAGTTCCACCAGCAGCACATTGCAGGCAACAACAACCGCGTGTGGATGATTATCGGCGACAAGAAACTTACCGATATGAAAGCCCTTGAGCGCTACGGCAAGGTGGTTGAGCTTAAGAAAGAAGATGTATATAGATAAATAATAGATGAAACAAGAAGTTAATCCGCAGGATACCAGTAGGGCTAAGGCTTTTGGGCTTTGGATGAAATCGCCCGTGCCCATGGTTACGTTTACCAAAACGTTTGATGTAACGCGTTTGTATAAGGTGTGCAAGCGTAGGGGCGTAAAGTTTAACACGCTGCTGTGCTGGTGCATGGGCCGTGCTGCCGCAGATAGACCAGAGTTCTACCTGTTGCCCGAGAATGGCAAGCTGTACAAGTACGACCGCCTGGCCATCAACGTGATTGTGAACCACAAAAAGGGTGATATCTGTTCGTGCGATGTGCCCTACAGCGATGATTTTAATCAGTTTGCAGCCGATTACGATCGGATGACGCAGACGGCCATCGACACCTGCGAGAGCACCTTTGATGAGGAGGCGATGGTTATCGGCACCTCGGCTATGACGGCCACCCAGCTCGACAGCATCGTCAACCAGTACTCGGGTGTTTTCAATAACCCCTTCCTGGCTTGGGGTCGCTATCGCAAAAGTTGGTTCAAGGTGTGGCTTCCCATCTCCATGCAGTTCCATCATGCCCAGATGGATGGGGGCCATGCCGCCCAATATCTCGAGGATCTGCAGCAAATCATCAACCATCTGTAACGGTAGTTCCCCCGCAAGGAACTGCCAGTTTCCCTAGCCGCAACCATTAGTTTCCCTTATTTTTGCTATCAGGCAACTCCAAATATTTTTTTCATTATTTTTTGCATTATATAAAAAATAGTTGTATATTTGCAGCGTGCATCGTGAGATGAATTTCAGAATTTATAATATCTAAAACAATTATTTTTATGAGCAAAACAACGATTATTAACCTCTTGTCGACCGCTATTTTACTTTGCGGAACTATGAGCGTGCAGGCCGAAACCCTGCGTGGAACTGTAAAAGATGCCGTTACAGGCGAAGCGCTGATTGGTGCTACGGTAAAAATTGCAGAATTAGAGAATGCGGCTGCTGTTGCCGACATGGATGGTAACTTTACCATCAAGATAAGCAAGGGCGGACGTTACACCATCGAGACCAACTATATTGGTTATGAGCCCAGTGTGATGAAGGAAATCCTGATTTCGGGACCCAAGGAGGTAGTGCTGGAGATTGCTCTGCGCGAGAACAGCACCGAGCTGAAGGAGGTGGTGGTTAAGCCCCGTGTAAACAAGGAGGCCACCGTTAACCCGTCGGTACTCACCGGTGGTGTGATGCTCTCGATGGAAGAGGCCAGCCGATTTGCAGGCGGTTATAACGACCCCGCCCGACTGGTGATGTCGTTTGCCGGCGTATCGGGCGATGCTGGCGGTAGCGGACTCTCGATTCATGGTAATGCACCCGAGCGCATGCAGTACCGCATTGAGGGCGTTGAGGTGTTTACACCCAACCACTTTAACGATATGTGGAATGCCGGTTACGGACTGGTGAGCGGTATGAACTCGAACGTGATTGCCAACAGCGACTTCTTTACTTCGACCTTCAACGCCAACTACAACAACGCCCTGAGTGGTGTGTTCGACGTGAAGATGCGCTCGGGAAACAACTCCAAGCACGAGAACATCCTGCAGATTGGTACCGTATCAGAGGAGTTGACACTCGAGGGTCCTATCTCTCGCAAGAACAACAGTAGTTATATCATCAACTACCGATATGGTTTCACATCACTGGTAGATAAACTGGGACTGGTTGACACTGAGGGTTCGCACTTGGGCTTCCAAGATTTCTCAGTCAAGCTGAACTTCCCCACCAAGCGTGCTGGTACCTTCTCTATTTTCGGTTTAGGTCTGTTTGATACTAACCACGACGACCCATTGAAGATTGAAGATGCGCATTCGGTTTACGACGCTTCGAATAATGACAGCAAACTGACGCAGATTCTGGCAGGTGCATCTCACAAAATCCACTTCAACAACAAGTGGACCTGGCGCACCACTGTGGCCTACAATATGCAGCACCTGAAGAGCAACATGCATTACTATGGATTTGCACGCACTGAAAATGGTACCATCAAGCAGCCATTGGCATACGAGGATCCCAACAACCCAAATAGTAAGATGTACCCCTACAGCCAGCAGCAGATGAACGAAGACCGACTGGTATTCAACACAGAGCTCTCGAAGCAGGTCACCAGCAAGTGGCTCACACAGTTCGGTGGTGAATACTCGCATCGTTTCTTCAACCTCTACTACCGCTCGCACGACAAGCTCTACGACACGGTGAACCCCATGACTGAATATACCAAGATGAAGGACAACACCGGACTGGCCAACCTGTTCTGGCATAACATCTTTAACCTGAGCGACAAGTTCAGTCTGTCAGCAGGTATCTCTGGCAACTATTTCCTGCTGTCGAAGGACCTCTCGATTGAGCCACGCGTGAGCTTCAAGTGGGAACCAAACGAGAAGAACAGTTTCTCGATGGGTTACGGTCTGCACTCAATGATTGAGAAGCTCGACGCTTACTTCTATCGCGACGGCAACGACCGTCTGGTCAACAAGGACCTGGGACTGACCAAGGCACACCACCTGCATGCCACCTACATGCATAAGTTCAACAGCAACCTGACACTGCGCGTGAATGCCTTCTACGAGTATGGATTCGACACGCCAGTGGGCATCAACGGCAGCACCTATTGTGTGACAAACCGCTACTACAACTATACCGACGAGCCACTGGTGAACAAGGGCAATACCCGCAACTATGGCGGTGACATCACCTTGGAGCACTACATGTCGCATGGATTCTTCGGACAGACCAACTTCTCGCTCTATAAGGCAGAGTATCGCGGACAGGATAAGGTATGGCGCAACCAGCTGTACGACCGTGGTTTCATGTTCAAGATCCTGGCCGGTAAGGAGTGGATGATTGGTAAGAACGTGTTAAACGTCAGTGCCAAGTACAGCATCCAGGGCGGTCTGCGCTATACACCGGTTGACGTAGATCAGATGCGTGCCCGTGTGAACATGGGTATCATTGATGATGATCCTATCTACAAGGAAGGCGAGGAATTCACCAAGCGCTTCGATCCAACAGGCGTAGTGGATCTCACCATCAGCTATAAGATCAACAAGCGTAAGGTGAGCCACACCATCGCTTTCGAGGGTCTGAACGTTCTGGGCGCCAAGGTGCCACAGTACCAGCGCTTCGACCTGGGGACTCGCGATGTCCGCATAGACGATGGCGGTATCGCATTCCCAAACATCTTCTACCGACTTGATTTCTGATCAGAGGGCAGATGCCTGCTGATAGTGTGGGGAAAACACACAGTAGAATGGGGGACTCAATCGCTGAGCCCCCCTTGCTTTGGGTTTTGGAAAACTGGCCGCTACTTCTTCTCGCCATCGGGGTGATAGTGGCGAACCTCGCGGAACGAGTCCATCTGTGCCACACGACCGTTGCGGAAATCGAGCACCACCACATCGTAATCGTCGTTGTTAAGCAGCGTACGATACTCCCATTCATCGTGCCCGTTGGCAAATCGTCGGTAGTCGGGTGTCCGGCCCATAATCTCTGTTACCTCATCTTTGGTCATACCCTGCTGTATGCGTGCCGCCTTATCGGTAACCGTTAAAAACATCGATGCACACGAACTCATCACAATTCCCAACACGCCCACCATGGCCATTTTTCTAATCCTTTTCATCATAATCCTAAGCTTTAATCATACATTTATGCTGCAAAGGTAAAGCATCCGTTTTTGAAATTTGCATACAAATCCCTACTATGCGGTAGGGGAATCCCCATTTTTGTAGCAAATAAAGAAGGGGACTCATCGCGAGCCCCCTTGCTTTGGGTTTTGGAATACTGGCCTGATTCCACGTTTCCCTGTTTCCACGTTTCTACCCCTGCATTACGGCAATCTAACAGATACTTTACGATTATCGCACAAATACTTCCGTACTATCCATATAAGGGCTATAATCATCAAAAGGTAAAATATTTTTAATTGTATTATGATGCCCGTGCGCGCCCGCATTTTGCGGGTATTAATAGAAAAAATATTTCCCTAGTGAGGTAGCAAATTTCCCCTAACTAGGGAACAAAATCGGGGTAAGGAATCCTCATCGCCTCCGAATTTAATTGTGTAAATATATTTGAAGCCGGGATTCGCTTTTCGAGAAACTATCCACATGTCATCATCAGCCATATTATAATCTGTTTGGTTCCAAAGTAGGAAACTATCAGTTTCAGTATCCGAAACTGGTAGTTCCTGTTTTTTATATTCATGCGGATACTTATTACATAATAAGAACGTTATCGTATTTTTAAGTTCAAGTGCCCTTCGTCGCGACGACGCGGGGCATTTTTTTGTATACCCGCAACTTGGCGTTGTACTGAGTATGTTGTAAAAACGGGCAGGGTGAAATTTTGAGCAAAAAAACACCTGATAGTTTGAAAAACTTCAGGGACTACCAGGACTGAACGGTGCAAAGATAAGAATTTAATTAATACACTCCAAATATTTTGCAATTTTTCTTCTATTTTATCTAAATAATTAACATTCTGAACGTTACACACACATGATTTTGCCACATTCTTCACCAACATGATCAAGTCCGTATAACAATCGCGGTGCATCTATCCCCATCCAACCAAACAAGGTAAATATGCGGGCATAATTACGTAGAACATAGGTTGTATCAATACAAATCGGACATCCAAAACAAATTGGCTCATGGTGAGCAATTCTATTACGAACATTGTTTATATAATCCAACTCTAAGAAGATTGTAGAATTGTCAAACTTGTTATTTTTTGTAGTGCGAGGTTTATTGGGAAAAATTTTCAGCAGATACCTACCTCCCAACCTATATTGTACATTATTAAACATGTATTTCCAAATGCCAAATTCCATTTTAGAAAGCAATTTAGAATGACTATAGGTATTGGTGCGCATCAAATCATCATACGCCTTTTTAATAATTTTCCTTGTACCATCAGCTCTTCCGTCAGTAGCAAAAGGACCACCTGGCATAATAAAATCTCGCAACCAGTCGTTACCCCAATGTTGTTTCATCTCCATGTCGATTCTGTTACGAAGTGCTACCTCGAAACAGCTAATCATTGTAAACATCTCTTGTGAGAGCTTAAGATTATGGCGATAGAGGGTCATTGCCCTACGTGTATCGTTATTGCAGGCCACGAGATATTTTCTCATGCGGTCGGCTGATATAATGTTTTCAAAGTCTGTATACTTCATTGTGATAGACAAATTTTGCTGGTTATTATCAGTTTTTTAATTCTGCCGACAAAGGTACAGACTTATTCTCAATCAGCCAAATAATTATTCGAAATATTTGAGTTGATTATTGAAAAAGAGTGTGATGGTAGGGGCTGTTTCGTGGCTTTATTAAAACCTGCGGGTGTAACCTGCCAGGGGACGGTTCTGTGGCAGGCGATTATCCGTTGATTTGCGATATGGCATATAGCGGAACTATCTCTACGTGGCACGGCATTGTCGCCAAGCGGCAGATATACAAAAAAGAAATTATCCAAACAAATAATTCGGCAAAAATAAAAAAATCCAAAGAAATATCTTAAAATTTAGAATAATAACAAGATTTAAGCCCCTCGCTGCTGATGGAGAGAGAGAAGAAAACCTTCAGCGGGCGAGGGGGTAAGCATGGTAATGATTGGGGTTATTTTTTTGACGCGTTATTCTTTATACCCGATGGAATGGATACGGGCTTGGTAATCAGATTTACCACGTTGACATTGCCTTTGCGGTGGTTTTCGATTTTCTTGAGGACAGAATAATGCAATTTGGGTGCGCTATTCTCATCGAAAGGTACACCATCGAGCTGTATCTTGGTGGTCTTGCCAGCGAATAAGAATCTGTCCCAGCTTACTTCTATCCAGGAATCTTCGTCGTCTTCTATCCAGCAACCCTTTGGTACACGGACTATATAGCAGGAACCATCGAAATTCTGCTTGACACCATTGTCGTGTATAGCCGCGCTGATATTGATAGAGCCAGGTGCTCCAGGAGTTATTGTCTTGGCTTGCTTTTTCTCCTCATCGGTTAACACCCATACGAGTGTGTTACTTTTGTTTATAGTGTCGTTCGAGACAGCGGTGGGCGTAACAGGATTGGCTGGTTTGGGCTTAAACTCAGTCACCGTCTTTGCCGTTGCTACCAACGATACTGCTACTATGGGGGCGATATAAAGGGCTTTGAGCCATGCTCGCCTGTTTGACTTATGTTTTAACATCATGAAAATTCGTTTTTTAATGGTGCTGTTGTTGATGCCATTGGCTAGGATACTGGCCTTTGTACCCATCGCCTTCCGCATCAGTAGTTGAATGTATTGACTCACGTCTGAGTCTGACGAGAGGACGGATGCATCGGCTTCGTACTCATGGACGGTTCGCAGGTCGCGACGCAGGAGCCATACCACAGGATTGAACCATTGCAGGGCCGTAAGCATTTCGACGAAGACGATATCCCAGCTGTGATGCAGGCGGATATGTCCACGCTCGTGGGCAAGTATCGAAGGGTTGCGCTCATCGTAGTCAATCCGGCTTAACACGATGGTACGCATCCACGAGAACGGTGCAACAGGCAGGTCGACAACTGCCAGCGTTACATCATCCTCCAACGTATGTTGCTCACTATCACTAATAATTCGGCGCAAAAGCCGATAACTGTTGGCTATAAAGAACAATCTACAAAGTACACCAATTATAAAGATGGCAAAGATAACGGCTGACTGATCAACAGGAGCCATCTGCACGCTATCTGCGGCTGTTACGGCTGACATATCCGTAATGGGCGATTGTGGGTTAGGATTAGCCGTTGCTGTCGTTTGTTCTACCTCTACCGTTTCATGGAAAGTGATAACACAAAGGGGCAGAACGAGCGAGAGTGCGATGGACGATAACAGCACTATACGATTAAGCCTGTGAAACGTTTCGCGTTCCATCAGCAGACGATAGCAGAAATAGAATACCGCTATCAGCACGGCTACCTTCAGGTCGTAGGTCAGAAATTCAGTCATTACTTGCGATTCTTTATGATTTCCATAATCTCACTAACCTCATCGTCGCTCAGCTGCTCATCCTTGGCAAAGAACGAAACGAGTGAGGCGAACGAGCCACCAAAGAATGTATTCTTCACCTCTTTCATATAGGCGCGTGTGTAATCCTCTTTGCTGATGGTGGTGCTGAAAAGCTGTGCTTTTCCTATCTTTTCCGAGCTCACAAAGCCTTTCTCCTTGAGTATCTTCAAGAATGTGAGCAGCGTGGTAAGAGCAGGCTTGGGCTCAGGGAATTTCTCCATAATCTCAGCCGAATAACCCTTACTCTCTGGCAACGACCAGAGTATGTTCATTACTTGCGTTTCAGCCTTAGTCAATTGTTTCTTTTCTTTCATATTCTAAGTTTTTAGAATTACCGTTGGCAAATGTACTCTAAGTTTTTAGAACAAGCAAATATTTTACTCTAAAACTTTAGAATATTAACAAGATTTAAGTTATTTGGCCTGGAACAGGCCTTTGAAGAGGAGGTAGGGGTCGATGGTGATTTGGTGGTGGCAATGCTGAGCGATGGTGCGCGACATGCCGCCAGTGGCAATGATGTGGGGCTCGCCGTTTAGGGTGGGCAGCAGTTGATGGATAAGTCCGTCAATCATGGCAGCAGTGCCGTTAACAATGCCGCTCTGCATGCACTCAAGGGTGTTGCGACCAATCAGATGCTGAGGCTTCTCGATGGTGATGGCGGGCAGCTGCGAGGCACGGGCGCTCAGAGCGTTCATCGAGGTTTTAACGCCGGGGATGATGATGCCGCCGCGGAACACTCGGTTTTCGTCGATAACGCCGATGGTGGTAGCTGTGCCAAAGTCGATGACGATGGCGGGCACACCATAGCAGCAGGCAGCACCGATGGCGTCGGCCAGACGATCCTTACCCAACTGGGTGGGCGATTCTACATCTATCGAGATAATGCCCTGTGCATCGGCAATCGAGAAGAAATGGGGCTGCAAGCCCGTCAGGTCGGTAATGGCCTGGGCCATATCATCGTTCACCTCGGGAACTACCGACGAGATGGTGATTTTTTGGATATCAGCCGCCTCAACACCATATTTGCGCAGACCTTGGCGCAGTTCGTAGCGATAAAAACTGGCTGTTTCTTCCTTCTTGGTCTTGAAACGCCATGTGTCGGCGATGTTACCTTGGTCATCAGCCAAAGCAACTACCACGGTAGAATTGCCGATATCTATGAGTATATGCATACGTTACGCAAGGGTTTGGATATGGTCGATAATCAGGTCGGCTGTTTCCTCCTTCGAGCAGAGTGGCAGTTCTTTTACCTCCTGGCTGCTGATGAGCGTAACCTTGTTGGTATCAACTGCAAAGCCCGTATTGCCGCCAGCAATCGAGTTGGCGCAAATCAGCTGGGCATGCTTCTTCAGGAGCTTGGCGCGCGAGTTCTCAATCAGATTCTCTGTCTCCATCGAGAATCCCACCAAAGTCTGCTTGGCGGGCTTATGTTCGCCCAGCCAACCAAGAATATCTTGTGTTCGTTTGAGTTCAATCTGTAGGTCGCCGTCGTGCTTTTTCACCTTCTGGTCGGCATAAACGGCGGGTGTGTAGTCGGCCACAGCGCTGCACATAATCACCACATCGGCCTCAGCGCTACGGCTGGTAACAGCCTCGAACATATCGGCTGCGCTCTTAACAGGCACCACATCTACGCCACAGAAAGGCTTGATGTTAACGGGACCTGACACCAGTGTGACCTGAGCGCCGCGCAAACGGGCCATTTTAGCGATGGCGTAGCCCATTTTGCCCGATGAGTGGTTGGTGATATAGCGCACGGGGTCGATAGCCTCTTGTGTAGGGCCTGCGGTAATGAGATAGCGCTTGCCTGCAAGGTCCTTTTCCTTGGCCATAAATGCCAGGATATGCTCTACGATCACCTCTTCTGCCTGCATCTTGCCTGTGCCCGTATCGCCACAAGCCAGTCGGCCTATGATAGGATCGATGATATGATAACCATAGCCCTTCAGCTTGGTAAGATTATCCTGCAGGATGGGGTTCTCCCACATGCCGGTATTCATGGCGGGCGCAATCAGTTTGGGAGCGCGAGTGGCCAGCATGGTGGTGGTGAGCATGTCGTCGCAGATGCCGTGAGCCAGTTTGCCGATGACATTTGCTGTACAGGGAGCCACCACAAAAAGATCGCCGCGCTTGGCCAGCGATACATGCTTGACATCGAACGAAAAGTTGCGGTCGAAGGTATCAACAATGCACTTATTGTTGGTAAGCGTTTCGAACGTCATGGGCGTAATAAACTTGGTGGCGTTCTGCGTCATAATCACATGCACATCGGCATGCAGCTTAATGAGCATCGAAGCCAGATTGGCGCTCTTGTAGGCAGCAATACCGCCCGTAACGCCCAGTACGATGGTCTTTCCCGTCAGCATATCTTTATGTTTTTACTGTTCAACCAGCAGGCCGTGCTTCTCGTAGTTGGCCTTGCGAACCACCTTGTTGTGCTCATCTACAAACAGCACAGTAGGCTTGTGGTCGCGGGCCTCCTCAGGCGTCATCGTGGCATAGGCCATGATAATCACCTTGTCGCCTACGTTCACGCACTTGGCAGCGGCACCGTTCAGGCAGATAATGCCCGATCCGGCCTCGCCAGCAATGGCATAGGTGGCAAAGCGACTGCCGTTGTCGATATCGGCAATCTCTACTTTCTCGTACTCCAGAATGCCACTCTCGCGCAGCAAGTCGGAGTCGATAGTGATACTGCCCACGTAATCCAGATCGGCCTGGGTAACCACAGCACGATGTATCTTTGCCTTCAGCAGTGTTATATCCATACCTATCTTAAATATTTACGATGAAATTATCAATCAGTCGGGTCTTACCGATATAAACGGCGATGGCAACCAGAACCTCGCCCTGGATACTGGCTGTGCGCTGGATATTTTCGAAATCAACCACCTCAACATAGTCGATACGGGCCATAGGCTCGGTCTCCAGATTCTTTCGGATGATGTCGATCACCTTCTGAGCGTCGCGCTCGCCAGCCTCGATAGCCTGCTTACCCAGCTTCAAGCTCTTTGAAAGAATCAGCGCTGCCTGGCGCTCGTCGGCATTCAGGTAAGTGTTACGGCTCGATTTGGCCAGTCCGTCGTCCTCGCGAACGATAGGGCAGGGCACAATCTCAACGGGGAAGTTAAGATCGCGCACAAAACGCTTAACGGTAGCCAGCTGCTGGGCATCCTTCTGTCCGAAGTAAGCACGATCGGGACAAACAATATTAAAGAGCTTACCTACTACGGTGCACACACCACGGAAGTGAACGGGGCGAACGGCACCACAAAGCAGCTCGGTAGTCTCGGTGGTATCGATAAACGATGTAAAGTGGCCAGGATACATCTCGGCGGGCTCGGGGTTGAAAATCAGGTTGCCACCAGCCTCTTCAACCTTCTGCATATCGCGGTTCAAATCGCGTGGATAAGCCTCCAGATCCTCGTTAGGACCGAACTGGATGGGGTTAACGAAAACCGAAACCACCGTGCGGTCGTTCTGACTGGCCGACTTGCGGATGAGGCTCTGATGACCCTCGTGTAGGAATCCCATCGTAGGCACCAGTCCTACGGTGAGTCCTTCTTTACGCCAACCGGCTACAATCTCTCTTACCTCCTTTACTGTCTTAACAACTTTCATATTTTCTTATCTTCTTACTTCTTCTAACTCCGTTTCAAAAAGCGCCTGCATCACCTCTTCGCTGATGGCATAGGTATGTCCTGCTGCTGGGAAGGTACGCTCTTCACACTCTTGTTTATATTGTTTAAAAGCCTCAAGCATCACACTGTGCAAGTCGGCATATTTCTTCACGAACTTAGGTATGAAGCCATTGTTATAGCCCAGCATATCCTGATAAACCAACACCTGGCCGTCGCAGCCATTACCAGCTCCGATACCAATGGTCAATGCCTTGGTCTGTGAGGTGACGAGCTTAGCCAATTCTGCAGGCACACACTCCAATGTGATGGCAAATGCACCAGCCTCTTCTACAGCTTTAGCATCAGCCAGAAGCTTCTTGGCCTGTTCGAGCGATTTGCCCTGAACCTTGTAGCCACCCATGGCATTAACAGATTGTGGTGTGAGTCCGATATGTGCCACGACAGGGATGCCTGCCTGTACGATAGCCTTGATACGGTCGGCATATTCTACGCCGCCCTCGAGCTTAACTGCCTGACAGTTAGTTTCTTTTACGATACGTCCGGCATTGCGTACAGCATCCTCTACCGATACTTGATATGACATAAACGGCATATCGATAACCACGAATGCCTGCTTGGCACCACGGCACACGGCTGCACCGTGATGAATCATGTCATCAACTGTTACTGCAAGTGTATTTTCATAACCCAGCATCACGTTGCCGAGCGAATCGCCAACCAAAATCATGTCGATTCCAGCTTCATCAATTGTGCAAGCTGTATGATAATCATAAGCCGTCAGCATGCTGACAGGCTGCTTTCCCTTACGTTCTAGTAAGTCAAAAATAGATTTTCTCATTTCCTGAAATAGAATTCTATACTCCCTTTGAGGGTGCAAAAGTATTACATTATTTTAATATCAGCAAATTTTTTAGTTATTTTCTGTTGAAAATGGGTGTTTGTTGACTAAAAAGTAGTATCTTTGCGGCGTTTTAATTCGAATTAATTATGAAAATAGCTTTAATCGGCTACGGCAAGATGGGTAAGATGATTGAACAGATAGCCCTCGACCGTGGTCATGAGATTGTAAGTATTATCGACATCGATAATCAGCAGGATTTCGATTCGCCTGAGTTCGCATCGGCCGATGTGGCCATCGAGTTTACGGCCCCACAGGCTGCCTATGGCAACTATCTTAAGGCGTGGGCTAAGGGCGTAAAAGTTGTTAGTGGTTCAACCGGATGGATGACCGAGCATGGCGACGAGGTGCGCAAGGCTTGCAATGAGGAGGGTAAAACACTCTTCTGGGCGTCGAACTTCTCAATCGGTGTGGCCATTTTCTCTGCCGTAAACCGCTATCTGGCTAAGATTATGAACCAGTTCCCACAGTACGATGTGGAGATGGAGGAGACACATCATGTGCACAAGCTCGACCATCCCAGCGGAACTGCCATCACACTGGCCGAAGAGATTGTAGATAACATCGACCGCAAGGAAGCTTGGAAAGAGGATACTACCGACAAGAAGTACCTGCGTGTGGATCATATCCGTCGTGGCGAGGTGCCTGGTATCCACACTATCCGCTATGATAGCGATGCCGACCTGATTACCATCACTCACGATGCCCACAGTCGTAAGGGTTTTGCCCTGGGAGCCGTGCTGGCAGCCGAGTACACAAGTCAGCATCAGGGACTGCTCACCATCAGCGATATGTTTAAATTCTAAGCCTTAGCAATAATGGTAAAAAAGAAAGAATTCGACCCCAAGGTGCAGTGGGTCAAGTTTATTGGCGTGCTGGTGCTGTATCTGCTCTTCCTGTATTGGGTTGGCAGCTGGTGGGGACTGCTGGTAATACCATTTATCTTTGACGTGTACATTACCAAAAAGATAAAGTGGCAGTGGTGGAAAGAGGCCGAAAAGCCCGTTAAGTTTGTAATGTCGTGGATCGATGCCCTGGTGTTTGCGCTGGTGGCCGTTTACTTCATCAACCAGTTCTTCTTCCAGAACTACGTGATTCCATCAAGTTCTTTGGAAAAGTCGCTGTTGACAGGCGATTACCTGTTTGTATCAAAGGTAAGCTACGGTCCACGTATTCCTCAGACACCCTTGACGATGCCTCTTACCCAGCACACCCTGCCTGTGGTAGAGTGCAAGAGCTACATTGAGTGGCCACACTGGGAGTATCGTCGTGTAAAAGGCTTGGGTAACGTGCAGCTGAACGATATCGTAGTGTTCAACTATCCTGCCGGCGATACCATCTGTACCGCCCTGCAGTATCAGACCGAATATTACAACCTGTGCTACGGCTACGGTGTTGGCAACTATCCCAACATGCCCAACCCCGATAACCTTTCAGCCGAGCAGCGACTGAAGCTGTACGCCGATATCTATGAGACAGGTAAGAAGATTATCGCCGACCACCCACAGGAGTTTGGCGAGATTGCTACCCGTCCAACCGACCGTCGTGAGAACTATGTAAAGCGTTGTGTGGGATTGCCCGGACAAACTTTGCAGATTAAGGACCATGTGGTATATCTGGACGGCAAGGCCAACAAGGAGCCCGACAACGTGCAGTACACCTACGAACTGCGCCTGAAGCGCCATTTTACCGACGAGGAGATGGAGAAGTGGGGCATTACCCAGGAGGAACTGGTATCGCTTAACAATAATGGTTACATGCCACTTACCAATCGCGTGGTGAGCGAGATGAAACAATGCGGCGACCTGCTGGAGAGCATCGCTTTCCATTACGACCGCGAAACATGGAGCCTGTATCCACAGAACGGCAACTACCACTGGACCCGCGATAACTACGGTCCTATCTGGATTCCAAAGAAGGGTGCCAGCATCCATCTCTCGCTGGAGAATCTGCCTATCTACGAGCGCTGTATCCGTGCCTACGAGGGTAACGACCTGCAGGTTCGCGAAGGCAAGATTTTTATTAACGGCAAGCAGGCCAACGAGTACACCTTTAAGCTGGATTACTACTGGATGATGGGTGATAACCGTCATAATTCGGCCGACTCTCGTTACTGGGGATTTGTGCCCGAGGATCATATTGTGGGTAAGCCTATCTTCATCTGGTGGAGTAGCGATCCCGACCGCAACGGATTTGGCGGCATTCGCTGGAGCCGTATCGGTAACATCGTAGATAATATTAAATAAGGTAGAACCATGCAGGTTTTGCTCAGTACAACCTATTTCGGCCCGGTGCAGTGGTATCAGAAGCTGCATCGGGCTGACACTGTGCTGATTGAACAGTGGGAGAGTTTCCTGAAGCAGACCTATCGCAACCGCTGCCTGATAGCCACCACCAATGGTGTGCAAGCCCTTACCGTGCCCGTTGAACGTGGCACATCGCCTCTTATCAAGGATATCCGCATCAGCGATCATGGCAACTGGCGCCATCTGCACTGGATGGCCCTGCAGAGCGCTTATGGCGAATCGCCTTTCTTTGAGTATTACCAGGACGACATCCGCCCGTTCTTTGAGCAGCGATGGGACTACCTGGTAGATTTTAACGAGGCCATCAGCCAGAAAATGTGCGAACTCATCGATATTCAGCCCCAAGTGGCCCGAACCACTGAGTTCATCCCCGAACCAATAGATCTGACTGACTACCGTTCAGCCATCAACCCTAAGCATCCGGCACCCGATGCCGATTTCTCGCCTAAGCCCTATTATCAGGTGTACGCCCAGAAACATGGGTTCCTGCCCAATCTGTCGGTGTTAGACCTGCTATTTAACATGGGGCCCGAAAGCATATACTATTTATAACTTGTAAACCTCAATTTTAAAACAATGTTCCGTTATCTACTACTTACATTACTATCAACATTTACACTACTAAGTTCTGGTCAATCGCACTTCTACACGTCAGAGAAACTGTCGAGTAACCAGATAACCCAGATATGCCAGGATAAGGACGGCTACATCTGGATTGGTACCGAGTATGGTTTGAACAAATACGACGGTTACCGTTTTACCAACTATCTGCACGAGAAAGGTAACCCCAATACCGTGAGCAGCAATGTGATATCGTATCTGTTCGAGGATGTGAACGGCACTCTCTGGGTGGGTACCCAGTTGGGTCTCGACCGCTTCGATCCTGTTACCAACCAGTTTATCTCGGTTGAGATGAAAGGTGCCACCAGCACACCTCGTATCAATGCCATCATTCAGGAAGATGCCAACCACCTGCTGATTGGTACTGCCGGTTACGGACTCTTCAGAGTAGATACCCGCAACAACAACTCGCAGCGTGTTGAGGGCTACGCCAAGGCAGATAAAAACTATTTTAGTTATATTTTTATCGATCAAAAGGGCTATTTCTGGAAATCGGGTCATGGTAATTCCATTATCCGCCGTTCGCCCAAAGGTAAGATCGAGGAGCTGCTGTCGCCTTACGGTATGGTAACCGGTTTTGTAGGTTACGAGGGCGGTGTGCTGATAGTGTGCAATCACGGACTGCTTTACTATCGCAACGGACAGCTGACATCCGATTATATCGACCCAGGCGAGATGCGTGGTAAGGACTTGGTGTTGCGTACCGCCAAGTGCGACAAGGCTGGCAACCTGTATATCGGCACCATGGGCGATGGTCTGTGGTGGGTGCCTCGTGGCGAGCGACGTATGCGCCGCTATGAGTTCCAGAATGCCTCGTTGGATTTGAACACAGCTACTATCTGGGCGCTGTTCGAGGATAATCAGGAGAACCTGTGGATTGGTTGTCAGAGTCGCGGTCTGCTGCTCATTCCCCAGCACCAGTCGCCTTTCCGTTCGTGGAAGTTCATCGATCAGCACCTGAGTACAGGCGGTTCGCTCAGTTCTATCTGTGCTGGCGACAACGGTATGACCTGGTGTGCTGTACAGAATAACGGTGTATTCGGATTTGATGCTGCGGGTCGCTTGGTGGCTCATCCAGCCTCGCCCGATGGTACGTATGTGATATACCGCGATGGAATGGGCCGTTATTGGCTTGGTACCAACGCAGGGCTTTATGCCTACAACCCTCTTACCGGACAGTATCAGCTTAAGACATCGTTCAAGAGCGGCTTTGTTAACTCGATTACCGACGATGGAAAGGGCAAACTCTTCTTCTCGGTTTATTCGGCGGGTTTCTTTTCGTACGATACCAATACCGATGAATTGCGCCATTTCAGTATGTACGATGGCGACGGACCGAAAGGTCGACTGCATAACGACTGGATCAGAGAACTGCTGGTTGACAGTCGTGGTAAGCTCTGGATTTGTTCGGCTTCGGGTATTAACTGCTACGACCCTGCCGAAGACAGCTTCCGTTCGTACGGCTGGGAGGTGCTGCTTGATTATAACACCATCGAATCAGTCTGCGAAACCCACGACCACAAGATACTGTTTGGCACCTATTCCGGTTTGTATTATTACGATGAAAAGGAGAAAAAAGCCAAACCGTTCCCCGATGCCGAAGTGCTGAGCAACAAGGTGGTGAACGGTATCATCCAGGATCAGGCTGGCGACTTATGGATCAGTACTACCATGGGACTTTGGCAGTACAAACATGCCGACCAGCAGTTTGTGAGCTATCTTTACGGTAATGGTCTGGCCAGTCGTGAGTATGTCAGCGGTACAGCTATGCGCACCCACGATGGTCGCATCTGGTTCGGCTTCAGCGATGGTATCACCTCGTTTAATCCTGCCGACCTGCAGATAAAGAATTCCGAAATAGGCAAAGTGCTGCTTACAGGCATCTATGTAGGCGGTGTAGCACGTCCCAGCACCAAGCGCATCGAGCTCGATTTCATCGACAACACCTTTGCGTTGGAGTTCTCGTCGCTCAACTTTGCCAATGCCGAGAACGTGATTTACGAGTACCGATTGAACGGCAACCGCGAGTGGGGACAAACCGAAGTAGGTCGTAACGTGGTATCGTTTACCCACCTGCAGCCCGGTTCGTATATCCTCGAGGTGAGAGCCTACGACAACGGTATATATTCTGATACCGAGATCTACCACATTATTGTGCATGCACCTTGGTACAGATCCTCGTGGGCGTACATTATATATATATGTATAGGACTGCTGACACTTGGCACCTTGGTTTGGGGCTATGTTCGTCGTCGTCGCCAGGAGTTGGACGAGGATAAGATGAAGTTCCTCATCAACGCCACCCACGATATCCGCTCGCCACTGACGCTCATCATGAGTCCGCTGCACAAACTGCTGAAGCGCGACTTCGACCCAGAGGTAACCAACGAGCTGAAGACCATCGAGCATAACGCCCAGCGCGTGCAGAATCTGGTGAACCAGATACTTGATATCCGTAAGATGGACCGCCAGCAGATGAAGCTGCAATGCCAGGAAACCGATATGGTGCAGTATGTTGGCAACCTGCTCAAGTCGTACGAATATACTGCCAACGAGCGTCATATCAACTTCCGTTATGCACCTACGCTCGATAAACTCAGTGTGTGGTTCGATCGTAAGGCCATCGATAAGGTGGTCGACAATCTGCTCTCGAACGCCTTCAAGTACACCTACGATGGTGGTGAGATTGAGGTGTGTGTATCCCAGGATACCGATACGCAGACAGCTATCCTGCAGGTGGTTGATAATGGTATGGGCATCAAGGGCGACCCACGCAAGCTCTTCGACCGTTTCTATCAGGGTGCCAGCTCGCGCAGCATGCATATCGAGGGTACAGGTATCGGTCTGAACCTGTGCAAGATGGTGGTTGAGATGCATCACGGCACTATCGAGGCCGCCAATCGCAGCGACGAGCAGGGAAGTGTGTTCACCGTTCACCTGCCTTTGGGCTGTGAACATCTGAAGGAAGAAGAGCTGCTGAAGGTTGAGGAGAAAGAGAAGACAACACGCCAGCGCTCGCAGTATAGCTATCAGGTACTGATTGTTGACGACGATGAGGAGATAGGTCGCTATATCGCTCAGGAGTTGGGCTGCTACTATCATATCACCCCCGTAACCAGCGGTCGTGAGGCCCTGCGCCTGCTGCTTTCTGAATCCGAGAAGCAGTTCGACCTGGTGGTGAGCGATGTGATGATGCCCGAGATGGACGGCTTTACGCTGCTGCGAATGATTAAGACCAATATGAACCTGAATCATATCCCAGTAGTGATGCTTACCTCGAAGGCTGCTGTGGCCAACCGTCTGGAGGGCTTGGAGAAAGGTGCCGACGCCTTCCTGGCCAAACCGTTTGATATGGACGAGTTGCACATGGTGATCAATAACCTGATTAGCACCAACCTGCGACTGAAGGGTAAATACTCGGGTTTGCAACAGCCCAAGGATAAGATTGAGGAGAAACCTATTAAGGGTAACGACGAGCTGCTGATGGAACGTGTGCTGAAAGAAGTGAACGAACATTTGGACGATAACGACTTTAGTGTTGAGATGCTGGCCAAGGGTGTTGGTATCAGTCGCGCCCAGTTGCATCGAAAAATGAAGGAACTCACCGGTATCCCCGTCAGCGAGTTTATCAGAAACATTCGTTTGGAGCAAGCCGTACGATTGCTCGAGGAGCAAAAAATCAATGTTACACAGGTTGCATATTCAGTTGGATTTAGTAACTTAGCACACTTTTCAACGGTGTTCCGTAAGCAGTTTGGAGTGTCTCCAACCGAATATATCGAGCAAAAAGGGCTAAAAAATCCCGGTTGAGACAAAAGTGAAACGAAACGCAACATACGTTAAAGCCTCTAAAAAAGAATCTGCCTATCTTTGCGGCAGATTTTTTTCTTTTATTCAATTAATTAAATTTTAACTAACAAACCAAACGTATGAGTTTCAAAGCAAAGAAAACAGCCTTAGTTGCAGGATTGTGCTTTTTAGGCATGGCTCCTGTACAGCAGGCTTCGGCAGCTACCGCAGCAGTAGCTTCCGTACAGCAAACGAAGCAGGCAACCGGTTATGTAGCTGACTCACAGGGTCCGCTGATTGGTGCCACGGTTATGGAGAAGGGTACTAATAATGGTACCGTTACCGATTTCAACGGCTTCTTCACTCTTAATGTAAAGCCAGGTGCAACAATCGTTGTATCATATGTAGGCTACGTATCGCAGGAGGTTAAGGCCGGCGATAACTTAAAAATCAATCTTAAGGAAGACGGCCACGTTGTAAACGAGGTTGTTGTTATCGGTTACGGTACCCAGCGTCGTGAGGCCGTTACCGGTTCTGTTGCAAACATTGGTGGTGAGAAACTTAACCAGGTTGCAGCTACTAACGCCGCTCAGGCTCTGCAGGGTCGTGTAGCTGGTGTTTTGATGACACAGACATCTTCTAAGCCAGGTGCTGAGATGCAGATTCGTATTCGTGGTCAGCGCTCACTGACTGCAAGTAACGACCCTCTGATTGTGCTCGATGGTATTCCATTCATGGGTCAGCTGTCGGATATCAACCCAACCGATATTAAGTCGATGGATATCCTGAAGGATGCTTCTGCTACCGCTATCTACGGTTCGCGTGGTGCTAACGGTGTTATCATCATCACAACCGTTAAGGGTACACAGGGAGCACCTGCTAAGGTTACATATAATGGATATGTAAGCTTCAAGAAAGTATTCCACAAGTATCCTATGATGGACGGACCTACGTTCTCTAAGATGCGTCAGTATGCTGGTATCTACCAGAACTCACTCGACGAGAGCGAAAGCACTAACACCGACTGGCAGGATCTGTACTATCAGACTGGTATCAGCCACAACCACGACCTGAGTGTTTCTGGTGGTACCAATGGTGGTAGCTTCAGCTTCGGTGCTGGTTACTATAAGGACGAGTCGGTTGTTCCTACCGAGGGTTACGACCGTATCTCTGTTCGTGGTAACTTCGACCAGAAGATTGGTAAGTGGTTCCGTTTCGGCTTGAGCACCAACAACAGCTATCGCAAAACTCAGGGTGTGAACAATATGTACGCTGTACTGGGTTCATCTCCTCTGTCAAGCCCATACGATGAGAACGGTAACCTGAAGCGTTACAATGCTCTGCCTGCCGACGACCAGATTGTGGTTACTAAGGAGACTGTTGAGCGTGACAAGGATGTTTGGATGAGCGAGAACAAGGGTATCGGTACTTACAACACGCTGTTCGCTGAGTTGAAGTGCCCTTGGATCGAGGGTCTTACCTATCGTATTAACGTAGGTCTGAACTTCCGCAGCTCTAAGAGCGGTAGCTTCACAGGTACTGGTATCAACAACAAGGATGCCAATGCTGTTAACAGCGGTTCTATCTACGAGAACCAGACACGTAACTGGGCTGTTGAGAACCTGCTGACCTACGACCGCACATTCGCCGAGAAGCACAACCTGAACGTTGTTGCTATGTACTCTGCCGAGCAGACTACTTACGAGCAGACTGGTGCTTCGGCTCAGGAGATTCCTGCCGACTACTTCCAGTACTATGCACTCGACAAGGCTACAGGTCAGGCTAACCTCACTGGTTACAACTACTGGCAGAGCGGTCTCGTTTCTTGGATGGGACGTGTGATGTATTCTTATGATAATAAGTATATGATTTCAGCCGCCCTCCGTTCAGATGCTTCTTCACGTCTGGCTAAGGGTCATCAGTGGCACACATATCCTGCAGTAAGTGCCGGTTGGAACATCGCTCGTGAAAACTTCATGGAGAACCTCAAGTGGATCGACAACCTGAAGCTTCGCGTAGGTTATGGTGAGACTTCTAACCAGAGTATTAATCCTTACTCTACTCTTGGTGGACTGGCTACACGTAACTACAACTTCGGTTCTACTTATAAGTCAGGTTACTATGTAAACTCTCTGCCTAACCCAGAGCTGGGATGGGAGTACTCTAAGACTTGGAACTTCGGTCTCGACTTCTCATTCTTCAATGGTCGTCTGTCTGGATCGTTCGAGTACTATACTCAGAAAACCAACGATATCCTGCTGAACGTTAAGCTGCCTGATACATCAGGTGTAAGCAGCTATACTGGTAACATCGGTAACACCGAGAATAAGGGTTGGGAGTTCTCTCTGAACGGTATCATCATCGACAACAAGAATGGTTGGAACTGGGAGGCTGGTATCAACTTCTACCAGAACCGTAACAAGCTGACCAAGCTGGCTACAAATGATCCTGATGGTAAAGACGAGGGTAACCTCTGGTTCGTTGGACATCCTATCGATGTTATCTACGACTATGAATATGTAGGTCTGTGGCAGAAGGGCGAAGAGGCTGCAATGAACATCCTGGAGCCAGGTGGTAACGCTGGTATGATTAAGGTTAAATACACTGGCGACTATGATGCCAACGGACTGCCTACACGCCAGATTGGTCCTGACGACCGTCAGATCATGAGCATGGAGCCCGATCTCGTTGGTGGTTTCAATACTACTATTGGTTACAAGAACTTCGACCTGACCGTTATCGGTTCGTTCCAGATTGGTGGTAAGTTGATTTCTGCCATCCACTCTTCTAACGGTTACCTGAATATGCTCTCTGGTCGTCGTAACAACCTCGACGTTGACTACTGGACTGAGAACAACACTGGTGCTAAGTATCCAAAACCAGGTGGTATCATGAGTAGTGATAACCCCAAGTACGGTTCTACACTGGGTTACTTCAATGCTGGTTACCTGAAGTTCCGCACCATCACACTGGGTTACAACTTCGACAAGCTGCAGGCTGTTAAGGATCTTGGTATCAGCCGTCTGCGCCTGTACGCTACCGTTCAGAACCCATTCGTTCTCTTCTCGCCATACAACAACGAGAGCGGACTTGATCCAGAGACCAACTCTTGGTCAAACGAGAATACGGCTGTAGGTTACTCATTCGGTAGTCACAGGATGCCTATCGTAGGTTATAACACACCTGCTACCCGCAACTTCATCTTCGGTGTTAATGTAACATTCTAATGAATCATTAAAGAATTAAGAGTTATGAAAACTAAAAGTATCAAATATATTCTTGCTGCGGGTCTCGTATGCTGTGGTCTTTCTACAACCATGACATCCTGCAATAACGTGCTCGATGAGCAGCCCCGTAGCCAGTTCGACCCAACCTTCTTCAATACGAAGGCGGGTATTGAGGGCGGTCTGACATCGCTCTACGCTCACCTGCGCTATTTCTATGGCAACGGTTACTACCTGAACACCCTCGAGACAGGTACCGATGAGTACACATACGCACAGAGTGCCGATGGTAACTTTAAGGATGCCGACCTCTCAGGTGTAGGTTCTGTTACTCCTTCAAGCACCGTTGCTGGTGGCGCATGGGGTACCCTGTTTGCAAACATCAATACCGCCAGCGGTATTATCGAGAATGGTGCTGAGGCTGGTATCGATCCAGCTCTGCTCGCCGAGGCTCACTTCTTCCGTGCATTCGACTACTTCATCCTGGTGCAGACCTACGGTGGTGTGCCCCTCGATCTGGGTGCTGGCGAACTGAAGTTCAACACTTCTACCGTTCGTACCTCTGTACGTAACACCGTTCCTGAGGTTTATGCTGCTATCTTCAGCGACCTTGAGAAGGCTGTTAACGATCTGCCCGATAACCCACGTCTCACAGGTACTGCTACCAAGAACCTGGCTCGTCTGTATCTCTCAAAGGCTTATCTGACCTACGCTTGGTGGTTGGAGAATCCTAACAACATTCCTACCTTCCCAGAGTGTAGCCGTGATGCCAGCCAGGCTAACAGCTACTTCCAGAAGGCTTACGATACCGCTATGGCTGCCATCAACAATCCTGGCCCATACGCTCTGCAGCCTACATTCTATGATGTAAACGTTGCTACCAACGACCGCAACTCTGAGATCATGCTCTATGCTGATCACGACGAGGACGAGAAATATGGTAACGGTGGTGCTGGTTACGGTTGGGGTAGCGGTGGTTCTCCTGAGAACTTCGCTTACTGGATGGAGACCTGGAACTACACTGAGATGATTGCCAAGGCCGCTTCTGGTAACACTATCAACCCAATCCAGCGTGAGGCTGTTCAGGCCCTCGGTCGTCCTTGGACCCGTATGGCTCCTATCGCCGACAACTTCATGGAAGGTGGTGTTTGGGAAGATGCTGTTAAGGCTATCGACTCACGTTACGATGCAACCTTCACCCTGCGCTATCACACCAACTGGCAGAAGAGTGGTAACACTGAGCCTTACGTAATCGGTGCTAATGGCGAGAAGGTATATCCAAACGAGGTTTACTTCAGCTGGGTTCCTGAGAGCGAGGACAGCAAGATTAACTACACTGGTGCCGATGGTAAGCTCGGTTTCGGTGAGATGGCAGGTCGTCCTGACTTCGTAGTTGCTGTTAACCACATCAGCCGTAAGAAGTACCCCATCAACTGGAAGATTGGTATCTATCGTACTGATAACGATGGTGGTCTGGGTTCAAAGGTTAATGGTGGTAGCCCACGTCCTTGGAACGTTGCTAAGTTCTCTGAGCTCTACCTGCTTGGTGCTGAGGCTGCTGTTAAACTCGGCAAGAACGAGGAGGCTAAGAAATTGGTTAACGTGCTCCGTGCCCGTGCCGGTAAGCAGACCTATAGCCAGAACGACGACAAGGCTGTATCTGTAGATAAGAGCGCTGAAATGGTAGCTGCTACTCCTGCTACTATCACTATCGACTTTATCCTCGACGAGCGTAGCCGTGAGTTCTGGGGTGAGGGATATCGTTGGTTCGACCTCGTTCGTACACAGAAGTGGGGTGAGCGTGCCGGTACATACCGCATCGCAGGTGCTGGTTACACCGATAAGGATCTGCAGACAGTTAAGCGTGATATTCCTGCTGGTTACTATATCCGTCCTATCCCACAGGGACAGCTCGATGGTATGGAGATGACCGAGGAGGAGAAGACTGCTTATCAGAACCCTGCTTACAGAAATTAATTAGTTAGATAACCGTTTTTCTCTATTAGCACGGGCCGCCCAAATCTGGACGGCCCGTGTATCATTTTTTATTCCCGCGTGTGGGAATTATTACCACTTATCGTGCGTGCGGATATCATCACCCCAGCGGTGATCCTTAGGGAACTTCTGTCCGTTCCAGGCTTTTACCTGTGTCCAAGGCTCAGCAGCATCGGTCCAGAAAGGATGATCGGCTGGCAAACCAAGTGGCATCAAGCTCAAGCTGGTGAGATAAAGCGAACCGTTGTTGGTGTACCAGTCGGCAACCTCAGGCTGTGAACCGCAGAAACCGATAGTAAGATAACCGGCATCGTTAAAATTCTGCTGATAGTCGAACATACGGTGATGCACCTTGGTAAGGGCAGCGCGAACCTGTCCGTTGCTCAGTTCCTTAGGCAGCTTCTGATACCAGGCTATCAAAGCCAACGTCTGCATAGCGGCTGTACGATAGGGGATAGAGCGGCCAATTACGGGGAAAGTTCCCTCTGGCGATATGAATCGCTCCAGGATGATAGCGTACTTCTGTGCACGCTTCAGGGCGCGATCGTAGTACTTCTGATAGTCCAAACGAGTGTTGGCCTTAGCATCTACCATAGCCTGCAGAGTCTCCAGATACATCGCATGGAACACATAGCTGCTGTAGTAGTCGAAAGCAAACACGGGGCCATCGGCATACCAGCCATCGCCTACGTACCACTCTTCAACCTTACGGCAGGTGGTGTTTACACGGAACTCATCGTACTGAGCACCAGCCTTAGCCAGCAAGCTCTCGATGGTTGATGAGAACAGGAACCAGTTGGTATAGGGAGGGTCGATCTTTCTTAAGGCCTGAAACTCCTTGATGTAACGCTGCTTGGTTACCTCGTCGAGCGGCTGCCACAGGGTGTCCCAGGCGCGCAGGAACGATTCGGCGATATAAGCGGCATCTACCAGGTTCTGTCCGGCCTTACCCCAGCACAGATAGTCGGGCGAAGCAGGATCAACAGCGTTCTTATACGAGGCTAATGCCCACTCGCGCAGTTGGTGGCGCTGCTGGCTCTCAGCGGTATTGTCGTCGGGTAGTGCGAGCCAAGGGGCTACACCAGCCATCAGGCGTCCGAAGGTTTCCATATATACCACCGAGCGGTCGCGGTTATCAAACGAGGGCGAGAACTCTGTCTTCATGTTCTTCTGCAGCTCGCCCTTGGCCATATTCTCCAATACGGGCTGGGCCATCTTGTAGGCTAACGAGCACCAGTACTGACGGTCGGTTTGTTCTGGCGTTTTTGTCTTTTTGGCTTGCGTTGGTATTACTAGCATCAGGGCTAATACCAACAAGGTTGTTGTTCGTTTCATTTGATGTCTGTTATTAGTGGATTCTTGATATTGTTCAGATAGTTGTCGGCCAAAAGCTGCCACTCGGCCATCGTCTTCACGTCGTTGCTGCTCCAGGCTGAGCCGAAATAATAGGTATAGGGCTTGCCATTATAATGGCGCACAATGCCCAAGGCGTGGTTCTTGTTGCCGTTAAGACGGGTGGTTTCATCCACACCGTTAGGGAACAAGGTGCCCACGTAAATCTGCGACTGGTTTACTTTTGGGTTATCGGTGGGGTCGGCATACAGCACATAGTCTTTGCCAAGCGCTAACTCACCCTCGCCATTCAGCACCACACCTGTAGCCCAGCCGGTTTTCTGTTTCATACCGTCGTACCATACGGTTATCTTGTTGTAATGTGAACCGCGATCCAGACTCACCAGTCGGTGCTCTGTTGCGCCATCATTATTGGGATGGTAGGTCAGCTCTACGGTGAAACGCAGCGGACCGTTGTCCAGTATCTTGTAGTCCTTAAAGCAATAAGGATATACCAGTTCGCCATTCTTCATCAGTGCAGGTGCGCCGCAACCTAAACTCGGACCAACAGAGTAAACATCCATTCCCTCACCATGGTCGTGGTGGAACGATGTGCCCAGGTATATCTCGTTGGCCTCCTTTGACTTGCCAGCTCTTTTCAGCGAGTCGCGTTGTCCCACACCCCACAGGTGCATCTTATAACGTTTCTCTAAAACCAGTTCTGGGGTGCTTTTGGTCCATACGTCGGTACCGAACGATTTCTCACCGCTACGCTGCAGGGCTGGACCGTACATGCGATAGATGCCCAGATCGTTCTCCCAGGTCATATCATCGGCACGTTCGGGGAACAATCTTCCATAAACATACGATTTCATCGCAGCTGGCTGTCCTTTCTCGATGGTGAATACAGCTTTGCTGTGGGGCTGAACCGACACATACATCAGTAGCTTGCCATCGTACGATAGCTGGTAAGCCTGCTCCTGGCCGAAGCCGTTCTTAATCATGAATGCCTCGCCTGCGTTTAAGCCTAATCGGTTAGATACCGTCTGTAAGTCGGCTTCTACTACCTCCTGACGTTGGTAGTCGCTTGGGTTGGTTACCGTAAGGGTTGGTTGCTGGGCACTGACCCCTTTGGTCAGTGCACCCAGCAAAACTATAGTAAGTAGTAGTCTAATCATTTGATACTATATTTGATTTGTTGCTTAGTTTTTGCCGATTTCACCGTTAGTACAATGCGGTACATCTCTTTTCCCCACATGCCTTGCAGCAGCGGGTCGAGTTGGTTGCTGATATCCTCGATAACTGCTTCCAGTTGGTTGGCGTTGTAGCTGATGTGCTTCAGCGCATCGCGGTTGGTGGTCATCAGCATCAATCGGGTAGGAGCTTTGTAGGCATCTAGCTCAAAGTCCTCGGTTACCGATACACCCGATTTAGTGGCTGTAACGGTGCGTTTCCACGATTTTACTGCAGCCTCTTGGGGATAGGCTCCAGCAATGTCGAGTGTCAGTTTTCCGTTCTGGTGACTTACCACCTTGGCGCCGAACGCCTTTCCGTCCTGCTGGTCGGTACCGTTGATCTGTGGCAGATTATGATAGCCCGACTGCATGGTCCATATCTCGTAGCGACTGTTGCTGAAGGTCTTGGCGGTATATTCGCCCACGCCTGGATCAATCAGCAGCGGTTCGCCATCAACATATACTATGAACGAGCCCACGTCGTTGTGATTGTGGCTCTCACCGTTGTGTCCGCCCTTAAAGGCCGTAAAATGGCCACCACGGCGCGCAGTCATAATCTGTAGGTTAGGTAACCACGCATCCTTAATGAGTGGCTCCTGGGGCTTTTCTGCGATGAAATCGCGAATATTTCGTAAGAAGAACAGCTCGCGCCCCAGTGTTGGGAAGTTGCCGCTCTTATCGTAAAGCTTGGCAGGCTGGGTCAGCACTTGCTTGGTTCGTCCTAAGTAAGCGCCAAACTCGCGCATGGTTTTATCGTTCAGCCAGTAACCGAATGGATACACGATGTTTACCTGTTGCACAGCCTTGTTCTCGTGTGCATCGGCAAAGTTCACACAGTAATCATGCCCGATATAGGTCTTATAGCTGTAAGCAGCCATTTTCTTTATTTTTTCGGCCTGCGCATCGAAATGTGAGGCATCGGGCAGTAATCTCAGTACCTCGAACATCGAGGCTGCGGCGCGGTCCCAATAGCCAGGACCCTCATCGCAACCGCCATCCTCGGGGTAGGCGTCGATAAACGCATGGGTGGCCTTTTCTATTTGGGCGATGGCTTCGGCTTTGCGGGCCTCGTCCTTCTCACAGATCAGCACACAGGCCAGCCAGTTGCTGCAGATCCATGGGTTCCAGTTCATGCCTGCTGTCTTCCACCAGTAGTTGTTGGCTACGGCAGGTTTCAGAATGCGCTGCTCTACCTCTCGGTCGATACGTTGACAGATATCGGGCGAGAAGGCATCCAACTGCTTCTCCAGCATATAGCGTGTCCATACAATCAAACTGGCTGTCTCGGCATTAAACAAGTCAACCTCCTGTATCTCCTGCAGGGGGATGCGTTTGCCATAGTGGGCGGGGATGCCCCACCAGGTTTCTTCGCAAAAACTACCGATTCCATCGATGATATCGTTCATAAACCGGCCCTTGCCCTCTACAATCTCGGCCATCACGAGGGCTGCCAGATGACGGCGCTTCTCAAAACAGATACCCTCGTAGTTTACGCGGTTACCGGTTATCTTGTTCTCGGCAAAAACAGTCCAGGGCAAAGCCGTCCACGCTTTGCCCAGATACTGTTCGCCATATACGGTATAGCTTTGCTTCATCTCCTGAGGGATGGAGTCGCGCCAAAAGGCATCCTCGGCCTGCGGTAACAGGTTGGCTATACCGAGTGCTATTGTTAATAACAGATTCATCGGCCAATGTATTTCACGTATTCACATGCGGCCAGCAGGAAGGCACCAACACCAAAGTTGGCCTGCGAGTTGGCATCTACTGTCTGTCCGGGAATAGCGCGCTCGCCGATGGGTTGTACGTAACCCACCTTACCGTCCTTCTGCAGGGCGATGGTGGTGAGATAGTTCCACGCCTTATCGATGGTGGTGGCAAACTCCTTCTTCGACAGATAACCGTGATTAACGCCCCACAACAAGCCGTAGCAGAAGAAGGCTGTACCGCTGGTTTCATAGCCAGGCGCCTGCTCTGGGTCCATCATCGAGCGGGTCCAGTGGCCCTGTGGCTGCTGCAACTTCTTCACGCCGCGTGCCAGGTTCACGTACTTCTCAACAAAGAATGGCTGACGGACGTAAGTCTCGGGCATATCCTGTAACACCTTGGCCAGTCCGGCCAGCACCCAACCATCGCCACGTGCCCAGAAGTCTTTCTTGCCCTTGGCGGTTTTGTGCTTTGGGTAGATGTATTTGCCATCGCGGAAGTACAGTCCAGTCTCCTTGTCGAGCATGATACTATCGCTGTAGCAGATGTTTTCGTAGAGTTTGCGCAGATACTTGGTGTCGCCAGTCAGTTTGTACATCTTAGTGAGTGCGGGCATCACCATGTAGAGTGCATCGGCCCACCACCAGTAGTCGTTGGCTTTCGAGTCAGCCTCGTAACCCAGCACTTCCTTGGCACGAGCCACTTTCTTCTCGTCAGGGGCCAGGTTGTAAAGGTCGATGTACGTTTGGAAACATATCTGCCAGTCGCCAAACAGTACATAGTCCTGTCCCTCACCGTAGTTCTTGTATTTCCAGTTGGCGGGGTTGGGTTCGGTGGCACCTTTCCACTGGTTGTGTTCCGCCCAGCGAATGCTGTAGTTCAGCATCTGCTCATCCTGCAGCAACTTGTACACCTCCATATTACCTGTATGGTAGGCGGCGTTGTCCCAGAAAGAGCGCACCTCGGCCGGATTATTGGTCTGCCAGTAGGTGTTAACCAGGCGTATCATGTCCTTTACCTCGTCGGTAGTCCATCGCTTGGCCTGAACCATCATGGTGCTCAGCAAACATGCCAATAATAATAGTTTTCTCATATTGTTCGTTAGTTTTCGTTGCAAAGATATAAATAACTTTCTAAATAGCGCGATTCAGTAGGTGATTTTTTAATAAAAGGGGCAGCCTAAAGGATTATAGGCCGCCCCTCCACCTTAGAAATACTAACAAATTACCTTAATATGTCTGAACAATCTTTTAATCTGCAGATTCTTCATCGGCAACAGCGTCCTCCCAGTTGGTAAACATGGGGATGTTCTCATTATAGCCGTCGTAGCCATAGTTCTGACGAAGTGTTCCCTTGTTGTTGGCGGTAATAGCCGAGTTAGGAACTGGCCAGAACAAGTTGTGCTTGTTAATCTTGTACTCGAAGGTCTGGTTACCCTGCTGACCCTTACCATAGTCATGGTTGAATACGTTGTAGTTAACACAGCGACGATACCAGTAGCTACCACCGTTCAGGTCGGTACCTTCCTGCTTATCCCAAGTATTCAGATCGTAGGTGTTGCCCCACTCATCGGGTTTGCCACTACGAGCCAGACACCAGCTTACACGTACCATCTCTGCCTGGCGGAACTCTTCGAGATAGAGCTCGCGTGCGCGCTCCGACATAATGTCGCCGATAGTAACTGTGGTGTACATCTTCTTGGCGTTGGCACGCTTACGAATGGCATTCACGTCTTCAGCAGCGCCTGAGGCGTTGCCCTGATAGAAACGAGCCTCTGCACGCAGCAGATAAGTCTCGGCCAGACGGAACAGGTACATATCGCCATTGGCACCCTTACCTGATGCACCCTGGAACTGGTTGGCACCAGTATTGTTTTCGTTTGGAGTATCAAGGATGTAGAGCTGATACAATGGAGTAGGATACCAGCTACGGATGGTGTCAGAGCAGAGGATATCGCCCTTGTGTACGAGAATCTTTGAGGGATCTGAAGGATCTGCATAGTCTTCGGTAGCATAAAGCTGATAGTTCTGGCCGTAACAGTCTGAACTCTTGTTGTTGTACTTAAAGTCTTCCATCTCCATCCAGTTACCTACCTTACGGTTGTGGCGCAGGTCCTGCCAGTCGGTCTCACCGTCGTAGTTCCAGATGGTCTTGTTGTAATAGTACGATGTACGGTTCACAGCAATACCACGTCCGGCAGCACGTACCCAGTCGAGAGTGTCGTTGTACTCCCAGTTGTTACGGGCAATGTTCTTACCAGGACCACCCAGTCCGTGAGGATCGCGGATGATACCATTACTCCAGTGAGCAAAGCAGGCACGCATCACATTATAGGTAGTGAAGTCTTGGTCGTTCGAGTTAGAGATCATCATGATGGTCTCCTTGTTGGCAGGATCAGCGATGTTGGGTGTGCGGTGCAAATCCCAAACCACGTTACGTGTTACCTTCCAAGTGTTCTCGGCGCCAGAGGGCTGCCATGTACCAAAGTTCTCGGTCATCAGCTTTAAACCGTGGTTGTTAATCAGGTCGGTAGCTACCGACTCGGCCTTGGCATACTCACCAACAGCGAGATAGCACTTTACAAGCAGGTGCATACATGCTTCCTGATTTACCTGTCCTACATAGGTCATTTTGGCCTGAGCGGGAACGTGCTGAACAGCGAACTCCAAATCGTGAACCAGCATCTTGAAGATAGCTTCCTTGCTGCTTGATGTATAGTTGCGCTTGGGCACACTGATTAGCTTTGTTATCAAAGGAATATCGCCAAACTGGAGTGCCAGGTTGTAGTAAGCGTAGGCACGATGGAAATATGCACGACCTTTATAAGCATCGCGAGTAGCATCATCAAGACCTTTCACCTGATCGATATAAGTCAGGATGGTATTGGCATATTTTACCATGCTGAATCCCTGATCCCAGAAGCGCTGCATGTAGTTGGCATCGCCACCACTTGCCATACCAGAGGTTGGTGTGAGCTTGGCATCGAAGTTGTCCTGGAAGCCACCACCCATATCGGTCTTGGCGTACATGCCTACATCCGACATCAGGTAGTTGGTAAAGATACCAACGTTGTTCCAGTTACCGTCGATACGGTATGTCTTTAACTGTTTGTCGCACTGTGCCAAAGCAGCCTGCAGACCGGCTTCCGTGCTATAGGTAGTTGCTGGCTCATAGAATGACAGTGGATCCTGCTCAAGGAAGCCGTCCGAACATCCTACCATGGTTCCCGCAAGGGCTAACATGAGTCCTCCGCGGAGTATATTGTTCTTTTTGATTTTCATACGATTCTACATTTTAAAGTGTTACATTAAGACCGAATTGGAACTGACGGTTGGCAAAACCTCCTGTTTCAGGATCGCCATATTCCCAGCTGTCGATAGTGAATGCATTGTGGATACCGGCAGTTACATGTACACGCTGGATACCCCACTTGTTAGTGATGTCGCGTGGGATAGTGTAACCCAGTGTAATGTTGTCCACACGTACGAAGCTGCGGTTGTAGAGCTTATTAATACCTGTTACACCAGAAGGACCAACAGCGTTCAGACGAGCATACTCGTTGGTTGGGTTCTCAGGTGTCCAGTATTCCTTTTTGTAGGTATTACAGGTCTGAGTGAACATAGAACCTGAGTTATCGCCATTCAGCCAGTTACCGCTCAGGCTCTTGTGGCCCATGTAGCTGTACATTGAGAACGAGAAGGTGAAGTCCTTGTACTGGAAATCGTTACGCATGTTCCAGTAGATTGGTGGCTGGGTAGTACCCTGGTAAACACGGTCCTTGTCGTTGTAAACAGGTACGCGTGTACCGTCGGCCAGAATCTTATCGTCTTCGGTATAAACATTTACAACCTTTGGATCACCAGGTTTCTGGTTCACCAATGCAGCCTCCTCAGCCTCGTTGGCCTGCCAGATGCCGTCGGTCTTCCAGTACCAGATTTCGCCGATAGGCTTGCCAATGAACCAACCGTTGCTAGTATCGTCCATCTCCTTGCCATCCTCGTCGTACTCGTAGTACAGGTGCTTAATCTTATTCTTATTGTATGAGAATCCGAGAGAGGTGCCCCACTTGAAGTCCTTTGTTTCGATATTCTTGGTGTTCAGCGTAATTTCAAAACCGGTGTTGGTAACCTCACCAAGGTTGGTAGTGATGCTGCTGAAACCTGTGAAGTTTGGCAGGCGCTGTGACATAATCATATCGTGGGTCTTCTTGTGGTAGATATCAATGCTACCAGAGAGACGCTTGTTGAGAACGGCAAAGTCGATACCGAAGTTCCATGATGAGGTCTTCTCCCACTCCAGGTTGGGGTTACCCAGACGGTCTACGCTCAAAGCATTGAGCACCTCCTGTGAGGTTGAACCGTACTTATAGTAAGCATAGAGACCACCGTTAGCCAAGTTAGAGAGAGCCAGATATGTATCGGCGAGTGAGCGGTTACCATTGGTACCATAACTCAAACGCAGCTTAGCCATATCGAGCCACTTCCAATCCTGAGCGAATTTTTCCTCAGAAAGAACCCAGCTGGCACCTAATGACCAGAAGTTGGCCCAAGGATTGTTCTGTCCGAATGCTGAATAACCGTCACGACGTACAGTAGCAGTCAGCATGTAGCGATCCATGAAACCATAGAATACACGACCCAGATAAGCGGCTGCTGTGTAGTGAGTGTCGTTGGTTGAGAATGAGCTCTGCTCCTTGTTGGCACCCGAGATATAGTGGAAACCAAGCACATCGGTAGGAGTGATGTTGCGTGCAGAGATATTGTCGCTCCAATAACGGTTCTCCTCAGCCTCCTGAGCCAGAGTTACTGTGACATGATGCAGATTAGCAAAGGTGCGATCCCATGTCAGCGTGTTGTTGAGGTTCCAGTTGAAGGTCTTCGATGAGTTGCGGTTTACGCCACGTGTAGCAGGGTCGCTGTTTGGCAGTTCTGCCGACATGTGATAACGATCGTAGAACCACTGGTAGCGTGGAGCAATGTTGAACTGGTAGGTAATGCCGAATGGCAGGGTTACCTTAGCGTTAAAGATGGTATTCAGTACGGTATAACCCTTCTCCAGACCGATATACTGCTGCTGGAAGTGGTAGTTGTAACCACCGTTTGTAGGGTTACCTGTACGAGGATACTGGATTTCGTTACCATTCTCGTCATAACGTGAAGCGTAGGGCGACTCACGCAACTGGTTGTCGTCCCAGTAGTTGCTGCCCAGGGGAACCGCCTGAGACTCATCGCTACGATCCTGGAAGTTTACGTTAGCACCAACTTCGAGCCAATCTGTAATTTTGGCGTTCAGTTTCATGTTAGCGCGATAAGCATGGTAGTCATCGCCCTGAATGGCGCCCTGATTCTTCAGATAACCAAATCCTAAATAGTAGTTTACACGATCGGTAGCACCTGAAATGCTGGCGTTGTAATCCTGGTTGAAACCGGTACGGAAGGTAGCATCCTCCCAGTTGTATGTCTTACCTGCCAGGAAGTTCTCCATTACGAGGGCTGCGTCAGCGTCAAAGCCCATACGACGTGCATAGAGGCTCAGCATCGACTCGCCTGCCTGCAATGTCTTAGGACCATTGCTGGCCCACTGGTCCTGCGAAATACCATATTGACTGATATTGTTGAAGTTATCATAGTAACCAGTAGGAATACCGCTGTCTTTGCCATAGTAGCCCCATGTGCCATCCTCACGATAGCCGTAGGTCTGTGCCTTATACCAGTCCTCGCGGTAGGTCATATATTCACTGGCGCTGAATACATCGCGATAAGCTGCCTTTGAGTTGGCTGCCAGGTTCATGCTTACATTAATAATAGGTTTACCCTGCTTACCCTTCTTGGTAGAGATGATGATAACACCACTTGCGGCTTTTGCACCATAGATGGCTGCCGATGAGGCATCCTTCAGAACGTCGATTTGCTCAATGTCGTCGGGGTTAATCTCAGAGAGCTCACCTGCGAACTGCATACCATCGAGAATAATCAGTGGAGAGTTGTGCGAACCTGATGTGTAAAGAGAGTTCTGTCCACGGAGCTGGATGCTGGCGCCTGAACCCTTGGCTGATGAATCGAAACCAATCTGTAAGCCAGGTGTGCCACGAAGCAGATCCTGTACGCTACCAGGGTTCTGGTCTGCAATCTTACTGGGGTCGATCTGTACTACCGAACCAGTCAGGTCCTTCTTACGCATAGTACCATAACCTACAACAACTACTTCCTGAAGTGTTTCTGCGTCTTCTTCGATTGTAATGTTAAGAGTCTGCCCGTTTTTATAGGCAATCTCTTTAGTTTTAAAACCAATGTATGATACCACGAGTGTACCATTGGTTGGAGCAGCTTTCAAGTCAAAGTTACCTTCAAAATCGGTAACAGTGCCCACATTTGCTGCGTTTTTTACTTTTACGGTAGCACCGATAACAGGTTCACCGTTTTTGTCTGTAACCTGGCCCTTTACCACTCCGCTTTGCTGAGTAGACTGTACTGCCAGTTCTGCCATTGTCGGCAATGGGAACGAGATCATCCCGGCTGCCAACGCCATCACGAAGCATAGCTTCTTGGATGGAAGAGTTAATTTAGCATACTTCATTTGTTACTGTTTTAAGTTTTATTATAATTGTTAATAATTGAATAGTTCTTCCTTCTCTGGGATAGGTTCGAATTTTCGGGTGCAAAGATACGAAGGTTGATATAAATCAAGGGTTAAAATGCGTGAATTTAGGGGAACAAATCGTTAATTTTCCCCTAATTCACTAAGATTCCACGCATCACGCCACCTGATAACGGGTTTTCCGTTCTCAAATTCGATAGGCAACCAGATATAACGGGCATCACTTGGATGCTTTGGTCGCCAGATGTCGGCCATAAAGATAAAACCTTTGCCGTAGGGCAGGATATAAGTCGACTGTCCTTCGAAGGTGATTTCGGCCTTCGGGCCTACACAAGGTGTGGGATGCTGAGTCCAAGGTCCCCAGATGCTGGGTGCCGAGAACATACGTGCCTCGTTAGGAGCCCAACCGGTGCAGCCCGAGGTAATCATCCAGTAGGTGCCATCCTTCTTGAAGATGGCAGGTGCCTCGTTCTGGCCGCCAGGAGCTACGCGGGTATATTTGCCTGAGTGGTGCAGGTAGTCGCCAGTCAGTTCGGCAATGTGCAGCGTCAGGTTATCCTCCGATGAGAAGATGTGATAGGCTTTGCCATCATCATCTACATAAAGTGTCATATCGCGAGCCATCTGACCCGTACCGAAGTCGCGCTTCAGGAACAGGCCCTGCTTGATAGCCTCCATCCAGGTGGGTGTCCACCATTTCTTGAAATTGTCGGCATTCAGGGTGTCGAGTGTAGCCAACTCCTGCTGTCCGAACTCTACAGGGTAGGTGCCTGCGTTGGCGCGCTGCGAGTACAGAAACTTATAAGGTCCTTCGGGCTTGTCGCTTACTGCTACACCGTAGCGGGCAGCGCTGTAGCCCTTGCCTTTCAGCTCCAGGTGGAACCACATGCAGAATTTCTTGGTTACCTTATTATATATAACCTTGGGGCGCTCCAGCACACAACCGCGGGTAATATCGCTGCGGCGGTCGTCGCTCACGTAGAGGGCAACGCCACGGTTCTGCCAGTTCATCAGGTCTTTCGATGAGTAGCACTGCACACCAATCATAGCCGATGAGGTGGTGTCGCACTTGTTCTCGCCAAACCAGTAGTAGGTGTCGCCATACTTCATGATACCACCGCCATGGGCGTTGATATGACGGCCGCTGGCATCGGGCCAGATCTCACCCGAGCGAATCATCTTGGCTTTCTTCTGCTGGTTGTTCCAGTAGTTTTCGATACGCTTGGCCTCGGCCTTGGTGATATGAATCACGCTACCGTGCTTGGGCGATGAGAAATTGGCTGCCTTCATTACCCCCTCGTTAAAACGGCCCAGAGGCTTGAAGGTCTTGAAGTCGCTGGTCTCTACAAATCCGAAGTTATGAGGGTTCACGCTGTAGATATCGTACATCACTACCCATTTCTTCTGTCCGATGCGCTTCCATACGTTTGGCGCCTCGCAACCACGGTTCTCGCCGTCGATCTGCTCGGCGTGATAATCGTTGAAATGGTTAATTTTGTCGCTAATCATGTACTTGATGCCGCCAGGATTCTCTTGGGCCACATAGCTCATAAAGTAGCGACCGTCGGGCATGGGACAGATATCGGCATCCAGAACCTGAATCTTATCGTCGGGATACTCAAACAGCAGCTGGGGCTCGGTCTCAAGTGTTGTAAACTCCTCGTTGGCGTAACTATAGTATAGTTTCGTGCGCCCGCCCGCGTGTTGTCTGATGGTAAAGTAAACCATAGGCTTGCCTACGGCAGGATCCCAGATGGTCTGGGGTGCCCAGGCACAACCAATCTTACCGAACTTCTCGGGGAACAGTTTATCTATACGTGCCTCGTGGTGGGTCCAGTGTATCAGATCGTCGCTGGCCATCAGTACCAGTCCGCGGTTGTTACCCCAGCCAAACTCGTCGGGGCGTTCCCACTGGGTGGCGCGCAATCCCATCTCCTTGCCAAACACATGCAGGTCGGTCATGGCAATGTAGAATTTGCCATTGGGAGCACGGTAGATATGAGGATCGCGTATGCCTCGCTGGTCGGCAATAGAGTCGCCGGCAATAATGGGCTCGCCATTGTTAACAGCCGTAAACGTGTAGCCATCGTAGCTGATGGCCATAAACAGCGAGTGGGTTGGATCGTTGAAATACGTAAACAGATAGGCACCCATATCCTTTTCGGTGAGCGCTTTCTTGGCTTTGGCATCGGTCTGAGCCACAAAGGCCAGCAATAGTGATGCAATGAACAGTACTTTCTTCATTTTCTTACAAGTTAGTGTTTGGTTTTGCAGGTGCAAAGGTACGACAATTGATTTATATCAACGTCCCAACATCGTTATTTAGGGGGAACAAATTGTTATTTTTGCGATTTTCTTTGATGATTCACAAAAGTTTCGTATCTTTGCAGCCGTAATTGCAACTAACTAATGAGGCGTGTATTATCCCTACTGATAACTGTTTTTGTGCTTGGACAGATGTCCATGGCATGCCCTGTGTCGCTCAGAATTATGTCGCAGACACCTGTTCAGGGCATCGAGGAGGCACGAAAGCTTATGTTCGACCACTATGGCATGATGTGGGTAGGTACCGATCAGGGCTTGCGCTCGTTCGATGGCTACAGCTTCAAAACCTACCGCAACAACGCTTATACTCCTGGCATCCTGCCTAATAACTATGTACGTTCGATGACCGAAGACCAGCACGATGGTCTTTGGATAGGTACCCGCGATGGTCTGGCTCGTTTCGACCGTCGTCGTGGTTCTTTTAAAACGTATCATCTGCGTGGCGATCAGGCCCGATTGATTAATACCCTTTATACTGATAAAAGCGGTACGGTGTGGGCTGGAACCAATGCAGGCGTGTCGCGATACAATGCAAAAACCGACGATTTCATCGATATAAACCTCTCGGCTGGCGTGATTTCGTTTGCCGAAGATGCCCGTGGTAATCTGTATATAGGTACGTGGGAGGGCGGTTTGCTGCGCCTGAACAAGAAAACCGGTAAAATGGTGAGCTATCCACCGTTAAGTACGCGTAATACCGCTCAGACCATGTTGATGGACAGTCGCGGTCGCTTGTGGATTGGTACCTGGGAGCATGGTATTGTGCGCCTGGACCATCCCGAAAACGAGACGGCGCCAGGCATGCACAAGATGAACGAGGGTAGGGCCGATTTCCGTACGTTCCACCGACTGGTTGAAGATTCTGTCAGCCATGCTGTGTGGGGTTGCTGTATTGAGGGACTGACCCGAGTTGATATGGATAACGAGGCCGAGGTTGAGAACTATCCGATACTCACCTTCTGCTACGATATGGTGACAGATGGCATGGGTAACCTGTGGGCACTTACCCGTAACAACGGTATCGTGCACCTGAGCACCAAACCGTCGCCTTTCCATTTCTATCATCTGGATCCCGCTGGATTGGAGTTGCCTGTAAACCGCATTCAGAAGGTGTTTACTACCGATGGTAACCGTTTCTGGTTAGGTTTGCAGCCTTACGGACTGGCCCTTTACGACCGCCAGGCCGGTCAGGTGCTGTACAATAACCATATTCCCGGACTGGAGAACGAAACAGGTCAGCAGGGTATATACGTGCAAACGATCTCTGATATGATCGAGCGTCCCGATGGCAGTATCTGGCTGGCCAGTTCGCGAGGGGTAGTGATTTGGAAAGAGGGCGAACCGGCACGCCTGTTAGTGCGTAGTAACTCGCCGTTTATTGGCGATAGCGAAGTAAATGCTTTTCATGCATTAACTGATGGCGCAGTGCTGGTGGGTCAGAATAATGGTCTTGGTATTGCGTTTAGCGAGAATAAAGGACGTTTGCTGAAGATGACCGAGCGTAAGCGAGACTTTAGTAATTGTCATGTTTTATCCATATCCGAAGACCATCATCATCGCTTGTGGATAGCCACCGAGGGACAGGGCATTATCCGAATCACGGGAAGGCTTGACGATCCTAAGTCGTTTACCTATCACCAGTACGCTCCTGTTGCCAACAATTATCCTATTGATGAGGCTACGGCTGTGTACGAGGATGCCAACTATCAGTTGTGGGCCATTTCTAATAGTGGCGATTTCTTTAAATATAACGATGAAACCGATAAATTTGAGCCTGTAAACCACCGTTATTACATTGGCATGGGTAGCATCTACTCTATCCAGGGCGACAGTAACGGTCGTATCTGGCTTTCAACCGATAAAGGTTTGGTGCGCTTTGCGCCATCGGATAAGCAGGGAACAACCACGTACTATAACATGGAGGATGGTATCGAGACCATCAGCTTCTCGTCGAATGGTGCTTTCAGCTATGGTAAGGAACTCTTCTATGGCAGTGCCAAGGGGTTCTTCTCGTTCGATGCTGCCGAGATAGAACGCTGGCAGCAGGGGGCCTCGCCATCGTTGGTGGTTACCGAACTGATGATTGACGATAGACCATATCTTTGGCAGGACTCTCTGCACCGTCAAAGGATATCGGCCGACCAGCCCTTCTTTACGCAAAAAATCACCATTCCATCGGATGCCCGTAAGTTCTCGGTAGAGTTTGCATTGCTCACTTATCAGAATCAGGAACAGTGCCGATATGCCTATTACTTAGAGGGTTACGACAACGATTGGCACGATACCGATGCCCAGAACCGTGTGGCTACCTACCAGAACCTGCCCTCGGGAACCTACCATCTGAAGTTGCGTGCCGTAGATAGTTACGGTCGACTGGTTGAAATGCCTTACGCTATTGTGGTGCGTGTGCTGCCGCCATGGTATCGCACTTGGTGGGCCTATCTCATTTACGTGGTGTTGCTACTTGCTGCTGCCTATGGCGTAAAAGAGTGGTATAAAGCCCGTGTAAACCGTCGTGCCCGTCTGCAGCAGCGTGTGAGCGAACTGTTGCACTACCGCGAGATGATGGTGATGAAGCAGTTTATCAATAAGCCTGGCGGCAAGGCCGAGCGCGAGGGTGCCCGTAAGGTGCTCGAAGTTGAGGAGCAGCAACACTCATCGCCCGACGAACTGTTCCTGCAGAAAGCCATCGAGTGTGTGAAACAGCATATTGATGATGCCGACTACGATCGTGAGCAGTTTGCCAGCGATATGTGCGTATCGTCATCTACCCTCTATAACAAGCTGCGTGCCCTGACAGGCGAGAATGTTACCGCCTTTATCAACAGCATCCGACTGAAAGAGGCCTGTCGCATTCTCCGTCAGAAGCCGAACATAAAAATGACCGAACTCTCCATGGCCGTTGGTTTCAATACGCCTAAGTATTTTACCAAGTGCTTCAAGAAAGAGTTCGGTGTGCTGCCTAGCGAGTATTTATCGCAGGACTCAGAACAATTATCTTAGTTTTCGGCAGTGATATCCTCTATTTGATCGAGGATCTCCTGATACTGGCGTTGGGTCTTGATGTGGAGTGAGAATCCCCAGATAGCTCCAATAACGCCACCGATGCATCCTGCCCAGAAGAGCCCGTTGAAAAAGGCATTCGGATGAAGCAGATATGACTCGTACATAAACCAACCAAGGAAAACAACAGCAAGAGGAATGCCGATGAGGAGCCAGTTGGCATCGAACTTCTTGGCGCTGGCCATACGGCGCTGGACATCCACGAGATTGTTGGTCATCAGGTTCGAATCGCTCAGTTTCCTGCTGTTATAGAAGGTGCCTCCGAAGCTAACCAGCATGGTGATGCAGGTGAAAATCCAGAAAGGAATGGAGAAACTGTTTAGCATTACAAATGCCCAGTAGCTATAGGGAATCATCAGCAAGCAGACGGCCATGATGAAATAATATCTGCGACTGATGTTGCTGGCGGTTTTGTTCATCGACTGGCGGATAAAGCGGTCGCTCAAAATAGTCTGCTTATCCAGCTTATTCTTCAGCGTGTTCATCTGCTCACGCATATTCTCTAAATCAAAATTCTCGTTTGTCATAATTTGGTAAATGTTTAATCTTTAATGTTTCATGTTTAATGTTTAATGTTTAATCCTTGATGCTTTTCAGCTGTTCGCGGATTCTAAACAGACGTACGCTGACGTTTTTAGTAGTGATACCTACAATCTGTCCGATCTCCTCGTAGCTGAGGTTTTCGAGCCAGAGCAGGACAATCGCGCGGTCGAATGGCTGGAGCTTGGAGATACGCTTGTGGAGCATGTCCACTTGCTTAGTGTCCTCGTCGCGGTCTTCAAACAGGTTGATGTCCATGGTTAGGCGTTCGGTGGCCTGGCGGCGCTTCTTTCTGTCAAGCGAGATACAGGTGTTCAGCGCCACGCGGTAAATCCACGTCTTGATGTCACTGCGATGCTCAAAGCTCTCGAAACCTTTCCATAGATTCACTAGTACCTCCTGGAACAGGTCGTTCACCTCGTCGGCATCTTGCGAGAACATGTAGCACACGGTGTAGATGGTGCTTTTGTGTTCTGCTGCGGTTTGCGCAAACTGCTTTTCTAATGCGTTCATTGTCTCATCTGTTTTTTATAACTTTTACCCTTTAGACGTGGCAAAGATACTAAAAACTACACGAAAATCGCACAAATTACAAAAAATACGTATTTTTTCGCGAAAACACTTGTATATATCGCTATTTTTGACTATCTTTGTCCCCTAATCACGAGAGCACGTACTAACAAGTAAGTATATAACATTCAATAATTCATTAAAACTCAACAACTTATGTGGTTATTCAATTCATCAATTGGTAGAAAAGTTGTAATGTCCGTTACGGGTATTGCGCTTATTCTGTTCCTCACCTTCCACGGTTGCATGAACATGGTAGCGCTATTCTCGGAAGAGGGTTACAACATGATTTGCGAATTCCTGGGTGCCAACTGGTATGCTGTTGTAGCAACCATGGGTCTGGCTGCCTTGGCAGTGCTTCACATTGTGTACGCATTCATCCTGACTGCGCAGAACCGTACCGCTCGCGGCGAGAGCCGCTACGAGGTAGCTACCGAGGTTAAGGCCGGCAAAGTAGAGTGGGCTTCAAAGAACATGCTCGTTCTGGGTCTCATCATCTGCATTGGCTTGCTCATCCACCTCTGGAACTTCTGGTACAACATGATGTTTGCCGAGCTCGTTGGTGCTATGCCTGCCATCAGCCCAACAGATGGTTTCGGTTGGATTAAGGAGACATTCTCAAATCCTGTATTCGTAGTTATCTACATCGTATGGCTTGTAGCTATCTGGTTCCACCTCTCACACGGTTTCTGGAGTGCTATGCAGACTCTGGGTGTTAGCGGTAAGATCTGGCTCAAGCGCTGGATGTGCATTGGCAACATTTACGTTACCGTGCTCATGCTTATGTTCCTGGTAGTAGTTCTGGCTTTCGCATTTGGTTGCGCTCCCAGCCTTGGCTGCTGCTAATTTAATTTTTTAATCTTTTAATTTTTAAACTTTACGAAAGATTATGGCAAAAGTAATTGATTCAAAGATTCCCGCAGGACCAGTGCCTGAGAAATGGAAGGAATATAAGGCTCACCAGCGTTTGGTTAACCCAAAGAATAAGCTGAAGCTCGATGTTATCGTAGTAGGTACCGGTTTGGCTGGTGCTTCTGCAGCTGCTTCACTTGGCGAGATGGGCTTCAACGTTATCAACCTGTGTATTCAGGATTCTCCACGTCGTGCTCACTCTATCGCAGCTCAGGGTGGTATCAACGCCGCTAAGTGCTACCAGAACGATGGTGACTCTATCTACCGTTTGTTCTATGATACAGTAAAGGGTGGCGACTATCGTGCCCGTGAGGCTAACGTATATCGTCTGGCCGAGGTTTCTAACAATATTATCGACCAGTGTGTAGCTCAGGGCGTACCTTTCGCTCGTGAGTACGGTGGTATGCTGGCTAACCGTTCGTTCGGTGGTGCTCAGGTAAGCCGTACATTCTACGCTAAGGGTCAGACCGGTCAGCAGCTGCTGCTTGGTGCTTACAGCTCACTGAGCTGCCAGGTTAACGCTGGTAAGGTTAAGCTCTACACCCGTTACGAGATGGAGGATGTAGTTATTGTTGATGGCCGCGCTCGCGGTATCATCGCCAAGAACCTGGTTACTGGTAAGCTGGAGCGCTTCTCAGCTAACGCTGTAGTTATCGCTACTGGTGGTTACGGTAACACTTACTTCCTCTCTACCAACGCTATGGGTTGTAACTGTACCGCTGCTGTTCAGTGCTACCGCAAGGGTGCTTACTTTGCAAACCCATCATACGTTCAGATTCACCCAACATGTATCCCCGTTCACGGCGACAAGCAGTCAAAGCTTACTCTGATGTCAGAGTCGCTGCGTAACGATGGTCGTATCTGGGTTCCAAAGAAGCTCGAGGATGCTAAGGCACTTCAGGCAGGAACCAAGCAGGGTTGGGAGATTCCTGAGGAGGATCGCGACTACTATCTGGAGCGCCGTTATCCTGCATTCGGTAACCTCGTACCACGCGATGTTGCCAGCCGTGCAGCTAAGGAGCGTTGCGATAAGGGCTTCGGTGTAAACAACACCGGTCTGGCTGTGTTCCTCGACTTCTCTGAGTCAATCAACCGTCTGGGTCTTGATGTTATCATGCAGCGCTATGGTAACCTGTTCGAGATGTACGAGGAGATTACCGACGTATTCCCTGGCGATGTTGCTAACGAGATCAATGGTGTGAAGTACTACAAGCCCATGATGATCTATCCTGCTATCCACTACACCATGGGTGGTATCTGGGTTGACTACGAGCTGCAGACTTCTATTCCAGGTCTGTTCGCTATTGGTGAGTGTAACTTCTCTGACCACGGTGCTAACCGTCTGGGTGCTTCGGCTCTGATGCAGGGTCTGGCCGATGGTTACTTCGTTCTGCCTTACACTATCCAGAACTATCTGGCCGATCAGGCTGTATGGCCAAAGGTTTCTACCGATCTGCCTGAGTTCGAGGAGGCTGAGAAGAAGGTTGATGCCGAGCAGGATCGCCTGTTGAACATCAAGGGTAAGCGTTCGGTTGACTCTATCCACAAGGAGCTGGGTCACATCATGTGGGAGTATGTTGGTATGGGTCGCACCGCTGAGGGCCTGAAGGAAGGTCTGAAGAAGATGCACGAGCTCGAGAAGGAGTTCGACTCTAACCTGTTCGTTCCTGGAACCAAGGAGGGCTTGAACATCGAGCTCGACAAGGCTATCCATCTGCGCGACTTCTTCACCATGGGTCAGCTTGTAGCTTTCGACGCTCTCTCTCGTAACGAGTCTTGCGGTGGTCACTTCCGCGAGGAGTATCAGACCGAGGAAGGCGAGGCTAAGCGCGACGATGAGAACTACTTCTATGTAGGCTGCTGGGAGTACAAAGGCAAGGGCAACGAGCCTGAGCTCATTAAGGAGCCACTGGAGTACGAGGCAATCAAGGTACAGACACGTAACTATAAGAATTAAACACTATGGCAAGAAATATTTCATTCACAATCAAGTTCTGGCGCCAGAACGGCCCCAAGGACCAGGGACATTTCGACACCCACGAGATGCACGATATTCCCGATGATACCTCGTTTCTCGAGATGCTCGACATCCTGAACGAGGAGCTCATCAACGAAGGCAAGGAGCCCTTCGTATTCGATCACGACTGCCGCGAGGGTATCTGCGGTATGTGCTCGCTCTACATCAACGGTACACCTCACGGTCTTACCGAGCGTGGTGCTACCACCTGTCAGCTCTACATGCGCCGTTTCAACGATGGCGACGTCATTACTGTAGAGCCTTGGCGCTCAGCTGCCTTCCCCGTAATTAAGGACTGTATGGTTGATCGTAACGCCTTCGATAAGATTATCCAGGCTGGCGGTTACACCACTATCCGTACCGGTCAGGCTCAGGATGCCAACGCTATCCTGATTCCTAAGGAGGATGCTGATGAGGCTATGGACTGCGCATCTTGCATTGGCTGTGGCGCTTGCGTAGCAGCTTGTAAGAATGGTTCTGCCATGCTGTTCGTTTCATCTAAGGTAAGCCAGCTGGCACTGCTCCCACAGGGTAAGGTAGAGGCTGCCCGTCGTGTTAAGAACATGATTGCCAAGATGGACGAGCTTGGTTTCGGTAACTGTACTAACACCCGCGCTTGCGAGGCTGTTTGTCCTAAGAACGAGACCATCGCTAACATCGCTCGCCTCAACCGCGAGATGATCAAGGCTAAGATGGCCGATTAATAACTCTTTATAGGTAGTGGGGACTACAATGATGTCCCCATTACCTCTTTTTATTATTATGGAATAACTAAAAACTTAGGTATAATGAAAAAAAACGAAAGATTTGTCATCACCATTAATCGCGAGTTGGGTAGCGGTGGTCGTACCGTCGGTCGTATTTTAGCCGAGAAACTGGGCGTGCCCTATTACGACAAGGTGCTTTCTAAGGCTTTGGAAGAGAAGTTCGACCTTTCACATCGTCAGATTGAGGATTTGAAAGGCAAGAACCGTAGCTGGTGGGAAGAAATTAAGCGTGTGTTGGTTCTGGGAGAAGGAGCAGCCAATTCTTCTGAGTATTACGACGAGGATAATAACAGGTATGTGACCTCCGAGGCTGTGCTGAAGGCAGAAAGAGAAATCTTGCAAAACATTGCCAGCGAGGAGTCGTGTGTCATCGCCGGTCGTTCGGCCTTCTTTGCTATGAACGAAAATCCCAACCATCTGAGCGTTCTCATTCAGGCTTCTATGGATCATCGTCTGAAGCGCGTGATGGCTAAGCAAGGACTTAGCGAGAAAGAGGCCAAGAAAGTTATTAAGATGGTGGATGAAACCCGCGAGGAGTATATGAAGAACAATGCCCATACTTCGCGTTACGACACCCGTAACTACGATCTGGTTATCAGAATGGATGGTAAAACCGAGGAAGAGGCAGCCAATGTGATATTAGCATATATTGGCTGATATATCCTTATTTAAGGAAAATAAGAGCGCCGCAGTTTTTGCTCTGTGGCGCTCTTTTTTTTGTGCTGTGGGGTAGGGCTACTCCAATGGTATATCGGGGTGCTGTACGGCCAGCGGCAGGTCTTTCTGTGACAAATAGAACATGTACAGAATAACCGGCTTGGTGCCACGGTTCTCGCCATGGTGTATGGTGCCAACCATCTCAACCACGGCCTCGCCCTCGTGTACCACCTTGGTTTTGCCATCCTGTCCGATAATAGTCAATTCGCCCTGTGTCAGTACGCCGTAGTTCATAGCTACGTGGTGGTGCCATCCCAACTTCTGTCCTGGAGGGAACACGTACTTTACGGCCACCAGTTCGGGGCGCCCCTGGAAATAGTCGGGCAACTCTACACCATCCCAACTCTGACTTGTACGAATCAGCTCTACGCTCTCTACCTTGGCCGCTGCTCCATTATCGGCATGCGAATTAAGGCAAGCGGTAAAAGTAGTAGCAGTAGCCAGCATGGCTGTTGCCACGATAGCATGCATAAATACCTTTGTGTTCATGATAAATAATGCTGTTAATAGATTATACTTATTGTTCTACTTATAGATATGATGTTGCAAATGTACAAATTAATCCTCATCACGCAACCAAACTGTTACCTAAATATTGTTAATATTGATAATAAAGCACGGACTCTAGAATAGAATCCGTGCCTAAAAACTCATTTGGGCTGCAAGTCGGCATACTCTTTGGCTACGTTATCAATGCATGGGCAAGCCTTCTGTGGGTTCAGATCGTGATGACCTACGATCGATGCACGCGGATAGCGGCGGTGAAGTATTTCCAGCAGTTTGCGTAACGACGCCTTCTGAGCAGCTGTGCGGGTATCGGCGGGTTGTCCGCGGGCATTCAGTCCTCCCTCGTAGCATACACCGATGGAGTACTTGTTATGGTTCACGCAGTGGGCACCTACCAGCCATTCCGGTCTGCCAGCCTCAATCTCTCCGTTACGACGGACCACGTAGTGATAGCCTACACCAAACTTAAAGCCTCTATCACGATGCCAGGTATCTATCTGGGCCACCGATGATGTCTGGTCTGGTTCCACTGCCGAACAATGAATCACTATCAGGGTTATCGTCCGCATGACTGCACAGCAATAGTTCCCAGAACTGTTGTAATCACTGTTGCCACAAATCGCAACACCTTAGCTACTCTATTCCAATTTACTTTTACCATAGGCTTTTATTTTTTTACAGATTAATCACCAATTGGCTCGTGACTTGAGTTACCACCACCGCCGGTGTTTCCGCTATTGCCACTGTTGTTGCCACCAGTCGAAGGCTGATCGGTTGGCGAATCAGGGTCCTCGATATTGCCAGGATCGGTACTGGTAACACGCTTTACGATCTTACCCTCACGGTCGTAACAGGTAATGTTGATGGCCGTATCCTTCAGCTCATCCTTGATCTCAACCGATGGTGAGAAAATCACGCGTCGGGTGGTAATCAGTCCTGTACTTACCTTGTTCACGTCATCCACCGTGGTGGCCCTCACACCGAATCGCATACGTCCCAGACCAGGGATGGCGATGGAATGTCCCTCGGTGGCCCAAACCTTTACCACCTGTCCGATGGCATCCCATGCCGCACTCAGGGCACCCTCGGCGATACCGCTACGAACAGAGGCCTCGCTAATTACCTTCTGTGCCGACAACGTGTTGTAGATCTCGGCCTGCATCATAAAGCGATACTTGCCTGCATCCTTGCCTACCTTGAGCTCGCGCTCTACTGCTTTTACTTTAATTGCCATAAGCTACATAAAACATTAAAGATTAAACATTAAAAATTAAACATTGTCTGATTGACATGGCAAAGATACCACATTTCTGAGGGACGTTTTGGGATTCTTGGTGATTCGTAGCGATTCTTTTGCTTACTTGTCGATATCAAAAGTTTCTACGATGTATTTCACTACGTTTGGAGGCAGGGCACCCTTTCCGGTTGGCATACCGATGGAATGCAGGTAGTCAAGATGCGGTCCCATCCAGTTCTTGAGTGTCTGAGTCGTTACACCGGCATGCTCAGCCAGCTGTTTTCTTGTCATTGTTTTCATAAGCTTTCTATTTTGTTTTTTTTGAAAAGTACCTAATGTTTTTTTGCACGCTAACTGCTTTACATTTGAAAAGTACCTAGAGAAAAAATAATGTTTAATGTTTAATATTTAATTTTTAATGTATGACGCATTTGACAGATTAATTTGTAAAAGTTACGTGCGTACCGTGTAGGTGCGTGCGCGGTACGCACGAGGATTTCCTAAAACAATGTGTCAAATGTGTCAAGTATAACTTCGTGGCTTACCACCGATACCTCATCCTCAGGCTTGGCTTCCTGGGCCATCAGGGTTCTGTTCAGGTCGATATCGGCACCACTATACGCCACCACGTTATAGCCACGCTCACCACGTGAGCGCACGCTTACAAAGCCCATGGCCTTCATGGCACGCCCCAGCTTATTAGGTGTCAAACGGTGTATCAGCAAGCCGCCAATGGTTTGCATAATCTCCGAGGCACTCACAAACACGCACGGTTCGTTCTTAGCAGGCACACGATAGAACTTGCTTACCAGTTCGCGCTCGGGTTTCGACACCTCGAACCGTTTGTTATGCAGCTGCACAACATCCATTTCCTTTTTCTCAAACCAATAGCGGAATCCGCTCTGGTACAGATGATAGGCCTGGGCAAAAATCTCATCGTGGTGGATAGGATACTCGTAGGGCGAACGTATACTCTCCACCTCGAACGGCAACCAGCGGCGGGTGCCCGTATCGTCGTCGATAAATTGCAGGTTGTTGCTGGTACCACAGTAGCTGGCTATGTGTACACGCCGTTCCGAATTATGCGCATACGGTTTGCGGGCATCGGTAGCTTTTGTGGTCACAGCCCATTTTAGCCTACTCATTGCCTCTGACTTCAGCGCATCTATCTCATCCAGACAAATCAGTCCGAACGATGATAGTTTCAGCACCTCGTCCTTATCCATCTTACCGAAAGAAGAAGTAGAGTGGAAATAGGCCGACAGTTCGGGAGGTATCAGACTCTCAAGCCAGCGGGTTTTATAGTTACCCTGTTCGCCCACCAGCACCAGCACCTCCTCGTTCACCACTTTCTCCTCCAGCCACCCTGCCACCACTCCCACCAGCCATTTGCGCAAACAGGCGTAAAACAGCAGTTGCTCGTCGGGACCACCCTTTACGTTTACATCCATCGCCAACGAGAGTATGGGGTTAGTCGTCTCGTCCCACGGCGGCAGTCGGGCCAGATAGGCTTTCAGCGGATTATACAACGGCACAAAATCAGAGTCGATAACCTGCCAGATTTTCTTGGGATTCACATCCTTTTGTTTCGACAGCATACTGCACAGCGAGTTCACCACCCTGTCGCTAATCTCGAACCATTGGCCAGGCAATCGCCATTCTTCCAATGGCGTTTTACCCGTGGGGTATTTAATCCCCATGGCCGCATACTCGCTGATTTCGGGCACTCGGAATTCGTCCTTACCCGTAATCACATTATGCCGCAGGTAGAGCGTGCTCATCAGGAATTTTTGGATATCCTCCTCGGTGGCACGTACTTCGCGCCAATTCTTCTTGTGCTGAGTTTCCCCTTGCTCCGAGTGGGGTTTTTGGTCTTTGGTTTCTTCCTCCATAATAGTTATGTTATAGGTAAAACGTAATATTTAATCGGTGGCAAAGATAATTAAAAAGCTAATACCAACTACCTACTGGGGTACCTCCGGAGGTAGTAAAAAAAATGTCCTGATGCTTGTTTGCACCAGGACTTGCTGTCTACTTTATAAATTTTTTAGTTCGTCTTTGAATTCAAGTGACTGTTTTTGAGTTAATGCTTTATTGTAATCGCTATGCATGTTATTACGATGCCAAAGCTCCTCAAATGTTTTCCATTTGTCTTTGATTTTAAGTCGCTTGGCCATCTCGTAAGCCAGCAAAGCCGACAAGGTACGCGACAGTTTGGGTTGATAGTTCTCATCTACCCATCCTTTGTCCATCGCACTTTGCCACAGCAGCATCGCCTCCTTGGTAGCAAGGCAATCAGGTAGTTCTGTTTCCTGTTCATCATCCGAATCAAATGCCTTTTCGCCTATCACAATCTGAGTGTCGATCGGCCCCACATGCTGCGCACCAGGCGCGTATATGAAGGTGTAATTGTTACTACAGTTCTTTCTACCCGTCTTATGCAGCGTTTTTATAACACTGCTCATTCTTTTAATTGCTTTGTCTATCTTTTTCATATATTAAAATGTGCGATGTTTTTGAGTTGTATAATTTACACTTGCAAAGATACAAACATTTTTGCGGATATCAAAAAAATCATTTTGATTTTTTATCGCGATATATAAAAAACTGCACAAAACAGGTGCAGCTCCATATTTTAGCCCATAAAATTTGCTTATTTCGATAAAACACCGTATCTTTGCAACCGATCACTGGCACAAACCTCAGTGGAGGGCCGGTGTGACATGTGGGTAAATAATTAACAAGCGTTTGCTGTTATTCGGAACTGCTTCAAGAACCTAGGAAATTCAAGAAAGTCCAAACCGAAAGAATAAGTCGCAAACGTCTGTGCGATATGCATGGGCGTGACTTATCTGGTTTGGTAGGCTTCCTAGGGCCTTTGAAGCGTGGATGATGATCGTCCATGCTTTATTTGTGTCCTATAGCCTGCCTCCGAAGATAAGCATACGCATAAAAGCATAGCGTATGGCAAACAAAAATCTTAATGCTGCAAAGACAGCAAAGAAAGATGAGTTTTACACGCAGATGACCGACATTGAACGGGAGTTGCAGCACTACTGGCCGCATTTCCGTGATAAGGTTGTGTTGTGTAACTGCGATGATCCTTATGAGAGTAACTTCTTTAAGTACTTCGCCCTTCGATTCAACCAACTGGGGCTGAAGAAACTGATTTGTACCTGCTACAATGGCTCGCCAGTACAAGGAAATGAGCTGATGATTGATTTCGGAGATTTTTCGGACGAGCCAAAGAAGGTCGCTCACAAAGTTGTAATTACTGAGGTTAAAGACCTAAATGGTGATGGAGCTGTAGACCTAAGTGACGTGCAGTATCTTTTGCAAAATGACAAGAATGTGATAAGCATCCTAAAGACTGGAGATTTCCGTGATCCAGAATGTATAGAATTGCTGAAAGAGGCAGATATTGTTGTTACTAATCCTCCATTCTCGCTATTTAGAGAATACATAAGTCAGTTAATGAAATACGAAAAGAAGTTTATTGTTATGGGCAGAATGAGTGCACTGCATTATTCAGAAATCTTCCCATTATTCACTCAAAACAAATTGTGGTGTGGGTTTAACTTTAACTTCTCCGCTGTATACAAGGCTCCATATGAAAATACGTTAGAGTCAAATCGAAAGTTTGTTAGGTCTAAAGGACTTAATCCTGATGACAATTATATTAAAGTTCCTGCAATATGCTGGTATACAAATTTGGATATTAGTAAACGTCATGAAACTTTGGATTTGGTTTGTAAATACTCACCTGAGGAATTTCCTCATTACAACAATTTCGACGCGATAGATGTTGGTAAAGTTCAGGATATTCCATATGATTATGAAGGTGTAATGGGCGTTCCTGATACGATATTAGGACAATTCAACCCTGATCAATTTGAAATAATTGGATTGGGAAGTGGTACACTAGGTCAAAGTATTGGTGTTGGAGGTATCCCAAAAGAACATAAGCGATTAATGAAAGGACACTCTGCTGCAGGAGACCTATATTATATGAAGAACGGGTTACCCAAAGTTCCATATTCCCGTATTCTCATCCGTAACAAAAAACCAAGAACGATATGATGACAATTACTCAACGAGAAGTAACCGTTGGTGAAATCACTCAAGGTTACATCAATAACGACGAACAAGGTGTTCGTGGTTATAATGGTAAACTTGATATACGCCCACCATACCAGCGCGAGTTTATCTATAACGAAAAGGAACAGCAGGCTGTAATCACAACGGTATTGCATGGCTATCCCTTGAACGTGATGTATTGGGTAAAACGAAGTAACGATGCCGATTGTCCTTACGAAGTGATGGATGGTCAGCAGCGCACACTCTCACTCTGTGAGTATGTTGCAGGTAAGTTCTCGTATGATTTTAAGAATTTCTTCAATCAGCCTGAGGATATTCAGCGTAAGATATTAAATTACCCACTTACAGTATATGTATGTGAGGGTGATGCCAGCGAGAAGTTAGAGTGGTTCCAGACCATTAATATTGCAGGTAAACCGCTAAACGAGCAGGAAATTAATAATGCAATCTTTGCTGGTCCGTTTGTTTCTGATGCTAAACGGCACTTCTCAAAGTCAAATTGTGGTGCTTATCGTTTGGGTAAAGACTTAGTAAACGGTACGCCTATCCGTCAGGATTTCCTTAAAACAGCTTTAGTATGGATGGCAGATCACGAAACACGTCAAGGCCATCGTATGTCGGCTGTTAGTTATATGTCTGCTCATCAGCATGATCCTAATGCTAATAATTTGTGGTCGTACTTCCAGAATGTGTTAGATTGGGCTATTACTAATTTCGACCTGAAGAAATACAAGAAAATAATGAAAGGTCTGGATTGGGCTTGGCTTTACGATACTTATGGTCCCCCAAAGACACTTGATACGGTGGCTATTGGTAAGCAAATATCAGCACTTATACGTGATAGTGAAATTCAGAAACAATCAGGTATTATTCCATACGTATTGACTGGTGATGAGCGCTATCTTGATTTGCGTGCGTTCCCAGAAGATATCAAGTTAAAAGTATGGGAAAACCAGGAACATAAGTGTGCCATTTGCGGAAAAGAGTTCGACTTTGAGTTTATGGAGGGCGACCATATTACGCCATGGCGTGATGGAGGTCGAACAGTTGTAGAAAACTGTCAGATGCTATGTCGCGAATGTAACAGGAGAAAGGGCTCAAAATAAAAACAACGACCGCCATATATTTATATATTGGCGGTCGTTATGTTTGTTTACTCTGAATTTTTTTGCTTTCTCCAATTGTGTAGAATTGAGCTGAGGACAAGTTTTGGATAGACTTGGGACAAATGCTGGGGACGAACTGGGGACAATACTTTCTTATCATTTTCAGAGAACTACCAGAAACTAATATATTTAAAAAAATCGAAAAAAATTGGTAGTTCCAAAATATTGATGTACCTTTGCACCACCAGAACCCGCCAAGCCTCTCAACGATGCTCAAATGTGCGGGTCGTTTTATGTTTATAACCTAATAGCAATTCGCACAATCATTTAATTTTACTGCATGTTTTTAACATTAGATGATAGCCTTTCTCATTTTTATTATTGGATGATGGGGTGTTTGCCGAAGTAGCCTGATAGTAAAAATACTAATGCTGTGCAGGCAAGATTGCCATACTCTATTCTTGAAATCGGTACAAAGTCACCACAAATTTTTATAATTGTGGCATTTTTGTACAAAAATCTTTGTTTTGGTGGTGATTTTTAGAGCTTTATCCTACCTGCGAGGTATCAAAGGAACTAAAGAAAGTGGCGCTATTTTTTCGTTTCGAACGTGATATCCTTGCGATATTCCACAAGTTCGCCTTCACGCTCGCAAAACTCACGCAGCATCTGAAGGTCAATACTATTATTGCTGAATTTCTGTTCCATAAGTATCTATTATTCTCTGCGCGGTTGCATTATGCCAATAGCAGAAGATTGTTTTCTATTTCTGTGATATGACTATCTTTTACGCCAGAGTCTTGAGCGATAGTACGCCAATGGCTAACTGCATCAATCACCTCGTCGATAATCTCTGAACTACGACGGATTCCCATCTTTTCGCCAACAGTAAGCAGGTCTTGGCGTGTATGTTCGTCTTGTTTACCATTAAGCGATAACTGATGTTGTCCTACCCATCTTCCGCCTGGTTTATATGAATAGCATAGATCATAGGCAGGAGCTAACTCCCATTTGCCTTGGCGATCCATCAGGAACGAGAAATTCTTGGTGTGGTCATCGTTATTTCTGGCTACTACGTTAAATACCATCCTGCGATACAGTTGTAGCGTGGCATCCATATTAAGATTCATCTTACGGATAATGCCGAAGATCTCTTCGTACGAATGGCGTTGATCTCTGTCGAGATGGGCCAGACCTGCAACCGTCTGCATATGAATCTTTTCGCCATCGTTGGTACGATCAAAACGGCGAGTCATAAAGTGATGATTATCACCTTCGGTAAGCAATCTGCACTCTGCCATATCTATGCCGCAAGCTTTGGCCATTTGATAATATGCATACTCTACATTTCCAATTCCCTGGGGATTTTCCATTATCGAACCATGCTCTGAGTATGTAACACCATCAAACTTAAGCAGCCAATAGCCAAAACCATCAGGGGCTTTAACCTGTCCTGAGCGGACTTCGTTTGTTTGTTCGTTGTAGGCTATAATTGCTTTGGGTTTAGCACCACCAGCCGATGTACCGACACGCAGAATATCGAGTATAGTCTTGTCTTGCTGGAACATGCGTTCCTGAAAGGATTCGCGCTTTGTAAATATATCCTCGGCCAATCGTGTTAACTCGTCGATATAAATCTCGGTCGACTCGTTCAGTACGTCAGAAGCCTTGCTTGGCTCAAATTCCAGGGCTCCCATAGCCCGCTGTCCTACATAGCACAATCGTTCTAATGGTGTTATCTCGCCTATAGGCAATCCCTGACGAGTAAACCACTCTGTAATAATCTGATTTCCGAATTTATCTGGCAGAGCATCAGCAATTAATCCTGGTAGACCTTTAAAACAGTCTGTTCTATTTGCGGGAAAAGAGAAAGGGCGATTTCCCAAAGATAATGGCATTGTGAGAGGAGCGGGTTCGATACCATTACGCCTAAAGTCATTATCGTATTCAAACACTGCCATACCCGCAGCATTATCCCATGCCAGCGAGCCTACCATTTTCCCCCATAGCTTTATGTCGACTATTAAATCGTCCATTGTCGTTTATTCTTCTTTTTTATGTCTTATTCTCTGTACCTTTTTACCTTGTAGTTTTCGCATCTGTAGTGGACTAATACTGAGTTCCGGTAGTAGAACTTCCAGATTTTCGAGTAGCCCCATGGTCCTTAGGATGCTTATAAGTAATAAGGTGGATATAGGATTGCCCTGTTCCACTCTTACGATTGTTCCCATACTTACGCCCGACTTTTCAGCCAGTTCGCTTTGGGTCATTTCCATACGCATGCGATAATCACGTATTCTGCGTCCCATTTTCTGCAGGATAGCAGGATCACTTAGTTCTGTCCACATATCGTTCCTATTTTTGTTTGCAAAGATAATATAATTTCTAATATCTTACAAATTAAATAGCAAAAGCGTGGTTAATTTATAATATTTTAATAATTAACCAACTACTCTTCGACTTGGGTTTTGGACCAGTTGACTAGGAAGAGTTTTGTAAAACGACACAAAAAAGCCCTCGGCAAAGCCCATAATCTGGCTACCGAGGGTGTGGGTCTTAACTCAGGTTAAGAGTTTTACTTGATGGCTTGGTTAGGTTTTACAACACCATGCCTAATGCACGTGCAACGGCGTTCTTGATAAACGCGTTGATGGTGATGCCTTCTTTCTGGGCTGCTATGGCTGCACCGCTATGAATCTCTGGGGTAAGTCTGACATTCAACACGCCAGAATAGGGCTTGCGTGGTTCAATACCCTTCTCCTCACATAATGCCAGATAATCATCTATAGCTTCCTCAAAGTCCTTTGTCAGTTCTTCTACAGTTGAGCCTTCGTAGGTAATACTATCCTTAGCCATTCCCTGCACCTTTCCAAACAGACATTTGTCTTCTTCGCTATATTCTACACTACCTGTGTAACCTTTATACTTCAAATATCCCATATTACTATCCTCCTTATTTAATATAATTATTGGTTAATAGATAATTCAATATGTCGCGCATCATGTAACCCTTTATAATATTGCTCGGATGGGGCTTGTGCATGATGTACGAGTTCTCGTCCTTTGCATTGTAGAACTTGACGCGCGAGCCTGATGTAGAGCCTTTGTGTTCAAGTTCGAAGCCACAACCCTGAAACAATGTAACAACCTCGTCGAAAGTAAAATCCCGAGGTTGAGTCTTAAACCGTTTTATGAGTTTATCTTTCTTATTCATCGCCGCAAAGGTAACTAAATTTAGTTGCAACTCCAAATGTTTTCTCAATTATTTTTGTTTTTTTTATAGTTTTTGGGCGGAAGGGGATGTTCATTTTCTTCATTGTTCATCAGTTTTGTTTGGCAAAGTTACGTAAAACGGTACAAAAAAGCCCCCGACAAGACCGAAAAAGTGTCTGCCGAGGTGAAAGTCTGAACAAATGTTCAGGGGTTTTGTGAATATTTGGAATTATTTCTCCGAAAACGTGACGGCCTTGCGGATGCGTGACAATTGTTGGGAGTGACGCAGAGGAACGAGGCGATGGCGTTCAGGGGGAGATGGCGGGTTCTCCATAATCCTTACTGTTTTTTGAAAGTTTGATATAAAGTGATCGTTACTATATCTTGATTTGCATTTTGATGATGATATTTCTTGGTCGTATGTTGAAAGAATACAAAGATTCTGAGAGGGAGCCAAAGGAGGTGTAGCGATAGTCAGTTTCGTCAAGGAGATTGGTGGCGGCAAGAGCGAGGTCAATGTGTTTGGAAAGAAGCCTGCGGACAGAGGCATCGAGGAAAACGATGCTGGCGGTCTGGTCGGTGGAGAAACGCGTGTAGTAATGCTCTGCGCCGAAAGCAATATGCCACTGATCGGTAGGCAGGAACGTAACGGAGAAGTTTTGACGTAAAGCACTGTGGATGGCCTTTACTGCATCCACATGATATCGGTTGTTTGTGTAAGTCAGGCGATAGTCAGTGGAGAGCCAGCGAGTGAATTTGCCCGTGAACTTGGGCGCAAGAGTGATGAAGGTGGAGGTGTAAGGCTGTTCCACGTTCTGACGCATCATCCTGGTTCGGGAATGTCCAAAAGACGCATCGATGCCTACGGTGATTTTGGCTGACCAAAGACCTTTGCTGATGCCACCATTGAGTTGAGTGATGGAGACGTTGTTACCCAAAGCAACAAATTCGTTGAGAATGCGGTCGCCGATGAACAGCTGGTTTTGCATCAGGGGCTGATAGTCCTGTTCGTATTTGGCTGAGAGATTGGCAAAGAGCGAGGTGATGGGGTTTCGATAACGAAGCCTAACGAAAGCCGAACGTTGCCGTATGCTTTCTGTGGATGGTGTCTGAAAAGTGAGGTTTCGGAAGTCAGACATAACGACGGTTTGCGTATAACTGCTTGGCGCGACTGGCAGGAGACTGTAATTGAGATAAGCAGAGAGTTCGGTCTTGGCCGTGATTTGGTGGCGAACATAGACCATTGGCGAGACAGTCATCAAGTGCTTTCCCGTAGAGGTGTCTGCCAGTCGGTCTGCCACATGATAATAATAATAGCCAATGGGCAGTGAGAGCGTCAGCCACAAACGGCGGTGCTGATAGCGGGCTTCGGGCGAGGCGTAAGTTTTGAGGACGGTGAAGTTTCGACGGCCATCTAAAGGATAGTCGGGCAGCATGAGACCACTGAGACTGCTTTGGAAACGGTGCAGATTGAGGTCGATGCCGCCACGGGCATAGAACGACCATCGACGGAGTAGCCAGCCATAGCGGGCTTCAGTAACAGAGCGGAAGTCATCAGTGGTGAGGTCTTGCTTAATACTATCGGCAGTAAGCGAATGGGGTCGATGGGCATAGCGGTTGTGCGACGAGATGGTCAGTAGGTGGCTGTCGATTCGGCGAACCAGTTGCAAATCGTTGGTGATGTCAAGAGATGGGAGGTCAGAATGTTGCTGTAGTGTTTGCGTACCGCTGACGGCAGATGTAGCACGATTCCACAGGGCATCCACGCTGAGATTGTCCTTCAGATAGTTATTACGTCGATTCAGTTGCAGTGACCATTCGCCGTTTAGCTGGTTTTTGTGGCTGCGCATAGTGTTCTGCTCTAAGAACGAGGGTATGTTCTTGTCGAAATAGCGAGTGGTGCAGGAATTGGTGAAGTCCAAGCGGTCAGCTTGATAGGTGGCATTCAGTTTGACATCAAGACCATCGGCTACATGACGGGCATTGCTCGACTGTGCCAGAAACGAAAGATTGTCGCGGGTGCGCAGTTCGTCAAGCGGCGCAGAGGTGATGCCGATAGCGATATAGTCAGGCCACGGATTGTCATTATAGCCACTGCTTGGGAGTGTGTTGTCAGTATGCCTCTGGCTCTGGCTGCTGGGGTTCCATCCCGTGTCGTTCAGTCGCAGTGTTTCCATGTTCTGCCATTTCTTGGCAATGCGCATGGCAAACAGGGATGCGTCGTAGAGCAGAGGCTCGGCACCCATGCCACCATTCAGGATGCCAATCCAGCGGGCGCGGGCAGCTTCTTTAAGTTTGATGTTCAGTCCGGCTTGCTGTGAGAACTCCAGTCCTTCAAGCACCTTCACTGGCTGGTGGTTCTCCATAATCTCCACGCTGGACACGTCGTCAGGAGAAATGTTATTGGTGGCCACGCCGTAGCGGTCGTTCACAAAGTCAGAGCCATCGATATAGAACTTGTTGATAGGCTCGCCGTTGTACTTGATGCCTCCGTCTTCTGCCACCTCCACACCTGGCAAGCGACGTAGCACATCGGCCATGTTGCGGTCTTGTTTTTGCGCCCACTTGCTCATGGAATAGACCAGCGTGTCGCTTCTTTGGATAATGTCGGGAGCTTTGATGATAACGTCTTTCAGTTGTGTGGCCTCCGGCTTCATCTTGATGTGCATAGGGCTTTCAGAAACATCTACGACGATACTACGATAGCCCATTGACTGCACACGGATTTGTCGTGCCTCACCCTTTAAGGAGAAACGCCCGTCATTGGTGGTGAAAGTGTAGTATTTGCCGCCGACGGCCTGCACGATGGCACCAGCCACAGGTTCGCCACTTTCCTCGTCGGTCACAGAGCCAACAAGAGCCTTCATCTGTCCGTAGCAGAGGGGCAGGTGAAGGGACACGTATAATAATAGGATGGCGAGTCGTTTCATCAGATATTACTTCCAGTCGCGTTCGATGTAGTCGTATTGCAAGGTTCGTGGTTGAGTGATGTCAGTGCGAGGTTGGCCGTCGGCACCCTTCACTTGCACGTTAACACCATTTACATTCATCATATATCCGAAGGGATCGGTGTCAAACCTTAACTTGGTGGCATAGAATTTGGGGCGAGTGGTCTTGTTGAACGGCACTTCGGGTATGGTCATGACTCGGTCGGCTTTGGAGTTTATGCCCACACAGGTAAATTCATACTGATGCCCCTCGTCATAGACCTGCATGATGAACCCCGGCAGGCCACCAAACTTCCACGGTCCATCGGCAACGGGAACTGAGTCGGTATAAAATGCCGTCCACCGTCGACCACGGAAGTCACACACAGCACTCTTGCATTCATAGCCCAATATATTACACGTATCGTCGGTCAGTATCCATTCCTGCACTGGTATGTCCTCTTCGTAATGGAACCAGTCTGTGGATACCTTGTCGATGACGGTGAAGCGCCCTTGCGGATAGTTCTTGTAGATGCTAAACGTTTCACCACCTATGTAACTGTCAGGGTTAGCCCGGATTTGTTCTGCCGTTGAGACGCGAATAAGTGAATCAATCTGCATGGCTCGGAAACTCGTGAACTTCGACATACCATAAGTCACTTGCAGTGTCATTCGGTCGGTTTCGTTCCGACTGACATCAGTTGTGTCAGTCAAGTACTTGTAGTCATACATAAACTCCATCACTGCCTTGCCGATTTCTTTCTGCTCAACGGGTGTAGCAGTGCTGATGCCTGAGGCTTTGCCTGCCTTGATTACATACACTTCCTTCCTGTGCTCTACTTCTTGTGCCATCATTGTGCTGACAAGGGCAGAGGCGAGGGCGATAAATAATACTCTTTTCTTCATTTTATTTACGTTTTGATGTGAAATCGGGTGCAAAGATAGGTCTATTATACCCCGTAAAAGAAAATAATTATTACTGAATTATTACTGTTTTGGTTTTTTAGGATTCTTTCGGGCGCGGGTTCATAATAAAATGTGTACTTTTGCAGCATGGAAAGAAGAATCAAGTTTATATATGGCCTGACCATCTGCGCCATCGTAGCCTACAGCATCGTGCAGGGCTATTGGCTTTACAGCCGTTATCAACTATCGCTTGAAGAATACAAAAGCGAACTGTACAGCACGATTATTGCCTGTGCTGAAGAAGATATAGCAATCAGGAAAACATTGCCGTATTCTCCGAGGTTCTATGGTAACCGTTTAAGGAAAACAAGCGAAATAAAGGGGGACGATGTTGTTGAGACATGGAGGTATGAAATCTTTGCGCTTGATACGCTACATTATTCTCTCCCCATTCCCAAAGGAGCAGATGCCCATACATATCTATTGGAGTATATAGCCAGCCTCCTCGACGACCATCCTGCGGAGTTGCCCGAAGGCTTGGAATACTTTGTGTTTACTTGTAACAGCAAGAAAAACGAAGACATGGGAACAAGCCAATTGGTTGAAGCACTAAACCGCTTCACTGTTGACCATCAGCATCCGTTCCAAAAAGAAAGGCTCGACAGTATTCTACGTTCAAAAGGTATCACGGCACAAAGCATCACTACCACGAAAACCGATACGATGGTGTGGCAACCGTCGATGCAGCCACATACTTCCATCTGGCAACCTGTGATGACGGTCTCGTTCCCTTACGATATCTTTGAGGGGCAACAGGTCGTGGTGAAGACAGCCATCAGTATATCACCCGTCATCCGCAGGATGGCCTATACGCTACTCATAACCGTGCTGCTATCGCTGTTCCTTATCTTCTGTCTGGTCTATCAGATACTGACCATCCGCAAGCAACGGCACATAGAGGCTATCCGGCAGGAGTTTCTGCACACGATGATCCATGAACTGAAACGGCCTATATCGACGCTGAAGATGTGTGTGTCGTTTATGGGCAACGAGCGGATGATGCAGGACGGGGAGAGCAAGCAGCGCATACTGGCAAGTTCGCACAATGAACTGGACAACCTGACTTCGTATTTCTCGAAACTGCGCGACATCACGTTCAGCGATTCCACCGAAATTCCTTTGGTGAAGTCTCGCTTTTCGCTTCGCAGTCTGATGGAGGAATGTATCGGCAAGCAGAATATCCCGTCGGACAAGGATGTGAGGATGGAGATTGTGGCCGAGGACGATTTGGAGATACAGGCCGACCGTATGCATCTGTCAAACATCGTCTGCAACCTGCTGGAGAATGCCATTAAATACTCCCGTGAGGCCGTGACTATCAGGATTGACTTCCTGATGCGTGAGGCCGGGATGGTGCAAATCAGCGTGGCGGACAATGGCATCGGCATTGCAAAGGCCGACCAGCGTTATGTGTTTGACAAGTTCTACCGCAGCGAGTCGGCAAAGGACCAGGCCATCCCCGGCATCGGGCTTGGACTGAGTTATGTAAAACTTCTGGTCGAAGCCCATGGCGGAACGATTACATTTGAAAGCATTGAGGGCGAGGGTACGACATTCACCATTTTAATACCGCAGACGGATGGAAAAGATTAGAATACTGCTCGTTGACGATGACCGCCAGAACTCGGAGTTGTTAAGGAAGTTCCTGGAGGTGGAGGGCTATGAAGTGGACTATGCCGAGAATGGGCATAAAGGTTGGGAAGCATTTACTACAACCAAGCCCGATTTGGTCTTGCTCGATATCAATATGCCGCTGATAAACGGTTTCGAGTTGGCGCGAAAGATCCGTGAGCAAGACCGCGACGTGCTAATCTTCTTCCTCACCGACCGGACGGAAAAGGCCGACCGCCTGAAAGGCTTCGACTTGAAAGGTAATGACTATATCCCCAAACCGTTCTATCCCGAAGAACTGATTGCCAAGATTCGTGAGCGTTTCGAGCATCGCCAGGCTTCGTTACCATCGCGCATGACCATCGGCCAGACCATTTTCGACAGCAACCTCTCCACGATTGAGTATGCCGGAACGGTGCAGCACCTCTCTGCCCGCCAGTCGGATATCCTCGCCATTCTGGCCCAGCATATCGGTCAGACCGTAGAGCGCTCCTATCTGCTGGAACATGTCTGGGGAAACGATAGTTACGCCAACTCCCTCGCCCTCAACGTCCAGATAACCTATATCCGCAAAATGCTCGAACCCGACACCAGCATCTCTATCGTGTCACTCAAGAAGCGAGGGTATAGGTTGGAGGTGATAGAATCTACTTAAAGAAAGTGGCGCTATTTTTTCGTTTCGAACGTGATATCCTTGCGGATGGTGCTCAGGTAATTGGGCGTGACGCAGAGAAAAGAGGCGAGGTCCTGCAAGGCAAGGTGATGCACGATGCCGGGGCAACGACGTAGCAGCAATTCGTAGCGCTCGCGGGCCGTGGCGCAATGTAGGTCGAGGTAACGCGAACGGAACTGGAAGAGAATGTGCTCGGCAATGATGGCACGCAGCACCTGAAGGTCAATGCTGTTATTGCTGAATTTCTGTTCCATTGTCAGTCCTCATACGTTTTCTGCCGCAAAGATTATTTTCTCTCTATCCACAATTGGAAGAACAGGTCGTAAACAAAATACTCACCATTTTCCTGGGTAATGAGATCTTTGTCGAGAAGGCCTCTTAATGCAGACATAACAGAACTTGGCGATTGCAAATGATATTTCCGCACAAAAGCACCACCCGATACGCTCTTCACTCTTCGCTCGCAGGCTATGGCTAAAAACACGTTGCGCTGCTTCTCTGACATCTGGGCCAACAGCGTGTCGTAATACTCTGTATACAGATCCAAGATGTAGTTGATAGCAACGTCGATCATATCTTTACTACACGTTTCGCCTTGTGCGGTATTTAGAAATAGCACGTTCATCAGACGCTGCAGATAAGATGTTATTCCATCAAATCGCTGATAAACGATGTCTACTACATCAGGCTGGATTGACTTTCCACATTTCTCGAATTGAGCGCAGGCAAACTCTTTATACTTTTCGATGGGAATAGGAGAAAGCCCCATTGTAATGACCGACTGATAGAACGGACGTGACGGCGACAGGAAAATCTCACCCATAAGATGTCGCTTGGAACCTGCAAACAAAAATGTTGCATTTGGGCATCTTTGGATATGTGTTCTCAGTGCAGCTTCTACATTTTGACCGTCTGGATACTCTGTTATCTTCTGAAATTCATCGATAGCAACCAAACAAGGCTTGTCAGCCGTTTTAAGATAGACGAATATCTCGTCGAGAGTAATTGCAGGATTAGTATATGCACCCAAGCCAACTCCCCATACAGGATTGCCATTCATATCGAAAGAAATCTGCTGCTGTATGGACTTAAGGGTGCCAACAAATTTCTCCCAAGTCTTCCTGCCGCGTGGTTTTAATTCATCGAGTATAGCCTGTCCTAGAAGACTTACAAAGTCGGCTAAAGAGCTTGTGGCATATATATCGATGATAAACGTATAGTACTTTTCCTTAATTTCAGGCTGTGCAAAACAATGATGGATCAAATCTGTTTTGCCTAGTCGCCGAGGAGATATCAAGGCCATGTTGTTGTCATTGGTAAGCAACTTTACCAAATCCACAGTCTCTTGTACTCTGTCGCAGAAGTATTCGGGCCCTGCATATCCTTTGGTTACAAACGGATTTTTCATACTCTTTTATCCTTGATAATTACCTTTTCGGCTGCAAAGATAAGCAATTATCAAATACAAACAAAGCTTTTTATCAAAAAAATGATAATCAAAAAAATGATAATCATAAATTTGACACACGAAGGTATAGTATGTAGAAACTTTCTGCATTTTTTAACATTAGGTGATAGCCTTTCTTATTCGCTTTGTAAGATTCCTGTCTCTGTATCCCGATGGTTCATAGTGCGCTGAATCTCCCGATATTTACGACCTGACGAGAAACGCCATGTGAAATTGAGTGTTAGCATATTGCCCAAATCGCGGCTGTGCTGTGATGCCTCTTTGTGGATATATCGGCTAAGAACTTCCGTCTTATGTCTGAGCGGATTTGAGCAGAATGGGTGCTGGGCATATAGGGAAAGAGTGATGTTCTTCTTCATCTGGTAAGAAGCCGTGAGATACCAAGCGGCTGGTTGATGGCCACGATGCTCTCCCTCCATAAAGTTCCATCCATTATCAGCGTAAGCCGTCAGTGTCCACTTGCCAAGGTAGGCTTCTATGTTGGCACCTCCGTTGAAAGCTGTATAGGTATGACGATAGTCGTCTGTGAAGTTGAAGAAACGGTAGATGCCGCCATATACGGTTGCGGAGAGATGCTCAGAAATGACTTCCCATCGGTTGTAACTCTGGATGAAGAAGAAACTACATTCATTACCAGCGTTTGTCTGAGTCTGATAGAAATGTTCATCCTGACGGGTATATTTCTCCATATTACAGTTGGCATTAAGTCGCCAGTAGCCCTGTAGTTCGCTCATAATTTTAGGCGTGGAGTAGGTTAGTCGAAGATCGTGAGAGGTTACACGATTCGGCATAATCTCAGGATTGCCCACCAGTGTTTCCATCGCATTCTGTTTGATACAGACATCACTGACGAGTGCAATCTGCGATACGTGCTGCGACACCTCGAAGTCGTATTTTACTTTCAGATGCTTAGCCAACGGATAGGCAAGCGTCATCTTAGGGCGGAACAGCAGGAAGCGATCATTCCAATTTGCCTGTCGATAGTAACGAGTACTCATGCCCAAGCCTCCCATATATCCGAATTTGCCCAAGCGTCCTTTCAACTGACCGAAGAAATACATCATTGATGACCGCATTGAGTTGGAAGCGTTTGCATCGCCAAAATATACATTATCTATATATTTCTGTCCATACTGTGTACCCAAAGAGATTGTAAAGGGTTTCAGACGGTTTTCATAGATGGCCTCAGTCCAGAGCGAATACGTCTTTCCTATCACGTTATAGGCATAGTTGCCGCCTTCGTTATGCTCTGAATAGCTATCGGTATGGATATACGTTCCCACAGCATTGGCAGTAAGTGACTGGTGACGTTTGAAATCTCGATGGAAATAGAGGTCGAGTACGGGAGATGAGGTACGGGACGAGGAATGGTCTTCGTAAGTCTCGAACTTAGCTAACGACCTTTCGGGCTGAATGTCTCGATGGGCAGAGAGCTTAGACTGGAACACGTAGTTCGAGTCGCTAAGGCTATACGTCAGTTGAATTTTGTGGTCGAGGCTCTTATTCTGTCCCTCTAACTGTTGGCGTAATACATTGTACTCCGTCCCCGGTTCCAGTTCGTATGTCGTCTTTTCTTCATATTCCGTTCCCTCAAAGTTTTGATAACCCAGCGAGTAGTTTACTCCGAATTCGCTCTTTCCATAGTTGATTTTTCCATAGACACTCTCATCACCATTCACGGATGTTAGTGTGTTTGTAAGGTCTGCCCCGATGTTGTATCCGCTGACGGGGTTCTTCACGATGATGTTGATGACATAGGCTACACCTTCACCATACCTGACTCCAGGATTGTCGATGTAATCAATATGTTGTACGGCTTTTATGTCGAGTGCAAGAAGATCCTCTTTCGATGCCGCGATGTCGTTGATGCGCACCTGCACACTACCAAGGTTTGAGAGTGCGGTAACGCTGTGCATCACGGGGTCAACACGCAGATGGGGTAACGTCAGTTTCGACAATAGTGAATAGCCGTTGGTACTACTCTCCAACTGCTGACGTGTGGGATGGATGGTTTGACCGTCAACCCGTTGCACTACCTTAGAGCCCTGTACGGTAACTTCCTGTAATTCCACTTCCTTCTGTGCAAAAGCCATCATTGATGCAGTTAGCATCCATAAAAACAATAATCTCTTCATACATTTACTTTTTTCCTGCAAAGGTATGAAGAGATAAGTTATTAGAAGAATTTTCTTCCTGACATTTGTCTGACATTTGTCTGACAGGCGGCTATCTATCTGATAGTCAGTCTATATGTGTTTTATTACTTGATGATGGGTTGTTTGCCGAAGTAGCCTGACAGTAGTAATACTAATTTTGCCGCGCGACCATTATACCGAGTTGCACGGGCACTTTTCTGTATCTCGCTAAAATAAGACTTGATTTTTGATATTTAGTGCTTATTTTTACCAAATTGTCAAAATAAGCACGGTAAAAACGTCTTATTTCAACAAAAATGTTAAATTAAGATATGTTTTTTATGCTTTTACTTGTAAATGTCACTTATTCTATGTATATTTGCCATTGAAAAAGGTGTTATAATTATGAAAATAGAAATTGAAGAGTTAGAAAGGCAAGTTATTGAAAGGATGAGAATGGATAATCCTTGGTGGACATCTGGGAAAATTCCCGATGATATTCACCAAATGAAAAGCCGTCTATACCTCGATTCCTTCTACAAAGTTGTTAAGGATGTTGATGTCAGACGTGGCATAGTTCTGATGGGACCAAGACGAGTAGGTAAGACCATTATGATTTATCATACAGTAGAACGCTTGATAAATGATGGTGTTAATCCACAAAGCATTATCTACCTTTCTATAGATACACCTATATATAATGGAATGTCGCTTGAAATGCTGTTGAATATCGCAAAGAAATCTCTTGCGAAACAACCAACAGATCAAGGTTTGTATGTGTTCTACGATGAGGTTCAGTATTTGAAGGATTGGGAACTACATTTAAAATCATTAGTTGATACCTATCGTTCAACTCGGTTTATTGTATCTGGTTCGGCTGCTGCTGCACTGAAGATGAAGAGTACCGAGAGTGGCGCCGGGCGTTTCCATGACTTTGCATTACCTCCACTTACTTTTAACGAGTATATCCATCTCCAGGAGCTTGATCGACTGATAGTTCCTAAAAAGATAGAGTGGAACCAGCAAGTGTTTAATGCTTTTGACACCATAGATATATCACAATTGAATGAGCATTTCATACGCTATATTAATTATGGTGGTTATCCTGAGGTTGTTTTCTCGAAAGAAATTCAGCAAGACCCAGGACGTTATATGCGACGTGATATTGTTGATAAGGTGATGCTTAAAGACCTTCCTAGCCTTTATGGTATCAATGATACACAAGAATTATATCGCTTGTTTATCCATATCGCCTATCGCTCTGGTTGTGAATTTTCTTATGAAGAGATGTCTCAGGAGTCTGGCATCCGTAAAGATATTATCCGCAAGTATATCAGTTATTTGGAAAGTGCATTCCTTATTAAGGTAATTCATCGTGTTGATGCTAATGCAAAGCGGATGCAGCGAATAACCCAGTTTAAGATATATCTTACAAATCCGTCTTTACGATGTGCCCTTTTCTCGCCATTGACGGAGACAGATAAGACTTTGGGAAGTATGGTAGAGACTGCTCTTTTTGCCCAGCGTATTCAACGGGATGATGAGGAAGTTTTTTATGCAAATTGGAAGATGGGACGAGAAAATGGTGAGGTGGATATGGTGGGACTTGACCGACTACGCCAAAAGCCAATATGGGCTGTTGAGATGAAATGGTCTGACCGTTATTTCGATGTGCCAAGTGAACTAAAATCCTTACTTTCATTTATGGATAAGAATCATCTGGTGTCGGCAATAGTCTCTTCTCGTACAAAGTATGGAATTAAAAATATGGAGAATTGTAACTTGACGTTCATGCCGTCGGCCCTATATGCCTATTTATTGGGTTATAATACAATAGAGCAAAAGAAATATTGATTGAGAACATAAAACTATAATGCGTATGAATATTGGTGATAAGGCGCCAGAGATTCTGGGCAAGGATGAACAGGGACGGGATATCCGTTTGAGTGATTATCGTGGACGTAAGTTGGTGTTGTACTTTTATCCAAAAGATAATACCAGCGGCTGTACGGCTGAGGCTTGTAGTTTGCGCGACCATTATAACGAACTGCAAGGGGCAGGCTACGAGGTGGTGGGTGTGAGTAAGGACTCGGCAGCATCGCACGTGAAGTTTAAGGAGAAGCACGAACTGCCTTTCCCGTTGATTGCGGATGTTGACAAGGAACTGCTGCAGGCAATGGGTGCCTGGGGCGAGAAGGTGATGTACGGTAAGAAAACCGAGGGCACCATACGTACCACCTTTATTATTAACGAGGAGGGTGTGATTGAGCAGATATTTGCCGGCAAGCAGGTAAAGACCAAGGAGCACGCCGAGCAGATACTAAGCCGATAACTTGGGGCGCTTGGTGTTTACCAGGTACATGCCGTACAGAATGAGTACAGTACCGATGATAAACCATACGGTAATCTGCTCGTTAAGAACCATCCAGGCAAACACGATGGTGGTAACGGGATTGAGATACACGTAGTTGGTGGCAACCACGGCCCCCAAACGCTTAAGTACCCAGTTCCATGCCACGTAGCAGAGCATGGAGGCTACACAACCCAGGAACAATAGGTTGGCTAACAGCGTGGGCTTGTTGATGACCAGCTGGATGTTGAGGTCGGGATGCAGGATGATATAGGGTATCATGGACAGCAGACCGTAAAAGAATACCTTGCGGGTAATGAACACCGTGGGGTAACGCTTGCTAACGGGGATAATCAGCAGACTGTAGAACGCCCAGCACATGCAGGCACCAAAGGCCAGCGCATCGCCCAAAGGCGAGAGGTGGAGCACAAAATGACCGTTCATCACCACCATGATAACACCCAATGACGCCATAACAGTGCCAGCGGTTTGCCAGCGATTAAGGCGCTCGGTTTTATAGAAAGCACCGATGATGGCTGATGCAAACAGGGGGCACAGACTCACGATGATGCTGGTGTTGGTGGTTGTGGTGTAGTTCATGGCGCTATTCTCGGTGAGGAAGTAGAGCGATCCGCCAAATACACCCAAAGCCATCATGTTGAGCTCGTCGCGCCAACTGTTGCTGAGCCAGTGGATGCCCTTTGACAGGCTATAGCCTAACAACAGCAAGTAGGCGATAATAAATCGCAGAATAAATATCTGGGCTGCAGTTAGTCCGCCCAGCAACAACAGTTTAGTGCACACAAACGTGACGCCCCAGATGGCCACCACTATAAATGCTATAAGATGAGGTAGAAATCGCTTCATATTAAGTAAGTTTATGGGTGCAAAGATACAACTATTTTCCCATGTTTAGCAAAAAAAGCAAGATTTGCTTGCACTTTTCGGTGAAAAAACGTACCTTTGTCCGCATGTTACATAAGCAAATCTGATAAATCATGGAAACAGAACTGTTATGGGGGTTTAATCTCCATGCTTGGATTACAATCATTACAGTGTTGGGTATGTTTACGACGCTGTTAGTAACTAAGTTACGTGCTGATGTAGTGTTTTTAGCTGCTATCGGCATATTGCTTGTTACAGGGGTGCTCGATGCTAAAGAGGCGTTTTCGGGCTTCAGTTCTTCGTCGGTAGTGGTTATCGGAGTATTGTTTGTGGTAGTGGCTGGTCTTACCTATACCGGCGTGCTGCAATGGATAGTGAAAAACCTGTTAGGGCAACCCAACAGCTACGGCAAGGCCGTGATACGACTGATGCTGCCAGTGGCCGGACTGAGTTCGTTCTTGAGTAATACCACGGTGGTGGCCATGTTTGTGGGCATCGTGAAAATGTGGTCGAAAAAGCTGGGCATCTCGCCCTCAAAGCTGCTTATCCCTCTGAGTTATGCCTCGGGTATGGGTGGTGTGTGTACGCTGATTGGTACACCGCCCAACCTGATTATCAGTGGACTGTATGCCGATAAGACGGGCCATGTGATGAACGTGTTGGCAACTACGATACCAGGCTTGTTCTGCTTGCTGGTAGGTGTGCTGAGCATTATTGCCATGCGTAAGCTGTTGCCCGATAGAAAAGCACCCGAGTCGGATTTTGAGGATACAGCCGAATATACCGTAGAGTTACTGGTGCCATCGAGCAACAAGTTTATTGGCGAGACACTCGACTATGCTGGCCTGTACGATGTGAAGGGCGGCCGACTGATCAGGATCCGACACTTTGATAATGTACCCGTAGCGCTGAGCAAGAACGAGTTTGTGATGGGAGGTGACCATCTGACATACGCCGGACATATTAAAGATATACTGCAGCTGGCCCAGGAGCGTGGCTTGCAGGTTGGCGACGAGGTGATTAACGTGGGTAGCAAAACACTGATATCGGCGCTGATTATGATAGCGATGGTAACAGTATCGGCCTTGGGTATTATGCCACTGCTGCACTGTGCCTTTATTGCCGCTGCTGCCATGATGATACTGCACTGCTGTACGCCCGACCAGGCCATGCGCGCTATTAACTGGGACATATTGATGGTGTTTGCTGGTAGCGTGGTGCTGGGACTGGCTATCCAGAAAACGGGTATTGCCGAACGCCTGGCCATGGGTATTCTGGATGTGTGTGGTACCAACCCGATAGTGGTGATGACTGCCATCTGCTTTGTGGGTACGTTTATCACCGAGTTTATATCAAACACTGCTGCCGGTGCCATGTTCTTCCCCATCATGTACGAGGCTGCCGAGAAGTTGGGGTACGAGCCATACCCATTCCTGATAGCCCTGATGGTGAGCGTGAGCAGTAGCTTTGCCACACCTATCGGATCGCCTACACACATGCTGGTGTACGGTCCTGGTGGTTACCGATTCAGCGATTTTATGCGTATAGGACTGCTGATGAACCTTATCATACTGGCAGCTAACATATTTATAGTGAACATTATTTATCCACTAACACCCTTGCAATAAACAATACGAACTAAACATAAATGAACGAACTGATTACTCAGATTAATGATGCCGTTTGGGGCTATGTGCTGATTGCCGCGCTGGTAGGCTGTGGCGTGTGGTTTACTATTAAAACACGCTTTGTGCAGTTCCGGATGGTGGGCGAGATGCTCAGGTTGCTAACCGATTCGGCTGTTGATACAGTAGGTGACCAAGTTAAGAATCAAGGTACAGAGGGCAAGCGTAAGCATATCTCCTCGTTTCAGGCTTTTGCCGTGAGTGTGGCCACGCGTGTGGGTACGGGCAACCTGGCTGGTGTGGCTTCGGCCATTGCCATCGGTGGACCTGGTGCCGTGTTCTGGATGTGGATTATCGCCCTTATCGGATCGGCTACGGCTTTTGTAGAATCTACCTTGGCCCAGCTGTTTAAGCAGAAACATAAGGACTCGTTTATCGGCGGTCCTGCGTACTATATCCAGCATGGCTTGCACCAGCGATGGATGGCCATTACGTTTGCGGTGCTGATTACGCTGCAGTTCGGACTGTCGAACAACTCAATCCAGGCTAACACCATTTGTGGTGCCATGCAGGAGGCCTTTGGCTGGAATCCTGTATGGGTGGGTATTGCATTGGCAGTTCTGGGCTTGTTTATCGTGTTTGGCGGTATTCAGCGTATTGCCCATGTAAGTGCGGTGCTGGTGCCTGTGATGGCTATCGGCTATGTGGTTCTGGCCATTGTGATTATTGCCATGAACATAGAGCATATACCACATGTGTTTAAGGTGATTGTAGAAGATGCCTTTGGCATACACCAGATAGCTGGTGGTGGTATTGGTGCTACGATTATGAATGGTGTGAAGCGTGGCTTGTTCTCGAACGAGGCGGGCGAGGGTAGTGCACCTAACGTGGCTGCTACAGCAGCTGTATCGCACCCCGTTAAGCAGGGCTTGATTCAGGCCTTGGGCGTGTTTACCGATACCTTGCTGGTTTGCTCGTGTACGGCGTTCATCATTTTGATTAGCGGTCTGTACGAGGTGCCAGAGCTGAATGGTATCGCACTCACGCAGTCGGCTTTGCAGAGTGAGGTAGGTGCGTTAGGACCGATATTCGTGGCTATTGCCATCTTCCTGTTTGCCTTCTCGAGTATCATCGGCAACTACTATTACGGCGAGGCAAATATCCGTTTCATTACGTCGAATGCACAGGTGATGACAACCTACCGCATCTGTTCGGCTGGTGTGATGGTGATTTTTGGCGCGTTGGCCAGCTTTGAACTGGTGTGGAACATCGTTGACTTTTTTATGGCTTTCCTTACAGCTTGTAACCTGATAGCGATTGTGCTGTTGGGACGTTATGCTTTCCGGCTGCTTGATGATTACCGCCAGCAGAAGCGTGCAGGCATTAAGGAACCCATGTTCCACCGCAGTCAGTTACCTGAGTTAGAAAACGAATTAGAGTGCTGGGAGTGATGAACGAAACACAACGTGGATTTATACAACTGCATCTGAGTGTGCTGTTGGCAGGCTTTACGGGCCTGTTTGGACGACTGATTACCCTGAACGAGGTTGATATTGTGTGGTACCGTATGCTGTTTACGAGTGCAATCCTGCTGGTGTTTACTGGACTGCCACGTGTGGGATGGCGTAAGTTTCTGCAACTGTGCGGTTGCGGTGCGCTGTTAGGTTTGCACTGGATACTGTTTTACAGTAGCATCAAGGCCTCGAACGTGTCGATTGGTGTTATCTGTTTCTCGTTGGTAGGCTTTTTTACAGCCCTTTTCGAGCCGCTGATATACCATCGCAAGCTGTCGGTTACCGAGTTGGTGTTCTCGCTCATTACCGTGCTGGGTGTGCTGTGCATTTTTTCATTAGATGCCCGTTACCGCTATGGTATCGGCATTGGTGTGGTGTCGAGTGCCGTGTGTGCGCTCTATGCCATCTGCAATAAAAAGGCAAGCGTGGGTGTGCGTAGTCGTACGGTGCTGATGTACCAGATGTCGGGTGGTATCGTGCTGGTATCGATGATCATCCCCATCTACCTGGCTTTCTTCCCCAGCAACCAGCCTGTGGTGGTTATTCCCGATGGTACTAACCTGTGGCTGATGCTCTGTCATGCGCTGTTCTGCACGGTGGGTATGTATCTGCTACAGATACAGGCACTGAAGCGACTCTCGGCCTTTACGGTAAACCTGACGTATAACCTGGAGCCTTGCTATACCATTATATTAGCATTCCTGATTTTTGGCGAGGGCCGCGAGATAAACTTCTCGTTCTATATCGGCATCGCCCTGATACTGCTCAGTGTGCTGTTGCAAACCCGACGGGCACTGGGACCTAAAAAATAAACATATATGCAGACAAGTTACGCATTATTCTTTGATATCGACGGTACGCTGGTGAGTTTCGAGACACACCAGATTCCCGCTTCTACCATCCTGGCACTTACACAGGCCAAGGCCAATGGGCACAAGGTGTTTATAGCTACCGGGCGCCCACCTATTATCATAACCAACCTGGGTGCTATCGAGCACCTGATCGACGGGTATGTAACTACTAATGGCGCTTACTGTTTTGTAGGCGATGAGGTAGTGGCATGTAAGAGTATTCCGCCACACGAGGCCCGATTGATAGTGGATGATGCCATAGAAAAGAACTATGGTGTGATAGTGGTTGGCGAAAAGGATGTGGCTGTGCTCGACCCGCAGGGACAGGTGGATGAGATTTTCCGTCAGCATTTAGCGGTGGAGAATCTGGATAAAGCCAAGCCTGTAGAGGAGGTGCTACAGCAGCGTATTATGCAGATAACACCTTTCTTTAGTAAGGATTATGAGGCAGAGTTGATGGCACGCGTGCCAGGCTGTACCTCAGGGCGCTGGCATCCGGCATTTACCGATGTAACCGCATTAGGTGCTGATAAGGGTGAGGGACTGCTGGCTATGGCCAAACATCTAGGTCTGAATCCCGACCATACCATGGCCTTTGGTGATGGCGGTAATGACAGTACCATGGTGCGCAAGGCTGGTGTGGGCATAGCCATGGGTAATGCCATCGACGAACTGAAAGCTGAGGCTGACTACATTACTGCATCGGTTGACGATGAGGGTGTGCGCAAGGCCCTGCAGCACTTTGGCTTGATTTAGTTAGGCCAAAGGCAACGTCATGACAAAGCGGGCACCCGAGGTGTAAGTGGTATCGAGCACCACATCGCCACCCAGTCGGCGTGCCAACGAACGTGCTACGGTAAGTCCGATACCTGTACCCTCGTAGTACTCATCCAACTGTACAAACTCATCAAAAACATGTTCTGCTTCGCTTAAGGGCACACCAACACCTGTGTCCTCAACGATGAATTCGATGGTGCTATCAGTCTTTTTGAGTGTAAGCGTAACCTGTTGCTGTTCAGTTTGTTTTTCATTCTTAGCCTCGGCCGGACGGGTAAACTTACGGGCATTATCAAGCAGCATGGTAAGCGCACGGGTAGCAGCCTGCTCGTTGGTGGTGATGGTTACCGCGCCTTCGGCGTCGCCAACCTGTAAGTCGAACTTCAGGTGCTTGGCATTGGCAACCTCGCTGGCATCGGTGGCCTGTGCCGCAATCTGTACGGCCAGCACATTGTCGGTGCGGTCGATAACGGCCTGGCTGCTGGCGTCACTCAGTTCCAGCATCTTGTTAACCAGACCGGTAATACGGTCGGTATTCTCCACAATCTTATGATTGATATCGGTGCGGGTAGCCTCGTCGAGCTTCATATCGGGCATGGTGATAATCTGTGTAAAACCACTAAGGATATTCAGTGGCGTACGTATCTCATGCGAAATCTGACGGATAAAGTTGGTCTTCATCTTTGACGATTCCTCGGCGCGTTCGTTGGCTATCACCAGGTTGTTATAGCTAATCTCAAGCAGCGTGTGGGCACGGCGCAGTTTGCGATAGAACTCGAACAGCACACCCAAGAATATCAACAGCAACAGTACCACTACTACGATGGCCTGCATGCGCTGACTGTTGAGTGAGGCTCGCTGGGCGGCAATCTCTTCTTCTTTCTGTTGTGTTTCGTATATTACAGCCAACTCCTCGGCATCGCTACGATGTTGGACGGCTTTAACCGTATCGAGTAAATTGATAATTTGATCAGCTTTTTGTAAAGCCTCTTCCTTTCGACCAGTTTTCAGCATCGCTTTAAATAAGGTTGATGGGCTTGTTATCAAATAGTCGATGGTAGGCGTTACGCCTTCTTTTATTTCGGCGGAATCTATACGAAGTGCAATAGAAAGCAGTTTTTCCCACTGTTCGGTCATTTCCAGATAAAAGGCCTGATCGTATACGCCACGGAAAGATTTGGCATAATCGGTGGATAGAAATTTCTGATAGGCGGCTTCGGCTTCTTCAGGATGCCCCGTCATGGCCCACATAATGGCTTTGTCGCCAGTAAGAGTGGCCAGATAATTGCTGTATTTTTGTGTAGGTGCATTGGTGGCGGCGTAGCGTTCAAGTGCCAACTCCATCATATTGAGCCAAGGTTCTACGCGATCGAACCAGCCTATGTTCATGTAATAATTGATGATATTTGCGGCAAGCAGTATGCAACTTTCTTGGCAACGGGGACTTTGTGGATAGCGTTGTGCTAGCTGTTCGGCCCCCTGACGGGCATTCTCAAAGGTTTGTACTGCTTCGTCGTTGCGTCCCAATCGCATTTGACACATGCCAATTTCCATGATGAACTGGTTTGTATGGTCTTGTCCAATGAGGGTACTATCCTTACTGGCAGTCTCGTGTCCTTTTGTGGCAGTTCCCAAGGCAAGCTCTACATTGTTATCGTTATTCAGGTAGATAGTACTCAATCCCATGACGGCATCGTAGTATTGTGCATTGTCGATGTGTAATAATTTGTCGCCTTCGATGGCCTTGTTGTAGAAAATCAAGGCAGAACGGAACTGCTCCATTTCGTCGTATTTCGATGCCCTCAAATAATCGGCTTGGCAGGTGGCTATCTTGCCTGCCTGTTCCAAACTGTCGAGTACTTGGAACCAGCGGTTGCCCTCGTACGCGTCCAGCTGTTCTCTAATTTTGTCGCTGGCTTTTTCTTCGGGGCTGGGTTGGTCCGAGGCTTCTTGTTTGTTCGGCTGGTTGTTGTGGCACGAGGTGGCAGTTAGTACAAGCAAGGGTAGCAGCACGGCTGCAAAGTGGCGTCGGCGGAACAGCAAGCGCCATAGAGGCATGAACATGAGCATAATGGATAATAGAATTAGTGGCAATAGGAAATAAAGCAACAGGCGATAGTTGCTGAGAATAACCTCGTTGGGGCATACAAGGGCTATGCTCCAACCTGTTTGGCGGAACGGCATGTAGAATACATGACTATCTACGCCATCCAGTCGTAATGACTTGTAACCTGTTTCGCCATCGGTCATAGCACGGCCCAATGAGGTAAGGGCTGTGTCGGGATGCTCGATGGTAGAGGTGAAAATGGTTTCGTACAGCAGACGGGTGCTGTCGGGATGAACAATGTAGGAGCCGCCACGACCTAACAGCATGCAATACGATTTGGGCATGGGCTGATAGTTTTCTATCTGATCGGCCAGCCAGCTCAGTGGCACATCGGCCGAGAGGATACCCACTGTTTTATCGGGGCCACCTTGTATGGGCTGGCAGTACGAGGTCATAATATCATTAACCACAATACCACTGGTGCTCTTCTCGGCAAACGGCTCTATCCAGTACGAGTGGTACAGCATACGTGGGATAACGTACCAGTCCATATAAAAATACTGATAGTTGTCGTTACCCTCCTGTTCGGTTACGATGTGGTTACCTTTTTTATACGAGTAAGCCGAGAAATATTGACCTTTCTCTTTATAGAAATAGGGATCGAACGAGATGCTGCAGCCTTTCAGGTCGGGGTGCTGCTTCAGCAACTCTCTGCTATACGCAAACATCATGTCGGGCTGGTCGATATGCTGTTCAATCTTTGGAATCAGACTGTCAGCAGCGGCCTCTATCTGATGCAGATGACGGTCGGTACGCTCCATGACCTGCTGTAGCGATTTTACGGCATCGTCCATCGCCTGCTGCTGTATAATCTGGCGACTATAGATGAGTACTGCTGCCAGCAACAGTGCGAGTGCTGCACCAAAGGCAGCTGCTATCCAAGGGTGCTTTTTCATAAGCCAATCAGTTCTTTATAGGTTACTTCGCGTTTCAGCATGCCGGCTTCGAACATCATCTTACTGGCCTTTCGTACCATATCGGCACGTACACGGAACTCGCGGCGTTTCGACTCGCGATCAATCTGCAGGCGTAACACCTCTTCGAGCATCATCTTCTGCATCACGCGGTTGGTGTGGATACCGTTCTTGCGTACATACTTCATGACAATCTCCAAGGCCTCGTCGGGGTGGGCGGCTACCCACTCCCAGCCACGGCGACTGGCGGCTGCAAACTTACCCACGGTGCTGCGGTGGGTGTTGTAATACTGGCGTTTTACGTAAACGCCGTTTTCCTGTATGTTATAATCGTGATCGCTAAAACGATACAAACTTCTCTCGGGGAGATTAAATCCGGCCTGCTTCAGCTGGCAGAACTCGTTGTAACTCACTACCATAGTGGCATCTACGGCACCCGACAGGAACACGTTGATGTCGCTGGTAAAACGCACCCACTCGTAATTCATGCCTTCCTTCTTACTCATTATAAAGGTTAGGTAGTTGGGGTCGGAATTGAAGATGCCCACACGTTGACCTTTCATCTTTGACGGATCAGCACCCCAGCGCGAAACTAAAATGTTACTGCTGTTCATGGAGTCCTGAAAGATGTTTACCAGTGGTGTGCCTTGGGCAATGAAGTCCATGGCCGACATCATCGAAAACATGGCTGCGTCGCACTGGTTGGTCTTCAAGCGGTTGGAGGCCGAACTGGTGAGCGAAGGGTGCTGGATAATCACATCCAGGCCCATTTCGTCGTAAAATCCTTTCTCTTTGGCGGCATAATAGCCGGCAAACTGTGCCTGCGCCGTCCAGATGGTAGTAAACACAAATCTTTCACCCTTTGCCGCTACTGGTAAGGCCAGCATCACAGCAAAGACCATGGTGATATGTTTAAGGCTATGTCTCATTCTATTTCTCTCTCGTCGGGCGCAAAGATACAAAAAAGTTTTAAACTATGTGCGTTTTTTTTGTACAAAGATGTAACTTTTTGTACACTAAGTATCTAATTTCCATATATTTTTATTAATTTTGCACCCAAAAATCGAAAGATATGAATATTGAAGCATTAATCAGCAAGGCTGCAGGCGAGGCAGTAAAGGCCCTCTATGGCATGGATGCCACAGAGAAGATGCTGCAGTTGCAGAAGACAAGAAGTGAGTTTGAGGGTAACTTGACTCTGGTGGTATTCCCCTTTGTGAAGGCTGCCAAGAAGAGTCCGGAGCAGACAGCACAGGAGATTGGTGAATACCTGACTGCTAACTGTGCAGCTGTTGAGAAGTTTAATGTGGTAAAAGGTTTCTTGAACCTGAGCGTTGGCGATGGTGCCTGGTTGCAGTTGCTCGATGCTATCGATAAGGATGAGCGTTTCGGCATGAAGCAGGTTACCGACGAGTCGCCTCTGGTTATGATCGAATACTCTTCGCCTAACACCAACAAGCCTTTGCACCTGGGCCATGTACGTAACAACCTGCTGGGTTGGAGTTTGGCACAGATTATGGAGGCCAATGGTAACAAGGTGGTGAAGACCAATATCGTGAACGACCGCGGTATTCATATCTGTAAGTCGATGCTGGCTTGGCTGAAGTACGGCAACGGCGAGACTCCTGAGACATCGGGCAAGAAGGGCGACCACCTGATTGGTGACTACTACGTAGCTTTCGATAAGCACTACCGCGAGGAGGTGAAGGAACTCGTAGCCCAGGGTATGGACGAGGAGAAGGCTAAGCAGGAGGCTCCACTGATTAAGGAGGCTCACGAGATGCTGGTTAAGTGGGAGAACAACGATCCCGAGGTACGCGCTCTGTGGGAGAAGATGAACAACTGGGTATATGCCGGTTTCGACGAGACCTACAAGAAGATGGGCGTATCGTTCGATAAGATCTATTACGAGAGTCAGACCTACCTGAAGGGTAAGGCTAAGGTTGAAGAGGGCTTGGCTAAGGGCCTGTTTGAGCGCCACGAGGACAACTCGGTTTGGGCCGACCTGACTAACGAGGGTCTCGACCAGAAGCTGCTGCTGCGTAGCGATGGTACTTCGGTTTATATGACTCAGGATATCGGTACAGCCGAGATGCGTTTCAAGGATTATCCTATCGATAAGATGATATATGTGGTAGGTAACGAGCAGAACTACCACTTCCAGGTACTCTCTATCCTGTTGGATCGCTTAGGATTCAAGTGGGGTAAGGAGCTTACACACTTCTCATATGGTATGGTAGAACTGCCAAACGGTAAGATGAAGAGTCGTGAGGGAACGGTTGTTGATGCCGACGACCTGATGGCACTGATGGTAGAGGATGCCTACAAGACCTCGATGGAGCTGGGTAAGTTCGACGATATGACCGAAGAGGAGCGCCGTGAGATTGCTCGTGTGGTTGGTATGGGTGCCCTGAAGTACTTTATCCTGAAGGTTGATGCTCGTAAGAACATGCTGTTCAACCCCGAGGAAAGTATCGATTTCAACGGAAATACTGGTCCTTTCATCCAGTACACCTACGCTCGTATCCGTTCGATCCTGCGTAAGGCCGAGGCTGAGGGCTTGAAGCCTGCTAATGCTCAGGTTGATCTGGCTGAGAAGGAGGTAGAGCTGGTTCAGAAGATGAACGAGTTTGGTGCTGCTGTAGAGCAGGCTGGTAAGGATTACTCACCAAGTGGTATCGCTAACTACTGCTACGAGCTCACCAAGGTGTTCAATCAGTTCTATCACGATTACAGCATTCTGAACGAACCCGATGAGCAGAAGAAGGCCGTACGCTTGATGCTGGCTAAGAATGTGGCCAAGATTATCAAGAACGGTATGAGCCTGCTGGGCATCGAAGTTCCTGAGCGTATGTAAAAAGCCTCCCCCATCCCCCTCCAAAGGGAGGGGGCTTAATCATATTGTGAGATGACCTATATTTATGAAACGGCTGATAATGCCAATTACGACTTGCTAAGGGCTTATGCAGATTACAACATGAGTCATCCTACAGAGGCTGAAAGTATCGTGTGGGAGATCCTAAAATCAAGAAGTATTGATGGGCATAAGTTTAGAAGGCAGCATATCATCAAGGATTATATTGTAGATTTTGTTTGCTTGCATAAGAAGTTAGTAATAGAAATAGACGGTCAGTATCACCTTGAAGACAAGCAGATAGTAAAGGATAAGAGTAGGACAGAGGATTTGCAGAAAAGCGGTTTTACTGTTATTCGTTTTACGAACGAGGAGGTAGTCGCAAATACGCAAGAGGTACTTAGGAACATTAAGAAAGCACTTATGGAAATTATACCATCGGATAAGAAAAAGGTACAGAATTCACCTAAAGCCCCCTCTACTTGGAGGGGGTTGGGGGAGGCTGTAAGGGCAGACGCTTTTGCAGTAGATGCTGCTTGTAGCGGAAACCCTGGACCGATGGAGTATCAGGGTATTGATCTGACTACAGGCGCAAGGGTTTTTCATTTTGGTCCTGTAAAAGGCACAAATAATATCGGTGAATTCTTGGCTATTGTGCATGCCTTGGCACTTTGTTGGCAAAAGGGATGGCACGATAAAACCATATATTCGGATAGTTATAATGCCATTCTATGGGTGTCGAAAGGCAAATGTAAAACTACACTTGAACGCACCCCACAAACCGAACAGCTCTTCCAAATTATTGCAAGAGCCGAGAACTGGTTGCGTACCCACCAGTACCGTAATCCCATCATAAAATGGGAAACACAGAAGTGGGGTGAGGTACCTGCCGATTTTGGTAGAAAATAACTATCTGTATTTTCGCTGATAAACCACAATCACATTTTTACCGTAGATATGACTGCTTGCCACTTGGGCGCTAGCAGGCAGCTGTGGTGCACGCGTACCATCGCTAACGGTCAGTGATGTGTTGGTTTCAACACGTAGCTCGTCCCAAAGACCTTGCACGATAAAGGATTGTAACGTTTCGGTACCGCCTTCGACAATAATCGACTGGATATTCTGAGCATGCAAGCTCTCGAGGTTCAGCGGGTGAGCACGGTCTATCACCATACGTTTGGGATCAGGTCCGTACCATTCGCGTACATTCAGCTGCGGATGTTCGCGCTCATCGGTAACGCGCCCCACTAGAATAGCATCCTCCTCAGCACGCAGTTTGTGCGAAAGCATCTTGGTAAAGTCGCTTGAGATTTGTACGGGCTGGTGATGATCGTCGATGAAACCATTGGCGGTCTGTGCCCATTTCAAGATGATATAAGGACGTTTTTCGCGATGGAATGTGAAAAAACGACGGTTCAATGCCTTGCATTCATCCTCGAGTACGCCTACCTCTACTTCGATGCCTGCATCGCGTAGTTTCTGGATGCCTCGACCTTGAACTTCGGCGAATTCATCGATACATCCTACAACCACACGGCGCACACCTTTCTCGATAATCAAGTCGGCGCAAGGGGGCGTCTTACCATAATGTGAGCAGGGCTCAAGCGATACGTAGATGGTTGATTCGGGCAACAAGGCCTCGTCTTCTGCTCGTACAGAGGCAAAAGCGTTTACCTCGGCATGAGCCAGACCACAGCGCACGTGGTAACCCTCGCCAATAATACGGCCGTTATGTACAATAACTGCGCCCACCATGGGGTTGGGCTTAGCGTTCAGCTGTCCGTTTTTTGCCAGCTGAATGCAGCGTTGCATGAATTTTTTGTCGTCTATCATATTATTTTTACTATTCACTATTCACTATTCACTACTTTTTTGTACTTTTGCACCATGAATTACGAAGAACTTTGCCAAAGACTTTGCAAGATTTACGATGCCGGCGAGGCGAAAGCCCTTGTCCGTTGGGTGCTTGATGTACGTTTCGGTCTGTCAACGGCCGATATTTATTGTGGCAAAGTTACACAATTATCGGCAAACGACCAAGCAGAACTCGAAAAAATCATGCAAAGACTCGAAAAAGCCGAGCCTGTGCAGTATGTTTTGGGTGTGGCCGACTTCTGTGGTCGCCAGTTCTATGTGGCTCCTGGTGTGCTGATTCCTCGTCCAGAAACAGCCGAATTATGCCATTTAATCGGAGAGGAATTTAAAGGGAAGTTAGCAGAAGATAAAGGGAAGTTAAAGGGGTGTTCTGTGCTGGATATAGGTACCGGTAGCGGCTGTATTGCTATTACATTGGCATTGGATATTCCCGACTCTAAAGTTACAGCTTGGGATATCTCTGACGAGGCACTGGCCATTGCTCGGCATAATGCCCAGGCGCTTGGGGCTGATGTGAAGTTTGAGAAACATGATGCCTTGGCTTTAGAGACAGAGGCCGACAGGTGGGATGTAATCGTTAGTAATCCACCTTATATCTGTCGGAAGGAAGCCGATGAAATGGAGGAAAATGTGCTGAAATACGAACCAGATACAGCCCTGTTTGTGCCCGACGATGATCCGTTACTGTTTTATCGTCATATCATGCATTATGCCAAGTTGGCCTTAAAGCAGGGAGGACGATTATATTACGAAATTAATCCCATTTATGCCGATTCCATCGTAGAAAATCTGCAGACTTTGGGCTTTGTAGATATTGCGAAGATTGACGACCAATACGGCAAAACAAGATTTATAAAAGCAACTAAAGCATGACAAAGGAGAAAACAGAACAAGAGGCTTACCTGCAGTTAGCGGCTGCCTGTGCACAGGCCGAACACTGCGAGCAGGAGATGCGTGATAAGATGAAGCGTTGGGGAATGGCTCCTGAGGCGCAGAACCGTGTGGTAGAGCGTCTTACCAAAGAGCGCTATATTGATAATGAACGTTATGCCCGTGCTTTTGTAAAAGATAAGGTGCGCTATAACAAGTGGGGTCGACGCAAGGTGCAGCAGGCACTCTGGATGAAGCGTATAGATGATGATATACAGCAGCGGGTGCTCGATGAAATCGACGATGAGGAGTACCTGAAGGTGCTGGTGCCGCTGTTGAAACAGAAACGCAAAAGCATTAAAGCCGCCAACGATTATGAGTTGAATCAGAAACTGGTTCGCTTCGCCTTGAGTCGTGGCTTCGACTATGGTATCATTCGTCAATGCCTGGATGTTGACGAAGAGATGGATATTGACGATGAAATGGATTAGTATCTGGCGACGATTACTGGATTTTATTTCGCCACGCACTTGTGTGATATGCGGTCGCCGACTGTCGGCTACCGAAGAGGTGCTTTGCATGAAATGTCACTTTCATCTGCCTCGTACCGGTTTTTGGCTTGATCCCTATGATAATGAGATGGCGAAAAGCTTCTGGCATCTAATTCCTATCGAGCGTGCTGCCGCCTATTTTTACTACGAAGCCCATTCTGATACCGCCAACATGATCTACCAGCTTAAATACAAGGATCACCCCGAGGTAGGTGTGATTCTTGGACGTATGTTGGCTAAAGAGATGCAAGGCGCGGGATTCTTCGATGGAATCGATGGCATAGTACCTGTACCATTGGCTAAGAAACGTTTGCGCCAGCGTGGTTATAACCAGAGCGATGCTATTGCTCAAGGTATCAGCGAGATTACAGGTTTGCCTGTTTTGACCGATGTGGTGCGGCGTGTGGATTTTGTGGAGAGTCAGACCAAGAAAAGCAGATGGAGCCGTGCTGAGAATGTGGAACAGATGTTTGCGCTGAACCAGATTCCTGCAGGGGCAAAACACCTGCTGGTGATTGACGATGTGGTGACTACAGGCGCTACTGTAACCGCTTGTGCTAAGCAAATAGCCCTGAATGGTGGCATAAAGATAAGTGTTCTGGCACTTGGCTATACAAAAAGATAGGTAATAATTTGGTTATTCGCTTGATTTACACTATCTTTGCACCCAAAATACAGAATAACGTTATGGAAATCAAGAATCAATTTGCCCAGAAACTGATGGAGATTCAGGCCATCAAGTTGCAGCCAAACGACCCGTTTACATGGGCTTCGGGTTGGAAGTCACCTATTTATACTGATAATCGTAAGACGCTCTCGTTCCCACGTCTGCGTTCGTTTGTAAAGCTGGAGCTCTGTCATGCTATTCAGGAGAACTTCCCTGAGGCTGAGGCTGTTGCAGGTGTGGCCACTGGTGCTATTGCACAGGGTGCACTCGTAGCCGAGGAGCTGGGCTTGCCATACAGCTATGTTCGTCCAAAGCCAAAAGATCATGGTATGGGCAACCAGGTAGAAGGCGAGATTAAGAAAGGTGCCAAGGTGGTTGTAGTAGAGGATTTGATTTCTACTGGCGGGAGCAGTCTGAAGGCTGTTCAGGCACTGCGCGACTATGGTGTTGAGGTGATTGGTATGGTAGCTTCGTTTACCTACGGATTCCCTGTAGCTGAGAAGGCTTTTGCCGAGGCTGGCGTGAAACTGATTACACTGAGCAACTATGAGGCAGTGATTGAAGAGGCTGCCAAGACTGGTTATATTAAGGAAGAGGACAAGGCCGTTCTGGCTGAGTGGCGTAAGAGTCCTGATACCTGGAAACAGGATTAATCTTAATGTTTAATCTTTTAATGTTTAATCTTTAATCTTTAATGTAAACCATGGGATTATTCGGAGGAGAAAGTAAGTTTGAGAGCAGCGTGAAGCTGGTTCCTTACTCGCAGCAGGCTGTTTACAACAATATCAGCGATCTGACCAATCTGGAGAAGGTACGCGACCGTGTGCCCGAGGATAAGGTACAGGGATTTAGTTTTGATGCCGACACCGTGAGCCTTAATGTGGCTCCTGTAGGCGAACTGAAACTGCGTATCTGCGATCGCGAAGAGCCTAAGTGCGTAAAGTTCGAAACGGTTCAGAGTCCCGTTCCCTTCAACGTATGGGTACAGGTGCTGCCTGTAGATGAGAACTCATCGAAAATGAAGGTAACGGTAAAGGCCGAATTGAACCCATTTATCAAAAGCATGGTAGAGAAACCTTTGCAGGAAGGCGTTGAGAAGATTGCCGAGGCCCTTGCAATGGTACACTACGAATAAATTGAAAATTGAGAATTAAGAGATGAAACTCTGGGAAAAGAATTTTGAAGTCAACAAGGAGATAGAGCGCTTTACCGTTGGTCGCGACCGCGAGATGGATCTCTATCTGGCTAAGTACGACGTGCTGGGCTCTATGGCCCACATCACCATGTTGGAAAGCATCGGACTGCTGGAGAAGGACGAACTGACCCAGCTGCTGGCCGAGCTGAAGAACATCTATCACCTGGCTGAGCGTGGTGAGTTTGTGATTGAAGACGATGTGGAGGATGTACACTCGCAGGTTGAGATGCTGCTGACACGTAAGTTGGGCGATATGGGTAAGAAGATTCACTCAGGTCGCTCGCGTAACGATCAGGTGCTGGTAGATCTGAAGTTGTTTACACGTCATGAGTTGATGGAGATTGCCGACGAGGTGAAAAGTCTTTTCGATGAGCTCATCCAGAAGAGTAATCAGTACAAGGATGTGCTGATGCCTGGCTATACCCATCTGCAGATTGCCATGCCATCAAGCTTTGGCTTGTGGTTTGGTGCTTATGCCGAGAGTTTGGCCGATGATATGCTGTTCCTGCAGGCTGCCTATAAGATGACCAACCGCAATCCCTTGGGTAGTGCTGCTGGCTATGGCAGTTCGTTCCCCTTGAACCGTACGATGACCACCAATCTGTTGGGCTTCGACTCGATGGATTATAATGTGGTATATGCCCAGATGGGACGCGGAAAGATGGAGCGTAACGTAGGTTTTGCCATCGCTACTATTGCAGGAACTATCGCTAAGATGGCGTTCGATGCCTGCTTGTTCAACTCGCAGAACTTCTCGTTCGTTAAGTTGCCCAAGGAGTGTACCACAGGTTCGAGCATCATGCCGCACAAGAAGAATCCTGATGTGTTTGAGCTGATCCGTGCCAAGTCGAACAAGCTGCAGTCGCTGCCCCAGCAGATTATGCTGATGATGAACAACCTGCCTGTAGGTTACTTCCGCGATCTGCAGATTATCAAGGAGGTGTTCCTGCCTGCCTTTGGCGAACTGAAGGACTGTCTGCAGATGTGCGCATACATTATTAATAAGATTGAGGTTAACGAGCATATTCTTGATAACCCCATGTACGATCCGATGTTCTCGGTTGAGGAGGTGAACCGCTTGGCTGCTAATGGCATGCCATTCCGCGATGCCTATAAAAAGGTCGGTCTTGATATCGAGGCAGGTCAGTTTAAGGCCAGTCATGATATCCACCACACCCACGAGGGTAGCATCGGCAATCTGTGCAACGACCAGATTCAGGCTTTGATGGAGCAGACGCTGAAGGGCTTTAACTTTGAGCGTATGACCGAGGCCGAAAAGAAACTGTTGGCATGAAACGCTGTCTGACACTCTTACTCTGCACCTTGCTGATGGCTTGTGTGGGCGATGAGAATATCTATCGCGAGTACGAGTGTAGGTTTGTGTTCGATCCTACGTTGCATCCCCTGCCTTGCCAGCTAACGGCTATGCTCTCAACCCCTGGGCAGTTTATGAAGATTGAGACGAGTGTGCAGCAAGGCGTGCGCCACCTGAAGACGACACGTAATTTTGATGGCGCCACCGAAGATATTCGTCTGAATACTGAGCGCGAATCGCGACAGACTTATGCGTTAGGCGCCAACAACTGCATTATTGTGGGGGTGAGCAGCTATGATAATATACTGGTGGCTTACGAGGGTCAGTGTGCCAACTGTTTGAAGGAACTGGGCGGACGAAATTATCCGCTGACATGGCAGAATAGCGGTCTGTATCTGCATTGTAGCAAATGCAACCGAACATACAATGTGAACAACGGTGTATTGGCCGAAGGTAACGCAGGAATAGCACTTTACAGGTATAAAGTGAGCTTAGATGGCGGTATTCTGAGGGTTTGGAATTAAAAAAAGATAAAAAGTTTGGTGATTCCAATAATTAAACTTACCTTTGCACCGCAAAAAAGGCGCCGCGATGGTGAAATGGTAGACACGAGGGACTTAAAATCCCTTGGCCATTAAACGGCTGTGCGGGTTCGAGTCCCGCTCGCGGCACACAACAATACTGAGACTTTATTTTATGCAAAAAAAAGAAATTCTATTACTGTCAGCAGCTACGCTGATGATGTTTACATCGTGTTCAAAACTTGGCGAATTATCAGCAGATAACTTCACCGTAACACCAAATCCACTCGAGACTCAAAAAGGTGCCGTTCCTGCAACTATCAACGGCCATTTCCCCGAGAAGTATATGAAAAAGAAGGCTGTAGTTACAGTCGTGCCCGAACTGCGCTATTCAAATGGTGTGGTTGAGAAGGGTACCACCGCCACTTTCCAGGGCGAGAGCGTGCGTGGTAACGACCAGACCATCAACTACAAGATGGGTGGTAACTACACCATGAAGACCAGCTTTGCTTACGCTGGCGACAACAAGGCTGAGATGTTCCTTACATTCGATGCCCGCATTGGTAACAAGAAGATGGAGGTGCCTGCCGTTAAGGTGGCCGATGGCGTTATCGCTACCTCTGAGCTCTACAAGCAGACTATCCTGACCACTCAGGCTGCTGTGGCTCCCGATGCTTATCAGCGTATCACCAAGAAGAAGTTGGATGCTAACATTAAGTTCCTCATCCAGCAGGCTAAGCTGCGCAAGAGCGAGCTCAAGAATAACTCGGTTAAGGAGTTTGTTCGTATGCTCAAGCAGATTAACAACGATCGCGAGAAGCTGAATCTCGACAACATCGAGGTATCGGCCTATGCTTCACCTGATGGTGGTTTCAGCATTAACGATAAGCTGGCTGGCGAGCGTCAGAAGGTTTCTGAGAAGTATGTAAACCAGGAGCTCAAGAAGATTAAGCTCGATGCTCCTGTTGATGCTAAGTACACCGCTCAGGACTGGGAGGGATTCCAGGAGTTGGTAAAGGCTAGCAACATCCAGGATAAGGAGGTTATCCTGCGCGTGCTCTCTATGTATAAGGATCCACAGGAGCGTGAGCAGCAGATCAAGAATATCTCAACTGCTTTCCGCGAGTTGGCTGATGGCGTTCTGCCTGAACTGCGTCGTGCCCGTCTCACTATCAACTACGAGACAATCGGACGTAGCGACGAGCAGATTCTGGAGCAGCTCCAGGACGATGCTACCAAGCTGAGCATCGAGGAGATTCTGTATGGTGCTACTCTGAAGACTAATGCCGATGAGAAGAAGCAGGTTTACATGACTGCCGCTAAGGTTTATCCTAACGACTATCGTGCTTACAACAACCTGGCTACCATCGAGTACCAGCAGGGTAACTACGAGGCTGCCAAGCAGTATCTGCAGAAGGCAACAAACGTTCCTGAGGCTAATGCAAACCTTGGACTTCTGGCTCTGAAGGATGGCGACGTAGCTACTGCTGAGCGTTATATCGCTGCTGCTACCGATGCTAACGGACTGGCTGAGATTATGGGTAACCTGAACCTGGCTAAGGGTAACTATGCTCAGGCTGAGGAGAACTTTGCAGAGGTTTACTCAAACAGCGCTGTGCTGGCTCAGATCCTGAACCACGATTACGTATCGGCTGCTGTTACTCTGAAGTACATCAAGAACCCTGATGCTGTGTCAGAGTATCTGAAGGCGCTGATGAGTGCCCGTATGGGTAACAATGCCGATGCTGCCGAGGCACTGAAGGAGGCTATCAAGAAGGATCCTGCTTTTGCTAAGTATGCAGCTAACGATATCGAACTGAAGAATATTGAGAAATAAATAATGAAACAGACGTGTCTCCTTGCTCTTGTAGCAGCATTCTTACTGTGTTCTTGTGGCGATGGCCAGAAGAAGTTTAAGATAGAGGGCAGTTTTAAGGGCTTCAATCAAGGAGAACTCTACGTCTATGGGCTTAATGGCGCCCAAAAACTGGATACCATCGGAGTGAGTAGGGGTGAGTTTACCTACAAGGCCGACATCACCGAACCTACTACACTCATCGTGGTGTTCCCTAACTTCTCTGAGATTCCTGTGTTTGCTGAGCCTGGCGTTACCATCACTATGGAAGGCGACGCTGTGCACCTGAAGGAAACCGAAGTTAAGGGCACCAATATCAACAAAGAAATGACGGCATTCCGCCTGAAGACCAGTGCGATGATGCCACCAGGTGTAAAAGGCACGGCCACGCAGTACATTTACGAGCGTCCTGAGTCGCCTATCTGCACCTATCTGCTTACCAAATATTTTGTAATGGTACCTAACCCCGACTATGATAATATTCAGAAGTTGGGTAATATGATTATGAAGGCCCAGCCCGATAATAAGGAGGTGGCTGCCCTCTTGAAGAAGTTAGGTGCCTTACGCGCCGTGAAACAGGGCGCACATCTGCCTTCGTTCTCGGCCAAAGGATTGAAAGGCGAGATAGTATCGTCGGCCGACTTGAATGCCAAGGTAAATGTAATCAGTCTCTGGGCCTCGTGGAACTACGAGAGTATGAGCATTCAGGGACTGTTGGCACGCCTACAGCGCGAAAACCCAGGCAAGCTGAAGGTAGTGAGCATCAGCGTGGATGGCAGCGTAAAGGACTGTCAGCAAATTGTGAATCGCGACTCCGTTAGATGGAGCACCGTTTGCGATGGGCGCATGTGGGAATCGCCAATCCTGCAACAGTTGGGTATGACTTATCTGCCTGACAACATTGTGATAGACGGTCAAGGAAAGATAGTAGGCCGTACGTTGGATTATCAAAAACTTAACGATAAAATCAAGGAATTAATCGAATAGCAATGCTTGTTAAAACCTATAGTGCAGCCGTTACCGCACTCGAAGCAACCACCATAACCATCGAGGTTAATCTGGCAAGAGGCACTTCGTTCCACTTGTCTGGCTTGGCCGACACCGCAGTAAAAGAGAGTTACGACCGTATTCGCGCAGCTATCGAGAATATTGGTTATAAATCCCCAACAGCCGATTTGACAATTAATATGAGTCCTGCCGATATCCGTAAAGAGGGTAGTGGCTACGATTTGCCATTGGCTATTGGTATATTGGCTGCCTACAGCAAGGTAGCAGAAGATGCACTGAAGGATTATATGATGGTAGGCGAGCTGGGCCTGGATGGCAAACTGAAACCCGTAAGCGGTGTGCTGTCGGTAGCCATCCGTGCACGCAAAGAGAAGTTTAAGGGCTTGATAGTTCCCAAGGAGAATGTGCGCGAAGCGGCTGTGGTAAACCAGCTTGAGGTGTACGGCATGGAGAATATCGCTGATGTGATTGCCTTTTTGAATGGTGCCGAGAATTGCGAACCTACCATTATTGATACACGTAAGGAGTTTTACGACCACCAGTACGCCTTTGATCTCGACTTTGCCGATGTGCGTGGTCAGGAAAGCGTAAAGCGTGCTTTGGAGGTGGCTGCTGCTGGTGGACATAATGTGATACTGATTGGTCCCCCAGGAAGCGGTAAGTCGATGATGGCTAAACGTTTGCCAAGTATCCTGCCCCCATTGTCGTTGGCCGAGAGTTTGGAAACTACTCAGATACACTCTGTAGCAGGCATCCTGCCCAGTGGAACCTCGTTGATTTCGCAGCGCCCTTTCCGCAGTCCGCACCACACTATTTCGCAGGTGGCCATGACGGGTGGTACGCAGAAAGCGCAGCCTGGTGAGGTGAGTCTGGCCCATAACGGGGTGCTCTTTTGTGATGAGCTACCTGAATTCTCGCGTGCTACGCTCGAGGTTCTACGCCAACCATTGGAGGATAGAAAGATTACCATCAGTCGTGCTAAATATACCATCGAGTACCCCTGCTCGTTTATGTTTGTGGCCTCGATGAATCCCTGCCCTTGTGGCTATTATGGCGACCCAACGCACCATTGTGTATGTACGCCAGGACAGATACAACGTTATATGAACCGCATTTCCGGTCCGCTTCTCGACAGAATGGACCTGCATATTGAAGTGCCGGTAGTTCCCTTCAACCAGCTGTCGCAGATGCAGCAGGGCGAGCCCAGCGAGGTGATTCGTGCCCGTGTGATTGCCGCCCGTAAGTGTCAGGAAGAGCGATTTAAGGCGTTCAAGGGTGTATATTGCAATGCGCAGATGTCGGAGCGCATGATTCACCAGTTCTGTGAGCCTGACGAGGCCAGTCTGAATATGCTCCGCATGGCTATGGAGCGCCTGCATCTGAGTGCGCGTGCCTACAACCGCATTCTGAAGGTGGCACGTACCATTGCCGATATCGAAGGTACAGAGCGCGTGCAGAGTCACCATATTGCTGAGGCTATCGGCTATCGCAATCTGGATCGTGGCGATTGGAGCGAACGATGAAATAGGTTTTTTATCATACAAGTATAGCTTATGGATACTAAGAATTACGAACAACTGCTTTTAGAGCATGGCATCAAGCCCACCGCCAACCGTATTACGGTGGTAAAGGCGCTCGAAGCTTCCATGCTGCCACAATCCATGGCCGAGCTGCAGAACCGAATCGATACAATCGATAAATCGGGCATTTTCCGTACGCTGCAGCTTTTCCGTGAGCACCATCTGGTGCATGTGATTGATGGCGCTGTGGATGGTCAGCGTTTTGAGCTCTGCCATAGTCATCACGACGATCACGATGATGATGTGCACCCCCACTTCTACTGTGAGCAGTGCCAGCAGACCTACTGTCTGGATGGCGTTATGATGCCTAAGGTAGAACTGCCCGAGGGCTTTGAGGCCCATACATCTAATTATATTATTAAAGGAACTTGTCCACATTGTAAGAAATGAAGATAGACGTTAGAAATCTCCGTGTGATAGCTTTCGACGCCGATGATACCTTGTGGGATTGTCAGAGTCATTTCGAGGAAGTAGAGAAACATCTCTACGACCTGATTGCGCCTTATTGCGACGACCCTGCCCACGAGTTGTTTGTTACCGAATCGGGAAATATGGCCGATTTGGGCTATGGCTGCAAGGCTTTCACTATTTCGATTATAGAAACAGCGCTCCGTGTTGGTGGCGCACATTTATCACATACCCAACTGGCTGAGTTGCTGGCGCACAGCAAGCAGCTGTTGCATCTGCCTGCCACACCGTTGCCTGAGGTAGAGGAAACATTGCAGCGTTTGCAGGCCTATCCCTATCGTCTTGTGGTGTTTACCAAAGGCGAGTTGCAGGATCAGGAGAATAAGCTGTATCGCAGCTATCTGGATAAGTATTTCTCACATGTAGAAATCACCAGCAATAAAACCGAAACAGAGTTCTCGCAGCTCTGTGAGCGTCTGGAGGTTCAGCCCTCACAGTTCCTTATGGTGGGTAACTCGCTGAAGAGCGACATCGCTCCTGCACTCAATATCGGTGCCTGGGCCATTCATATCCCCTTCCACGTTACCTGGCAGTTGGAGCACTCTGAGGATATCGTGCATCCACGACTGACAAAGATTACCCATTTCAACGAAATATTGAAGCTATTATGAACTATATTTTCGAAACCCGCATGGAGGTGCGCGATTACGAGTGCGATATCGAGGGCATCGTAAACAATGCCAACTATCTGCACTATGCTGAGCACACCCGTCACCTGTTTCTTCGCAGTCTGGGCGTTAGCTTTGCTGCGTTGCACGAGCAGGGTATCGATGCCGTTGTGGCTCGTATGAACTTGCAGTATAAGACGCCACTCCGATGCGACGATGAGTTTATCTCACGCCTCTCGCTCACCAAGGAGGGCATCAAGTACGTATTCCATCAGGCCATCTATCGTGCCAGCGATGAGAAGCTGTCGTGGAAAGGCGATATCGAGCTTGTATGCCTGGTAAACGGTCGCCTGGCCAATAGTCCTGAGTACGACGAGGCTTTCAAAGACTTTATTTAATGGTATGAGAAAGGTTTTACTGTCGTTGCTGCTTGGTATGCTTGCTGTGCCCCTTGTGGCACAGGAGTATCAGCTGGTTTTTGCCGATGAGTTTGATGGTAACGGGCGCCCTGATAGCACCATCTGGGGCTATGAGCAGGGATTTGTGCGTAACCACGAAGCTCAGTGGTATCAGGCAGATAATGCCTACCTGCACAATGGTATGCTGGTGATTGAGGCTCGCCAGGAAACTGGTCGTGAGGGTATTCCCTATACATCGGCCAGTTTAAATACCAAAGGTAAGTACAGTTTCCTGTACGGACGACTGGAGGTTTGCGCCCGCATCCCAACCGCTGGTGGTACCTGGCCTGCCATCTGGACGTTAGGCAACGACATGCCTTGGCCCTCGTGTGGCGAGATTGATTTGATGGAGTATTACCGTATCAATGGAGTGCCTCATATCTTAGCCAATGCCTGTTGGGGTAACGACCAGCCTTACAAGGCTGTGTGGAATAGCAAGAAAACACCGTTTACCCATTTTACAGAGAAAGACCCTGCATGGGCCCAGCATTTTCATATATGGCGTATGGACTGGGACGAAATGGCTATCCGACTTTATCTGGATGATGAGCTGCTGAACGAGATTCCTCTCAGTAGCACGCAGAACGGTAAGATTGGCCAATATACCAATCCCTTCAACCGTCCGCAGTATATCCTTCTGAACCTGGCCTTAGGTGGCGATAATGGTGGTACCATCGATAACGCTGCCTTCCCTATGCGTTACGAGATTGATTATGTACGTGTGTACCAGAAAAAATAATACGCACATGAGGATTGAAGATAAGATCACAGAGCAGGCTTCGCATTACGACCATCTGGAGCAGATGGAGGTAGGCGAGGTGCTGAGGAGCATCAACCAGGAGGATAGGTTGGTAGCCGAGGCTGTGGGACGCGTGCTGCCGCAGATAGAGACACTGGTGCTGGCCATCGAACCAAGAATGAAACGCGGTGGCCGACTGTTCTATGTGGGTGCGGGCACCAGCGGTCGTTTAGGCGTGCTTGATGCCAGCGAGCTGCCACCAACTTTTGGTGTACAGCCCGATTGGGTGATAGGCTTGATTGCTGGTGGCGACGAGGCCTTACGACGCGCTGTAGAGCGTGCCGAGGACGATAAGGAGCAGGGTTGGAACGACCTGATGCGCTATCAGCCTACCGCCGATGATACGGTGATAGGTATTGCAGCCTCTGGTACCACACCTTACGTGATTGGTGCCATCAAGGGAGCTCGTAAGCAGGGTTTGCTTACAGGTTGTATTACCAGCAATCCTCATACGCCTTTGGCTGCTGCCGCTGAGTATGCCATAGAGACGATTGTCGGCCCAGAGTTTGTAACTGGTTCCAGCCGTATGAAGAGCGGTACTGCCCAAAAGATGGTTCTGAATATGATTTCTACTGCCTTGATGATTCGCATGGGGCGTGTAGAGGGTAATCGTATGGTAAAGATGCAGCTTACTAACGAGAAATTGATAGACCGAGGCACCCGCATGATTGCCGACGAACTCGGTATCAGTTACGACGAAGCCCGTCAGAGATTATTAGCTGCAGGGAGCGTTGATGTTGTACTAAAACAAAAACTATGAATATAAAGATGTTTAAACTTAAGGCCATTAACAAGATGCTGACGCTGCTGGGTTTCAGTTCTGTGGCATTTGTGTTTACTGCTTGTTATGGTACAAAACCTTGTGACTATCGTGAGGAGATGGCAGATAGTCTAAGTGTAGCTTTCAGAAATGCTGAGAGCGATTCTATAGGAGTTAATCAGCAGCCTGCTGTAAGCGCTTCAGATGGCACAGCAGAAGTTCGCCGTTAGCATCGCGTAGGTGCATGCCGTTGCCCTGGCAATAGCGGAAGTATTTGCAGTCCTTGCACTCGCCATTGCGCATCCATTCGCGATTGCGATAGGGGGCATAGCGGTTCTCCCAAACCTCCATAAAGTCATCCTCGTAGATGTTGCCCTGATGATAGTCGGCACGTATGCTGGCACAAGCAGCTATCGAGCCATCGGCCATCACTGAGCCTACGGTAATGCCGGCCTGACAGCTAAAGAACCTGCTGCGGGCCTCGCCTTCGTAGTTGCCCAGAAATCCCTCGCAACCATAATCGGCACGGATGCGTCCTTCTTTTCTTGTTTCACGAATAAAATCAAACACCCCGCGAAACTGCTCGTTGGTTAGGCGCATATCAGGATCGAGAGCCGCACGACCTACTGGAAAAACAGTAAACAATCGCCAGCGCTGTACACCTTTTGAAATCAGGAATTCCTTAATGTCGTTCAGCTGCGTATAGTTACGACGGTTTACGCAGGTCACGATATCGAACACAAACCCTTTGGTGGCTACCAGCATATCGATGGCATTGCTCACCATCTGAAAGCTGTGTGTGTTGCCGCGCATCCAGTTGTGGTTATCCTCTAAGCCATCCAGACTGATGGCCATCGAATGGATACCGGCACGTTGCAGATTCTGCCAGCGCTGGGGTGTAAGATGCAGCGCATTGGTAACCATTCCCCAGGGGAATCCCTTGTCGTATATCGCACGGCCGCACTCCTCAATATCTTGACGCATCAGCGGTTCGCCACCCGATATGATGACAAACACCTTGTGAGGGTCAGTCTTTTTAGCGATTCCATCGAGAACACGCAGGAAATCCTCCTTAGGCATATCCCTACTGTCGGACTTCATCTTACAGTCGCTACCACAATGCCTGCATTTGAGGTCGCAACGTAGCGTACACTCCCAGAACAGTTGTTTCAGGGGATGTTCCTTGCGTACCATTTCTTCCTTCTGTCGCCAGAGTTCTAAAGCTAACTTTTTGCGAAGGGTAAGGGGAGTTGGCTTCATTATTTCTTCTTCAGTTTAATATCCTGTTTAATCGTAAAAGTGCCGTTGTTCCAAGTGCCTTCGCCATCTTTTACCTTCTGGGCGTTGTTGTAGTTAATGTCGATGGTATCGTTCTGGTAGGCACCATTGGTATCGCCATCCACATCCTCAACAATCAACTTGATTTCCGGACTTTGGGGGAAGTGGGTTGATGTCATATCGTAGTGGCCGTTGGCATCAGTCAGTACAGAGTCGATGGCAAACGTTATGGGCTTGCCCTCATAGTTTGTTACTTGTTTCACTGATGTCTTGATGCCTTCTACGGCCTTGCCGCCCTCGTCGGTAACAGTGCCCGATATCTTATACTCGGCCGAGGGAACGCCATACATGAGTATAGGCGGACCGTACATCTCCATCGAATTCTCTGATGAGCAACCATAGCCCAACAGCGACAGCAGGGCTGTGAGGATGGTGTTGTACCAGCGATTGAATCTTACTTTCATTGTTCGATTTTGTTTAAAGTGGATACAAAAGTATGAGTTTTTTCTTAAATAACTTGAACAAACGGCAAATCTTGCATCCAGAAGCGTAGAATTAACGATTTTTTGTATAATTTTGCAACCTGAAGTTTTAACGTATTTATACTAAGCAATGACTTATATAGGTGAATTGATATCGATTGGCGTAGCCTTTTCATGGACAGCTACGGCGCTTCTGAGTGAATTTGGTAGTAAACGATTGGGTAACCTTACGCTGAATGTGCTGCGTATGGGTTTGGCTTTGGTGTTTTCGTTGGTGCTGTTTCTTGTTGTAACAGGTAGCATGATGCCTCCAGGCGCATCGGTCGAGGCTGCTGGTTGGATGCTGCTGTCGGGTGTGGTTGGTTACGTGATAGGCGATTTCTGCCTGTTTCAGTGCTATATCATCATTGGTTCGCGCTACGGACAGTTGTTTATGACCTTAGCACCGCTCTCAGCCGCCCTGATGGCATGGATAACGTTGGGTCAGCAGATGAACGCTATGAGCATTCTGGCCATGCTGATTACACTGGGTGGTATCAGCATCTCAGTATTAGGTCGTGGCGAGCACCACAAGGTAGGACTGAAACTGCCTCTTAACGGTGTGCTGTTTGCCATTGGTGCTGCTATGTGTCAGGGTATTGGTTTGGTGCTGAGCAAGATTGGTATGGACCACTACGAGGCTTCGCTCACAGGCACACCCGAATGGCTGGTGCCCTTCAGCGCTAATTTCTATCGCTGTGTAGCGGGTATCATAGGCTTCTCGCTGTTATTGTACTTCCGCAAGGGTTTAGAGCCTCTACGCGAAGCTATGCACGATCGTAAGGGATTGGCTGTTGCTACAGCTACCACCGTGTTCGGTCCGTTTGTAGGTGTAGGCTTTTCGCTGATGGCTGTACAATACACAGCAGCTGGCATCGCCAGCACACTGATGGCGATGACACCTATTATTATATTGCTGCCGTCGTATTGGTTGTTTAAGCAGAAGATAACCTGGCGCGCCGTAGTGGGTGCGGTTATCTCGGTGGTAGGTGTTAGCCTGTTCTTCTTAGGTTAACCCTATTTAATGCGCCACACGTTGAGCACAATGCCCTTGAAATCGCTTGAGAACGAAGGTGCGCAAACAAACAGCGAATTGTTCAGCCAGCCGTATTTGCTGTCGGCAGGCGCCTCGAATTGGGGTGCTGCGCGGAAGTAGAAGCTGGGTTTTCCATCGGCATCCTTGCCGTTGGCAATGATACCACGGTTACGAACGTGGATGTAGATACCATCATCGGTCTTGATACAGTAGATAGCCTCCAGCTCTGTACGTCCTTCGGTATTCAGCTGGTAGTCGGCACCACCGTTCACAATGGTTCCCTTCAGACCCTTACCCTCAAAGGTACCACCTGTGATGGGGATAACGGTGCGGCGTCCGTGCTGTGTGTTGTCGATACCATAAGCTTCGCCAAGGGTTACCTTCAGTTGCAAAGCAAACTCTAACTGTGGAGCCTCGGGCTCCTGAATCTGTGCGCTGGCACTGATAGAAATGGCGGCCAGCAAAGCCATAAACAGTTTTCTCATTGTAGTATTTTTATAGTTGATATGTTCTGTATTTGGTGGTGAGCGTTAGAACTCACCAAAGTCGATGCTCAGCTGTCCATCGCCCAGCAGGTTGTAGCTTTTGCGATGATAGGGCGTAATGCCGTGCTGCTTGATGGCCTCGCGATGCTTCTTGGTGGGGTAGCCCTTGTTCGAGCGCCAGTCGTACTGAGGGTATTCCTCGGCCAACTGGTTCATATAGTCGTCGCGATAAGTCTTGGCCAGAATGCTGGCAGCTGCTATGGCGAGATATTTACCGTCACCCTTGACTATGGTAGTGTGGGGGAGTGTTTCGCCGTTAGCAGGCTCTTTATAGGGCTTAAAACGGTTGCCATCAACGATGATAGCCTCTGGACGTACCTTCAGTTGGTCGAGTGCGCGGTGCATCGCCAAGATAGAAGCATTCAGAATATTGATTTTATCTATCTCTTCAGGTGTAACAATGCCTACAGCCCACGCTACAGCGTCGCGCTCAATCATCTCTCGCAGCTGATAGCGCTTCTTCTCCGACAGTTGTTTGGAGTCGTTGAGCAACTCGTTCTGATAACCTTCTGGCAGTATGACAGCTGCAGCATACACACTACCTGCCAGACAACCACGCCCAGCCTCGTCGCAACCTGCCTCTATCTTACCTTTGTAATAATGACTTGCTAACATAATGATCTTTATTTTGGCTGCAAAGGTACTAATTCTCCTCGATAAAAGCAACAAAGATACAAAATAATTATGTTATACAGTTGTAACGCAAGCATATTAGTAAGTAGTTGATTATCAGGAAACCTATGCCGTCATCAGATAATAATACCTTATACAATTCATAAGTTATCAAAGTATTTGCCAGTAGTTATGTAATTTTGCAGCATAAAATCAAATTAAAACTAACATCCAAAATGAAACGAATACTATTATCAACACTTGTTGTCGCCTTTGCGATTGTAGCATCAGCAAGTAAGAAGAAGGGCCCTACAATGGGGTGGAGTTCATGGAATACTTTCGCAGTAAACATCTCTGAAGACATCATTAAAGGTCAAGCCGATGCGATGGTGAACCAAGGATTGAAGGCCGTTGGTTATCAATACATTAATATCGATGATGGATTCCAGTACGGTCGTACGCCAGAAGGTAAGGTATGCATACATCCTGAGCGATTTCCTAACGGGTTGAAAGTGGTGAGTGACTATATCCATTCGAAAGGACTCAAAGCTGGAATCTATAGTGATGCCGGCGACCTTACTTGTGGTAGTATCAGTAATGGTGATGTGAGGAATACAAATGTAGGTTTGTATGGTTATGAACAAGTGGATGCTGATTTCTACTTCAAGGAGTTGGAGTTCGATTTTATTAAGGTAGATTATTGTGGTGGTAATCATATGAGTCTTAATGAGCAAGAGCAATATACGCGTATCTCAAACGCCATTAAGAATACTGGTCGCGATGTTGTGTTTAACATTTGCCGTTGGCGCTATCCAGGCGATTGGTGCCACTATGCCGCAAACTCTTGGCGTACCACGGGTGATATCCACGAGAGTTGGCAGTCGGTAAAGGACTTGGTAAACGAGAACCTCTATATGTCGGCCTATTGCTATAATGATACCTATAATGATATGGACATGTTGGAGGTAGGACGCTCGCTGACAGCAGAAGAAGACAAAACTCATTTTGGCTTGTGGTGTATCATGGCAAGTCCGCTACTGATCGGTTGCAATATGGCTACTATTAATGAGCGTGCCTTGGAGTTGCTCAAGAACAAAGAGCTGATTGCCTTGAATCAGGATCTACTTCATTTGCAAGCCTATGTGATTCAGCATATTGGTGAAACTTATGTATTGGTTAAAGACTTGCTGAAACTGCATGGTAACACCCGCGCAGTAGCGCTCTACAACCCTTCAGATAAGCCTGTAGAGATGTGTGTTGATTTCAGCGAACTGGAGTTAGGTGGAAAGGTGTCTGTGCGCGACTTGTTCGAGCATAAGGATTTAGGTAAGATGCAGAACTCGCTTACAGTTCAGGTTCCAGCCCATGCCACACGTATCTATCGCCTGAAGGGCGAGAAGCGCCTTGAGCGCCGCGTTTATGAGGCTGAGACTGCTTTTCTGCACGATTATCAGCAGGTGGCTAATCATGAAGCCTTGGGTACAGCTATCTATCTACCAGGCGATGGTGCCAGCGGTCGTATGTTTGCAGGTTGGTTAGGTCACCGTCGCAGTAACTATTTGGAGTGGAGAGATGTGTATGTGAAGAAAGGCGGTAAATATGTGGTAAAGTTTCGTGCAGGTTCTCAGGAAAAACGTTCATTCAACGTGGAAGTGAATGGTGAGACAGTTGGTACTGTAAGTGTGAATACCAATGACTGGAATCATTTCCAGGAGTTTGAGCTTACCCTCAAACTAAAGGCTGGCTCAAACCGTATCCAACTGTATAATGCAGATGCCTGGATGCCGAATATCGACAATATGACTATATGTTCTAACAGCCTTTAGTGGGGCTGTTAGAACATTTGTGACACACGACGGATGCCCGCTATAAGGGTATCAATCTCTTCTTTTGTGTTATAAAGTGCGAACGAGGCACGAACGGTGCCTGAGATGCCCAAACGGTCCATCAATGGCTGTGCACAATGATGACCGGTACGAACAGCAATACCCAGACGGTCGAGTAGGGTACCCATATCCAGGTGGTGGATATCGCCAACGTTGAACGATACTACAGCATCCTTCTTCGATGCATCCATCGGACCGTAGATCTTCATGCCGTCGATGGTCATCAGCTGCTCCATGCAGTAACGGGTGAGTTCCTGCTCGTGCTGCTGGATGGCATCAAAGCCGATAGCATCGATATATTCGATGGCCTTAGACAGTCCGTGGGTAGCCACATAGTCGGGTGTGCCAGCCTCGAACTTGAATGGCAGGCGCTCAAAAGTGGTCTTCTCCCAAGTCACCTTGTCAATCATCTCGCCGCCACCCTGATAGGGAGGCAACTTCTCCAGCCACTCTTCCTTTCCATACAGCACACCGATGCCGGTTGGTCCGTACATCTTATGTCCGCTGAAAGCAAAGAAGTCGCAATCCATCGCCTGAACATCTACCTTGAAGTGTGGCGCACTCTGGGCACCATCTACCAGCACGGGGATGTTGTGGGCGTGGGCTATCTTGATTATCTGTTCAACAGGGTTAACGGTGCCCAGCACGTTGCTTACGTGGGCCACGCTAACTATCTTGGTCTTGGGAGTGATGAGCTGTTCCAGCTGGTCGATACACAAGATACCATCGTCGGTAATGGGGATGTGCTTTACCACAATGCCACGCTTCATGGCCTGTAACTGCCACGATACGATGTTTGAGTGGTGCTCCATCTCGGTTACAATCACCTCGTCGCCGGCCTGCATCTGACTTTCGCAGAACGAGCTGGCCACCAGGTTAATGGCCTCGGTAGTACCACGCGTAAAAATAATCTCCTCTATCTTGCGGGCGTTGATGAATCCACGAACTGCCTCGCGAGCCGCCTCGTGCAGGTCGGTAGCCTGCTGCGACAGGTAGTGTACACCACGATGCACGTTGGCATTCACGTTGAGATACTCGTCGCGCATAGCGTCGAGCACCATCAGTGGCTTCTGTGTGGTAGCCGCGTTGTCCAGATAAACCAGCGGCTTTTTATATACCTCGCGACCCAGGATAGGGAAATCTTCGCGTACTTTATTTAGATTAAACATTAAACATGAAAGATTAAACATTAATACCCTTTACTTGCAGAGTTTGCAGCCTGAGCATTTGTTCAGCTCGCCACGGAATCGCTTCTCTACCAGGTAGTGCAGGCGATCGCGCAGTGGCTCTAACTGCATGTGGTCGATAACCTCGTTGATAAAGGCGTTCTGCAGCAGTACCTTAGCCTCCTGTAATGAAATGCCTCGCTGGCGCATGTAGAACAGGGCGGCATCGTTCAGCTGTCCAACGGTCGAACCGTGGGCACACTTCACGTCGTCGGCATAGATCTCCAGCATGGGCTGGGTGTACATGCGTGCCTCTTTGGTGGCAGTGAGGTTCTGATTAGTCATCTGCGAGGTGGTTTTCTGAGCACCATGCTCAACCAGCACACGACCGGCAAAAGCACCAGTAGCCTTCTCGTCGAGTACATATTTGTACAGCTCCTGCGAGTTGCAGTGAGGCACCTTGTGAACTATCAGCGTGTTGTTATCTACGTGCTGCTGCTTGTCGGCAATCACACATCCGTAGCATTGGCACTCGGCACCCTCGCCACTGAAGGTCAGGTCAAGCTTGTTACGGGTAATACCGTTGTGCAGGGTGATGACGTTGTGGTTTACACGACTGTTGGCCTGCTGGTCGATATACACGTTGCTTACGCGTACATTCTTATGATGCGTCTCCTCCATGCAATAGAGGTCTAACGATGCATTCTCGCCTACGTAAGCCTCGATAACCTGTGTGGCCAGGAAGTTACGGTCGTCGGCAGCATGATCGCAGAACAGCATTTTAATTTCGGCACTCTCTTCGAGTACAATCAGCACGCGACGGTTCACCATCAGGTCGGTCACTACATGCTGCGCGTTCTGTGGGGTGGCCTTCAGGATGTTAATCACCTGAATGGCGCGATCCACCTTCACGTTCTTGGGCACGTAAACCAGCAGTCCGTCCTGTGCCAGCATGGTGTTGAGTGCTGTAACGGCATCCTCACCAGTCTTAGCCAGCTTGGTGTAGTACTTGCTCACCAGCTCAGGGTAATCGCGCATAGAGCCGATCACAACGCCTTCAGGTAAGTGACCCTTCTGCTTGTCGTCGTGGTAGAACATATCGTTTACCACAAAGTACAGGCTTGTGCTCAGGTTGGGCACGTCGCAATGGAAAGCCTCGTAGGGATCCACAGGTATCTGCAGGCGATTCAGGTTCACACCGTAGTCGGGCTCAAACAGCTTCTGCATATCGGTGTACTTGTATCGCTCTACCTTCTTTGTTGGGAAGCCCTGCTTGCGGAAGTCCTCAAAGGCCTGATCGCGCACCACGTTCATCGACTCTGGGGCATGCTTGATAATCATCTCGCGTGCCTGCTGATAGAGGTCAATATATTGTTGTTCGCTATTCATTATTCCTCGCCTATTTCTTCCTTAATCCAATCGTAGCCGTGCTCCTGAATCTGTACAGCCAGCTCTGGACCGCCAGTCTTCACGATTCTACCCTTGTACAGCACGTGTACAAACTGGGGCTTAATCATTTCGAGCAGACGGTCGTAGTGGGTGATGACGATGCACGAAGTCTCAGGTGTCTGCAGTTTGTTAACACCCTCGGCTACAATACGCATAGCATCTACGTCAAGACCAGAGTCGGTCTCGTCGAGGATGCTCAGTTTGGGCTCCAGCATAGCCATCTGGAAAATCTCGTTGCGCTTCTTCTCACCACCGCTGAAACCCTCGTTAACCGAGCGGTTAGCCAGCTTCGAGTCGAGCTCAACAATCTTACGTTTCTCGCGCTGCAGTTTCAGGAATTCGGCAGCGTTCATGGGCTCCAGTCCCTGATACTTGCGCTTCTCGTTGATGGCAGCCTTCATAAAGTTGGTCATCGATACACCTGGAATCTCAACGGGATACTGGAACGAGAGGAACAAACCCTCGTGGGCACGGTCCTCAGGCTTCATCTCCAGCAGGTTCTTACCGTTGAAGAAAGCCTCGCCCTCGGTCACCTCGTAAAGTGGGTTACCCACCAGTACGGCGCTCAGGGTAGATTTTCCTGAACCGTTAGGGCCCATGATGGCATGTGTCTCGCCATCGTTAATCACGAGGTCGATGCCTTTTAATATCTCTTTATCGCCAATCTTGGCGTGTAAGTTCTTAACCTCTAACATTAATGTATTTGACTATTTGACAATTTTCTATTTTACAATTAAAGGAAGGCGTAGCGACAGATAAACAGAGCGGCCAGCAGGATAGTGGCCCAGTTAATGTTGTTACGCTCGTCCTTATCTTTGAGTGTGCCCGACAGCAGATGGATGAGTACATACGAGATAACACCCATCAGGATACCATCAGAGATACTGTAAGTAAGTGGCATCATCACGATACATACAAAGCATGGGATGGCTGTAACATAATCGCTGAAGTCAACCTTGCGGATGTCGTGCATCATCATCACACCAACCAGAATCAGTGCGGCGGCTGTGGCCTGTGCTGGGATGGCCAGGAACAGGGGCGCAAAGAGCAATGCTACTGCAAAGCAGATGGCGGTAGTAAAGCTGGTAAGACCAGAGCGGCCGCCTACGTTTACACCCGAAGCACTCTCTACATAAGTAGTTACTGTTGAAGTACCCAGCATAGCACCAACGGTGGTACCGATGGCATCAGCCATAAAGGCCTGGTTCAGGTTCTTCACGTTACCGTTATCATCAACCATGCCGGCACGGTTTGATACACCAATCAGGGTACCGATGGTGTCGAACATATCGATAAACAGGAAGGTGAGTACCACTACCACCATATCTACGGTCAGGATGTTGTGCCACTCAAACTGCCAGAAGATGGGGCTGATTGATGGTGGAACCGACATCACACCTGTGTAGTTGGTAACACCCAGAGGGATACCTACGATGGTGGTTATCAGAATTCCAATCAGCAGCGAGCCTGTTACCTTGCGTACCAGCAGTGCGGCAGTAAGCAGAATGCCGAAGATAGCCAGCAGCACAGCAGGATCGTGCAGGTTTCCTAAGGTGATGAATGTAGATTCTGATGAGGCTACGATACCAGCGCCCTTCAGACCTACAAAAGCGATAAACAATCCGATACCTGGACTGATGGCTCGGCGCAATACCAGTGGTATAGCGTTAACAATATGTTTGCGCAGGCCTGTAACCGTGAGCAGGATGAAAATCAATCCCTCGATCAACACAGCCGTAAGTGCAAACTGCCAGGTGTAGCCCATGGTAAGCACTACGGTGAACGCAAAGAATGCATTCAGACCCATACCAGGTGCCAAGGCAAATGGCAATTTGGCATAGATGGCCATAACCAACGTACCTACAACAGCTGCGATACATGTGGTGGTAAACACTGCCCCTGCATCCATACCGGTTGCCGAGAGGATGCTTGGGTTTACGGCTAAGATGTAAGCCATTGTTAAGAAGGTGGTAATACCACCAATAACCTCCTTGCGCAAAGTCATTGTGGAGGCATCAAATCCAAATAATTTCTGAAGCATATCGTTTTTATTTATCCAACAGTTCCTTCTAATGATACTGATAATAGTTTCTGTGCCTCAACGGCAAACTCCATAGGCAACTTCTGCAGCACTTCCTTGGCATAACCGTTCACAATCAGTCCAACGGCCTGCTCGGTGGGGATACCGCGCTGGTTGCAATAGAAGAGCTGGTCTTCCGAAATCTTCGAGGTGGTAGCCTCGTGCTCAAACACAGCTGTGTCGTTGTGCACATCCATATAGGGGAAGGTATGTGCGCCACAATCCGAACCTAACAGCAGCGAGTCGCAGCTTGAGTAGTTACGTGCATTGTCGGCAGTAGATGCTGCACGCACCAGTCCGCGATACGAGTTCTGTGAGTGACCAGCCGAGATACCCTTCGAGATGATGGTACTCTTGGTGTTCTTACCAATGTGTATCATCTTGGTACCTGTATCGGCCTCCTGATAGTTGTTGGTAACAGCTACCGAATAGAACTCGGCTTGCGAGTTATCGCCGCGCAGAATGCACGATGGGTACTTCCAGGTGATGGCACTACCCGTTTCAACCTGCGTCCACGACAACTTCGAGTCAACACCACGCAGATCGCCACGTTTGGTTACCAGGTTCAGCACACCGCCCTTACCGTTCTCGTCGCCAGGATACCAGTTCTGAACGGTAGAGTATTTCACCTCGGCACGGTTCATCACGATAATCTCAACGATGGCGGCATGCAACTGGTTCTCGTCGCGCATAGGGGCTGTACATCCCTCCAGATACGATACGTAGGCATCGTCGTCGGCAATAATCAGTGTACGCTCAAACTGACCTGTGTTACGGGCATTGATGCGGAAGTAAGAGCTGAGCTCCATAGGGCATCTTACACCCTTGGGGATATAAACAAACGAACCATCGCTGAACACAGCCGAGTTGAGTGCTGCAAAGAAATTATCTTTGTAAGGCACTACTGTTCCCAGGTACTGACGCACCAGGTCGCCGTGCTCCTTGATGGCCTCGCCAATCGAGCAGAAGATAACACCCTTTTCGCGCAGCTTCTCCTTAAAGGTGGTCTTTACCGATACGCTATCCATGATAGCATCAACGGCTGTGTTACCACTCAGGGCCAGGCGCTCTTCAAGGGGGATACCTAACTTATCAAAGGTCTTCTCCAGCTCTGGGTCGATCTTGCCGTCGCCTTCGGGCTTCTTAGCCAGTGGGTCGGCATAGTAGCTAATGGCCTGATAGTCAATCTCTGGCACATGCACATGGCCCCACTTAGGTTCCTGCTGCTCCTTCCAGTAGCGGAACGCCTTCAGGCGGAACTCAAGCATCCACTCGGGCTCCCCTTTCTTAGCAGAGATGAGCCGAACGATATCCTCGTTCAGCCCTTTCTCGATTATTTCAGTATGTACGTCGGTAGTGAAACCAAACTCGTATTTTTGTTCAGCTACCTGACGTACAAATTCATTCTTATTATCTGACATTATTACAGTTTCTGTTCTACCTCAATCTCTGTGAAGGTCTCGATGATATCACCTACCTGGATATCGTTGAAGTTAACCAGTGAGATACCACACTCCAGTCCGCTTGCAACCTCCTTGGCATCGTCCTTGTAACGCTTCAGGGCGTCGATAGGAGCGGTGTGGATCACGATACCATCGCGGATAACGCGGGCCTTGTCCTTGTTGTGTACCTTACCGCTGGTAACCAAACCACCGGCAACAGTACCAACCTTCGAGATTTTGAATACCTGCTTAACCTCGATCTCACCAGCCAGAATCTCCTTCTTAACCTTATCAAGCATACCCTGCATGGTCTGCTTCACATCGTCGATAGCGTCGTAGATGATAGAGTAGGTATTGATTTCTACACCCTCGCGGTCGGCAGCCTTACGGGCATCGGCCGAAGGACGTACCTGGAATCCGATGATGATAGCCTCTGAAGCAGATGCCAGCATGACATCGTTCTCCGAAATCTGACCCACAGCCTTGTTGATCACGTTCACCTGAACCTTCTCGGTAGAGAGCTTGATGAACGAATCAGAGAGGGCCTCGATACTACCGTCGGTGTCACCCTTAACGATGATGTTCAACTCGTGGAACTCACCCAGAGCGATACGGTGCGACAGCTCGTCCAGTCCAAGCTTGGTGGTGGTACGCAGGCTCTGCTCGCGCTGCAGCTGGATACGCTTGTTGGCAATCTCGCGGGCCTCCTGCTCACTCTCCATCACGTGGAACGAGTCACCAGCAGTAGGAGCACCGTTCAAACCAAGAATGATAGCTGGCTCGGCAGGACCGGCCTTTTCAATGCGCTGGTTTCGCTCATTGAACATAGCCTTTACCTTACCCCAAGCTGTACCTGCAATCACTACGTCGCCTACCTTCAGTGTACCGTTTGATACCAGTACGGTTGAAACGTAACCACGACCCTTGTCGAGCGAACTCTCGATAATGCTACCGGTAGCCTTACGGTTAGGATTAGCCTTCAGGTCGAGCATCTCGGCCTCGAGCAGTACCTTCTCCAGCAGCTCGTCAACGCCGATACCCTTCTTGGCGCTGATCTCCTGGCACTGGTACTTACCGCCCCATTCCTCAACCAGCAGGTTCATGTTGGCCAGGTCCTCACGAATCTTATCGGGGTTAGCACCTGGTTTATCTATCTTGTTGATAGCGAATACCATTGGTACGTTAGCAGCCTGTGCGTGGGCGATGGCCTCCTTGGTGGTAGGCATCACTGAGTCGTCGGCTGCTACGATGATGATGGCGATATCGGTTACCTGGGCACCACGTGCACGCATAGCGGTAAATGCCTCGTGTCCTGGGGTATCCAGGAAGGTAATCTGTCGGCCATCCTTTAGCTTCACGTTGTAAGCACCGATGTGCTGTGTAATACCACCGGCCTCACCGGCAATCACGTTGGTGTTGCGGATGTGGTCGAGCAGCGATGTCTTACCGTGGTCAACGTGTCCCATCACGGTTACGATTGGAGCGCGGCTGATCAGATCGTTCTCATCATCCTCCTCCTCAGTAATGGCGTTCTGTACTTCGGCTGATACATACTCGGTGGTGAATCCGAACTCCTCGGCTACGATGTTGATGGTCTCAGCATCCAGACGCTGGTTGATAGATACCATGATACCGATGCTCATACAGGTACCGATAACCTGGTTCACACCTACGTTCATCATGGTGGCCAGCTCTGATACGGTTACAAACTCGGTAAGCTTCAGAATCTTGCTCTGTGCTGCCTCGGCTGCCATCTCCTCGTTCATGCGCTCTGCTACGGCATCACGCTTCTCACGACGGTACTTGGCACCCTTCTTATTCTGGTTCTTCGAGGTAAGGCGGGCCAGTGTTTCCTTAACCTGGCGTGCTACTGCCTCGTCGTCAACCTCCAGTGGCTTCTGGATGGGGCGGTTCTTCTTGTTCTTCTTGCCGCCACCGTTGTTTCCATCCTGGAAGTTCTGGTTGCCACCCTTGTTCTTCTTATTGTTGTTCTGGTTGCCGCCATTACGGTTTTCCTGACTGGCTGCAGCCTCGATGTCAACACGCTCCTTGCCGCCGTGAATGCGCTCGCGCTTCTTCTTCTCGCCGTGCATCTGGGCCTGCTTCTCCTCTCGCTCCTTGCGGCGCTCCTCCTTCGACTTCTTCTTCGGACGAGTGCTCTGGTTCAGCGAGTCGAGGTCGATCTTACCTACCACGTTAAAGTTAGGAGCCATCTTCTTCTCGCTCTTCAGCGTAAAGATGCTCTTCTGCTCGGTAGCGGCGGGCTTCTCCTCCTGCTTGGGCTCAGCTTTTACCTCGGGCTTAACCTCGGCTTTGGGCTCTGGTTTTGGCTCAGGCTTCACCTCAGGCTTTGGCTCGGGCTTGGGTTCGGGTTTTACTTCGGCTTTCACCTCGGGCTTTGGCTCAGGCTTAACCTCAGGTTTGGGCTCTGGCTTTGGCTCGGGTTTGGGCTCGGCCTTAGGCTCAGCGGGTGCTGCTGCCTGTGGCTTCTCCTCCTGATGCTTGGCGGGCTTGCCCACGCTGCTCAGGTCAATCTTTCCTAATGGAGTGAAAGTCTGCTTGATTTCATCCTTTACCTCAACGGTTTCAGATTTAAAGTCGGGTTTAGCTTTCTTCTCCTTTTTGGGGAATATCATAGCGGCCTGGTTCTTCACATCCTTGTCGCCCTTAAACTCCTTAACCAGCGCGTTGTACTGCTCGTCGCTAATCTTGGTGTTCATAGTGGCGTCGTTGATCTCGCCCAGGTTCTTCTTCTTCAGATAGTCAACGGCCGTCTGAAGTCCGATATTCAATTCTGTTAATACTTTATTTAATCTTACACCCATTAAACTTCAATTTTTCAGTTTTCTAATTTTCAATTCTTACTCAAACTCCGCGCGGAGTACATCCAGCAGCTGGTCGACGGTCTCTTCCTCCAGGTCGGCCTTCTCAATCAACATTTCACGTGGAGCATTGAGCACAGCCTTAGCTGTATCCAGTCCGATAGCCTTGATGGCATCGATAACCCACTGGTCGATCTCGTCTGAGAACTCATCCAGGTAGATATCCTCATCGGCCTCGCCTTCGTTAAGCACACGGAATACGTCGATGGTATATTCGGTAAGCATAGAGGCCAGCTTGATGTTCATACCGCCACGACCGATGGCCAGCGATACCTCCTCGGGCTGCAGATAAACCTCGGCCTTGTGGTTCTCCTGATCCAGGTTGATGCTCGAAATCTTAGCTGGGCTAAGTGCGCGCTGGATAAACAGCTGGGTGTTAGCCGAGTAGTTGATCACGTCGATATTCTCGTTGCACAGCTCGCGAACGATACCGTGCACACGGCTACCCTTAACACCTACGCAGGCTCCTACTGGATCGATACGGTCGTCGTAGCTCTCAACAGCCACCTTGGCACGGTCGCCAGGGATACGGGCCACACGCTTGATGGTAATCAGTCCGTCCTGAATCTCAGGTACCTCAGCCTCGAGCAAACGCTCTAGGAATACGGGGCTTGTACGAGAGAGGATGATACGAGGGTTGTTGTTCTCGTTCTGTACCTCCTTTACTACGGCACGTACGGTCTCGCCCTTGTGGTAGTTGTCGCCAGGAATCTGCTCCTGCTTTGGCAAGTGCAGCTCGTTACCCTCATCGTCAATCAGCAGTACCTCGCGCTTCCAAATCTGGTAAACTTCACCGCTAACTACCTGGTGAACCTTATCCTTGTACTTCTGGTAGAGTGAGTCGTGCTCCAGCTCCAGAATCTTCGAAGCCAGAGTCTGACGCAGGTTCAGAATGGCACGGCGACCAAACTTAGCGAACTGTACCTCCTCTGATACTTCCTCGCCAACCTCGTAGTCGGGCTCAATCTTCTGAGCCTCGCTCAGCTCAATCTCCTTGTTCTCATCCATCACCTCGCCGTCGGGTACTACCACGCGGTTACGGTGAATCTCAAAGTCGCCCTTGTCGGGGTTTACGATCACGTCAAAATTCTCGTCCGAACCAAAAATCTTAGCGATAACGTTACGGAAGCTTTCCTCCAGTACGCTCACCAGTGTGGTACGATCGATGTTCTTGGTTTCCTTGAATTCCTGGAAGGTCTCAATCATTGAGGGGCCCTTCTCTTCTTTTTTTACTGCCATTCTTATATTGTTTTTTTAATTTTTACCAAACTACAATCCTTGAATTATTACATTCTTGAATTTTTTAATTTTTACATTTTATTTAAAGGCCAGCACGTACTTGGCGTACTTCACCTCGTCCATCTGGTAGGTCTTATCTACATCTACCAGCACGGGGCGCTTCTTGCCTTCAATCTTCTGCTTTTCCTGTACGGTAATGGTAAAGCTTGGGGCATCTACTGCCTTCAGCGTGCCCTGTACCTTCTTACCATCGGCCTGCAGCACCTCAAGGGTGTCGCCAATGTGGTTCATGTATTGCTGGGCTACCTTAAATGGCTGACCTAAGCCGGCGCTGCCCACTTCCAGTTCGTATTCTCCGAGTTCCTCGCCCAGGCGCTCCTGCAGGAATCGGCTCAATGCTGCACAATCCTCGATCCATACACCATCGGCATGGTCAATCTCAATCACGATGCGGTCATCAGCCGCAAAGTTCACGTCTACCAGGAAGTACTCGTTGCCCTGCAACCACTCTTCCGTTAATGTCTGAATAATCTCTTTATTTATCATCTATCAGTTATTAAAATGTGAAATGAGAGACTCTTTCGAGCCTCTCATTCCGCTGAACGGGTGCAAAATTACGAATAATTCTGCAATCCTCCAAATTTTTCCACACTTTTTTATGCTAAATCACTAAAAATCATTCGTTTAGGGGCGTTTTTGGTGATATTTACGGGCGATTTCTTCTGCAGCTGTATCAACTGGGCAGTCTGCTTGGGCTTCTTGGGCTGCAGTATTTTCTTGTACTCCTCCTGATTCTTCAGCAGGCGTATGGCCTCTTTCACCTGTTTGTCGTAGGCCAGGGCAGCCTCGATGGTGCCGCGCTGGTAGTAGTAGGCGGCGATGATATCAGTCTCCAGCACCTGTCGCAGCACCTTCTCGTGCTTGTCCAGATCGGTAGCCACGTTGTGGTTCAGCTGCTTCTCCAGCTCGTCAAAAGTCTGCTTGGCATCATCGTAGTAGCCCTCAAACTTAGCTGTCTTTACCAGTTCGGCCAACTGCTTCTTGCTCACGGGGTCGTAAGTAAAACCGCTCTTGATGACGCGGGCCTTAAACTCCTGCCAGTCGGCAGCGCTGATGTGGAACTCGGTAGCAGGTGCTATCTGTGGGTGCTTGGCAATGTAATCCACCACGTAGTCGAACATCACCTCGGTTGAGTCCTGTCCGCTGGCACTCAGGTAGAAGGCAATGTTAGGTATGGTGTCGCCCTTCAGCTCTACATCGGGCATAATGCCACCGCCATCGCGCACCTCGCGACCGTTGCGGGTGTAGAACACCTTGGTGAGCGAATCGGGTATATGCTCCTGATAGCCCATGCCGCGCTTGTAGTTGTAAGCCTGAATGCAGCGTCCGCTGGGGATGTAGTATTTCGAGGTGGTTACCTTCATGTTGGTATTGTAAGGCAGGTCGATAGGTATCTGTACCAATCCCTTGCCATACGTACGCGTACCTAATATAATGGCGCGATCCAAATCCTGCAGCGCGCCGCTGGTAATCTCGCTGGCCGATGCCGTCTCGCTGTTCACCAGCACCACCATGGGCATCACGGTGTCAACGGGCTCTACGCGCGTTTCGTATCCCTTGCTGGCCTGGCGCAGTTTGCCTCGGTTCTCAACTACCTTTACGCCTTTTGCCAGCCAGATGTTCAAGATATCCACAGCCTCCTGCTCCGATCCGCCGCCATTGCCGCGCAGGTCGAATATCAGCGATGTGGCACCCTGTTTCTTCAAATCCACAAATGCACGACGCACCTCCTTGGCGCATCCCTCGGTAAACTGGTTCAGTACAATGTAGCCCACGCCATCCTTTACACCGTAGTAGGGCAGTTCGGGAAGTTTGATGTTGCGACGTGTAATCTTAAAGTTCATCAGCTTACCTGTGCTGGGGCGCATGGCCTTCAGTACAAAGGTAGTGCCAGGCTCGCCACGCAGATGACTGCTCACGTAGCCCACCTCTTTCGATATCATCATCGAGTCGTCGATACTCAGTATGATGTCGCCCTTCTTCAGTCCGGCCTCGGCGGCTGGCATGTTCTCGTATGGCTCGTCAATCACCACACGGTCCAGTTTCTGGTGTTTGCGCACCACGGCGCCTATACCTGCATACTTTCCTGTAAGCATCTGTCGCAGGTTCTTGGTTTCGTCCTGTGCGTAGTATTCGGTATAGGGGTCAAGACTGCGTAACATGGCGTTAATGGCTGTGCCCACCGTTTCCTTGGGGTTCAGCGTATCCACATACAGCAGGTCCAGATTCTTATATACGTGGTTCAGTATATCCAGCTGCTTAGCCACCTCAAAGTTATGGTCGCTGGTTTTCTGGGCCATTGTGGCGGTGGTGGATAGGGCCATCGCGCAAAGAGCTATCATTAATCGTTTCTTCATCATCCTAATATAATTAATGTTTATGGCTGCAAAATTACAAGATTTACGGCGAAAAACGTGCATTTTTGTCTGAAAAATGAAAAAAATTAAGGTTTATAGTCATTTTTTTCCAAAAAAGTTTGGTAGTTTCAAAAAATCCTCGTACTTTTGCACCCGCTTAACAGCAATACCTGCTTCAGTAGCTCAGTTGGTTAGAGCACCTGACTGTTAATCAGGGGGTCGTTGGTTCAAGCCCATCCTGAAGCGCTTAAGTCCCAATCGCAAGGTTGGGACTTTTTTTTGTATTTAACAAAAAAATAACGTTCGGTTAACCCTTTTTGCCATCGAAAGTAGTTATCTTTGCACCGTCAATCAATAAATAAGAGATATAAAATGATGAAAGCAACGGATAAACAATCGATTATTATTGCATGCGTATTCCTTAGTGTGCCATTCCTCAATATGCTTCAAAACCTCCAGTTTATGGGGTGGGGCTATATGGTAGGCAGCGCATTCTATGTAGCATTGTTGTTCACTATGGCAGTTGTCTTAATTAAGTATGCCACATCCAACGAGCAGATGCATTTTTCGACCGCATTGCTAAAGTGCGCCAGTAAATATTGGGCTTTCGCCTTTTCCTTCATGATGCTGATACTGGTGTTTACCAAATATGTTATTATGAGTTAGAAGCGAGAGGACCGGCATTCGTTGTGAATGTCGGTCCTCTTGTGGTTGGGGCTAAACCATCCTTAGAATGGTCCGTGGCCCATGCAGCTGCCTGCGTGACCAAAAGCACAATAGGTGAGATAAAGCACGCAGCACAGCGTTACAAGGATGCCGCCGATGATGCCTATGGCGCCAATGGCGAAACCAATCACAGGGGTGACCACACCGCCGCCTGCAACGGCAGTTATCATCAGTCCTGAAATCTGATTGGCTTTGTCGGGTTGAGCCTGGATGGCCTTCGAATAGATGATAGAGAATACCGACGAGGCAAAAAAGCCCACGGCCCCGATGCATGCCAGGTTAACCATATCGTGCTCTACTGTCAGCATCACCAGCAGCGCAGCGATGCAACACAGGATATTGACTCTGAAATACTTGATGCTTGCCACGCGCGACAGCGCAAACACACCTATCAAGGCGCCTATGGTTCGACAGAAGAAATAAACCTGAGGTGCAAACTTTACTGCGTCCTCATCCCATCCGAACCGCATGGCCATCAGTTTGGAACTGATGTAATTGGTGCCCACATCAACACCCACGATAAAGAAAATGCCCAGAAACAGCTGAAGTATCGTTTGATTCTTCAGTAATGCGAACGAAGAAGAAAGGGATACCTGGCTCTCGGCAACAGCTGGTTCGCGCTTGATAGGGGTGAGCATCAGCCAAACCGCCGACAGTAGGGTGGTGAAACCCAATAGCGGGAAACAGTAGTACCACTTATCCTCGCCGCCATAGTTTACTGCCAGCAGTACGATTTCCGGACCTACCAGTGAGGATATTGCCTTGATAACCTGACCGGCAGTAAGACTGCTGGTCAGGAGTTTATCATCGGTTATCACATTATTCAACAGCGGATTCAGCGATACTTGCAGAATGGCGTTGCCAATGCCCAGCAGGGCATAGGCAAGCATGCAGGTTGTGCTGTTATAGGTCACCAGCGGCAGGAGCATGCCCACCACGGTGATACCCATACTCAGCAGAACGGTGTTTTTGCGGCCCCATCTGTTCATCTGATTGCCCACAGGGATGCTGAGGAACAGAAACCAGATAAATACCAGCGAAGGCACGAAGCCTGTCATCACTGGCGACCATCCGAAACTGCGCTGTACATAGTCGGACGAGATGCCTACGATATCGCAGAAGCCCATGATAAAGAACCCGAACAGTATCGGGAGGGCAGAAAAAATCGGTTTTTGTTTCATGATGATAGTTGTTGGAAGTTGATGTACTGTTGATTACTGCGGACAATGAACGGGTGCTTCCAGTCCCCAGTTGTTATTGGGCTGAGTGCCCATTTTGAGCTTGAGTACACCACCCTTGAAGAGCTCATCGCGGAACAGCCAGCACTTGTTCCAGGTTTTGCCGTTCAGTTCGGCCGACTGGATATAGCTGGCACCAGCGCCATTACCTTCTGTTTCGATAACGAACGTCTTGCCCGATGCGTATTTGTCGCTCAACTGAATCTCGATTCTGTCGAACAGCGGACTGCCCAGCTGATAGGTAGGATGCTCGCAGGCACCGCCCTGCACATCAAACAAGCCCATCGCTGCCATCACAAACCAGGCACCCAGCTGGCCCTGGTCTTCGTCCTGACCGTAGCCATAACCATGCTCGCCAGTTGTGCCATAGAACTCCTCGCAAATCAGGCGGGTCCACTTCTGGGTGAGATAAGGCTTGCCTGAGAAGTTGAACAGCCAGGGGATGTGCAGACTTGGCTGGTTGCCATGATTATACGGACTGGCCACACCCGAGAAGGCATTCACCACCTTGCCGCCACCAAAGATGGTTTTTCGGGCTTCGGTGAAGACCGAGTCGAGGCGGTGATTAAACTCTTCCTGACCCATGCGGGCCACCAATGCCTCAGGATTCTGTGGCACAAAGAAAGTGTATTGGAAGGCGTTACCCTCCTGGAAACCGCGCCACGACTCCAATGGGTTGAAATGATCGATAAAATCGCCGTTGGCCACGCGCGGACGAATCATCTTCAGATCGTCGTCGAACAGCTTGGTCCAACCGTTCGAGAGGGCCATCAGCTGCTTGTAGTCGGCCTCCTTGCCCAAGGCTTTGGCCAGTTGTGCTACCGCATAGGCGCTGAAACTATACTCTACGGTATGAGAAACCGAGAATTGAGATCCGCCACGATGTGTGCCATAGAAGATGCTGTCGTCGAAGGGTACATAACCCTTCTCTACAAACTGGCCCACATCCATCTTTCCTGCACCCTCGATACGGTTGTCAGAGCAGAGCTCGTTCTTCAGCGCAGCCTCGTAGGCAGTGGCTATATCAAAATCGCGAATGCCGCTGTTATAGGCGCCTGCAATAGCGATGCTCACCATATTGGTGCCTACACCCGACACGTACTTGCTGTTGGCAATGCCATCACCCAGCCAGCCGGCATCCTTGTAAACCAGCAGCTGACTGTTCACCCACTCGTTATAATACTCAGGATAAGCCATGGCCCATAGCGGTGTCAGGTTCCAGTAGGCGCCCCAGATGGCGTCGGTATTGTAATGATTGTGGAGAGGTTTCCCGTCTTTACCCGCAGGGATTACTCCCACGGTGCCGTCGTTCTTGGGATAGGCGCCATTCACATCGCTGGCAATTCCTCTGCCCAGCAGCACGTGATAAAGACCTGTGTAGAACTTGATCTTGTTGTCGTTCGTGCCGCCTGATACCTTGATGCGGTTCAGGGCCTTGTGCCACTTCTGGGTTGTAGCAGCCAGTGCCTCGTCGAATGTCAGGTTCTTGGCCTCTGTCTCCAGATTCAGCTTGGCATTGGCAATCGAGGTGTACGACAAACCGATTTTTACGTTTACCTGATCGTTCTGACGGGTGGTATAGTTCAGACTCATGATGGCACCAGGACCTTTAATCTCTGTACCGGCTTTCAGGCTGTCGCCCTGATAAAACACATCTACCGATGCAGGTGCCTTGTCGAGCACAGCATAGAAATACATCGATACGGTGGCGCCTGCCTGATATTTCTTCACATATTCAGGCTCTGTAACCACATAGCCCTCGATGGTGTTGCCGTCGATCTGATGGATATAGGCATCCTTCACAGCGCCACTCTCACCCTGGCGGTTACCGATGTTGAGCAGAATGTGCGACGACCTGGATGCTGGGAACGTGTAGCGTTGGAAACCCACGCGTGTTGTGGCTGTGAGTTCGGTTTTTACCTGATAGTCTTTCAGCAGTACCGAATAGTAGCCGGGATGAGCTGTTTCGCTATCCTTGTCGAAGCGCGAGCGGAAACCTTCGTCGGGTTTCTCCAGCTTGCCAGGCACCGTTTTTACCTCGCCTGTAACAGGCATGAGCGAGATGCCGCCAACCTGAAACTCGTGCAGACAGGGGAATCCGTCGATAGAGGTGTGACCATCCTCGTAGCCAATGGCTTCCCATCCCTGATTGTTGCCATAGGTGCCATTGGTCGAGGCGCCCAGTTTGGCCATGCCGAAAGGTTCGGCAGCGGGCGTGTAGAAGAACCAACGACTGTGAACGGTGCCCAGATTGGGCTTCACATAGTCAATCAGCGTTTCGTCGAGTGGGGTACTTGTTGTTGTGGAACAGGCTGCCAATCCAAGCAAGGACAGTATTCCTAAGATAAATCTAGATTTTTTCATTTTCTGTGTTATGTTTAAAGTTATCTGTTGTTGTCGAGTTGTGCTAAAGCAAATGTGTAGGCACCCAGTGCGATGGCGCGGCTGGCGCCCAGTTCAGATACCATCACACCAATCTTCGTGTCGCGTGAATATCTGGCACGCTTGTCCGACAGGGGCACCATTACCAGCGTGTCCTTCTCTTCCAGGAATCGGGCCATCTCGTGGGCATCGCTCAGGTTGTAAACATCCATCTGCAGACAATGGAATGTGTTGCCGGCAAAGGTTCCAACCTGCGATCTCAGTTCGCTCATCACGCCCGGCAGGATATACTTGGCTGCACCTGCCAAACCGCCGCCTATCACCACCATGCCATCAACGATGTTGAGGGCGTTGGCAATAGCGGCACCCGCCATCACACCTAACTCTCTGAAAGCGGCGATGGCAGCTGAAGGGTTGCCTGGTGTGGTGCCTTCGGCGATATCAAAGATATCCTTCGGTGTCAGGTTGGCGTCGTCGGTCTTCGACAATTCGGCATAAACCCTGCGCACGGCCCTGATGCTCACACTCTCTTCGGCTATCAGCTCAGGATATTTCTTGTTGCGCATAATCCACACATCACCGCCACAGCCGTTATCGCCTGTCAGCAGTCGGCCATCGATGACGACACCTGCGCCGAATCCTGTTCCCAAGGTGATGCCAATCAGGTTGCGATAGCGCTTGTTGCAACCATGCGATGCCAGCAGATTGTTGATGGCAGGCAGCGAACCAGCCAGTGCTTCGCCATAGGCAAACAGGTTGCCGTCGTTGTTGATGAAAACGGGGATGCCAAACTTCTCTTCCAAGAAAGGACCTAAGGCCACACCGCCCCTGAACGAGGGGAAGTTGGGCAGGTCGCCAATGATGCCATGCTCGTAGTCGGCAGGCCCTGGGAAAACAAAACTGATGGCCACAGGCTTTGATGGCAGCTGCTGCATCACCTGCGAAAATCCTTCAACCAGAACGTGCAGACAAGCCTCGGTATCATCCGTCACAGCAGCCAGTCGGATGGGCACTACCAGTTCCTTACACCCCTGGATGGCCGAGAATACGAAGTTGGTACCTCCTGCATCCAGTGTTAATACAATTCGTTTGTCGTGTTGGTACATAATATAATAGTGGTTTTAAAAATTAGCAACGCACGTATGCTTTGATGGTGACGCATGTCTTACCCTCCGAGGCGCCATAAGGGCGGATGGTATATTCGCCTACGCAGGCAGGGATGATAAATGTTTCGGCATAGTGCACAACGAATGGCTCGAAGGCTTGGGTGGGACTCTCGATGATGGCCTCATCGCCTTCCAGCAGGTTGAATACATTCACACTGCCGTTGGTGGTATGATGCACGGACTTGCTGAAGGTGTGGCGACGGGTTTCGATAAACTCATTGCGATGCAGTCCCGTGCGCTCCTCCTGCCATCCGTCGCCCTCGGCAAGGGTTTCAAACTGATTGCGCAGATGTTGATATACATACTGCGTGTCGCGGCCCCAGTCGATCACATCCTTTCCACGTTCCACGTTGATGGGGCGCGGTTTGCCGTCCAGCCCCAGTCGTTGCCAGTCCCACAGCTTAAAGGTGAAAATGTTTGGCGTCGAACTGATTTCCAGCACCATGCTCTCAGCACCCGAGCAATGCACCGTTCCGCCAGGAATCAGAAAGTGGTCGTGCTTCTTGGCCTTAATCTTATTCACATATTTCTCGGTGTCGAACACAAAACCGCCTTTCTGAGCCTTACGCAGGTCGTCGATCATCGCATCCTTGTCGATACCTTCTTTCAGTCCCAGATACACCACAGCATCCTCTCCGGCATCCAGCAGATAGTAGCTCTCGTCCTGTGTATAGTACATGCCGAAATTCTCGCGGATAAACTGGGTGGTGGGATGCACCTGCAAACTCAGATTGCCACCGCCCATGGTGTCGAGAAAGTCGAAACGAATCGGAAAATCCTTGCCAAAACGGGCCTCTACAGGCTCACCGAGCAATGGTCGGCTCTTCAGCAGCACCAGATCGACCGAGGGCAGCTCGAAACGCACGCCGTTCACCTCGAACAGCAGACTGTTCTCCTCGGGCACACAGTCGAAACACCAGCCGAAGTTGGTTTTCGAGCGGTCCAGGTCGCACACCTCTTTCATCCACTGGCCGCCCCATGGAGCTGGGTCGAAGAAAGGTACCACGCGGAAGGGCGTTTTCGAGGTTTTCTCGATGCCCTGAAAAAAGGTACTGCTGTCAATCATCTTGGGTTCGCCTGCGATATGGGTGTCCAACCACCAGTCGATGCTTGTAAAGAGCTTGTCTTTGTACTTGTCGAGTACGCGCCAGTCGATAAACAATCCGCGTTTGTATTGGATCGACACGGCATCCTCGCGGTTGTCAACGCCCAGCGCCATCACCTCGTGCCTACGGAATCGCTGCTGTATCTCCCAGCGGGCCATGTCCACATACACCTTCAATGCGTTGGCAGGGGCTACCAGGCAGGCGCCAATACCAATCACTACTGTAGGCACTGTGGCTGTTGCCAGTTCGTTGCTGGCGGCGCGCAGTTTCTCTTCGCTGAAGAAATCGACCATTTTCAGGTTGGTGATGTAGCCAAACAGCACATCGTCGGTCATAAACGGTTCGGTCATCTTCCTGATTTCCTCTTCGGGCTTCATCAGGTCGCGGGTATTGATAATCTTTCCCCATCCCGAAAAAGCCTCGATGATCTCGTTTTCATACACGCCCGTATATAGGTCGATACACATTGCGTTGCCCTTTATAGCCCCTTTCAGCTGGGCCATGATGGCATCCCATCCCTGTAAGATATTCCCCTCAAACTTGGTCGAAGGAAACTTGTCATAATTTGATTTTCTCATTATTTATTTTAAGTCCAGTATGTTCAGCACATGTTGTTTCGGTTTGCAAAAGTATATCCCTATAAAGAATAAACAAAATTAATTTGCATTTTTTAAAAGATACTTCCTCAATTTGCATTTTTTTCAGATGAATAGCCCCATCTGCAGGGCATATATACAAAGAAGAACCGGCATCCAATGGCTTGAATGTCGGTCCTCCCATAGTGTCGGTTTCTACCATGCTTACACTGGTCAATATCCCATGCAGCTGGTAGCACCCAGCGCCGTTACTATCGCCGTAGCGATACTTGCAATCATTTGCACGATAAACTTGATGGTTTCTCTCTTACTCATAATGTTTAATTTTTGATGGTTAATAATTTGGCACGGATTACACGGATTTTTTCTTGGCACGAATTTCGCGAATTACACGAATTATTATCATCCGAGGACTTAATTAATCCGTGTAAATCCGTGTCATCCGTGCCTAAAACTTAGTCTCCGATAGGTTCGTGGCCGCCGCCCTGGTTTCCGCCTCCGGTGTTTCCACCGTTGTCGCCATTGGTAGGCTGGTCGGGGTCCTCCACGTTACCATCGTCGGTACTGGTCACACGCTTCACCTCCTTGCCGTCGCGGTCAAAACAGGTAATCTGCACGGCCGTCTTCGACAGCTCCTCCTTCAGATCGGTGTCGGGGGTAAAGATAATGCGACGACTCGAAATCAGTCCGGCCTTCACCTCGTCCACCTTCTCAACGCTCTTGGCGCGCAAGCCGAATCGCATGGTACCCAGTCCGGGCAGCGCAACCGAGTGGCCTTCGGTGGCCCATGCCTTAATCACCTCGCCAGCCGCATCCCAGCAGGCCTGCATCACACCCTTGCTCACGCCGCTGCGCAGGGCAGCCTCCTTAATCACCTTGTCCTGAGTCAGAGCCGTGTACAGCTCCGGCATCATCACGTAACGATACTTACCAGCATACTTGCCGATGTTCTGCAACTGTTCCTTAGCTTTTACTTTCAATGCCATAATCTTTAATGTTAAATTCTTTAATTTTTAAATTTTTACATTCTCCTAACGTCTCATTTCGATCGAAAATCCGCCTCCCCCGTGGGCCCGTAAATTTTTTCTCGTGGGCGCGTATATTTCTTCTCTCAAATCAACAATGCAAAGGTACGACATTGGCATTGCGGTTCACGAATGCTTAATGTTTAATCTTTCATGTTTCATGTTTAATGTCACTTCGGGGCCGCGGTCGCGATGGTCAAAGTCATTTTGGTCAAAATCGAAAACCAACTGTCAAATTCCGCCACTATAATATAAATATTCTATTTATATATAGTGAGCAATGACCGCGTTTCCGAAATCGAAAATGACCACTTTGACCTTGACCACCATGACCACCGGTCGCGGGGGGCCCCGATTCAGGGCACCCTCGCGATTCGCGACGGTGCCTACGAAACCCGAGACTTTCTTTGTTGGCAAAGATGTGGCACTGGCGCTGGGGGATAGCAAACCTGAAAACGCTATTTCCACACATGTTGATATCGAAGATAAAACCACTACCCTGATTCAGGGGACTGGTTCTAACTATAAATCGAAAGTAGTTATCATCAACGAAAGTGGTCTCTACTCACTGATTCTCTCTTCAAAGCTTCCACAGGCCAAAGCCTTTAAGCGGTGGGTTACCAGCGAGGTGCTGCCACAGATTCGCCAGACGGGTGGTTAAAATGGTCAAGGTCATTGTACCTCGGATGCACTATATGTTTGGAGTACAATGTCAGTAATTAATAAGGGCGGATTTGCTTCTTAATTCTATGTTTTTCTCGGTTTTTATATCAAAATGCCACAAAATTGTCAAAAATTATGTTAAACTGACGAAAGTGTAACGATATTTCCCAAAATTGTTGTAATTTTGTATCCGTGTTCATAGAACACTAATCTTTTTGAGACGACAATGAGCGAATACTATTTTTACGGATTGGCAGCACTGATGTATCTGACCACTTGCTGGACATTTTCTGCGGTACGATGGTTCCACACCTGTCGCGCCCCCAAGGAACGCCACAAATATATCTGGCCCGATCGCAAACTACAGTGTCTTATCTACCTTTGCGCCACCATCCTTCTACCATACATCATCAACCCGGCTAGTCCGTCGGCATGGATGCTGGAAAAATCATACTTCCCGGCCTGTTACTATTTCTACTGTGGCGTGCTGCTACTCTGTTTCTTCGGCTCGGTAAAGCAATGGAACCAGTGGAAAACCGTAAGTTGGGCAGCAGCGCTGATAGTTGTCGCCACCATGCTCGTACCCGCCGTCGATGCCTGGTTTCCCTCAGGAATTCTAAATGCCCAAGGGTTGCGCATCTGGAACTACGTGGTACTCATTGAGAGTATCATCATGATGGTTTATTCCGGGCTTGCCATGTGGCAGGTGAAACACTGGATGGAAGAGGCGCGCGACCAGAACTATTCCAACCCTGATGACTTCCCTGCTGACTATGCCCGTCGTGTCTGGCTCGCCCCTGTACTCTTCACACCGCTGCTTTGGCCCGCCTACATTTGGGACTCGCCATTGTGGATGGCCATTGATAACGTGCTCTTGGCGGCATCCAACATCCTATTGCTGCTCAACGTCATGCCTGCTTGGCGACGCAAGACCATTCTCTCGTCATCGGAAGCCGACATAACCGAATGCCACGAAGAACCGACTGATGATAACAAGAATGAACAGATAGAACAAACTGCTATCGAGATAGAGGAATACGTCAAAGGCCAGCGTGCTTATCTTGACAGTCACCTGAAGCTCGATGATGTCGTGGCTCACACGCATCTCGGCCGAACCAATGTCTCGCTTACTTTCCGTTGCCATTTCAGCTCATTCGCCAACTATGTGAACAGTCTACGACTGACTCACTACGAGCAATATCTGTCTCAACACCCTAACGAAACCAAGGAATCTGCTGCTCTTGCATCGGGCTTCTCGTCATACACGGCCTACTATCGCGCTAAGAAAAAACTTGAAAACGAAGGATTGAGTCCCAAAACGACAAAATGATACAAATGGTAAAGTTTTTGGGATAAATGAAGTATTTTTGCGATGGTTCTTACATCGTTTCTTACACGTTTTGTACAATTTGTAATGTGTCTTGCATTCATATGTAATGAACTTGCGCTTCATTTGTAATGCGTTTGTACAATTTGGTATGGTCGATTCCGCATAATCTCCGTACTTTTGCCGCCATAAACCAATTTTTCTCTTCATCCGCGCCTGCTGGCGCAACATTCAAACGGGCGACAGACAGCAAAGTCGCTATCTTTTTTTATAATATCACTATATGTATTGCTTTATTCAACTATTCCATGATTCATCTCGGGCAATGAATCGTTTTGTCAAAAATGCCCATCCTACCGTCCATAAAGGACGATTGTTATTAACCCTGCTCTTCATGCTAGTCACCGCCGTTACGACGTGGGCCGACAACGTGACGCTGACACCATCCACATCCACCACGTGGACGAACGGCAACACTTACGTGACCAACGGCGACGTGACCATCGCAGATCGTATTACCGTCGAGGGCGACGTGACGCTCATCCTTACCGACGGCTATACCCTCACAGCCCCGAATGGCATCGAGGTGAGAGTTGGTAACTCTCTGACCATCCAAGGCGGCACTAACGGCACTGGCAAGCTGACCATTGAAAAAAATGGAATTAGTAGAGCCGGTATCGGAGGTGGCTTTAAAAAGGTCGGTATTAAAAAATATCCAACCCAATACGGCAATATCACCATCAACGGCGGTATCGTCAACGTCAAAGGTGGTGCACAGAGCGCTGGTATCGGCGGCGATTCTAATAGCGAACTCGACGGCAACGGCACCATTACCATCAACGGTGGCATCGTCAACGCCACGGGTGGTAACAAGGCAGCTGGTATTGGTGGTGGCAATTGTAGTTATGATAATGGTGCCTATGGCGGCTGCGGTAAAATTGTTATCAACGGTGGACAGGTGACTGCTACCGGCGGCGAAAATGCTCCTGGTATAGGTCCGGGCAATGGCGCCGCAGACAAAACCAGCGGATCGCTGGTCCTCGGCTGGGCAAAGACTTTGGATTTCATCCAAGTCACAGGTGGAAATTCCAGCGGAGCTTATGGCTTTAGCAACCGTCTTGGCAGCATCAGCTTCGCCGATGGTAAAAAGTTCAATATTGTAGGTGTTGGTGAGGCAACTACCGAGAATATCAAGAAAAAGGTGAGTTTGACACTCGTTCCTAAGGGCAGTGAACAAAACCAGCTTTCTGCTGCCACCATTTCGGGCATCAGCGCCTCGTACGATTTGACGGGCAGCTACCTCGACATCCCCTTTAGCGTGAGCGATGCCGAAGGACATACGCTCACACTGGGCACTGACTACACAGCCACGCTCGGAACGACATCGCAGGAATCGACCACCATCCATATCACCGAAGGGGGCAAATACACGCTGACCATCAATGGCAAGGGCTCGTACACTGGTTCGAAGTCCATCGCCTTCGAGGTTATTTCCATCGGCTTCAAGAAAGATGCCAATGGTGTTGACTACATCAACATGCCAAAGACCGGCATCGAAAATGCTACCATCCCCGAGGGCGTAAGCTCGTTTAAGGTGTATGATGATGGCGGCGCTAAGGCCAAATATAGCAACTCTTATGATGGCGGTCTCGTTCTAACTGCTCCCGACCACTATGTCCTGCAGCTCACCGGCACGGTGACGGCGGAAGTGCAGGTAAATAATCCATTAGACTACTTGATGGTGTATGATGGCGGCTCTACCTCTGCACAAAAGATTGGTGACAAGTATGGTAGTGAGTCAGGAGAGAACATCGGTACGCTCATCAGCAGTGGCACGCAGATGACACTCACCTTCCATAGTGACGTATCCGGACAAAGAGATGGCCTCGACCTGACGGTGACGCTGAAGAGAGATCTCGGGAGTTGTGTCATCGCTGATATAGATGACCAGCCCTATACAGGTTCTGCAATCGAGCCTGATTTGGTGATTACGTATGAGGGAACGGCACTTGTGAAGGATGTGGATTATGAGGTGACTTACAGCAACAATACGATAGTAGGTACAGCAACCATCACTATTACCGGTAAGGGAAATTATGCTGGAACGACATCAAAAACATTCACCATCGTTAAGGCTACACCCACTGTCACCGCTCCGGCGGCTGTTGAAAACCTAATATATACAGGCGGGAGCCTGAATCTCGTGGCCGCTGGAACAACCGACTTCGGCACATTGCTTTACAGCACCGACGGCAATAATTATTCAGCTGACATCCCAACAGAAACGAATGCTGGGACTTATACCGTATATTATAAGGTGGCAGGCGATGCCAATCATAACGATGTTTCTGGTTCTATCGAGGTGACCATCACCCAGAAGGCCGTTACCAATGATGGCATCACCGTCACCATTCCGTCGCAGACATGGACGGGCAGCGGATTGACACCCGTCATCACCGTGAAGGATGGCGAGACCGAGCTCATTAAGAATACCGACTACACCGTAACTGCTCCGAGTGGCACGATTCAAGACGCAGGTGACTACACCTATACAATTAGTGGCGTGGGCAACTACTCGGGCGAGAAAGCAGCGACGTTCACCATCAGCCCGAAGGCTGTGACCAATGATGGCATCACTATTGCCGCCATCGCTGACAAGACCTACACCGGCTCTGCCATCGAACCAGGAGTAACCGTAAACGATGGAGAAAAAACCCTTACGCTTGGAACAGATTACACCATCGGGTATTCTGCCAATGTGAATGTGGGTACTGCCACTGCTACCATTACCGGCAAGGGCAACTACTCGGGCGAGAAAGCAGCGACGTTCACCATCATCCCGAAGGCTGTGACCAATGATGGCATCACTATTGCCGCCATCGATGTCCAGACCTACACCGGCTCTGCCATCGAACCAGAAGTAACCGTAACCGATGGAGAAAAAAACCTTACGCTTGGAACAGATTACGAGGTGGCTTACAGCAATAACATCAGCGCAGGAACAGCTACCGTCACCATCACCGGCCAGGGCAACTATAAGGGCGAGACCACGGCGACATTCACCATCGCCCAGAAGGCCGTGACTAGTGATGACATCACCATCGACATTCCATCGCAGACATGGACGGGTAGTGAGATTACTTTCGACGAGAAGGCTGTTGTCGTGAAGGACGGTGAGAAAACACTCGAACAGGCTACAGACTATATTGTGACTGCTCCAACTGACAAACTGCAGAATACGGGCGACTATACCGTGACCATCAACGGTGCGGGCAACTACGCAGGTTCGATAACGGCGAAGTTCACCATCGTGCCGAAGGTGACTACCTATGGAGCCCTGACTACTTCTGAAGACCAAATCGGTAAGATTGCAACCATTGATGGAACATCTATCGGTACTGTTGAGATTACTGACAATCCAGTTGTGGAGGCAATCACTCTGAACCGTAAGTTTAGTAAGGATAAGGCTTCAACCATCATGCTGCCATTTGATTATACCTGCGACAAGGCAGATGGTGGCGTTTTCTATGACTTTGTGGATGTTAAGAAGGATGAGCAAACCAAAAACAATCAGTGGGTGGCTACCATGACGAAGGTAGACAAGCTGACGGCCAATACACCATATCTGTTTATGCCTGCAGATGATATCAATGGCATCACGTTTACTCTCTCCGAAAAGGTTACACTGAACACCACCAAGGGTGGCGAATGCCAGAAGGCTGATAAGGGTAGTAATTGGACGTTCAAGGGCACCTATTCTTATATCAAATGGACTAGCGATACCAAGGATAACGATTATACCCAAGAGCGGTCCGATGAGATTGGCAAGGTTTACGGCTTTGCTGGCGTGGCAAAAACTGGCATCAACGTTGGTGATTTCGTGAAGGTGAAGAGCGGCGCCAAGATTCGCCCGATGACCTGCTACCTACTGTGGAGCAACACGCCGAATGCATCTAAGACCCGTGGTGCTTCAGACGAGGAACTGCCCAGTAGCATCGTAGTCAGACTACTGTCGAATGTAGGACCTGGTAATCAGGATGACGACGACAATCAGGGCGGTACAACAGCCATCGGTACGCTCGACACTGAAACGGGCGAGATTGACTTTAGCGGTTGGTATGACATGAGCGGACATAAGCTCAGCGGCAAGCCCACCAAGAAGGGCATCTATATCAATAATGGTAAAAAGGTTGTAATCAAGAATTAAAGAATTGAAAATTATGAAAAAGAAAACATATACCAAACCATCTATGCAGGTAATAGAACTGCACCACCAGAGTGCCTTGTTGGTAGGCAGTGGCGAGAAATATCCAGGTGCACCAGATGCACCAGATTACGGTGATTGGCTGGATTAATTGATTATTATGCTGGTATCCCCAATATTTCATGCCTAAATGGGCAGAAATATTGGGGATTTTTTTTATTCCGGTGATGTGGTGAAGCTCTTAACCTGTGATTTGTACCAGTCGGCTCGGCCGATGGCCAGTGTGCAGAGGGCCTGAGCGCAATAGTAATAGGTGGTGTTGGGCTTTAGATTCTTGAGCGTTATCTCCATGTGGTCGCCTTTGCAGTTGGCTGGAGATGCTGCGAAGTGAGTGGAATCGACGAAAAGTAAGGCTTATACAGGCGTAAAATAGTAACCGCCGATGTATCTCGAAAAAGATGCGTCGGCGGCTTTTTTATTTCTTCTTCTTGGGCTTTGGCTCAGGGAGATGTTTGCAGGTTTCTTTGACCAGGGCGGATAGGTAGCCGTGATCGTCTACATCGGCGATGTAGAAGTAGGGCTTGGCACCGGGGTAGGGTGGGCGCATATCGATGGTGCGCAGCATCTCACGTACGGCATCGGTGGGCTTGAGATAAAAGTGGTCGTCGCAAATCAAACCGAATATCTTGCCATCGCAATAGATGCCGTAGTCGCCAAACATCTTCTTGGCTACAATCTCGCCCGCACCGCTACATTGGTCGGCGATATACTGTACAAAATCTGCATTGCTTGCCATGATGATAGGGATTACTTAAACAGATACCATATATACAAAAAGAAAAATTGTTAACTTGATGTTGCAAAGATAATTGTTTTTTGCGAACCGAACGTATTGATATACAGAGTTTTTTGTTTTTTTATCAATAAACATGGATGCGTAATGCGGCTATGATAGTTTTTTTTCGTACCTTTGCACGCGATTTTAAGAACGTACGTTTAAATTAGTAATAAGATTATGGCAAAGAAAGCACTTTTGATGATTCTCGATGGATGGGGAATCGGTAAGCATGGTAAGGGTGATGTGATTTTCAACACGCCAACTCCTTACCTCGATCTGTTAACAGCTACTTCAGCTCACTCTCAGCTCCAGGCATCTGGCGAAGATGTGGGTCTGCCCGACGGACAGATGGGTAACTCTGAGGTGGGTCACCTGAATATCGGTGCCGGACGCATCGTTTATCAGGACCTCGTAAAGATTAACCGTGCCTGCAAGGACGGCTCTATCATGGAGAATCCTCAGGTTAAGGCTGCTTACACCTATGCCAAGGAGAACAACAAGAAGCTGCACCTGATGGGACTGACATCTAACGGAGGTGTACACTCTTCGCTCGACCACCTGTTCAAGCTCATCGAGATTGGTAAGGCTTACGGTCTGAAGAACCAGACTTTCGTACACTGCTTCATGGATGGTCGTGATACCGACCCCAAGAGCGGTAAGGGCTTTATCGAGCAGATTAGCAAGGTTTGTGCCGATAACGATGCTGCCATCGCATCAATCGTTGGTCGTTTCTATGCAATGGACCGCGATAAGCGCTGGGAGCGTGTAAAAGAGGGTTACGACCTGATTGTGAACGGTACTGGTAAGCAGAGCACCGATATGGTTGCTGCTATGCAGGAGAGCTACGACGAGGGTGTGACCGACGAGTTCATCAAGCCAATCCACAATGCCGCTGTGAACGGTTGCATCGAAGAGGGTGATGTAGTTATCTTCATCAATTTCCGTAACGACCGTGCTAAGGAGATGACTATCGCGCTGACTCAGGAGGATATGCCAGAGCAGGGCATGAAGACTATCCCTGGTCTGCAGTACTACTGCATGACTCCATACGACGCTAACTTCAAGGGTGTGAACATCCTGTTCCCCAAGGAGAACGTTGAGAATACACTGGGCGAGTACCTGAGCAAGCAGGGCAAGAAACAGTTGCACACTGCCGAGACCGAGAAGTATGCTCACGTAACATTCTTCTTCAACGGTGGTCGCGAGCAGCCATACGATGGCGAGGATCGTATCCTGGTTCCAAGTCCAAAGGTGGCTACCTACGACCTGAAGCCTGAGATGAGCGCCTTCGAGGTAAAGGATAAGCTGGTGGCTGCTATCAACGAGGCTAAGTACGACTTTATCGTAGTTAACTTTGCTAACGGCGACATGGTAGGTCACACTGGTATCTACAATGCTATTGCCAAGGCTGTTTGGGCTGTTGACAACTGCGTGAAGGATGTGATCGAGGCTGCTAAGGCCAACGACTACGAGGCTATCATCATTGCCGACCACGGTAATGCCGACAACGCTATCAATCCCGATGGCACACCAAATACCGCTCACTCGCTGAACCCCGTTCCTTTCATCTATGTAACCAACAACAACTCGGCTACAGTTAAGGACGGACGTCTGGCCGACGTGGCTCCTTCAATCCTGCACATCATGGGTCTGGAGCAGCCTGCCGACATGACTGGTGAGAACCTGATTTGCGATTAATGTTTTAGGCACGGATTACACGGATTTCACGGATTTTTGATAACGAAAAAATAATCTGTGTTAATCTGCGTAATCCGTGCCAAATTTTAAAAGAATATGGCAGTACAGATAGAGGAATCTTGGAAGGGACACCTTAGTGGCGAGTTTGAAAAGCCTTACTTTACGCAGCTTGCTGAGGCTGTGCGAAAGGAGTATCAAACTACTACCTGCTATCCCCCAGGCAAACTGATATTTAATGCCTTTAACCTGTGTCCGTTCGACCAGGTAAAGGTAGTGATTATCGGTCAGGACCCCTATCACGAGCCAGGACAGGCACACGGACTGAGTTTCTCGGTTCAGGACGGTATCCAGTTTCCGCCCTCGCTGCAGAATATCTTCAAGGAGATTCAGGCCGACCTTGGTACGCCTATCCCCACATCGGGCAATCTCACCCGTTGGGCCGAGCAGGGCGTGCTGCTGCTTAATGCATCGCTTACCGTTCGCGCTCATCAGGCCAACAGTCATTCGCAGCTGGGTTGGCAGAAGTTTACCGATGCCGCTATACAGGCATTGGCACAAAACCGCCAGCACCTGGTGTATATGCTGTGGGGCGGCTATGCCCGCTCGAAGGCGTATATGATTGACAAGCAGAACAACCTGGTGCTTGAGAGCGTACACCCATCGCCACTGAGTGCTAATCGTGGCGGCTGGTTCGGTCAGCACCAATTCTCGCGCTGTAATGCCTATCTCGAACAAAACGGCCAGGCTCCCATACAATGGTAATCAAAATTATCAATTATCAATTATCAATTATCAATTGAATACAATTCCCCCAATTATACAAGTAGGTGATGTGTTGCTCTCGTCGGAAATACTGACGGAGAAGTTTTGTTGCGACCTGAGCGTTTGCAAGGGTGAGTGCTGTGTTGAAGGCGATGCAGGCGCCCCTGTAACGATGGACGAAATAGCAGCCATCGAAGAATGCGTGGATGACGTGTGGGACGACCTCTCGGCATCGGCACAGGCTGTTATCGATAAGCAGGGCGTGGCCTATACCGATCAGGAGGGTGACCTGGTAACCAGTATTGTAGGAGGAAAGGATTGTGTGTTTACCTATTACGGCGACATTGAGGATTGGAATACCCACCTGCCCATTAAGAACTGTTGCCTGTGTGCATTAGAAAAGGCTTACAGAGCAGGGCGTACCCACTTCTGCAAGCCTATTAGCTGTGCTTTGTATCCTATCCGCGAAAAGCAGCTTGGCGGCGGCTTGACGGGCTTGAACTACAACCGCTGGAGCGTTTGTAAGATGGCCATTGCCAAGGGCATTCAGGAGAATCTGTATCTGTATCAGTTCCTGCGCGATCCGTTGATCCGTCGCTTTGGCGAGGCTTGGTATCAGGAGTTGCTTGATACCGTGAGCGAGCTGAAGGAGCAGGGCTACCTATGATTTGCGATAGGCCGAGGGCGTCATGCCCACGTGTTCCTTAAAGTACTTACCCAGGAAACTCTGATTGGGGAAGTTCAACTCTTCGGTTATCTCCTTGATGGATTTGGTGCTGTTTTTCAGTAGCACGCGCAATTCCATGGTCACGTAGTTCTCAATCCACTCTACTGCTGTGCGACCGCTGATGCGCTTAACGGCTGTAGAAAGGTATTTGGGGGTGATGTTGAGCTGCTGGGCATACCAACTGACGCGGCGTTCGCGTTTGCAGTTCTCCTCAACCATCTTCAGGAATCGTGTAAACACCTTCTCGGAGCGCAGCAGCGACTCGTCGAAGTTCTTCACCCTGTAGATCACGTTGCCCACATCGTAGAACATCGCCAGCATCAGCGTGCGAATCAAATCCTTACGGAAATGGTTGTGGTTGTCGCTGATTTTTTGTTTGATAAACTGGAAGTATTCTGTGAACGTTGCGATCTCGTCGGCCTCGAGCTTCATCACAGGCTGCATGCGGGCAAACACAAACAGCGAGCTTACATCGTGTACGCTCTTGATGATCTCGTGGAAGAAATTCACACTCATCATGATGCACAAGCCCTCCATATTATCAGAGCACTTGTAACCATCGATAACGTGGCGTTCGCTTACCACCAGCAACTCGCCAGCATGCACCACCAGTTCTTCGGTGTCCATGCGGTAGCTAATCTTTCCTTTGGTGCAAAGGCCAATCAGAATGAAGTTCATCTTTCTGGGCTCGCTGGGCATAGGGGCCTTGTTAATCTGGTCGGACAACAGCAGGTCGTCGTCGAGACAAACCGATCCTTCCCAGTTTTTTGCCTTTTTAAACTCAGTGTCCTGTATCAGTATTTGCTTTTTAGCTTTTACCATGTTTTAATGTTTTGTGTCTCGCCAGCCTTCAGTTTTACCTTCTTCTGCTGACCGTTATATATAAGCGTAAGTGTTCCTGCTTTCTTGGCTTTGATGCTGCAACCGCGCACCTTGCCATTTTTCCACTCGAAGCTTACCTCGTAGCCACCACGAGCGCACAATCCGCTAATGGCGCCATCCTGCCACTGCTCTGGGCATGCTGGCAGTAACTCGATTGAACATTGACCATTAACTATTGAACTTTGCATCAGCATCTCGCACACACCGGCTGTGCCGCCAAAGTTACCGTCAATCTGGAAAGGTGGATGCGCATCAAACAGGTTGGGGTAGGTACCGCCGCCCTTGTGCCAGGCCTTCCAATCCTCCTTACGCACACCGCGTGGGGCAATAGGTGTAAGCAGCTTCTGATAGATGTGATAAGCCTGCTTGGCGTTGTGCAATCGGGCCCACAGGTTAATACGCCAGCCTGTGCTCCAGCCGGTGGTCTTGTCGCCCTTAATCTCCAGCGAACGCTCGGCTGCCTTCTGCAGGGTGGCATCAGTGAGATGATTGCCTGGGTAGAGACCGATGAGGTGGCTCTGATGGCGATGCTGGAAATCCCAGTCGTCCCAGTCGTAGTACCACTCGTTCAGGTCGCCCATGTGGCCGATAGTGTAGGGGTGCAGCTTAGCCAGGGCCTGCTCCATCTCCTTATTCTTCAGTCCAAGCACCTTGCCTGCAGCAATGGTGTTGATAAACAGTTCGCGGATAATGGCCAGATCTGCTGTACCACCGTAGCAGGTAGTGCCGTGATAGCCCTTATCGGTCTTATACTCGTTTTCGGGCGATGTGCTGGGGGCAGTAATCAGCTCGCCTGGCTGCTTGGGGTTGTCGATGAGCCAACGCAAGCAGAACTGGGCAGCACCCTTCATCAGCGGATAGGCAATGTTCTTCAGGTAAGTCTTGTCCTGTGTAAACTGGTAGCGCTCCCACAGGGTGTTTACCAGCCAGGCACCACCTAGGTTCCAGTTACTCCACTCAGGACTCTCGTTCTTCTCGCCTACAGGGTTGGTCATCGCCCAGATGTCGCTGTTATGACTCGAGCACCAGCCCTCGTGGATGTTATAGTAGTTCTTGGCGGTGAACTTGCCGTTGGCTGCCAAGCCGGCAATAAAACCGTCAAGTGGCTCAGCCATCTCGGCCATGTTAGCCACAAAGGCAGGCCAGTAGTTCTCCTCCAAATTGATGTTTACCGTATAGTTGCCACGCCAGGGCGACCACAGCTGGGGGGCCCACAAACCCTGCAGGTTGGCAGGCACGTTCTTGGTGCGCGAGGCTGAGATAAGCAGATAGCGGCCGAACTGGAAGTAAAGCTCCTCCAGATAAGGTGTCTGGTCGTTGCCATTGGTATAATCCAGCAGCATCTCGTCGGTCATACGGCGATCCTTGGCACCTGGCAGGTCCTTAGGATTGCGACCGCCCTTGTTCAGACAGATTTTTACGCGGTCGTAGATAGTCTTATAATCGGCCAGGTGGCGGGCATAGAACTCGTCGAACGTCATGTTCTGTGTGTGCCACAGGTCGTTGGTTACAGCCTCCAGGTAGTTGGCGCCCTCGCGTACAGGGTGCTTATCGAACCCGTTAAAGCTGGTTTCGTTTACAATGTAGATGATAGCCTCCTTGGCTTTGGTGATGGTGAGCGATGAGTCGCTGGCAGCCATCTCGCCATCGGTCTTTACGCTTAGGATGGTGCAGAAGTGTGTACTCTCCTGTGCATCGCCTGTGGCGTGGCCCGTCATAGTAAGCTGTCCTAAGCCGCTCTTTACCTGGTGGGGCACCTGGGCTGTAAGAGCTATCTGGCAGTTGATGTCGCCACGCAGACGGATAGCTATCAGCTTATCAGGATTTGAGGCAAAATACTCGCGGGTGATGTGGCGGCCGTCGCGTTCGTAACTGTCGCGAACAATCGCCGAGTCGATATCCAGCGTGCGGCGGTAGTACTTAATCTCGCCCAGACCTAAGTCCTTGATATGCAGTGTGCCCAGTGGCTGGTAGTGCTGCGAGTTAGGACCCTGCACGTGCAGCTGCAGCGAGTCGGCCAGCGCATAGTTCTCGTTAAACAGCGCCTTGCGAATCTCAGGTATCCACTTGTGGGCATCGGCATCCAGGTTGCGATCCACAGGTTTACCTGTCCACAGCGTAATGTCGTTCAGATAAATCACGTTGTCGTCGGTGCCGCCATAAATCAGGGCACCCATCTTACCGTTACCAATAGGTAGCGATTCTTCGAAAAACGTAGCTGGTTTGTTGTACTCCAATACCATTGGAGCCTGCTGCTGTGCCGTAGCAGTTAGGCACGTCATAGTTAGTAAAAGCAGGTAATTCTTCATCTTTTTTTTGTTTTTATCGGTTTCTGCTTGCAAAGATACAAAAATATTTGTATATTTGCGCCATTAAACCGATAAAAATAATAAACCTATGCAGTCGATACGAACTTTAAATGATATGATAGTCTTTCTGCAGCAGCGTGGCGACAAGAAGCGCGTGGCTGTGGTTTGTGCCAACGATGCCAGCACCCGATACGCTGTTGAGAAGGGTAAGGAGATGGGATTTATCGAGCCTATCTACGTGGATGGCGACGACAAGGAGGAGTGTGCGCGCCGTGCTGTGGCCCTGTGTAAGAATGGCGAGGCCGATATCCTGATGAAGGGCCTTGTGAATACCGATGTGCTGCTGAAGGCTATCCTGGATAAGGAGAACGGTATACTGCGCCCAGGCCATGTGTTAACCCATGTGGCGATGGCCGAGATACCTAAGTACGAGAAGCTGCTGTTTTTTACCGACGCAGCCGTGATACCTGTACCCACCGAGGCCCAGCGCCGCCAGCAGATACACTATGTAAACTATGTGTGTCACGCCTTGGGTATCGAGGAGCCGCGTATCTCGCTCATTCACTGTGCCGAGAAGGTGAGCGCCAAAACATTCCCATATACCGTGGATTACTTAGAGATTATAGCCGAGGCTCAGACGGGTAAGTTCGGACGTTGCATCATCGATGGTCCACTCGACCTCAAGACATCGCTCGACTCCGTTAGTCTGCGCGAAAAGGGTATCCACAGCGTGATCGACGGACAGGCCGATGCCTTGATATTCCCCGATATCGTAGCTGGTAATGTGTTCTACAAAACCATCACCCTGTTTGGTTATGCCAAGACGGCAGGTGTGCTGCAGGGCACCCAGTGCTGCTGCGTGCTGCCATCGCGTGCCGACAGCCCCGATTCAAAGTACTACTCTTTGGCTTTAGCTGCAATTTAATGAAGATATTAGTTATAAACCCAGGTTCAACATCTACGAAGATTGCCGTTTTCGACGACGAATCGCCTCTGCTGGTCCGCACCATTGCTCATAGTGCCGACGAGCTGGCCCATTTCGACGATGTGATTGAACAGCAGGACTTTCGTAAGCAGCTGGTGCTCGACGAGTTGCGCCAGGCCGATATACCCGTGGAGTTTGATGCTGTGATAGGCCGAGGTGGACTGGTGAAACCACTCGAAGGTGGTGTTTACGAGATTAACGACTTGATGATACAGGATACCCACAGCGGTATTGCCCTGCATAACCATGCCTGTAACTTAGGCTGCCTGATAGCCCACGAGATAGCTGCTACCATCCCTCATTGCCGCTCGTTTATAGCCGATCCTGGTGTGGTAGATGAGTTGAACGACTATGCCCGTATCTCAGGTTCGCCGCTGATGAACCGTATCTGCATCTGGCATGCCCTTAACCAGCGTGCCATAGCTCGCAGGTATGCATCGGAGATTGGTAAGGAGTACGAGGACTTGAATCTGATTATCTGCCACATGGGTGGCGGCATCTCAATCGCAGCCCACGAAAAAGGCCGTGCCGTTGATGCCAACAACGCCCTGGATGGCGAGGGGCCGTTCTCGCCCGAACGTGCCGGTTCGCTGCCAGCATCGGATCTCATCCGACTCTGTTTTAGTGGAAAATATAACGAGAAGCAACTGCTGAAGCGCATTGCCGGCAAGGCCGGACTGAATGCCCATCTGGGCACCAACGATGTGCGCGAGGTGTTGCGCCGCATCGAGGATTATGGCGACCAGCACGCCAAGCTAATCCTGGATGCGATGATATATCATGTGGCCAAGAACATTGCCTCCGAGAGTGCTGTGCTCTGTGGTCAGATAGATGCCATCCTGCTAACGGGTGGCCTTGCCAGGAGTGAATATATCGTGAGTCGTATCCGCGAGCGTGTAGGCTTTCTGGCACCCATCCGCTGTTTCCCTGGCGAAGACGAGATGGAAGCCCTGGCCCTGAACGCCCTGGCGGTGCTGCAAGGCAAACGAAAAGCTAAGGAGTACAAGTAAACAAAAACGTAGGTAAGTATGACTAAACTAACTAACTTTATCAAAGGCCGCCTATCAGTCAAAATCAGTCTGATGGCTGTCTCGGCTATGGCCGTTCTGCTCATAGCCTCGTTGGTAGTCATGCTGCTTTACTCGCGAAAAAAGGTAAAGGAAGAAACCATGGCCCGCGTTACCCAGACGCTGGATGGCACGGTGCAGAATATCGATAACATTCTGCTGAGTGTTGAGCAGGCTACGGGTAATGTGTATTACAGTCTGCCATCTCGTATCAACAATCCTGAGGCATTGGAACTCTATCGCCGCAAACTCATAGACAGTAACCCTTACGTGGCCGATTGCACCATCGCCCTTGGCGACACTACAATAAAAGAGTCGAAGTGGACCGTAAAACCTGTCCAGGAGGGTAAGGAGCCGCTTATCAGTTTCAGTGTGCCGTTGTATAATACTGCAGGGCAGCTTGCGGGTTACGTCAGTACCGATGTTTCGATAGGTTTGCTCTCGCGCATTGTGGCTCAGACCAAACCTTCCGAAAACTCGTTCTGTGTGCTGCTCGATAGTGTGGGCAACTTTATTGTGCATCCCGATGCTGAGCAGCTGATGCAGCAGTCGGCCATTGAGATATCTAAGGCTAATGCCAACGCTGAACTTGGCGAGGCTGTGCAGGCCATGATTGCCGGCCAGACCGATTATCGCACATTCCGTTTGTGGGGCACCGATTTCTATGTGTACTTCAAGCCCTTCAGTCGTAGCAGTGTGCGCGGCCGCGCCATCGGCCATCTGGGGTGGAGCGCTGGTATTATCTATCCAGAGCGCGACATCTTTGGCGATTACAACAACTTGCAGTACTATGTGCTGGTTATCAGTATTATAGGCCTGCTGTTGACGTTCCTGTTGAGTCATGCGGTTATCAAGAGCCGCTTGAAGCCTCTGCTCATGCTTACATCCCAGGCGCAGCATATTGCCGCAGGTAACTTTAGCGAACCCATCCCTGATAGCAAGCATATTGATGAGGTGGGACGTTTGCAGGACAACTTCCAGCTGATGCAACGCTCGCTGGCCACCCAGATAGACGAGCTGGAGAGTCTGAAGAATACCCTGTATCAGCGCTGCGAGGGATTGCGAAAGGCTTACGATCAGGCTAAGAAGGCCGACCGTATGAAAACCTCGTTCCTACATAACATGACCAACCAGATGATGGAACCTGCCGTTGCCATCGAACAGGATGTGCAGCAGCTTTGCAGTCAGTCGGATCGTGATACAGCCCAGTTGGTGAGCGATGTACAGAAGAAGGGTAAGGCCATCACCGAGCTGCTGAAGAATCTGATATCGATGTCGGACGATGAAATGAGAAAGGAGGCCGATCATGATTAATATCCGTAAGTCGTTCTCAACCAAACTCAGCGTGGCACTCCTGATTCTGGCTGCCCCCATCTTTGTCATCTCGCTGGGCGTGCTGTTCACCCAGTCGCGAAAAATGATTCGTAACGAGGCCATCGGGCATGCCAGTAGCGTACTGAATGCCACCATGCAGCAGCTTAACCGGCATTTCCTGACTATCGAGACGGCTACCAATGCCAACCTGTGGCAGGTAGAGCAGGTGTTTACACCCGACTCGCTGTTGTATTTCGCCAATCGTATCGTGAGTCTCAATCCCCATATCGACGGCTGCTCTATCAGTGCCCAGCCTGATATGTTCCCCCAGTACGGACGTTATTTCTCGGCTTACTCGGTACGTAAAGCCGACTCGGTAACCACGGTTATCGAAGAGCCCTACGACTATTTTAATAAGGTATGGTATAAAACGCCCCACCAGCTGCGCGATGCCTGCTGGGTGGCATATTACGATGAGGTTGACTCGTTGGAGCTCACCCTCGATGGCATGTTGGCATCGTATTGCAAACCGCTTTATAATGCCGATAGCGCGTTTGTGGGTGTGATTTCTACCGACCTCTCGCTGTTGCGACTCTCGCACGAAATGTCGGCTATGAAACCCTATCCCCATTCTTATTTCATGCTGATAGGCGAGAATGGCCGCTACTATGTGCATCCCGATTCTACGCTGCTGTTTAAGCAAACCATCTTTACGGGCGCCGATACCCGCAAACAGGCCGACCAGATAGTGCTGGGCCACGAGATGACCAGCGGCAAAAGGGGTAATATGATGGTAAACATGGATGGTGCCGATTGCATCGTGTGCTACCAGCCTGTGCCTGGCACCAAGTGGAGCCTGGCTATTGTGTGTCCTGATAGCGATGTGATGGAAGGTTACCATCGACTGATTTATATCGTGGTATCGCTGCTGGTACTCGGCTTGCTGGTGATTATTCTGTTGAGTCATCGCGCTATGGCTCATACCATCCGTCCGCTGCACGAGCTGCTGGATAAAACCCAGAGCATTACAGCTGGTAATATGGATGTTACTATCCCTCGCACCACACGTATCGATGTGATAGGCCGTTTGCAGAACAGCTTTGCACAGATGCTGGAATCGCTTAACTACCACATGAAGAGTGTGCGCTTTGTGAGCGACCAGACCCGCCAGCGCAACGAGGAACTGCTGCAGGCCACCCGTATGGCTCAGGAGGCCGACCGCCAGAAGACCACTTTTATACAGAACGTTACCCACCAGATACGCACGCCGCTGAATATCATTATGGGCTTTGCTCAGGTGCTGAGCGATGCTGGTAGCGGTAACCTGTCGGACGACGATCTGAAGAATGTTACCGATACCATGAACCATAATGCCACCCAGCTTAACCGCATGGTGCAGATGCTGTTTGACAGCTCTGATTCTGGATTGAACGAGGAGATGAATTGCGATAAAACCGACACGCTGCTGTGTGTACAAGAGGCCCATCAGGCTGCAGATGTGGTGCGCCAGCGCTATCCTGGTGTTAGTATCAGCATCCAGTCGCAACTGGCCGACGATTTCAGTGTGCTTACCAACCGCACCTATTTTATGCATGCGTTGTTGGAGCTGATGTACAATGCCGCCAAGTATTCCGACGGAAAGCATGTTGAGTTGCAGGTATCGGCCGATGAGGCTATGGTTAGCTTTGCGGTTCAGGATCAGGGTAACGGCATCCCTGAGGCCGAAGTAGAACACCTCTTTAAGTTCTTTACCAAGGTCGATGACCTCTCCGAAGGTCTCGGCTTGGGCCTGCCGCTAGCCAAGCGCCACGCCCAGAACCTAGGCGGCGATGTAGTTCTCGACACCACCTACCACTCTGGCTGTCGCTTCATCCTCACCATCCCAAATACAAATTAAAGAATAGTGAAAAAGATATGTTTTCAAGGATTGATGGTAATGTTTGCCATCACGCTCTTATCGGGTTGCCATTATAGCGGCAACAAGTATTATTACCACGAGCTCGACAAGATTGATCATCGACATAATCGCGACTTAGCTCGAAAAGAACTGGCCCAACTGAAGGGACAGACGGATAATTGTGCCGATTATGTGAAGCATTATTATATGCTGTTGGCACTTGAGATGAACAACGAGCTGTCGCCTGAACGCAACTTCAAGGCAGCTGACGAAATAGTGGATTATTACGAGGAGGTAGGCGATAAGAAAAAACTGATACGTAGTTATATCATAGCTGGTTCGATAGCAGCTAACTGCAGCGATGGTCCTAAGGCAATCGCCTATTATCATAAGGCCGAAGAGCTGTTGCCAACCGAAATCACGCCTCAGCATATCGATTTATACGAAAGGATGGTGAAACTGCTGCTGCGCCAGAATATGCCCGATGTTGCCAATCGCTATGCCAATTACATTCTGCACTATGCTGAAAATCAGGGCGACACACTCAGCATGATTCATGCAATACGCTATATCAGTCAGTCGTTTAAGATGGAACGCGTGCCAAGAGGTATGTTATCGTACCTTAACGACGCATTTGTCTTAGCCACAAAAGCCGGACTGTTTGATGAACAAGACGAACTAAGGTTCGATATGGCCAGCTACTACTGCGAAAGCGGGCAGTATAATGCTGCCAAGGGATTGGCTCTCCCCCTGAAGGATAAGCAAATGCAAGGCGGGCGTCATAAGGTTGATGCCTTGTTAGCAAGTGTATATTACCACACAGGAAGTATTGACTCTGCTCTGTTCTTTGCTCAGAGAGTGATGAACGAGGGCAACTCTGTTAGCAGGCGCGATGTTCATGAGATTCTGGCTCATATCGCTATCCAACAAGGTAAAGCAGCCGAGGCCGAAGACCATTTCACACGTTATAAGGATTTGAACGATGAACTGAACTTTATCGCCAACAACGAGGCCATCGCCCAGGCCGACGCTTTCTACAACAATCAGAAACAGGCCGAAGAAAACGTGCAGCTGAAAGCCGACAACAACTTTAAACTGTCGATTATTATAATAGGTATAGCTGTGGTGGTGATTATCGTAGTGCTCTTTGCTACCTATATCCAGCGTCATCGCCGTCGCCAGGAACTGATGGAGATGCGTATCCAGCACCTGCAACAGTTGAAAAAGAACTATGCCAAGGCCGACGTAGAAGAGATAAAACGAGCCGAACAAACGATAGAGAGTACAGAGATATGGCAACGACTGGCTACGCTGCCTGATAGTGAGCATCCAACAGATGATGATTGGATAAGTCTATCGGAGGCCATCGATGAGGTATATGATGGATTCACAGGACGTTTGATGCATCTGTGTCATCCATCTACTCACGAACTGCATGTCAGTCTGTTGCTAAAAGCAGGTTTCGAACCTGTTAGAATTGCCACACTCACCCTCCGCAGCAAGGCTGCCATATCAACCGTTCGCAGTCGTCTGTACGAAAAGACATTTGGCAAAAAAGCCAGTGCAAAAGACTGGGACGAGGTAATTCGCACCCTCTAAACTCCAAATGCAAACTATTTGCAAACTCCGGTAGCATCAGGCTATCGGAGTTTTTATATACCTTTGCCGCCGATAAACCAAAATCAAATTCAGGATGAAAATGATATTTCTATTATTATTGATGTTGATTGCACGTGTGGCTGGTGTTGATGCTCAGTCAGACATCACCAAACTGTCGGTGACGTACGAGGTGCATTATCTGAACTATGCCGAAGATGATTCGCTGTCAAGAGACATCGCTCAGCTTGATATTGGCACAAATACTTCGCGTTATTATAGTAAGGTATCAGAGTGGTATAATTTTAATCCCGTAGGCAAAGCTCCCTATCCAGGAACAAAGATTAAGAATGAAGAGGTTTACAAGAATATGCCTAACAAAGGGCTTGTCACAGCCATGCATTGGCCGTATTGGATAACCACTCAGGATTCTATCAACCATCTGTTTGATTGGCAGTTGGTCGAGGGCAATTCTATTGTTTGTGGATATCCTTGCCACAAAGCTCAGACCACATTTCGCGGTCGAACCTGGACTGCATGGTATACACTTGATTTGGCATATAACGATGGCCCTTGGAAATTATGCGGTTTGCCTGGGCTGATACTTCATGCCCAAGATAGTACACGACAGTTTATTTTCGACTGCACCAGCATCGAGAAAGGCGATGGACACACTTTTTCTTTTCCTGCATCAAAAAGAATACGATTAGTAACCCCAGAGAAAGCAGAAGAATTGCTCTTATTCGAAGCAGCCGACAATGATGCTTATGTTTATGCAATGTCTGGAGGACGTATCACAGACAGAATCGACGCAAAAGGCCGGCATTATAAGTGGACACCCAAAACAGCCATTCCCTACGAAATATTCCCTCAAAACCACAAGAAGAAAAATAAAACTAATCCCCGCTCGCGTAAAAAGAAATAATTATGAAACCATCCTCGCTAGCTGTGAACTTATGCTGATAGTAGTATTTATTAGCTAACGAAACTGAGAAACAGGGAAACAGGGAAACGTGGAGTAGGTATGGTTTGGCAGCGAGCGTAAGCTTATAGATAGGTATATATAATTAAAAATGATAATCGTATCATTTATCCAATTATTAGCTTTCCTCGTTGCGTTCTAAAACCACCCCGATTCCCGTTTTCCCTGTTTCCCTGTTTCTACCCTGCATTACGACTTTCTATCAGATACTGCCATACTATCTGCCAGATACTGCCGTACAATGACGGCGCTCCTGCTATATGCTACTATTAATAGAAAAATTATTTCCCTCGTGAGGGCGCAAAAATTCCCTCACGTGGGAACAAAAACGGGGCAAACAATCAAATGCAAACTATTTGCAAACTATGGTTTTATCAGGCTATCGGGGTTTTTATATACCTTTGCCGCAGAAAACTAAAATCAGATAATGATGCGAATGATTATTTTAATTCTATTAGCGTTGATTGTGCGTGTGACTGGGGTTAATGCTCAGTCAGACGTTACCAAACTGTCGGTTACCTATGAGGTGCAATACCAGAAAGTAGAAGAGGTGGCTAAAAGGGAAAAAGACCTGATGCGATTGGATATTGGCGAACACTCATCGCAATATATTAGTATAATAGGTGAATTTCTGACTAAAAACAAAAGCGACATCATGGCTAAGCGAATCAAAGATCCCTATGCTGGCTATGCAACATTGCGTGATGAGGTGTTTAAGAATACGCCTAACGAAGGATATCTGCGGTTTGTCCACATGCCTGGTTGGGTGTCTTGTCGTGAAAAGATAGAAGGATTATTTGACTGGCAACTGCTGGATGGCGACTCTATTGTATGTGGCTATCCCTGCCATAAGGCTACCACCATATTCAGAGGTAGAATCTGGACGGTATGGTACACACTCGATTTGCCCTATAGCGACGGTCCTTGGAAATTCTGCGGTCTGCCAGGTTTGGTGCTATATGCTTATGATTCGGAAGATAAGTTTCGTTTTAACTGCATTGGCATAGAGAAGGGTGATGGACATGAAATCAAGATGAAAATGCCAAAATCGGGTGTGATTGATACCTATATGCCAGAACGTGTAGCAGAAATCATGATGATGGAGTATTGGGATCGTTCTGCTCATTTGTCACAAATAACAGGTATGGCGGCGAGGGTTACAAGAATGTGGGATGCACAGGGAAATGAAGTCAAGATTTCCCCTCAAACCCGTATCTTATACGAGAAGTTTCCTGGCGTCAACCTAAAGAAGAAGTATTCAAAGAATAAAATTACGAAGAAGAAAAAATGAAACGTCTGCTGCTAATTTTATTTAAATTAATGTTCGTCTCTCTTTTTATTAAAGCGCAGACATACGCCGGGCGGGTGACTGACAAGGGTGGGCAACCACTTGTGTCAGCCTCCGTCGTGGCCAAAACCAACGGCGGTTCAGTGGTGGCCTTTGCTCGTGCTGGGCAGGATGGACGCTTCTCGCTCATCATTCCACAAGGCAAAGAGGCCAAGAGTATAGAGGTAATGATGATGGGTTTTGGTAAGGTAGTAATACCACTCAAGGATTATAAGAACGGACAGACTATCAAGATGCAGGAACAGGCTGTAGCCCTGAAAGAGGTGAAAGTAACGCCACAACGGATACGTGCCGAAGGCGATACGCTGACTTACTCTGTTGCTGGATTCAAACAGAAACAAGATCGCTCGATAGCTGACGTCATCGCTAAAATGCCAGGACTTGAAGTACAGCCTAATGGTTCCATCAAATATCAGGGCAAGACAATCAACAAGTTCTATATCGAAGGGATGGACTTGCTGGGTGGCAAGTATGCAATGGCCAGCGAGAACCTCTCGGCCGATAAGGTAAAAAGCGTGCAGGTTTACGAGAACCATCAACCCGTAAAAGCTCTAAAGAATGTTCAATTCTCAGAGCAGGCTGCACTCAATCTGGTGCTGAAGGATGATGCCAAGAACGTGTGGCAAGGCGTGGTGGATATGGCTACTGGTTATGGGGATGATTGGTTGCGCGATGCACGATGGCTGGAGATGGTGTTTGGTCGCAAAAAGCAGAGTATATCAATGGTGAAAGCTAACAATACAGGTAAGGATATCGAGCATGAAGTAACAGACCTGTCGCGATTCGAGAAATCGGCCCCCACAGAGTCGGCCATACTTAGCAATATCAGTCTTGGTGCACCCAGTCTTGAAGCGCGTCGCAGCAAGTTCAACGATACCTATATCGCCGCAACCAACTGGCTGTTTAAGAATAAGAAAGATGACGACCTGAAGCTGCAGCTGACAGGCCTATACGACCGCAGTAGGCAGCAACAGGGTCGCCAGACCATCTATCTGGATGCCGACTCGGCCCTGATTACCGAGGAGCAATCGGCGCACAGCACACGCAGCGAGTGGCAGGCCGAACTGCTCTACAAGGCCAATCGCGATAATCACTATCTGTCGAACACGCTGAAGGGCTATATCGATTTCAATAAGAGTGAAGGACTATCGATGTTAAACGGTATGCCAACACCTCAACGGGTGGAGCCTCGCAAACGTTACATCGTGGATAATCTGGAGCTGATAAACAAACTTAAGAACGGCAAGAGCTATTCGATAGCCTCGCTGTTCAGCTATAGTTATCTGCCTGGCAAGCTGCTGTTGCTTGGCGATACTACCCAGCACCTTACCCAGCAGATGCTTTATTGGAACGTATATGCCTACTATCAGCACAGTATCAAGCAGGTAAAAGCCACCTGGAAGGCTGGTTTCGAAACCAAGAACCAATGGCTTACATTGAGTAGTCGCGATCGCTATAGCGAGTATCAGCCCTATGTTGAGCCTTCGTTCAGCTATCGTGAGGGGTCTTGGAGCATCAACCTTAACGGACGTGTTAGTTGGCTGTTGCGCCAGTATCAGGAGCAGCGTAGTCAAACGCCCCTGATAGTGCCTCATCTCTTTGTCCGCTACAGCATCACCTCGAAACTCGATATCAGCGGCAACTACAGTTACCGATGGACACCCAGCGATATCGCCACTATCACCCGCATGCCCTATTATACCAACTATCTTTATTGCCAACAGGGTTCTGGGGAGTTTGAGCACACCACAGGCCATTCGGCTGGTATCGGATTGAACTATCGCAATGTGATGACGGGTATGTTTGGTGCAATCAGTTCGAGCTACAACAATACTCGCGATGCCATTATCTACCAGAGTAGATTGGTGGGCAACGTCTATACCCGTCAGGCTACCGATTATCGCCAAAACAATGAGTACTACAGCGTGTCGGGTAATCTGGGCAAGTCAATCTTTTGGGCAAAGCTTAGTGTTTCGATGAGTGGCAGCTACTCGTGGAGCAGCTATGATTTGCTGATTAGCAATGTGCTGAGTCGCCAGCATGCCCGCAATGGTAGAGCCACTCTGCGATTCTCGATGAAACCCACCCGTTGGTTGTCTATCGAAGAAGAATCAGCCTATCGCTATAGCCGTCAGTCGATGACGCGATCGCTGCAGTCGTTTAACCACCAACTTAAGGTGTTCCTGTTGCCAGGTAATTGGCAGATAGAGTGGGCGAATGAGCTATATCATAGCAATGACAATTCTGTTTCTACCAACTATCTCAGCGACCTGTCTATATCGTATCGCACCAAGACCTTCGAGGCTGGTGTACAATGTTCAAACATCCTGAACACCCGCAACTACCATCGCCACTATACCACCAGCTATACCGACATAGTGGTAAACAACCAACTCCGCCCTCGCGATTTCCTGGCAAGAGTATTCTTTAATTTGTAGTAATAATATTTTGTTGTATCAATAGAAATCATTATTTTTGCAAAGCGTAGTATGAAACAGATTGTATTAGTAACATTAATGGCATTAAGTGTTTCAGGCGCATCGGCCCAGAAGTGGGTGGGAGTGCCTGAGAATAGGTTTGCGGTAACGGTGAAGATTGATTCGGCCATCGCCAGCGAACCACAAAAAATGTATATGTACTCGATGATTGAACGCGAGATGCAACTGCACGACTCTATCAGTTTCGACTCGTTGCATCGCGAGGGCACCATGCACGGCTATGTGCCTTATGAGTATAACGTAAACCTGATGCTTCAACGGCGCGGGCCGCAGTGTGTGCCCATCGTAGTAAAGGGTGGCGACAGCTTAACGATTCATATCGGCGATGAAGACGACGGTTTCCGTTTGCGCTATATCGATAAGGTGCAGGGCTCACCATCAACACTCGAAATGGTGCATTATCAATGTAGGTACGATAGTCTTCGTCAGGTATATCTCAATCAGAATAACATGTCGCAGCTCTATAACCTTTCCGACGCCCAGTGTGATTCTATCCGCGCTATAGCGAAGCAGGAGAAAGATAAACTTGAACGCTATATCCTTGATTATGCCTGTACAGGAAAAAGTCCATATAGTGTGATTGAAGCTGCAAGTGATGTATTCTACTCTTTCCGCAGGAATCCAACGCTTTATCCTTATACCGAGAAGGAGGTTGACGATATGATGAACTCGCTGTTAGTGCGATTCCCTGATTATTCACCTATGAAAGCCTTTGTAAACGATAGCACGATGGGGACATATATGTCGGCACAGAGTTTTGAGATATGGGCTGGTATGCAATTACGAACGTATAGTGAGCGATTCCAGAAAGAAGATAAAGTAAAAGTAAGGCCTTTGAAGGTAGGCGACTACATGAACTTGCGCCTTTATAACGGAGCGAAGCCTAACGTTAATGAATTTCGTGGGAAATACGTTTTGGTAGATTTCTGGGCATCGTGGTGCCAGCCTTGCATGGCTCAGATGCCCAATATCCGCTATGCTGCACAGGAGTTTAGCGATGACTTGGCTGTGTGTCTGATAGGTATAGACGAGAATCGCAAACAGTGGTGGAGCACCGTAAAGGAGAAAGATCTGCGCAACAAAGATGCCACCCAAACCGATCGCCCCTACAAGATTTACAATTATTATGCCTACGATGATAAGAAGAGAGTAATGTATCCCGAGTATCAAGCTCTCGATATCCAAACCATTCCCCATAACTATCTGGTTGACCGTTCTGGTCGTATCATCGCTAAGAATATCAGCATCACGCTGGCTATCGATAAACTTAAAATATTATTAGAAAAAGAGAAACAACAATGAAAAAGATATCACTCGTAATTCTTGCCGTATTCATTGGCCTGTCTGCCTTTGCACAAACGCCAACAACTCTTCGTGCTGATGCCGTCCGTTTGGCATCACGAGGCTACTTCAACAAGAGTATCAATTGTCTGCGACAGATTCCTACTGATAGCCTAAACGCAGATGATATGCACCTTTACTACAGCAATTTTGCTCAGCTTGGCCAGAACGATTCCTTGGCTTATTGGGCTGATGAGATGCTGAAAAGCAATCCTTACGATGCACAGTTGATTGTAGATTATACGCCAAGACTGAACAATGGTTGGCAGGGCGATATGGGGCGCAAGACTTTCCCTTTGAAGGTTATCGACATCTGCAAGAAGTACGTTGAGCACGATTCTACTCATATTCTGGTTAACCGTCAATTGGCCGAGGCCTATTATAACATAGGTAATTACGACCTTGCCATACAGGAGCTGAAGAAACTCGAAGCTGTTGGCGATACCTGTTTTGGTACGCTCTATACCTTAGGCTTAACTTATCAGCGCATGGGCGATAACTCTACAGCTTATGATTATCTGTATCGCGCTTATGATAAGAACGACCATCATCCCTATTGCCTGTTTATGTTGGGTATTGTCAGCAACAGGGTTGGCCTTGGAGCCGAGGCTTTGTCGTATCTCGATGAGGCTAAAAAGCTACTGATGCCCGATCGTCAGACCTTATTCCGTTTGCACAAGGAATTGGCCGAGGCTTTTAAACTAAAGTCAGAACCCGATTTCCGTTTGGAGGAGTTGCAGGAGTGTATGCGTTATGCCGAGGAGAAAGATGTAAACGAGCTCACCTACCTGATGGGACAGTGTTACTTCCAACTAAAGCAACGCGACAAGGCTAAAGATTATTTCAACCGATTCCTGGAAGCTACCGAAAACAAAGAGTACAACGACAAGATAAAGGATATGCGCTCCGCTGCCCAGCGCACCCTCCGCATGATGATGTGGTAGAATACGTAAAGTATCACTTTTGGGTATAATGTATTGAAATACAGAATGATAGATGTGGTGATGTTTTTAGTGGAAGTATCACTTCTAATATGATACATGTATAAAAACAAAACAACTTGTTTTGCTTTGTAAGAGATAGCTACTTAAATAGTAAAAGACTATCTTTTACGCTACAAAACAAGTTGTTTTGCTATTGTGTCTGACGTATTTTTATGCGTCGATATTGGCGTATGTGGCGTTCTTCTCGATGAACTCGCGGCGTGGTTCTACGTCGTCGCCCATCAGCATTGAGAAGATCTCGTCGGCCTCGGCAGCATTCTCGATGGTAACCTGCTTGAGCAAGCGGTTCTCTGGGTTCATGGTAGTCTCCCAAAGCTGCTCTGGGTTCATCTCACCAAGACCTTTGTAACGCTGGGTGTGCAAGCCCTTGTCGTCGCCGTTACCAGCTACATACTTATCGATGAATGCCTGGCGCTGCTGCTCGGTGTAGCAGTACTCAGAAGTCTTCTTGTAAGTACACTTGTAGAGTGGTGGGGTGGCGATGTAAAGGTGACCGCCCTGGATAACCTGTGGCATAAAGCGATAGAAGAGTGTCATTATCAGTGTGTCGATGTGAGAACCATCGACGTCGGCGTCGGTCATGATGATAATCTTATCGTAACGCAGCTTATCGATATTTGCATCCTTAGAGTCCTCGCCGTCAACGCCGAAGCGTACACCAATACTCTGGATAATGTTCATAACCGATTCGGCCTCGAACACACGGTGCCACTGTACTTTTTCTACATTCAGAATCTTACCACGCAGAGGCAGGATGGCCTGGAAGTGACGGTCGCGACCCTGCTTAGCAGATCCACCGGCCGAGTCACCCTCGACGAGGAAGATCTCACACTCCTTAGGATCCTTGTTTGAGCAGTCGGCCAGCTTACCAGGCAGACCACCACCAGTCATAGGATTCTTACGCTGTACACTCTCGCGGGCCTTGCGGGCTGCAATACGTGCTGTAGCGGCCAGAATAACCTTCTCGCAGATGGTATGAGCCTCTTTGGGGTTCTCCTCCAGGTAGTTGGTCATAGCCTCGCCTACAGCCTTCTGTACGGCACCGTTCACCTCGCTGTTACCAAGCTTGGTCTTGGTCTGACCCTCGAACTGAGGTTCGGCAACCTTAACAGAGATGATAGCGGTAAGACCTTCGCGGAAGTCGTCCTGGGCTACCTCGATCTTGGCCTTCTCAATCTGCTTGCGCAGCTGATCGTCCTCGTCGGCATACTTCTTAAGTGTGCGGGCCAGGGCGATGCGGAAACCAGTAAGGTGGGTACCACCCTCGATGGTGTTGATATTGTTAACGTAAGAGTGGATGTTCTCTGAATAATCGCTGTTGTACAGCAGGGCTACCTCGATGGGCACACCATCTTTCTCTGTCTTCAGGCAGATAGGATCGCCGATGATTGAGGTGCGGTGACGATCGACGTAGCGAACGAACTCCTTGAGTCCCTCCTTGGCGTGGAATACCTCGGGCTGACGGAGGTTGCCCTCCTCATCAGGACGCAAGTCGGTAAGAGTGATGGTGATACCGGCATTAAGATAAGCCAGCTCGCGCATACGCTTAGCGATGATGTCGTACTTGTATTCGGTAGTAGTGAAAATGCTGCCGTCGGGCCAGAACTGCTGGCGGGTACCGGTCTTGTCGGTGTCGCCTACAATCTTTACGTCGTAGAGGGGCTTACCCTTCTCGTACTCCTGCTGGTAGATGTGACCGTTACGGAATACCTGCGACATCATGTGGGTAGAGAGCGCGTTTACACAGCTTACACCTACACCATGCAGACCACCTGATACCTTGTATGAGCCCTTATCGAACTTACCACCAGCGTGGAGTACTGTCATAACCACCTCGAGGGCGCTCTTGTGCATCTTCTCGTGCTCATCTACTGGGATACCACGACCGTTGTCCTGAACGGTGATTGAGTTATCCTCGTTGATGGTTACCTCGATGTGGGTACAGTAGCCAGCCATGGCCTCGTCGATAGAGTTATCAACGGTTTCGTTTACCAGATGGTGGAGACCCTTCTCACTGATGTCGCCAATGTACATAGCAGGACGCTTACGTACAGCTTCCAAACCCTCGAGTACCTGAATGTTACTCGCGGAGTAGTTTTGTTCTTGGTTCAGTTGTTCTTCTGTCATTATTTTAATTCTTCAATTTTTCGATTCTCGAAATTTACCATTTTGGTTGCAAAGGTACAAAAAAAAGTTCAGATAAACGTAGTTTATCTGCTAAAAAACTGAAAAAAGAAAGCCGCAACCCTCTTGGGGCTACGGCTTGTACTTATTGTTGGGTAAATATTATCCCAGCTTGTTAACGTGCAGTGCAAGGCTTGACTTCAGGTTTGCGGCCTTGTTCTTGTGGATTACGTTGGTCTTAGCCAGCTTGTCCAGCATCTTCTGTACCTTTGGGAACAGAGCTACAGCCTCTTCCTTGTTTGTTGTAGCACGGAGCTTGCGAACTGCGTTACGCATTGTCTTTGCGTAGTAGTGATTGTGAAGTGCTCTTTTCTTCTCCTGACGGATTCTCTTCACTGATGACTTGTGATTTGCCATGTTTTTTGAATGAAATTTAAATTGTTAATATAAAGCTTATGGGTCTTACGTCGTTAAGGCTGCCCTGGGCGGGTTCTTACGAACCCTCCGCCACCTTATCCCATCCTTGAAGGCTGGTAGCACATGGCTGTGCAGATGACAGATTTAAATTTTGTAGTCCCTAGGAGAGTCGAACTCCTCTTTAGAGAATGAAAATCTCTCGTCCTAACCGATAGACGAAGGGACCATCGCGCAAAATGCGGGTGCAAAGGTACTACTATTTTTCGGTTCTACCAAATTTTTTTAGTAAAAAATAACATTTTACGAATAATTTTCGTACCTTTGCACCGTATGTTGACGAAAACTCAGGCTATTGTGCTGCATGCTATCAAATACGGCGAAACCCGACTGATAGTAGATATGTTTACCAAAGTGTTTGGTAGGCAGGCGTTTATTGTGAGCATACCCAAAACACCCAGGGGTAAGGTAAAGAAGCAGTTTTTCCAGCCATTGACTATTTTGGAAATAGAAACCGATATACGTCCAAGACAGCAGCTGCAGAAACTGCATGATGTACGGTTGGCTGCCCCCTTTGCATCGATACCGTTCGAGCCCGACAAGTTGGCCATCTCGCTATTCGTAGCCGAATTCCTGTATTATGCGTTGCGATCGGAACAGCGTAACGAGTTGCTGTACGAGTATCTGGAGAATAGTATTGTATGGCTGGACGGTCAGCAGTCGAGTTTTGCTAACTTCCACTTGGTGTTTTTGTTGAGGCTGACACGCTTTTTAGGCTTCTATCCGAATCTTGACGATTACAAGGATGGCGATTATTTTGACTTGCGCGAGAGTGTGTTTATGCCAATGCCGCCTGTGCATCGCGACTTTCTGCATCCCGAAGAGGCACAGAAAGTACAGCTGATGATGCGTATGGACTTTCCCACCATGCATCTGTTCCGCATGTCACACCAGGAGCGCAACCGCTTGCTGGAGGTATCACTAAAATATTATCGACTCCATCTGCCGGATTTCCCAGAGATGAAGTCGATAGAGGTATTGCAAGCCTTATATCAGTAAGGCAGCTGATTTACATAAACTTAATAGTGCCCTGAATAGGTTCCTGTGGCTCCTGGTTGGGCTCGTCGATGTTCACAATCTCATCTACGTTGCTGGCCTGCGAGTTGATGCTATCCAGAATCTCGCGGGTACGCTTGTATGTAGGTGTCTGTTCAACAGCAGAGATCACATCGTCGTTATCCAGATCCTCAGGACGGAACAGGTAGATGTTAGGACGGCGCTTGTAGCGCTTGGTGGCACCCTCACCGCCATAGTAGCGGTTACGGCGGTCCTGACGCTCGGCAGCTTTCTCCTGCTCGGCAGCAATACGGTTGATATCCTCCTGAGAGTGCTTCTTCAGGTGGCCGTTCATACCATCTACATTCTCGATGCCGAAACCGGTGGCCAGGATAGTTACCTTAACCTTCTTACCCAGCTCAAGGTCGGTTGCCAATCCCCACTTAATCTCAAAGTCGTTGCCGAACTTAGCCATAAAGTCGTTAACATCGTTCATCTCCTCCATCATGAGTGATGACTGACCATCCTTTGAACCTGCAAACGAGATAGAGAGCAGAATCTTCTTAGAGTTGAAGATGTCGTTATCGTTAAGCAGCGGTGAGTTGAGGGCATCCTCGATAGCCTTCTTTACACGACCTTCGCCCTCGCCATAACCAGTACTCATGATAGCTACACCACCATCCTTCAGTACGGTCTTTACATCGTTGAAGTCGAGGTTGATGAGTCCGTGAACAGTGATAATCTCGGCGATTGACTTGGCGGCAACGCTCAGTGTGTCGTCGGCCTTACCAAAGGCGTCGAGAACCGACAGCTCTGGATAAATCTCACGCAGGCGCTCGTTGTTGATAACCAGCAGGGCGTCGACATGCTTCGACATCTCCTCGACACCGTCGAGAGCCTGGTCGATCTTGCGGTCGCCCTCAAAGCGGAAGGGGATAGTAACGATACCTACGGTAAGGATACCTAACTCCTTAGAAACGCGGGCGATAACAGGGGCTGCACCAGTACCGGTACCACCACCCATACCTGCGGTGATGAATGCCATGCGGGTGCCGTCGTTCAGCATGGTGCGGATGTCGTCGATACTCTCTTCGGCAGCCTGACGAGCCTTCTCAGGCTTGTTTCCTGCACCAAGACCCTCCTTACCCAACTGGAGATGTACGGGTACGGGCGAATCGTTAAGTGCCTGGTTATCGGTGTTGCAAAGCACGAATGTAACATCGTGAATGCCTTCGCGATACATGTGGTTAACAGCATTGCCACCACCACCGCCAACACCAATCACTTTGATAATGCTGTGCTCCTTCTCCGGTGCTCCGAAGTCCAGGATGTCTATATTCATATTATTCTCCATAATTCTTCTTCTTTTTTAATCTTCTTCTTCAACAATCTTCTTTCCAAAGTTCAGGAGTCCTTTCTTGAACTTGTTCCAGGTGCTGTTCTCCTTGCGGATGCGGGCCTCTTCCTCTTGCTGGCGGCGCTCCTCTTCAAGGCGTGCGCGCTCTTCCTCCTCCTGCTGGCGGCGGCGCTCCTCTTCGGCCTTCTGCTTCTCGGCCTCGGTACGGATAACACCTGCTGGCAGATCGGTAGTCTGACGGGCTGGGCGCTGGTCGTTAGTGAGATGTGGTGTCTGAGGTCTCAGACTGGCAAACAGGTCGCCGTTAGGATCGAAAGCATCGCCAGCGCAGTTGATGTCGCCCTTGGCCAGCAGACCTAATACGGTGTTCATCGTGCCGTTGTGGGCCTTGATGTCCTCGTTGTTGGTCTGCACAGTCTGCGATACAAACTTGGCGATGCGGATTTTGTCTACGTGAGTGTGGTTGAAGAAGGCTTTCTCGATGTTCTTCATGTTCGAACCACCACCTGTCAGGATGATACCGCCTAACAGTTTGTCGTAATATTCAGATGGTATCTGGTACCATACGTTTTCGATAATCTCCTCTAAGCGACCCTCTACAATCTCGATGAACTTACGGCTCTCAACCTGACGGTCGGGATCGATAGAGTACTTGAGCTCGTTGTCGATCTCGTTATTGTCGGTATAGGCCGAACCGTACTTCAGTTTCATCTTCTCGGCATCGCTCTCTTCCATCTGGAGTGTGGCGATATCCTTGGTGATATTATTGCTGCCCAGAGGGATGACAGCCAGATGGCGCAGGATATTCTTTGAATAAACAGATACGGTAGTGGTATCCGATCCGAGGTCGACAAGGGCGCAGCCAGAGCGTTTCTCAACCTCGGTAAGCACGCTATCGGCCAGTGCCAAAGGTGCGAGGTACATCTCGGCTACGTTGATGCCGGCTGTCTCGAAGCACTTGTTCAGATTGCGGTAGAAGGCCTTGCGCTCCAGAATGTTCAGGAAGTGACCTTCGAGATGGGTGGCCTGGATGCCTACGGGGTCCAGCTGGAACTGGGTGCCCACCTTGTATTCCTGTACGGCAGCATCGAGAATTTCCTGGTCTTGGTAGGTCATGTTACGGTTAGCATCCATCAGTTCGATTACCATATCCTGTGTGATGATGGTTTCGCCTGGAAGATCCTTGGTTACTACGTTCTTGACGCTGCGGATTGACTGACCGCCAACGCCGACATACACCTGTGTGATCTGAGTCTTGAGCTGATTCTCCAGTTTCTTGATAATACTGGTAAGGCATTGTGCGGTCTTGTCGATGTTATAAACCACACCTTTGCGGATAAACGACGAAGAGTTCTCCTTGACAACAGCCAGTACGTTGATGCTGCCGTCGAGATTCTTCTGTCCCGCGATTCCGGTTACTTTGGATGAACCGAGTTCAATTGCTACAATAAAATCCTTTGCTGCCATATTATTAATCACTATTCACTTTTTTACATATAATTTGGTTGCTGAACTCTACATTGATATAGTTGTATTTGTTCCAACCGGCCTTGTTAAGACCGTAGATGTAGAACTTACGCAGACGTTCGAGCTTGCTGTCGATATTTGTGGGCGATCCCAGATATACTACATGCTCGCCTACACGGGGTACCATCTCGATGGTGCCGTTGGGCAGGATGTTGAGCTGTACAGCCTGGTTGCGCCAGAAACTATCGCCTACAATCTGGTTGGCCACCTTCGACAGGGCTTTCTGGGCGTACTTCTTGCTGATGCGGCCTGTGGCTACCAGAATATCGGTGGCATAACCTGCCTCGGGCATGATGTTGCCATGATGGTCGAGATAGTAGTTCTCGCCATTCTCGGCCATGATGCGGATAACAGGTATGCGCTGTTTGATGCTGATGCACACATGTCCGTTCAGTGTTTTATAGCACTCTGCCTTCTCAACAAACGGACTCTTAAGCAGGGTCTCCTCCATCTTGCGTGGCGAGATGGTGTTCATGGGCTGCGAGAGCGGGTATAACTGATGCTGTGTGAGCAGCTTCTTGACTTCGTCTGGATTCAGGAAACCCTCCATCGACTCCTGTTCGATGTCGATGTTAACCTCGGTGCAGGCTTTGGCCATGGCTTCGTCGGGGCTGTTGAAAGCGGTGACGGCCAGTATCAAGTAGATGCCAACGGCTGCGTTGCAGGCTACCAAGAGGATATGTTTCCAGTTGAAAGTCATTTGTATTTTACAATTATACTATTTACTATTTAAAACCTTGACCATCTGGGGAACCTGGTTATCCAGGTCGCCAGCGCCCAGCACGATGAGTACCTCGAAATCGTGGTCCTTGATGTAGTCGAGTACATCGGCCTTCTGTATCATCTTCTTCTGCACACCTGGCTTCAGGTTGTCGTAGATGAGCTGCGAGGTAACGCCTTCGATAGGTAATTCGCGGGCGGGGTATATCTCAGTGAGTATCACCTCGTCGAGCTGACTCAGAGCATCGGCGAAATCCTTGTAGAAATCGCGGGTGCGGGTGTATAGGTGGGGCTGGAAAATAGCTGTGATATGCTTGTTCTTATACAGCTCGCGGATACTCTTGGCACTCTGATAGATTTCTTTTGGATGATGGGCGTAATCGCTCAGGAACACCAACTTATCGGTCTTGATCTTGAAGTCGAAACGACGATCCACACCACCATAGGTCTGCATGCCGTACTTCAGTTCGTCGGCTGTGCAACCATTCAGCTGTGCCATAGCCATAGCGGCAATGCCGTTCTCGATGTTGATGGGCACGGGCTGACCTAACTGTACGTTCTTAACGCTCTCGATGGGCGAAATGAAATCGAATGTAATCTCGCCGTTATCAATGCGGATATTCTCAGCGTGGAAGTCGCCCTCGTTCAGACTATAGTCGTAGATACGAACACCTTCCTGTACGTTCTGCTTCATCTCCAGATCGCGATGGATAATCAGGGCACCGCCTGGCTGGATGAGCTCGGTGTAATGACGGAAACTCTCAAGGTAGGCCTCTTTGGTACCATAGATGTCCAGATGGTCGGGATCGGTAGAGGTGATAACGCTCATCCAAGGGCGCAGCCAGTGGAAAGAGCGGTCGAACTCATCGGCCTCGATAACCACGTAGTCGGAATCCGACAGGATATAGTTGGTGCCGTAGTTCTTGGAGATACCACCCAAGAAGGCATTACAGTCGAGCTGACTCTGGTGCATGATGTGTGCACACATGGTAGAAGTGGTGGTCTTGCCATGGGTACCTGCTACGCAGAGACCTTTGTGACTCTTGGTAAGGGTGCCCAGTACCTGAGCACGCTTCTGAATCTCGAAACCGTTCTCGCGGAAGTACTTGAGCTCCTGATGATCGGCAGGGATGGCTGGGGTATAGATAACCAGGCACGACTCTTTCTTCTTGCACACGTGAGGAATCTCGTCGACACTTTCATGGTAATGGATAAGCATACCCTCGTTCTCGAGGTGCTTGGTCAGGTCGGATGGGGTCTTGTCGTAACCAGCTACCACCAGGCCTTTCTTAATAAAGTAACGGGCGATGGCACTCATTCCAATGCCACCGGCGCCTACAAAATATACTGCTTTTATATCGTTTAATTCCATAATCTCTTTTTCACTCTTCGCTTTTCATTTCTTACTTTCCTGCCAACTTGATAACCTCCTTGGCAATGATGTCGGCAGAGTCGGGCAGGGCGAGCTTCAGAACATTCTCGCTCAGCGACTGCAGCTTCTGGGCATCGGCAACCGTCTTGATGGCCAGCTCCAACAGGGTGGCTGGTGCATCGGCATCCTTCACGTAGATGGCGGCATCGCGGTTGGCCAGAGCCAGAGCGTTCTTGGTCTGGTGATCCTCTGCCACATTAGGACTTGGTACCAGGATAACGGGCTTGCCAATAAGACAGAACTCAGAGATACTGCTGGCGCCGGCACGACTGATAACCAGGTCGGCGGCCTTGTAGGCAGCGCCCATATCAGTGATAAAGTCGGTTACCACCAGGTTGGGGATATTCTGTCCCTTCAAACGCTTAGCAATCTCGGCGCTGTAGTACTTACCGGTTTGCCAGATAAACTGGGCATCGGCAGCCTTTACCAGGTCGAGGTGCTGCAGCACGCTCTCGTTGACGGTGCGGGCGCCAAGGCTACCACCTACCAGCAGAATGGTTTTCTTAGCAGGATCGAGACCAAAGGTCTTGATGGCATCCTCGCGCGAAATCTTTGTGTCGAGCAGAGCCTGACGTACGGGATTTCCTGTAAGGATAATCTTGTCGGCAGGGAAGAATCGCTCCATTCCCTCGTAAGCCACACAAATCTTGGCGGCTTTCTTTGCCAACAGTTTGTTGGTAACACCTGCGTATGAGTTCTGCTCCTGAATCAAGCAGGGGATACCCATGGCGGCTGCCTTGTTAAGGGTAGGACCGCTGGCATAACCGCCAACACCTACAGCTACCTGAGGCTTAAAATCCTTGATAATCTGCTTGGCCATACGCTGGCTCTTCCATATCTTGTACAGAACCTTAAAGTTCTTGAGTAAATTCTTTCTGTCGAAACCGCAGATAGGCAAACCTTTGATTTCGTAACCTGCAGCTGGCACGCGTTGCATCTCCATTCGTCCAAGGGCGCCAACAAACAGAATTTTGGCGTCGGGGCGCAGTGCCTTCACGGCATTTGCTATCGAGACGGCTGGGAAAATATGTCCTCCAGTGCCTCCTCCGCTAATGATGACTCTCAGTTCTTCCATATCATATTTGATTATTGCGTGCAAAATTACAAATTTAATTTCTTATTCTGCTATTTTTAACTCCCTTTTTTTCGCAGAACGGCTAACACTTAATATAACACCGATGTAGGCACAGTTAATGATGGTAGATGTACCACCTTTACTGATGAGTGGGAGCGGCTGTCCGGTAACGGGGGCGATACCTACGGCTACCAGCATATTGAACGAGGCCTGGATGACTAACAGCAAGGCCAGACCCATGGCCAGGAAGGCGGGGAAATTGTTCTCGCAGCGACTGGCAATACGGGCGGTGCGGTATAGCAGCACAATGTAAAGGAATACTACTGCTGTGGTGCCTACAATACCTAACTCCTCGATGACAATAGCGAAGATAAAGTCGGAGAAGGCCTGCGACAGAAAGTCGCGCTCTACCGACTGACCAGGACCTTTACCGATGATGTTACTCGATACGATGGCAATGTTAGCGTGTGCCACCTGTGCATCCTTGTCGAGGTCGTACTGGTCGGGAGTAATCTCTTCTTTGTTCGAGAATTTCTTGATACGTGATTTCCAGGTATCGGCACGGTGCAGCAGCTTCTCGATTTTACTCTTCTCCTTGGGGGCAGTAACCACTTGTTCGGTCTGGGCTTTATCTACGGCCACATTGGTATCGTTACCTACGGCCATAATGAGCAGTAAGCCTACCAAAGCCAAACCAATCACTACACCTGCCAGTTTTATCAGTTGCAGGGCGGGTACACGGCCGATGATCATCATGAGATATACTACCGAGCACAGCAGGGCTGCCGTCGATAGGTTCTCGACCATAATCAGGAAGGCGATGGGAGTCACGATGCACAGGATGTACTTGAAGGCCTTTTTATCGGCTCCGTTCTCGCGTTGCATGGCACTCAGAATCTGGGCTGTGGCCAGCACAATGGTGCCTTTGGCAATCTCGGACGGCTGGAACGTTAAGCCGAAGATATTAATCCATCGGCTGGCATCGCCGGTTCGTTCTCCAGCAGCCAGTACCCATAGTAGCAGTACTACGGTGATGATGAGTAAGAAAGGCGTCATCAGCTTGAAGTAACGGCACGGGATGTTAAGGGTAACTACCGCTACCACTGCACCCAATATGATGGTGACGGTGTGGAACACGATAGGACCCATATAGTTCTGGCTCTTATACGTCAGGTTACTCGAGGCAGAGAATACCTCGACAATACTGATCATACAGAGGAAGAAAAATACCATCCAGATGACCTTGTCTCCTTTAAAGATGTTGCCTATTTTCTTGTTCATTCTTTACAGACTTCTTGCTATTGTCTTAAACTGCTCGCCGCGATCCTCCATGTTCTTGAAGAGGTCGAACGAAGCACAGCAGGGGCTTAACAGTACGGTTTCGCCTGGCTTGGCCATCTCGTAGCAGGCCTCCATACACTCCTTCATAGAGTGGGTGTCGCGTACGGGAATGCCTAAGTTGTCGAAGTTGTCGTGCAGCTTCTGGTTGTCGGCACCCAGGTACACAATACCAGAGCATTTCTCCTTAACCAGTGGCTTGATGGGCTCGTAATCGTTGCCCTTATCCTTACCACCAATAATTAGGATAACCTTGGTCTTCATGGCCTCGAGGGCATACCAGCAGGCATCTACGTTGGTGGCCTTTGAGTCGTTGATATACTGCACGCCACGAACGGTGCAAACCTTTTCCAAACGGTGCTCAACACCAGGGAAGTCGCTTAGACTCTTGCGAATCTCTTCCTTCTTGATACCAGCAATGTCGGCAGCAATACCGGCAGCCAGCGAGTTGTAGATGTTGTGCTTACCTGTTAGACTCAGACTCTCCTGCTCCATATTGAATGGCTCGGGCTTCTCAATCTTATACTTGCCCTCCTCGATGTAACCAATCACGCCCTTCTCCTTCAGCTCAGAGAACGGGTACTGGATAGAGTGGATATCGTACTTCTCTAATTCGCGCTTGATGATGGGATCGTCGGCCCAGTAGATGAAGGCATCCTTATCTGTCTGGTTCTGGATGATACGCATCTTGGCATCTACATAGTTCTGCATCTCGAAGTTGTAACGATCCAGATGGTCGGGTGTGATATTCAGCAGAATAGCGATGTCGGCACGGAAATCGTACATATTGTCGAGCTGGAATGAGCTGAGTTCGATGATGTAGTATTCGTGTGGATCCTCGGCCACCTGCAGAGCCAGCGAGTTACCTATATTACCAGCCAAACCGGCATCGTAACCAGCCTCCTTAAAGATATGATAGATGAGCGAGGTAGTGGTGGTTTTACCGTTAGAACCTGTGATACAGATCATCTTTGAATCGGTATAGCGACCAGCAAACTCAATCTCGCTGATGATATGGATACCTTTGGCAATGATCTTCTGAATCATGGGAGCGGTATCGGGGATGCCTGGACTCTTGATGATTTCGTCGGCATTCAGAATCTTCTCTTCTGTGTGCTGACCCTCTTCCCACTCAATCTGGTGGTCGTCCAACTGTTTCTTGTACTTGTCGGCAATCTTCGACATGTCTGATACAAACACATCGAAACCTTCTTTCTTTGCGAGAACAGCAGCTCCTGCGCCACTTTCTCCTGCTCCTAATATAACAATCCTTTTCATATACTTGTTTAACGCATCTTTAATGTGATGATGGTGAGTGCGGCCAGAATAACTGATGTAATCCAGAATCGGATAGTGATCTTCGACTCGTGGAACGGACGATGAGGCCAACTCTTCAGAATATATTTACTTGTAGCATCGAGCTGTGTGTCGAGCTTACGGAAATTGTCGTGGATAGGTGTGGCACGGAACACGCGCACACGCTGCCCCTTACGCTTCATGAACTTGAACCACTGGGTCTGGATAATCACACTCAGACTCTCGACGAAGAAGATGCCGCACAGGATAGGCAGCAGCAACTCCTTGTGGATAATGATGGCGGCTACACCGATGATACCACCGATGGTAAGCGAACCGGTATCGCCCATGAATACCTGAGCGGGATAGGCATTGTACCACAGGAAACCAATCATGGCTCCGATGAATGCGCAGAGGAATACAACCAACTCCTCAGAGTGAGGGATATACATGATGTCGAAGTATGAGGCATAGCCGATGTGCGATGACACATAGGCCAGTATGCCTAACGCCACACCTACGATAGCTGAGTTACCTGCACACATACCATCCATACCATCGTTGAGGTTGGCACCGTTTGATACGGCTGTTACGGCAAAGATGGTGATGAATACGAAGATAATCCAACCGGCAGCTACCTTGTACTTGCCGCAGAACGACATCACGTTAGAGTAGTTCAGGTTGTGATTCTTTATGAATGGGATGGTGGTCTGTAACGATTTTACAGCCTCCTTCTTATGCTTTACCACAATCTCCTGGTTCTGTTGACGGACATTCACATTCTCACGAACCACTACATCGGGACTGAGCCAGAGTGTAAGACCAACGATGAAGCCGATGCTTACCTGACCAACAATCTTATACTTACCCTTCAAGCCATCCTTGTTGCGCTTGAAAATCTTGATATAGTCGTCGAGGAATCCCAGGAAACCTAACCATACGGTGGTAATAACCATCAGGATAAGATAGGTGTTGCGGATACGGCCGAAGAGCAACACAGGGATGAGGATGCTCACGATGATGATGATACCACCCATGGTAGGCACACCCTTCTTCTCGACTCCGAATGGGTCGATACTTGGATCGCGCTCGGTCTCAAAAATGCTGCGGCGCTTCATCCATTTAATAAACTTCTCACCAAACCATGCTGAGATTATCAGCGAGAGGATGAGCGTGAGCAGTGAGCGGAACGAAATGTACGCCCACATGTGTGATCCAGGTATATCGTACTGGTCGAGGAATCTGAACAGATAGTATAACATTGTTGATAATATTAAGAGTTAAAAATTTCCTTTACTACTTCCTTATCGTCGAAGTGGTGCTTTACACCTTTAATTTCCTGATAGTCTTCATGGCCCTTGCCGGCAATCAGAATAACGTCGCCCTTTTCGGCCAGCATGCAGGCGGTGCGGATAGCCTCACGGCGATCAACAATGCTCACAACCTTCTTCATCTGCTTCTGGTCGAGGCCTGCCAGCATATCGTTGATGATATCCTGTGGCTCCTCAAAGCGTGGGTTATCAGAGGTGATAATCACCTTATCGCTCTGCTTAACGGCCTCCTGTGCCATGATGGGGCGCTTACCTTTATCACGATTACCGCCAGCACCGCATACGGTGATGACCTTACCCTTACCGTTCAGTACCTCGTGGATGGCATTGAGCACATTCTCCAAGGCATCAGGGGTGTGGGCATAGTCAACAATGGCTGTATAGCCTTCGGGTGAGTGGATAGGCTCCAATCTTCCGTTCACACTCTTCAACGTACTCATAATGAGCAGGATATCCTCGGGTTTCTTGCCTAGCATTACAGCAGCGCCATAAACGGCCAGCAGGTTGCTGACGTTGAACTTACCGATAAACTGCACACCAACCTCCTTGCCGTTGATGTCGAGATACATACCCTCGAAGTGGCACTCGATGATCTTAGCCTTGAAATCGGCCATGGTGCGGGTAGAGTAGGTCTTTACGTTGGCCTTGCAGTTCTGCACCATCACCATGCCATTCTTGTCGTCGGCATTGGTAATGGCAAAGGCATCTTTCTCCAAACCATCGAAGAAAGCCTTCTTGGCATCACGGTAGTTCTCAAAGGTCTTGTGATAGTCCAAGTGGTCGCGTGTCAGGTTGGTGAACAAACCACCTGCAAACTTCAGTCCGCCGATACGCTTTTGAGCGATGGCGTGACTCGAGCACTCCATGAAGGCATACTCACAACCGGCATCAACCATCTGAGCCAGCAAGCGGTTCAGCTCGATGGGGTCGGGAGTAGTATGATCGGCTGGGATAGCCTCGTCCTCGATGTAGTTGCATACAGTTGACAGCAGACCGCACTTATGTCCGAACTTGCGGAACATATTATATAATAAGGTGGCGATGGTGGTCTTACCATTGGTACCTGTTACACCTACCAGTTTGAGTTTACGCGATGGGTCGCCATAGAACTGGGTGGCAACCTCGCCTACACAGCTCTCGGTAGATGCTACTTGAACAAATGTTACTTTAGGATCCTGCTCCTCTGGCAATTTCTCACACAATACAGCAGTTGCTCCTAACTCAATGGCTTTTGGAATGAACTTGTGTCCATCGGTTACGGTGCCTGGGATGGCGACGAACAGATGACCAGCTTCAATGCGACGTGAATCGATGTTCACACCGGTAATCTCTACATCAACATCGCCCTGCGTGTTGAGTACTTCTACATTCTTGAGCAGTTCATTTAACTTCATATGCTTATACCTTATTATATATATTAATCTAAAATGAGTTCGCACACCATTCCTTGCTTAACTGCGGTTCCGGCGTGGATACTTTGTGATTTAACTTTTCCTCTTCCTTTGATGCGTGCCTTAACACGACGGCTCTCTAACAGATAAACGGCATCTTTGGCACCCATGCCTGTTACATCGGGTACGGTATGCTTGCTGCCTTCGCGATAGTTGGCGCTGCTAGGAGCCGAAGCCTTGGTCTTAAGACTGGCCAATACGTAGTTGGCAGCCTGGCTATCGCCCTTCTTAACTGCAGGTGTAAACGATGAGCGAGAATCGCGGGCATCATCTACGCTACGCTTCAGACTCTGTGCCATTACACCTTCGGCAATATGGTGGAATACCACACCACTCATACCACCACCAGATGCGGGCAGGCCCGACTTCTTGAGGCAGACGATACAGGTGTAACGTGGGTTGTCGGCAGGGAAGAAACCTGCGAAACTCAACCAGTAACGGGTAACGCCTGAGTGGTAACTACCAAACTGGTCGGCCACCTGGGCTGTACCTGTCTTACCTGCCACCTTGAATGATTTAGAGCCGGCCTTCTTACCCAGCCCCTGACTAACCACGTGTTCCAGAATGGTCTGCATGGTTTTGATGGTCTGTGGTTTGGCAATGCGCTCTTTCAGCACTACTGGCTCGAACTCGCGAATCACCTCGCCGTTCTTCATCAGCTGCTTAACAAAGCGTGGCTGCATCATCTTGCCGTTGTTGGCTATCGCATTATAGAAAGCCACGGTGTTGATTGGTGCTATCTGAGTTTCGTAACCAATACTCATCCAGGGTAGGGTGGTCTTACTCCAGTACTTGGATCTGTCGGTAGTCTTGGTATCCGGCATACGGATCATAGGGGTATGATAACCCACCAATGGCAACTTCAGGTCCTCGTGTATACCTATTCTATATAGACCCTCTACGTATTTCTTGGGGTTATGACCGTAGTACTTGTCGATCAGGTAGCTTACGCCGATGTTCGAACTTACTTCGAGGGCGCGTGCTACATTGATGGTGCCATAGCCGCCACGACGCCAGTTGTGATCCTTCATGGGACGACCGTGCATCTCCATCACACCACAGCCTGTTGGGATAGTCATTGTGGTGTCGATCACACCATCGTCGAGGGCAACAAGGAACGAGGCTACCTTGAATACTGAACCTGGTTCACAACGGTAGCTGATGGCATTGTTCACCATCTCGTAATAGTTGCCGTCCAATCCACGGGTCATATTTACAATGGCTTTTACGTCGCCGGTCTTTACCTCCATCAGGATGGCTACGCCCATTTCGCCGTTAATCTCCTTCAGTTCATCTACCAAGGCACGCTCGGCCAAATCCTGCATACCTACATCGATGGTGGTTACTACATCTACACCATCCTCGGGCGACAGTACAGGGATGTCGAGGTACTTGCTCAGAATCTTACGACGATGCATCAAACCATTCTTACCACGGAGTAAGGTGTCTAACGAGAGCTCCAGACCATTCTTGGCACTATCTTTAGCACCGTACATCTCACCGATGGTACGCTGGGCCAAGGTGCCGAATGGCTTACGGCGTGAGTTGAAGGTCTCCCAGTGGAAACCGCCTTTATACAGTTTCTCTCTGAAGATGGGCAGTTCGTGTACCTCGCAGAAAGTATTGTAATCAATACGGCGAGGCCAGATAGCCCAGTGACGGGCACCTACGGTACCGTTCTTCATCACTTTACGCTTACCTTCCAACAGATGTGCCTTGAATTCGGCAGCCGACTTCTGTGGAAAAATCTGGTTCAGTCCATAGCAGATGGTGTCAATCTCGGCTGCCCAGATAGAGTCGCGCTTGTGTACACCAGTAGAATCCTCGGCACCAGCCTGGAAATCCATATATACCTTATACTCTGGGATACTGCTGGCCATCAGCTGACCGTCGCAACTCAGAATATTTCCACGATTAGGCTTTACGGTGACGCTATCACGCTTCAGTCGCGAGGCCACCTGAGTCCAATAATCCTTTTTGGCAGTCATGATGTACATGGCTTTGCCCACTACGGCAAAACCAATCAGCGTGAGTACTACTGCAATGACGAAGTAGCGCGGCATGACTTTATCGCTATTGAACTTACTCATCTCGTTTCTTTATTCTGGTACATTAATAATATAAGGTGGCTGGTCGGAAATATGCAGCAGCGTATCTCTGTTCTGCTTCAATGCCTCCAGCACATGACTCTCACGGCATTTCTCTGTCAGGGTACTTGAACTCGACAAGGCCTTGTATTTGGCATGCAGCAGTTCTTTCTCCAGTTTATCGATGGCAATCAGATCCTGCTGGCACTGGTATCTGGAAGCCACATAGATGATGGTGAACAATACCATGAGTACAATCAGCCAAATCTGGCGGCGCACCATGTCGGCTGTCAGAAAGTCGCCACCAAGAATAGTCCTCAGATTCAGGGATGGGGTGAGTTTGGGGTCTTCCTCCTTCACCTTTTCCTTAATCTTCTGGATGGTTTTCTTGGCATGCTCTTTTACATCGGCAGCTTCAACCAGCAGTTCAATTTCTTCTTTGTTCTCCATCTTCTCTCTTATATTTTCTCTGCTATTCTCAATTTGGCGCTACGGCTACGAGGGTTCTGTTGCTGCTCCTCGTCGCTGGGCACAATCACCTTGTTGTTTATCAGGCGGAAAGGCGCCTCGATACGACCGAAGAAGTCTTGCTTAATCTTACCTTCTACGTTGCCGGCTTTCATCATGTTCTTCACGATGCGGTCCTCGAGCGAGTGGTAGGTGATGACCGACAGGCGTCCACCTTCGCCAAGCAGATCCTTGGCGCCGTTCAGCATCTCCTTCAGGGCATCCATCTCGTGATTCACCTCTATACGTAGGGCCTGGAACATCTTGGCCATCTCTTTCTTCTCGCGTTCGCGCTGGAAGAGTTTCTCGGTGGCGCTCATCAGGTCGCCAGTAGTCTCAATCTTCTTCTCATTGCGTGTCTTGGCAATGATGGATGCTATCTTGCGGGCATTCTTCAGTTCGCCGTAGATATAGAAGATGTCGGCCAACTGCTCCTCATCGTAGGTGTTGAGAATCTCGGCAGCGGTAGTTCCGGCTCGTTTGTTCATACGCATATCCAATGGGGCGTCGAATCGGAAAGAGAAACCACGTGTTTCATCATCAAAGTGATGGCTCGATACACCTAAGTCGGCCAGCAAACCGTCGATATGGTCCACGCCGTAATAGCGCATCCAGTTCTTCAGATATCTGAAGTTGCTGCGTACAAATGTAAAGCGATCGTCGTTTACAATGTTCTTCTCGGCATCTGGATCCTGATCAAAACTATATAAATGCGCCTTTTCATCGAGTCGGCGCAGTATCTCTTTACTGTGGCCGCCACCGCCAAAGGTAACGTCTACGTAAATGCCGCCAGACTTGATAGCAAGTCCGTCGATGCTCTCATGGAGAAGCACGGGTACATGGTATGTCTCAGCTGTGGTTATCATAAAGCCTCACAGTTATTCATAATGTTCTCAAATTCAATTCCAAATTCTTCTTCGGTCTTCAGCGTCTGCTTCAGTCGCTCTGGTGCCCACATCTCGATGGTGTTGTCCATGCCGATGAACTGGATGTCCTGATCAATCTCGGCAACCTTCAGCAGGCGCTTTGAGATGAGGAATCGGCCATTGCCATCAAGCGTTACAACTTCTGCCTCCGATACAAACTGTCGGAACATCTGCTGGTGGGTGTGCTTCCATGGGTGAAGTTGCGACTTCAAAAGGTCGAGGCGCTCGTTCCATACGCTTTCAGGATAGAGCACCAAGCAATTCTGGAAGACGTCCTTTCTGAGTACCAGGTTTTCCTCGCCAGATGCCTGTAGCACCTTGCGGAAAACAGCTGGCAGGAAAGCTCTTCCCTTAGCGTCGATCTTAGCCTCTATATTACCTATAAAACGCATGCGTACATATTTAATAATAAATTTGCCGCAAAGTTACTCATTTTTCCCCACTCTACACCACAATTCCCCACTTTTTTTCAAATTTAACCTTTTTTTGATGATTTTGCCCCCTCTCGTGTCCTAAATACATTTAAAAACTAAGTTTTTTCTGCATTTTTTGCTCATTATTCAAAGAAATGTGCTATTTTTGCAACTTGTTAGTGCATGAGAGAAATGACAACCGTAACAGAGCGTACGATAGACATTGAAAAAATCCTGAAAGGGAAGATGGGCGCAAAGGCTAAGTTTGTGCCCGGTTTCTTGGTTAGTTGGCTAAAGAAGATAGCCCACCAGGACCAGGTAAACGCTTTTCTTTGGGAGAGTCGAGATAAAGTTGGCGTTGAATGGTTGGAGGAATGTGTGAAATACCTCGACATGACGCTGAACATCGTTGGTAAGGAGAATCTGCCTGATCCTAACGATGGCAAATTATACACTTTTGTAAGTAATCACCCGTTGGGTGGTGAGGATGGTGTGGCACTGGGTGCTATCATCGGCCGTTTCTATGAGGGACGATTCCGTTATCTGGTTAACGACCTGCTGATGAACCTGCCTGGTTTGGCGCCGTTGTGCATCCCCATCAATAAAACAGGTAACCAGAGTCGTAACTTCCCAGCGATGGTCGAGGCTGGTTTCCAGAGTGATCACCATATGCTGATGTTCCCTGCTGGCATCTGTTCGCGAAAAAAGAACGGTGTGATTCAGGATCTTCCCTGGAAAAAGACCTTTATCTCGAAGAGTGTGGAATATCAGCGTGATGTGGTGCCCATCCATTTCAGCGGCGAGAACAGTAAGTTCTTCTATCGCTTAGCAAACTTCAGCGACAAGCACCTGCCCTTTAACTTGGCTATGCTGTTTTTGGTCGATGAAATGTACAAAAACGTGCACAAATCTTTCGAAGTAAAGATTGGTAAGCCAATTCCCTGGCAGACATTCGATAAGTCGAAATCACCGATGGAATGGGCAGAATTTGTAAAAGATCAAGTCTATAAACTATAAACTTTTTTAAGTAGAGAGAATGGAACAGGAAATTATCCAACCAATTGCTAAAGAGGTTCTCAAGAGTGAACTCACTCCCGACCGTCAGCTGCGTATGACGAACAAGAGCCACAATGAGATTTATATCATTACGGCTCACAATGCACCCAACGTGATGAAAGAAATCGGACGTTTACGTGAGATTGCTTTCCGCGAAGCTGGTGGCGGTACAGGCAAGTCGATGGATATCGATGAATTCGATACTTGTGACAACTGTTACAAGCAGCTGATTGTTTGGAACCCTGAGGCAGAGGAGATTATCGGTGGCTACCGTTATCTGCTTGGTACCGATTGGGAATACGATGAAAAGGGGCAGCCCATTCTGGCTACCAGTCATATGTTCCACTTCTCCGATCGCTTTATTAAGGATTACGCCCCTTGGACCATCGAACTCGGTCGTTCATTCGTCTCTCTTCCTTATCAGAGTTCACGCATGGGTGCCAAGAGCTTGTTTGCACTCGATAACCTGTGGGATGGACTTGGTGCCCTGACGGTGATTAAGCCTAACGTGAAATATTTCTTTGGAAAAATGACCATGTATCCATCATATATCCGCAAAGGCCGCGATATGATTCTCTACTTCCTGAAGAAGCATTTCGACGATAAGGATAAGCTGATTATACCGATGAAACCGCTGGAATTGGAAACCGATCCCAAGGAATTGGAGTCGTTGTTTGGTGGTACATCGTTCAAGGACGACTATCGCGTGCTGAATGGCGAAATCCGTAAGTTGGGCTATAACATCCCACCATTGGTTAATGCGTATATGAGTCTGTCGCCAACCATGAAGTTGTTTGGTACTGCTATCAACTATGGCTTTGGTGATGTGGAGGAAACTGGTATCCTGATTGCTGTTGATGAAATTCTTGAAGAGAAGCGTGTGCGTCATATCGACTCGTTTATCAAGGAACATCCTGAGGCTCTGAAGATTACCAGCGGCGCCAATCAGGTAATTTATAAGGAAAAGTAAGTTAAAAAAGATTTAACCTAAAGATAACGTACTGTTTTATCTTACTTTAAGAATTTCATCGTACCTTTGCACTCGGAAAGAATAAAGGCAAAGACGATGAAAAAGGCAATGATGTATCTACTGTTGGCATTGGGCATCACATTATTTGTGATGTTCGTAGGTGGTGCTATCGGTGGTTTTTTTATTGGTTTCGTTGATGGCTATAATGGTGATAAGGTTGGAGTTTCTTCTTCTATATCTTATCTGGCAGGATTAGGTTCAGGCTTGGCGCTGATTCTTTGCTTAATTCTTAATTTCGTGTTCCTTAAGAATAAATTTGCCAGCTATACTATCGGTCGCATTCCTAAGCCCATCCGTTGGAAGGTTTTTTTAGGTATGATTATTGCGATGGGTGGTATGGCAGTACTTTTTGCTGCGATGAATGATGTGGCAATCGAAAGGGGCTGGCGTGATGATTTTTTGATTGAGTCGTATGCTTGGATGCAGCATCATCCTGTATTCTCGATATTCGTAATTGCTATTGTCGAGGCTACTGCCGATCTGATTATCTATGGTGCCGTGATTCGCGAAATCTTAGAGTGGAAACACCGCCCTCAAGTCGTAATTTTGGTTTACGGCTTGATTATGGCTCTTATAAATATGCTTGATGGCAACTTCATGTTGATGATTGTCTCCATGATGATGGCCCAACTCCAGGCGTTGGTTTATGAATATACCCGTAGTGTGATACCTATTATTATAGGTGATGTGGCTTTTTGGGTGGTTACATTATGCCTGATAGGTATTCCTTCAAGCGGATGGTGGCTCTTGATTGGTATCATCTTGGTTCTACCAGGTTTGTATCTGGCTGTTAATCCGATGGAACCTTACAAACCTATTGATTAAGCCTTTGCTTGCGCTTATGCGTTAACTAATAGTTGGAGTCCGATGCCTCTGACTGTTTTCAACGTAATCTTTGGCTCATCGGCCAATACTTTTCTGAGTTTATTGACGAATACATCGAGCGAACGACTTGCAAAGTAATCATCTTCAGTATTCCAGAATCTACTCAGAATTGCTTCTCTACGAACCACATTATTCTTGTTCTCGGCCAGCAGCTGTAGTATCTGAGCCTCTCGCTGGGTGATGGTCTGTGCCTCGCCTGTTTCGTCGTTGCGAAGAGTGGCGTGATTGGCATCCAACGTGAATTTTCCCAGTTTGTAGTGACTGGTCTCGTTCTGCGTCTTAGCGCCACCACGCATCTTCATAAGCGCTTGGATATGAGCGTCTAACTCCTCTGGTACGAAGGGCTTCTTTACATAGTTATTGATGCCTAAGCGATAACCGGCCTTTACATCGTTGGGCGAAGTGAGGGCCGAAGTGAAGATGATGATTACGTCGCCGTCTGTTTCGCGGATACGTTCCACCATTTCGAAACCATTCATTACAGGCATGTCGATATCCGATATAATCACGTCGGGATGCGTTTCCTCCCAAACTTTCACACCTTCCTTGCCATTCTTGGCGGTAATTACTTCGTAGCCACCAATAATGTCTTCCAGACCTGTCTTCTCGATGTAAGCGAGTGATTCGTCGTCTTCAACTAATAATAACTTGATCATACGTTCTTTGGGATATAAAGTGTAAACTCTGAAAATTTGTCTTTCTCACTCGATACCGTCACCTTGCCGCCATGGGCCTGCATAACCTGATCGACATAGTTCAGACCTAAGCCGAAGCCTGATACGCCGCCTTTGCGGTTCTTTTCGTGGATGGCAGCACGACCGAACTTGTCGAAGATAATCTGCTGCTCTTCCTTGGTGATACCTATACCGTTATCGCGTACCTTTAAGAGTACATTTTTGTCGGTGTCTATCGATGAAATCTTGATTTTTATCTCGTCCTTCGAGTATTTAATGGCGTTATCCAGCAGGTTGGCAATAGCCTCTGTAAGGTATTGCTCGTCGGCCAGCACATTCCTTATTTTCAGATCTGTAATAATCTCGAGAGGCTTGTCGGCTTTGGCCTTTGCTTTCTCGATTAAATCGGCAATTATTGGTTCTATGTCTATATCCCACTTGTTCAGAATCAGCTTTTTGTTCTCGAGTTTTGAGATGGTGAGCAGTTTGTTGACGAGTGCCAACAGGTGTTCGGCTTCTTCTTCAATGATGGTATAGTACTTTTCTTTAATCTGTGGCTTGTCGTCAACCTTACCGCTATGCAGGAAGTGTGCACCCATAATTATCGATGAAAGCGGCGATTTCATATCGTGAACCATCGCATACGAGAAGTCGTTACGCAACTCGGCCATCTGCTCCTGCTCGGTAATAAACTTCAACAGCTGCACAATAATGATTGCAAAGAAACCAAGAATAAATGCACTCAACAGAAAGAGTGGACTCAGTTTCTGAGCCAATTCGGGATAGGGGTTGTTAAGTGCTAGCTGGATGGCTCGCGATTGGTCTCTACGAATGCTGACGGGGCGTGTGAGTAGCGACCACGAGGTGTTAAGCTCGTTGTTACGCCTGAGCACATTCTTGTTCGAATCTACCTCCAATATGGTTACGTTGCGGTTAATATCAGCTACACTCAGCAGCGAGTCGACATAGAGCGCAACAGTATCGAGTGAGATCTCTGATTGATAATCTTTGCTCAGAGCATCGTTCATACCCTCAACCGACGAGGCTAACGATATGTTACCTCGTGCTTCTGACAGACTGAGTGTATCGTCGGCTGTTACCAGGTCGGCACGTGTGTAGCTCTCATAGAACATGGCCCAAGTGAGCTGGTTACCAGCGCGTTCCGTCATATCCTTGGTGACAGAACGATAGGTCATCCACATATAAAGAGTCAGCAGTAGCAGAACTGCCACCGCACTCACAATCGACACGTATTTATACCTGTTTTTATGCATAACCGCCTGCAAAGATAGTGCAAAATACGTGAACTTCCAAATTTATTGTGGAAATTCGTACACTAAATACTGCGTGTTAGGCTCTGTGGGGTAGTTGGTGAGTCGACCAGAACGTGTGATGAACGACAGTATACCGTTATTTATCCCATTGCCAAAGGTGTACATGTCGCCATAGATGTTGATATAATGGATGCGGCGGGCATCATACTTCAGTAGGCGATCAATGTCGATAACAGGCATGCCGTCTATCAGTACCGTAGCTGGCCAATAATTGTTGTATCGGTCGTCTTCTTTACGTACAAACAGCTGTGTTACGCCATTACTCTTCTTGCTTCGTACGCATTGAACGTACTCAATCAGCACCTCTTTAATAGTGAGAAACTGACGGTATTCGTCGAGATTGTATGTCATGTCGGGCTGATTGCCAAATACCGTTGGGTCGTAATCCATTGGCACACCATCTTCGGCAGTCTCATCCGAATAGTCGCCCAGTTGCAGTTCGCGTTTGGCGGGGGCAATAGCTATCTGATGGCGCTGCATGGCCAGTGAACGTTCCTCTACTTCGCTGCGTTTGTAATGGAATACAAGATGTGGAAGTTCCTTGGGCAGTAAGGTGACAAACGGACTGATCATCTCAATGGGCAGACTCATACCTGTGAGTGATGCGGCAGAGAGAACCAATGGTTGCTTGCCGTGAATGCCGTATGTGTAGAACACGGCTGTAGAGTCGTTCTCCATCTTTCCTTCAAAATAGTGAATCTGTTTGCCTACGATGCTTAACGACGGACGAATCTGTTCACCATTAAAGGTACGCCCGTTATAGGTGTTGTTGATGCGTGCCCTGATGATATGTCCTTCGGTTTCGCGGGTATCTGTACCTTTTTTGTTTATCAGCTTTGCTGTACCATTGGCTTCTACCCAGCTGCTGTCGCTTGATAGCCACTCGATATCGTCATCTTTGCTCTTGTGGAGCGGGTTGATGATGGCAACAAGTTGGTTTGATACCTGAGCGCTGTGGCGGGTATATACCGATAGTGCATAGTAACCGCTATGCAAGTTGGCTGGCAGTTCAATGGTGCCTGTACCTTTATGGTTATGGATGCTGATAGTGGTGCCTGCGGCCAAACCCTGCGTATCGCACAGTTCGGCATAGGCTATCAGGGCATCTTGGTCTGTTACACTTACTGTCATCTGCTCGCCTGCCAGATACCAGGTGCGATCAGTTCTGAATTCTGCGGCAAAAGTGTTGTGTGCCAGCAGAATAGTTGCTATGAGTGATATGATTCTGTTCATCTTTGTTATCTTTGTGATTATTCAAAAGGTGGCATATAGTCGGGCTTGGTAGTTGTTGCACCACTCAAGCGTACGTCAAAGTCGGCAGGATAAGCCCACCATGTGGTTAGCGGCTGCTGAATCAATCGCTTATCATCCCATATATAGAGAATCAAGCCCTGATATACCATTTTCTCGCAATCAATTTCTGTGCAGTCTTCTAATTTTATGTATGGACCAGGCTGGGGAACCTCTCTGTAGATATCATGCCCATCAATGTACACACGTTTGCTGACCGTATTCAGCGAGCAGCCCACAAAGCCTAACGCTCTTTTCGACGAGGTGGTGCAGCGAATGTTGCTGGGTAGGGCTGATGGCTGGGGGGTAAACAATCCGCCCATCTCCCATCCGGCTTCAACACATGCCTTATTGTATTCGTATTCAGCCTTGCTGATGGCGCGTTGGGTTACTTCATTACAATAGTTCCAAGCTATGCGTTCATTTTTGTATGAAATATCCAGTAACTGGTATTTTGTGAATTTTCCACCAACATAATGAGCTGTTGATTCCGTTAGAATGGCTTTACTATCCGCAGTCTTCCACCCCTTTTCTGGATAAAGTTCGTCTTGGGGTATGTCCATCGCTTTTTGGGCTTCCACGTCGTAATATATAGCTGTATGGCGCTTTGGCCTAACTTCCCAGGTTTCGGTATATTCCCATGTGTAGTAGGCTGTCTGTGTTGGATCATCAGGCTCACCTGTGGTCAGCAGAATCTGGATGTCCTCCAAATCGCCTTTCTGATAGTACTCCAGCTTCTCGATGTCGGGTGTGTGGAGTGGCTTTTCGGGATTCGACTGATAGATGTCGCCATCGCATTCTATCCTTACATAGTATGATACGTTTGGATCCAGCGCAGGAGTGTTACAACTGTAATAGCCAGAATCCTGTATTGGGCATTCGTATTCAGAACCATCGGTACCACAGATGGTAACTTTTGCATAGTAAACAGTCTGCGCATCCCAAGTGTAACTGTTGTTTACATAATAATAGTCGGAACTATGATCGTTGGGTGGAATAGACCTTGTGATATAGAACTCGCTTTTTTCGTTCGAACGGATGGTACCGTTAACCACTAGCAGGTTCGTTTCGCTCTCAGGCAGATCGGCTTCGTATTCCTCCACGCATCCTGTCAGCATGCAGGCACAAATCACGATGAAATGGGCGATTTTTAAAAGTGATGATATCCTTTTCATATTAGTTGAATCGTACGTTAAGTGAGATATAAGGGATGGCTGTACCGAATACCGATAGCTTGTAGCCCTTGATGCTTGAGCCTTCGGTAACATAATAGATGTTATAGGCATTTTTGCGGGCAAGGGCATTATACACACCGATTGAGAACGAGGTGTGGAAGAATGCTGTCAGCCTATGAGTTGGCTCGATGTTGAACGCCAGGTCCAGACGTGTATAGTCGGGAATGCGATAGTTGTTGCGCTCAGTATAGTAGGGCAGGTAGTAACCTAACTTGTTGTTGTAGAACTGGCCTGCAGGTACTGTGGTTGGGCGACCAGTGGCATAGTTAAAGTTGCTCGAGAAACTGTAACGCTCTGTAATCTTATAGTTCAGCACAGCTTTTACCTCATGTGGTCTGTCGTATTCCGATGGATACCAGTCGCCGTCGTTCAGGGGCGTTGCCACGCGCTTGTCGTCCTGGCGTAACAGTGAGCGTGAGTAAGTATAGCTTACCCAACCATTTAGCTTACCATATGGCTTCTTGGCTTGCAGTTCCACGCCGTAGGCCTTTCCTTTTGTAGGAATCACATCTGTTTCCAGGTGTGGATTCATCAACAGCACAGCCGAACTGCGATAGTTCAGATAGTCGCTGATGTGCTTGTAGTACGTCTCAGCCGAGAACTCGTAGTTCTTGTCGGGTGTCTCGTAATAGATACCTGCAGCAATCTGCCAGCCGTTCTGGGGCTTGATATTCAGATCCGACAGCTTCCACATATCGGTAGGCGACATGATAGAGGTGTTAGAAACCTTGTGGATATACTGGTGCATGGTGTTGAAACCAGCCTTAATCGAGAAATTATCCTGTATGGCATAACGTGCCGAGAAACGGAACTCGGGAGCCTGATAGGTTTTGATGATACCTGTCTCATGACGTGTCTCTAACAAGGTTTCCTGCGATGGCAGTTCCTGGTCGGCATAGATATTCACGTCGCGCGGACCAATGGCATTGAACATTGAATAGCGTAAACCTGCCGAAACCGACAATTTCTCGGTCAGCGAATGTTCGTAGTCGATATAGGCGCCGCTCTCCAAGGCTTTCTCTTTCTGTAGCTGGTCTGGATTGACATACGATTCCTCGTTTAAAGGTTCGTACTTGCCGCCCTGTACATCGTAATGCTGAACAGACAGACCGTAAGACAGACTTTGCTTCTCATTCAGACGCTGGCGGATATGTAGCTTGGCCCACAGCTGATCGATGCCGAAACTCAGTCGGGCAGCCATCGTGGGTTTGGCCTTTTCGTCGTTATAATAGTCGTAATGATCCAATCCTGCTGAGAGCGTGGCAGTTATCTTTTCGTTCAGGATCGATCGCCATTCGGCTGAGAAGTTGCGGTTCTGATAGCCGTAGCTATCGTCGGAACTGAACGAAAACTTATCTTTACTCAGATAGCCGAATATCTTGAGGCGATGCAGGTTGTTAAGTTTCCAGGTAAACACGCCGCCAAAGTCATAGAAGTTGGCCTTACCGTTTTTGTAGCCGCTTTCCTCTGGCAACTGCTTCAGAATCCAGTCGCTATAGGTGGTACGGGCATTCAGCAAGAGCGACACATGATCTTTTACGATAGGTATCTCAAGATTGGCCTTGCTGGTAAGTGCGCCGATACTGGCCGAACCAGTAAACTTACGCATGTTTGCCTCTTTCGAGTTCACTTTCAGCACACTACTTATTCTGCCGCCATATTCTGCGGGGATGCTTGATTTAAACAGCTCCACATCCTCGACCGCATCTGAATTGAACGATGTGAACAAGCCGAACAGATGCGTTGGATTATATACCGTGCCGCCATTAAACAGTATCAGGTTCTGATCGGTGGCACCACCTCGTACGTTATATCCGCTTGAGGCCTCGCCAACGGTTGTTACACCAGGCAGCGTAAGCACTACCTTCATAATGTCTGATTCACCAAAGGCCGATGGGATATTCTTCAGTAGTTGGGGCTTGAACTTCTCGGCGCCCATCGTGGTACTTTGTACTACCGACTGGCGACCTGCTACAACTACAATCTCGGCCAGTTCCTGATCGTCGGCAAGGCTTGCCCTTGCTTTCTTGGCGCCAGGAACAATATAAGTTCGTGTATTTGCCGAACCTGCTGATATCGACAAAGTATCGCTATCAAGTACGGGAATACCGGCGATGAGCGAATCAACAGGGATGTTTTCTATCGAAACAGGAAGTGCATTGTTTTTCTCTCCTTCTGGTGCCGTTTCTGGTCGCAAATGACTCGTGGCGATTTTCTTCTTCTCGGCGATGACACTTGCTACCACTTTTGCAAGGCTTTGCTCACGTTTATATTTAGTAAAGGTAAGATGTTGCTGTTTGGCAAACTGCTTAATTTGCTTTTTCTGTTCAGGAAACAGTGCTGCCACATCCTTAGCACGTTTTACATGATATGTTTCACCATCAGGTGTAACGAGTGTATAGTGTTCGTGATCGCTTAGGTTTTTAAGTATCTTCCTTTCGCCAAAGGTCTTCTCACCGTTATAGTGCTTCCACATACTATGATAAAGTTGTACGCCATTGTTGCTGCCGTCACAGAGTAGGGCTGCAAATCGGGTGCTGTCTTCTGGGTCGTGTACAAATCTGTAGCCGTCCATCTCAAACCAGTCGATATGCTGCTGGTCGGGCAGACAGCAGATACCTGCTTTGGGCGATAGCACAGATACGTGCTGTTTCATCAGGTCGAAGCGCAACTCAACATCGTTGTAAACTACCCCATAATAGCTTATTCGCCCTTTATACATATTTGTATTACCTTTATAATAAGGAATGTCGTACCATCTTGATAGCTGATACTGAGGTCCGACAGGCCCAATATACAGGCGAGCATAGTCGGAAGCCGCAGAGAAGTAGTCCTGAGCTTCAGTGTGCTGTACAACAAGCGTCATACAGGCCAATAGTAATAATTCTTTTTTCACGTCTTTATAGATACACAATAATCATTTGGTTGATGCATTTTTAGAACTAAGTTCTAAGTATTAAATGCAAAAACAAGCAAAACGTTGTATTGAGACCTTAAACTTTAACATAATTTTGCAACTAGGCCGGGTGAATAATGAAAGTTTGTTAAATAAATACCTCGCTATGCAAGATTCTGCCTATTGTTGCATTCTAAGAATAAAATAACATTCAATCATATAACAACCAAACGGTATGAAACGAACGATAGAAATGATTACAATGACGCTGATAATCATAGTTGTTGCGGCGTTTGTTGGCTCAACATTAATGGGCTGTGGAGGTGACGATGATAGCATAATAGCTATCAGTAACGATGATGGTGTGCGTGGCGGCGAGGTTTACAATCAATGGGGGAAACCAGAAACAGACCCTTCCGACCCTTTGGCCTCATTCTTCCAAGAAGAACTGCATGCTCCTTATTGGGACGGCCAAGGTAACGAATATAAAACCTTTTTTGACCATGGCGATTATGACAAAGAAATATGTTTGATGATCAATAGCCGTCAGGAGTTTCAGCAAGCCTATATGGGTAGTAAGCCGCTCCCCGATGTAGATTTTAGTAAATATACCCTACTTATCGGCCGAACCTGGGGTAACGACGGATCGTTCTCGCTTGGCGAGATCGCTCTCAAAGACAAAAAATCTTATTATGAGCTGCAAACCAAGTTGCTTCACCACGTTGGTGGTTTTGCAACTCAAGCTATCATCGACATCTACTTTTGGCGTCTTTATCCCAAGCTTGAAAAGAAGAATATTGTGATGAAACGTACTGTAGAGAATGTTATGGACTAACCCCAAAAAACAGAAATATGAAACAGGCGGTTTTTTCATTAGTCATCTTGTTATTGGCTTTATGCGGATGTAGTAGCGACGATGGACTTTCGTCTGTAAAAAAGTCGGTTGTAGGTAGCTGGCAGTTAGTTGAGCGGATAGACGGCTTCTATCCGTCGACCCAAAGTATGCCTGTCAATACCAACAACATCATGGAATTCAGAAGTGATGGCACCGTTGTTAACATCGTGGATGGCGAACAGATAAGTGAGATGCCTTATTGGCTTAAGCCAACAAATCTAGGGGATGATAGTTATTATTTGTGTTACGCCCCCGATATCGATTACTCGCAAAGTACTGGAGGTACAACATTAAGAGTAGAAGGCGACAAGCTAACCATCCACTCGTATGGCTGTTTTGCGAGTACTATTTGTGTTTATCGCCGCTTAAAAGTTCGCAGTTAGCCTACATGCCTACATAAAAACGCTCAAAACCCGCATATATAAAGGATTTCTTGTACTTTTAAGCCTACATAAAGCCCCACAAAAGCCTACATAAAGCCTACATCATTTCTACGTGATACCTACATGTTTTAACATTTATACACGGGGTAGAAGATGGTTTTTGTCTGAATAACAACTTTTATCCTTAATACTTGTTGTAAAATTCTCTAGAGAATTTTGCGGTTTCCTAGGCAGTTAGCAATCTTTAGTACGGCACTTAGCCAAAAATTCTCTAGAGAATTTCGCAATTACCCTTACTACAAATTATTGCAGGTACGTTGAAAAGTAACTTTTTGCTCGGCAGGAAGCCACTTCTTGTGCCTCAAGAAGCTACTTCTGGCCTATCAAAAAGCTACTTTTTGTGGATTTTATGTAGGAATCATGTAGGCTTTATGTAGGCTTTTGTGGGGCTTTATGTAGGCTTGGACAACACGAAAACGCCCATAAACACAGTTGTTTTGAGCAATTTTATGTAGGCATGTAGGCAATATGCGATTATTTTATTCGCTTAAATACGAATGTGGCTGGAATATGGTCGCAGAAGTAGAAGCCGTAATAGTGAAGTTTTAGTCGAGTACTTGTAACCTCATAACCGAATGGCACTTCATCAATCTTTAGAACAGGATAGTTGGAATAAGTAGTTTCTTCAGAAGAAACAAGAGTCAACTTAACTGGTGTACTCGGTGTTGAGGCGTTCTTCTCGTCTTCGGGAAAAAGAATGGTTCCATCTCCTTTAATCTCAATCGTATAATCATTTGGAATATCCTTCTTCCATGCCTGTTGTCCATCATCACCTAGTGATCCTGGTCCATTCTGTACTTCAAGCAAACGCCATCTGCCATAGAGACCTTCCCCTTCGAATTCATCACTCGAACAACCAGTTATGCTGATGGATAGCAGCATAACAGCAAAAATCTGTAAAAAACAATTCTTCTTCATACTTATAGCTTTTTTATGTTTGTTACTGACAAGATAATGAGAGAAAGTAGGAATCCTTGTATGGTGAAGTGTATTTTTTACAATTTGTTAACGTTGGGGGACTTTTAACGTTGGTAGATAATTCGTATCTTTGCAACCAAAATATCAATATTTTCTAACGAACTATGATCAGAAATGTTTTTTTGGTAGCCGCTTTGTTGGCTACAAGCCTCTGCCAGGCAGAGGAGGTAAAGGTGAAATCACCAAGTGGAAATCTGGAAGTTACAGTGAACGATGAGGGTGGCAAGGCTACCTATCAGGTATCGCTCGATGGTAAGCAGATGGTTACCAAGTCGAACTTAGGCTTGAACACCAGCATTGGTGATTTGACTCAGGGCTTGAAGATTGTGGATAGCAAGACCGAAGCTGTGGCAAAGCAGTATGATATCCGTACCGTTAAGGCTTCGCACATTGATTACAAAGCCAACAAACTTACATTAACACTCGAGAACGAACAGAAGTTGCAGATGACTGTTACCTTTATGGTAGCTGATAACGATGTGGCTTTTAAGTATGGTATTGCCAAAGCTCCACGTGGCATGCAGCGCACGCTGGTTTTTGGCGAGGCTACCAGCTTTAACTTCCCTGATGGCACCACCACATTTATCACACCACAGATTGGTCCTAAGACAGGTTGGGCAAATACTAAACCCAGCTACGAAGAGGGTTATAGCGTTGATGGCCAGCTGAACGAGAAGTCGCACTATGGTCGTGGCTACACCTTCCCTTGCCTGTTCCACCTGCAGGATGGTTGGGCACTGGTTAGCGAGACAGGTACCACTGGCGCATATTGTGGCACACATGTTTCTGATTATCAGCCTGGTACAGGCTATACCATCGCTTTCCCCGACAAGGGCGAGAATGGTGGCTTTGGTTCGGAGTTCGTAGCGCTGTCGTTACCTGCCGAAACACCTTGGCGTACCATCACCGTAGGCTCAACCCTGAAGCCTATCGTTGAGACTACCGTGAGCTACGATGTGGTTGATCCACTCTACGAGGCCTCTGAACAGTATAAGGAGGGCCGTTACACCTGGAGCTGGCTTATCTGGCAGGATGGTGCTACCGTTTATAAGGATCAGGTACAGTTTATCGACCTGGCTGCGGCTATGGGCTACGAGTACTGCTTGGTTGATGCCCTTTGGGATACCCAGATAGGTCGTGACAAAATGGTGGAACTCTCACGTTATGCACAGAGCAAGGGTGTAAGCCTGATGCTTTGGTACAACTCTAACGGCTATTGGAACGATGCGCCTCAGGGCCCACGTAACTGTTTGAATACCTCGCTGGCTCGTAACCGCGAATTCAAGTGGTTGCAGCAGATTGGCGCGAAGGGCATCAAGGTTGATTTCTTTGGTGGCGACAAGCAGGAAACCCTGCAGCTTTACGAGGATATCATGGTTGATGCCAACCGTTACGGCATTCAGGTTATCTTCCATGGATGTACCCTGCCTCGCGGTTGGGAGCGTATGTTCCCCAATTACGTAGCCTCTGAGGCTGTGCTGGCCAGCGAGAACGTGTTCTTTGGAGAGGGCGCTGCCATCCACGAGCCATTCGACCTTACCTTGCATCCATTCTGCCGCAATGCTGTGGCATCGATGGACTGGGGTGGTGTGATTATGAACAAGTATCTGAGTCGCGACAACAAGAGTCGTCACTCTCGCAAGACTACTGATATCTTCGAGATTGCTTCAGGCATTACCAACCAGACTTCAATCCAGTGTGTGGCCATGTGTCCTAACAACCTGCAGGAACTGCCTCAGTTCGAGCTCGACTTCCTGAAGACATTGCCTGCTACATGGGATGAGACACGCTATATTGATGGCTATCCTGGCAAGTACGTGGTTCTGGCCCGTCGCCATGGTGCTGATTGGTACATTGCAGGCTTGAATGCCCAGAAGGAACCACTCAAGCTTACACTCGATCTTTCGATGTTGGCTGGCAAAACACCAACTATCTATGTAGATAACCAGAAGGGCGAGCCTACCATGGGTACCCTGAAGGTTGATAAGAAGGGCAAGGCTAAGGTTACTATCCAGCCCAATGGTGGATTAATCATCAAATAACAAATGATATGAAGAAATTACTAACTACTATGTTGCTGGCTGCAAGTGGTGTGCTTGCAGCTTCAGCCGCTAACGAGCCCCTGCCATTAATCCAGAATGTGCAGGCATATGAGAGTTGTTCGCTGAATGGCGATTGGAACTACATTGTTGATGTACAGGAAGAGGGCTATTACGACTATCGTATGAACCCTATGCGTAATGGTTTCTTTATCAATGCCAAGCCCCAGAAACCTGAGGATTTGATTGAGTACGACTTCGATAAGTCGCCAACCATGAAGATCCCTTCTGACTGGAATACGCAAGACGAAAAGCTGTTCTTCTACGAGGGAACAGTTTGGTTTAAGAAAAGTTTCCAGGCCGTGCCTATGACCGAATGCCGCACCTTGCTGTATTTTGGCGCTGTAAACTACGATTGCCATGTATGGGTGAATGGTAAGAAGGCTGGTCACCACGTAGGTGGCTTTACCCCATTCAACTATGATATCAGCGATTTGCTGAAGAAAGGCGAGAACACCGTGATTGTCAAGGTGGATAACAAGCGTCATGCCGAGGATGTGCCCACACAGATTTTCGACTGGTGGAACTACGGTGGTATTACCCGCGACGTGAAGCTGGTAAAGGTCCCCATGAACTATTTGGAGAACTACGACCTGCAGCTGATGAAGGCTGCCGGTAAGGCCAAAGTGAGAGAGCTCGCCTTTTCGGCTAAGATGAACGCCAAGGAGGCTGGTCATCAGGTAGAGGTGTATATTCCTGAACTGAAGTTGAAACAGCAGTTCACTACCGATGCCGAAGGCAAGGTGAGTGGTATCCTGAAGGTGGCTGCTAAGAAACTGCAGCTCTGGTGCCCTGAGACCCCCAAGCGCTATGATGTGCAGCTCACGCTCGATGCAGGTATGGTTGCTGATTCTATCGGCTTCCGTACCATCGAGACACGTGGCAAGCAGATTCTGCTTAACGGTAAGCCTATCTTCCTGAAGGGTATCTCTATCCACAATGAGAAACCCAATGGTGGCGGACGTGCCAACAGTGTTGAGGATGCTCACACGCTGCTTTCATGGGCCAAGGAGTTAGGTTGTAACTTTGTGCGTCTGGCCCACTATCCTCACCACGAGGAGATGGTGCGCGAGGCTGAGCGTATGGGTATCCTGGTATGGAGCGAGATTCCTGTTTACTGGACCATCGCCTGGACTAATCCAAACACCTTTGCTAATGCCAAGCAGCAGCTTACCGATATGATTGCCCGCGACCATAACCGTGCTAATGTGATTATCTGGAGTATCGCCAACGAAACCCCACACTCTGCTGAGCGTGATAAGTTCTTAGGTGGTCTGGCCAAGTATGCCCGCACACTCGATAACACCCGTCTGATTTCGATGGCGATGGAGGTTACTGGTGCCTCGAACTATGTGAACCGTTTGAACGACAACATGAACGAGTATGTAGATGTGGTAAGTTTTAACCAGTACATCGGTTGGTATCGCGATGTAAACGATGCACCAAAGATGAAGTGGGTGATTCCTTACGACAAACCTGTGATTATCAGCGAGTTTGGTGGCGGTGCCCGTTACGGCTATCATGGTGCCAAGAACCAGCGTTGGACTGAGGAGTTCCAGGAAAATCTCTATAAGGAGAACACTGCTATGCTCGATAAGATTGAGGGCTTGGCAGGTACCACACCTTGGATTCTGAAGGACTTCCGTTCGCCTCGTCGTGTACTGCCTGGTGTGCAGGACTACTATAACCGTAAGGGTTTGGTAAGCGATAAGGGCGAGAAGAAGCTGGCCTTCTACGTGCTGAAGAAGTGGTACGAGACTAAATAATAATAAATAAGGTATTATCCAATGAAAAAGGAACTTAAGACTATTGGCAGTTGGGCTATGATGGCGCTTGCTGCATTAATTACAAGTTGTAACACAGCAACAGACATGGAACAGCAGATTGATGAACTCTACCAGAAGATGCCTCAGGAGGAGCGCATCGCACAGCTGAAGAGTATGTATATGGACGAACTCTTTGATGCTGACGGCAAGTTAGATACAGCCAAGTGTAAGGAACTGATACCTTATGGTATTGGTCATTTCTCACAGTTCTGCATGCAGCAGCCTCGCGATCCGAACGAATTGCGCGATCGTGCTGTGGCTATTCAGGACTGGCTGATGCACCATACACCCAATGGTATCCCCGCCCTCTTGCACGAAGAGGTGCTCTCGGGTATCAATACCTTAGGTTCCACCATCTATCCCCAGCAGATTGGTCAGGCTGGTTCGTTCAACCCTGAGTTGGCTGAACTGAAAACACGTCAGACCAGTACGCAATTGCGAAAAATGGGTGGTATCTTTGCCCTGTCGCCAATGGTGGATGTATGTCGCACCCCCAGCTTTAATCGCTTGGAGGAGTCGTATGGCGAGGATGGCTACCTGTCGGCTGTGATGGGTACCGCTTTTGTAAACGGCTTGCAGCAGGGCGACTTGAAGAAAGGTGTTGGCGCCTGCTCTAAGCACTACTTAGGTTATGGTGGTGGCGGCGATGCCGACGAGAAGGAGATGATGGAAGAGATTCTGTTGCCTCACGAGACTATGATTCGTTTGGCTGGTAGCGTAGCTGTTATGCCAGGCTATCACGAGGTGCATGGCACAAAATGTGTGGCTAACAGCGAGATTCTGCAGGATATTCTGCGTGGTTACGTAGGTTTCGATGGTATGGTGGTGAGCGATTATACCGCTATCGACCAGATTCCAAATATCGACAGCGCAGTAGAAAAGGCTGCTGCTGCCATCAATGGTGGTAACGATGTCGACTTCCCCTTTGGTGCCAACTACCAGCTTTTGCAGGAGGCTATCGATAAAGGTCTGGTTAAGCCCGAGGTGCTGGAGCGTGCCGTGAAGAATGTGCTGCGTATCAAGTTCCGTATGGGATTGTTCGATAAGGATGCTTATCTCTACTCGAAGGAGGATATCAAGCTTGATACTCCCGAGGAGCGAAAGACGGCTTACGATATCGCTACCCAGAGTGTGGTGCTGTTGGAGAACAATGGGGTGCTGCCACTCAAGGAGGTGAAGAACGTGCTTCTTACTGGTCCTAATGCCAACTCTATCTGGGCTATGTGTGGCGACTATACCTATCCTGCCATGTCGTACTTCTGGAAGAAGGTCGACTATAAGTCGGAGAATCCTCACATCGTGAAACTGCTCGAAGGTATGCAGAACCACAAGCCCGAGGGCGTGAACGTGATGTATTCGCGTGGTTGCGATTGGACCGAGGAAATTGAGACTAAATATGGCGAGCTGGGCGATGCACGTGCTTGGGAGTACGAGTTGCTGCACCGCAAGGTGGATGCAGGCGAAAAGGCCGACAAAGCCGAAGCCCTGCAGATGGCTAAGAATGCCGATGTGATTATTGCTGCCGTGGGCGAGAACGTGATGCTTTGTGGTGAGAACCGCGATCGTCAGGGCCTGCGCTTGCCAGGTAAGCAGGAGCAGTTTGTTGAGGAACTCATCCAGACAGGCAAACCTGTAGTGCTGGTGATGTTTGGCGGTAGAGCTCAGGTTATCTCTGGCTTAGCCGAGAAGTGTGCTGCCATCATTCAGGCCTGGTATCCAGGCGAGGAGGGTGGTAATGCTGTGGCCGACATCCTGTATGGTAAGGTATCGCCATCGGCCAAGCTGTCTGTCAGCTATCCTAATGTTGAGATCAACGAGCCTATCTGCTACAACTATGCTGCCGAGAAGGATGCACGTGTTGCATGGCCCTTCGGTTATGGTTTGAGCTATACCACCTTCGAGTATGCTAACTTAGAGGCTACAACCGAGGTTACTACCAAGGACGAGAGCTTTAACCTTACCTTTGATGTGAAGAATACAGGTAAGGTGGCAGCCGATGAGGTGGCACAGATCTATCTCTCGCCTGCCGATAAGAGTCGGCAGATTCGTCCTATCCAGCTGCAAGGCTTTGCCCGTGTATCGCTGAAGCCAGGTGAGAGCAAGAAGATTAGCGTGAAGATGTACACCGAGCAGTTAGGTTATTATACCCATGATGGTCAGCGCCAGTGGAACATCCAGCCAGGCAAGTATATCATTAAGGTAGGCGCATCATCGCAGGATATCAAGCTGCAGCAGGAGATAAATCTGAGTGGCGAAGCTGTTAAAATGCCTTTGAGAAAGTACTATTTCTCAGAGGCAAAACAGATTTAACCTAAAGATAACATTACGATAACTCAATGCTTGTGCAACTTTTCGTACCTTTGCAACGTCAAACAGATAAAAATAACAATTTAAAACGATAAAGGTATGAAAGCAATCATCACAGCAGCAATGGTTATCGCCATGTGTCTTAGCACTGTTAGTTCGTATGCAGCTAACAATCAGAGTGAGGCTCAGAAGGTTGAGTATCGTTATGAATACGATGAGCAGGGTCGCCTTGCCTTCAAGGAGATGCTGAGCTGGGATGAAGCCACACAGCAGTGGCAGAAGAGCAGCCGCCTGACTTATAAGTACTTTAAGAATGGCTACAACGAAGAGGTTAGTCAGTGGAATGCCGATAAGCAGACCTATGATATCCCCTCGCAGGTAACGCTCTACCGTTCGCAGGCTCCTAATCTTACAACGGTTAAGACCTATAAGATGAACGAGGCACACGACAACATGTATCTCACCAGTCGTACGGTAGTCATGGAACCTTTGGATGCTTATTTGCTCGCGTTGAAATAAATTCTCTCTCTTTAAATTATAAAAACCCTTAAAGGGTAAAAGAATCCGTGGTCAGTTTATACTGATTACGGATTTTCTTAGTAACTTTGCACCCGAATTTATAATAATACAAAAACAATGGAACTAATTAGAGGTAAGGAATTTGGAGGCGAGAGGCCTCTGTTTGCCGCTCATGATTTGAGATTAGAAGAGATTACAATTGTAGATGGAGAGTCTGGTATCAAGCAGTGCCAGAACATGGAATGTTACGATAGCAAGTTCTATGGAAAATACCCTTGGTGGCACGTGGATGGTGCTAAAATCGAACGCTGCTATTTTGCACCTGGTTCGCGTTCGGCCATATGGTACACCAACGATCTGGTGATGAAGGATTGTACGATTGATGGCCCTAAGTTCTTCCGTGAGATGAAGAACGTAGAGCTGGAGAACGTGGTGATTAACGATGCCGACGAAACTTTCTGGAAGGTAGATGGCTTGAAACTGAAGAATGTGAAGCTGCATGAGGGAACCTATCCCTTCATGTTCTCTAAGAATATCTATGTAGATGGATTGGAGAGTGATGCCAAATATGTATTCCAGTATTGTGAGAATGTAGAGATTCACAATGCTAAAATTATCACGAAGGATTCGTTCTGGGAGTGTGAGAATGTGACTATCTACGATTCTACGCTGGATGGTGAGTACCTGGCTTGGCACTCTAAGAATGTGCGCTTGGTTAACTGTCATTTGGCTGGCGAGCAGCTGTTGTGCTATGCACAGAACCTGGTACTTGAGAACTGTACCTTTGACGCTGCTTGCGACCGTGTGTTTGAATATTCAACCGTTGAGGCCGACATCAAAGGCCACATCGAGAACATTAAGAACCCCACCAGCGGCCACATCGTTGCCGACAGTATAGGTTCGATTACTATCGATGAGAACGTGCGTGAACCAAATAATTGTATTATAGAAACAAGAAAATGAAATACGATTTTGACGAATTGGTAGAACGTCGTGGAACGGGATGCGTAAAGTGGGATGCAGAAGCCCCACGTTCAACGGGGGGCTGGCTTCCGCCAGGGGGCAATTCCGAGTTTAAGGAAATAATTCCTCTTTGGGTGGCCGATATGGACTTTAAGGCTGCCCCGGCTATTCTGGAGGCCGTTCGTAAGCGTGCCGAGCACGGTGTGTTTGGTTATGCTGTAGTTGAGGATGATTACTACGAGGCTGTTATCTCGTGGTTCCAGCGACGCCACGATTGGACTATCCATCGCGAAGAAATTCTCTATACCACAGGTGTTGTTCCTGCCATGAGTGTGGCCATAAAGGCACTCACCATGCCAGGCGAGAAGGTGCTGATTCTTTCGCCCGATTACAATTGTTTCTTCTCGTCAGTCCGTAACAACGGCTGCGAGGTGCTTGAAACAGCCTTGAAGCGTGTTGGTGATACCTTCGAGGTTGACTGGCAGGACTTTGAGGCCAAATGTGCCGATGAGAAGACTACCGTTTTCCTGCTTTGCAATCCTCATAACCCCACAGGACGTGTGTGGACTAAGGCCGAGCTGATGCAGATGAACGATATCTGCTTGAAGTATGGTGTAAAAGTGGTTAGCGATGAGATTCACTGCGAACTGATGATGCCAGGCTATCAATTCCAGCCGTTTGCGGCTGTGAACGAGGCTTGTCGTCAGAATAGTGTTATCCTTAATTCGCCTTCTAAGTCGTTTAATATTGCCGGTTTGCAGGCAGCAAACATCATTTGTTCGCAGCCTGCATGGCGCCGCCGATTGGATCGTGCTATCAATATCAACGAGGTGTGCGACTTGAATCCCTTTGGTCCTGTGGCGCTGAAAGCTGCCTATAACGAAAGCGAAGACTGGATAGATGAACTGAACCAGTACCTCTGGGGAAACTATCAGCTGCTTTGCGAGTTTGTAGCAGAAAACATCCCCCAGTGGAAGGTTTGCAAATTGGAGGGCACCTATCTGCCCTGGGTAGATATCTCGGCCATGAATATCACGTCGCAGGCCCTATGCGATAAACTGCTTGATGAGGCTAAGGTATGGCTTAATCCTGGCACGATGTACGGACCTCAGACGGGCGAGGGCTATGTGCGCTTTAACATAGCTACCCAGCGTTCACGCCTGAAAGAAGCCTTGGAAAGAATAAAGGATGCACTCGGTTGAGTGCATCCTTTATTTATGTTAGTTAATCAGGAATATCTTAGTCAAACCATTGTAGGTTGCCTTAATAGTGGCGCGGCCTTCTACGATTTTACTAATCTCGAACTTTACTTCAGGTACATCTGATGTGGCAACAATGTTTGAGTTGTCGCTCATTTTACCATATACCTGATAGCGAGTCTGGTCGGTATAGCCGTTCAGATTAGTAAAGCGGATAGGTGTTGTGGGCATGACTAACTTCTGTCCGTCAACCTCAATGTTTACCTGAGGCACAACAGGAGCTTCGAACTTATCGCCAGCCTTTGAGAAACCGATACCGTGCAGGTCGAACAGTCCCTGAGGGCGCTGAGGTCTGCGTGGGCCCCACTGTGGGCGTATAGGCGCTTCGATTTCTGCACCATCAGCCACCAGATAGATAGCGTGCTTACCTGTCAGTCCTTCGACTGCAGGTGTGCTTACCTGGTAAATCTTAGCGGTGCGTGGTGCATCGGCTGGAATATCTAGTACGGCAATCTCTTCGCCCTTCCATGGGTTATCCAGACGTACGTGAATCTTAAAGGCACCATGTCCGCCTGGAGTTAGGTTCAGATTCAATGTGGCGCCATCGCCTTTACTGATGCCTTTAAAGGCCTTGATGCCCTTGGTGTCGGCTTTCAGTCCGCCAAAGCCAAAGTACTTAAAGCCTACAATACCAGTATTGGTAATGCCAGCCAGGTCCATCGAGTTGTTCCAGATGTCGTGGTTATCCTGCATCCAGTCGTTGCTGTTGGTGCCGCCAGTCATAAAGCAGGCGATACCAGCCGAATAGTACTGATATGGGGGCAGACCGAAAATCTGGAATCCCTCTGAAGTTACTTCGGCACCAGTATATTCTGTGCCATCGGTAGCCTTGGCTGTCCAACTGTTATCAGCAGCATATGGATCGTAACCGGTAATCTTTACGGTACCGCCTTTAGCTACAGGTTTCTTGTCCCAAGTAATCTTAACAGGGGCTACCATTGCCTGACGGGCATAGCCGAAACCACGTGGTGGACGATGATAGAATACGTACCACTGACCGTTAATCTCCTGCAGCGAGCCATGGGTGTTGTGGGCGGCATTGGTGGTAATCAGCTTCGAACCGTCTTCGCCAGTTACTACACCACGCGAGTCAACCAATACACCACCAGAGCGCCAAGGACCTAATGGTGAATCACCAAAGGCATAACGCAAGGCTGAGTTGGTAGAGCCCTGTCCGTAGTCAGGACCGCTATAACCAGAGAATACCATCACGTATTTGTTGCCTACCTGACGGATGCTCGAAGCCTCGAAGAAGTTAAACTCGCCAGGATTCTGTCCTTTATAGAGGGCTGGATACTGCGTGCCCTCTGGGTCGCGAACCTTACCGTAACTGGCCGAAGCGGGGATAAAGTAATCGTGCAGCTCAGTGCCTGGGCGCATAGAGTACATGGTGTTCTGATCCAGCTCACATGCGGTTGAATGTTGGAAACCATAGAATACGTAGGCACGGAAGCCTTTAGCGTAATCCGGATCCTTTTTGTTGGTAACTGGCTCGATGAATACTGATGGGTCGAAATCAATCAGTGAGCCAGGCAGGCACTTGCGACCATCCTCGGTGAGATTGATAGGGGTGAAGGGACCGTTGGGGCGGTCGCCCTTACAAACCATGGGCACGCGCTGCCAGCCACGAGAGTGGGGATACAGATAGTAGGTCTTCTTACCTGTGGCCTTATCCTTTACCTCAACCAGATCTGGGGCAAACATGGTGTCCCACTGACCGTCAACATAATGGGTAAAGATAGGACCTTCGTCGCGCCATTGGCTTAAGTCCTCTACAGGTGCCGACCACATGCGGATATCGCTACCGCAGTAGGCTGTGTAGTTGGTGTCGTGCGAACCGATAATGTATGCACGGAACTTTCCTGGCTGATCGGGATCTTCAAATACACGAGGTTCACCGTCAGGCAGATGCTCCCAAAGCGGGAGGTACGGATTCTGTGCCTGAGCCGATAAAACAGCCAGCAACAGAAGGGGTAACATAAAAAGTCTTTTCATATAAATATGGGTTGGGTTTTGTGAAAATTGCTTGCAAATTTAGTAAATTATCTACATTTATGCTGTTATTTTTAAAGGAAATGTTTAACTTTGCAACATATATGAAAGTAATTGTAACTATTCTGGCGTCTTTGTGTATTGCATCGATGCACGCAGCCGACTTTAACATTAAAAGTTATGGTGCCCAAAACGACACCACAGTACTCTCTACGCATGCTTTACAACAGGCCATCGACGCTTGCTCTGCTGCAGGTGGTGGTCGTGTGGTGGTGCCTGCTGGTATTTATAAGATTGGTACCATACAACTAAAGAGTCATGTACACTTGTATTTGGAACAAGGAGCCACGCTCTATGGTAGTACCCGATTAGAGGATTATATACCGATGAAATCGGACTATTTGTCGCTTCGAACACAAACTACCACCATCCAATTGATTTATGCCGATGGTGTGCAGGATGTGTCGATCGATGGCTTTGGTACCATAGATGGTCGTGGACGGGCCTTTAAGAAACTTTCGTGGAACGATGAGGGTATCACCCGTCCGCATTTGATTCGCTTTATCCAGAGTCAGGACATCCTGGTGCGTGGTATCACCTTGCGTAATTCGGGCTGCTGGATGCAGCACTACTTGGCTTGCGACCGCTTGAATATCGATGGAATCAAGGTTTTTAATCGTAATAACTATAATAACGATGCGCTGGATATCGACGGCTGCCATGAGGTGATTGTGCGTGGTATGATAGCTGATAGCGACGACGATGGTATTACACTGAAGAGCACCTCGCCTCGTCTTTGCGAAAACGTGCGTATCAGCGATTGTGTGGTATCGAGTCATTGTAATGCCGTTAAACTCGGTACTGAGACCAATGGCGGTTTCCGTAATATCAATATCAGTGGTATCGTGGTAAAGCCCAGTTACAATCAGCAGGAAAAGTTCTTCGGACAGTGGATTGGCTCGTCGGCCATCTCGCTTGAGATAGTGGATGGCGGTGTGCTCGAGAATGTGAATATTGCTGATTTCACCGTCGAAGGTACCGAGTCGCCTATCTTTGTGCGTTTGGGCAATCGTGGACGTGGCTACAAAACTGGACAGCATATCGATTATGTAGGTTCGATTGATGGTGTACGCATCAATAATATTCAAATCCGAAATGCCGGTTCTATGGGCTGTTCGATTACAGGTCTGCCAGGCTATCCTGTTCGTAATGTATGGATATCTAATGTGTCTATACATCATAAGGGAGGGGTGAAGAAGGATCAGTTGACAGAAATTGCCGATTCCATCGCTAATGAGAAGGCTGCTGATTATCCTGAGGCCACCATGTGGGGTAATCTGCCGGCAAAAGGTTTCTTTGTGCGTCATGCCCGTAACGTACAGTTCTCTAATATCCATGTATCTACTGTTGATGAGGATGTTCGCCCTGATTTTGTGGAAGTAGATACCGAGGGATGGGGCGATCAGGGTGACGGAACGTATCGTAATCCTGTGCTGAATGCTGATTTTTCCGATCCTGATGTGATTCGTGTGGGCAACAAGTTCTATATGGTGGCTTCTGATTTCCACTTTATGGGTATGCAGGTGCTGGAGAGCGACGATATGGTGAACTGGCGTTATATCTCCCAGATTTATCGCCGTTTTAACGAGCCTGGCTGGGATGCCAACCTGCATTATGCTGGTGGCTCGTGGGCACCTAGTATCCGTTATCACAGCGGCTTGTTCTATGTATATTTCTGTACACCCGATGAAGGTCTATATATGTCAACCGCCAGCAATCCTGCGGGCCCATGGGCGCCGCTGCATCTTGTAAAGCGTGTGGCTAAGTGGGAAGACCCTTGCCCGTTCTGGGATGAAGACGGACAGGCTTATATAGGGCGTAGTCAGCATGGTGCAGGTCCAATCATTGTGCATCGTATGTCGGCCGATGGCAAAACACTGCTCGATGAGGGTAAAACGGTGTATGAAGGACCTATTGCCGAGGGAACTAAGTTTATGAAACGTAATGGCTGGTATTACCTTATTATTCCCGAGGGTGGTGTCGGCACAGGTTGGCAGACTGTTTTGCGTGCTCGCAATATCTATGGCCCTTACGAGCGTCGTATCGTGTTAGAACAGGGTTCAACTGGCGTTAACGGCCCTCACCAAGGTGCGTTGGTAGATGCACCAGATGGCTCCTGGTGGTTCTATCATTTCCAGGAGACACCAGTACTAGGGCGCGTGGTTCATCTGCAGCCTGCCCGTTGGGAAGCTGATTGGCCTGTGATAGGTGTCGATTATGATAAGAACGGTATAGGCGAACCTGTGGCTGCTTGGAAAAAGCCTGTTTCTTCGGTAGGAACTGCTGGTTTCCAGACCTGTGACGACTTTAATGATGCATTAGGACTGCATTGGCAATGGAATCATAATCCGGTTGATACACATTGGAATCTCACTGATCGTAAAGGCTGGCTCACACTCAAAGCCATGCCTGCCGATAGCTTGAAAATGGTCCGTAATATGCTTACTCAGAAGGTGGTTGGCTATCAGAGTGAGAGCACAACCAAAGTAAGCATTAAAGGCGACAGTTATGCAGGACTTTTCTGCTCAGGTAAGTTGTTCTGTGGGGTAGGATTGTGTAAAGATGGTGTGTTTATCGAGTTTGGTGGACGGCGTAAGCTTATCGCCAAGGGTAGCTATCAGGAAGTATGGTTCAAGGTAACTAATGATTGCGAGCAGAATCGCCACCTATTTTATTATAGTATAGATGGAGAGCATTATCAGCCTGCGGGCTCGGCATTCGCCATGAGTGGTGGTTATTGGAAAGGTATCCGGGTGGGACTGTTTAACTACATTCCTACAGGCGAAACGTCTGCTAAGAGCCAGACATCTTCGTATGCTCAATTCGACTATTTCAATCAAAAATTCGCCCAATAGTTTGGCTGATTGCTAAAAATCTCGTACCTTTGCACACGAAAGAACACGCGCCCTGATAGTTAAATGGATATAACAAGGTCCTCCTAAGACTTAGTTCCGCGTTCGATTCGCGGTCGGGGTACGAAAAAAGAGCTGCATTCCATCAGGAACGCAGCTCTTTTTTATATGCGATTGTATGATTACTTGTTCTCAGCAACCTCAACGTCGTCCTCCTTGATAGTACGGCCCATCCAAAGGAAGGCTGTAGGAGCGGCGATGAAGAGCGAACTCAGAGTACCGAATACAACACCCAGGATCATAGCCAGAGAGAACGAGCGGATGCTATCACCACCAAGGATGAAGATAGCCAACAGCACGATCAGTGTGGTTACAGAGGTGTTGATGGTACGAGCCAGTGTCTGGTTCAGTGAGTCGTTGAACAACTGCTGACGGTCGCGCTTGCCATACAGACCGAGGTTCTCACGGATACGGTCGAATACTACCACCTTATCGTTGATAGAGTAACCGATAACGGTCAGGATAGCACCGATGAATACCTGGTCGATCTCGAGCGACATTGGAACCCAACCCCAGCACAGTGAGTAAACACCAATTACGAGCAGAGCGTCGAGAGCCAGAGCCACAACAGCACCTACAGAGAAGGCGAGGTTGCGGAAACGCAGCAGGATGTAGAGGAAGATAGCAATCAGAGCGATACATACGCTGATGATAGCACCATGTGTGATATCCTTAGCAACTGAAGGACCTACCTTAGCAGAGCTGATGATTGAACCACCCTCGCGAACATCAGGATTCTTGAATGCCTCAACGTTCTCCTGACTTACGAGACCAGCCTTCTTCAGGGCAGCGAACAGGATGTTCTCAGCCTTGTCGTCAACCTCAGGATTGTTTGACTCGATATCCCAGTTTGTAGAGATACGAACAGTCTTACCGTCAGTACCCAGAGCGATAACAGAGGTGTTAGCCTCCTGGTTAGCCTTCTCGCCGATAGTGTTGATGAATGCACCTGCCATAGCCTTACGAACCTCCTCAACTGGAGTCTGCTTGTCGAGTGTTACAACGTAGTTACGACCACCAGTGAAGTCGATGCTCTGGCTCAAACCACGAACAAAGAACGAACCAATGCAAACTACTGCTACAGCAGCCCAGAGAGCATAGGTCTTCTTGTAAGCGCCCATGAAGTTGTACTTAGCGTTCTGCATCAGGTTCTTAGAGTAACCTGTTACGAAGGTGAGGTTAGTCCACTTATCCTTTGACAGCATAGCATCGTAAACTACACGAGTGAGGTAAACGGCTGTGAAGAATGAGATAACGATACCAATGATCCATGTGGTAGCGAAGCCCTTAACAGGACCTGTACCGAAGTAGAGCAGGATGATACCGGTAATCAATGAAGTGAAGTTAGAGTCGAAGATAGCGCTGAAAGCGTTAGAGTAACCCTTGTTCAGAGCCTCCTTTACACCAAGACCCTTCTTCAGCTCCTCCTTGATACGCTCGTAGATAAGCACGTTAGCATCTACAGCGGTACCCAGAGTCAGTACGATACCGGCGATACCAGGCATTGTAAGAGCGGCCTGGAACGAGGTAAGGATACCCAGTGTGAAGAACAGGTTGAACAGCAGAGCGATATCCGAGAGGAGACCTGGTACAAAGCCGTAAAGCATGATCATGTAGATCATCAGCAGTACGAAAGCTACTACGAATGAGATAATACCCTGCTGGATTGACTGAGCACCCAGTGAAGGACCTACAACCTCCTCCTGTACGATACGGGTAGGAGCAGGCATCTTACCTGAGTTCAGTGTGTTAGCCAAGTCCTTAGTAGCCTCGATGGTGAAGTTACCAGTAATCTGAGAGTTACCACCGTCAATCTGAGTAAGGATACGTGGAGCAGAGTAAACGGCATCGTCGAGCACGATAGCTACAGCCTTACCGATGTTCTGCTTGGTAATCTGGCTCCAACGACGAGCACCGTCAGAGTTCATCTGCATTGATACAGAGGGGTGACCCATCTGGTCGAAGTCGTCCTTGGCACCGGTGATAACATCACCCTCCAGTGGAGCACGACCTGAAGGCTCAGTAACCTTCAGAGCATAGAGCTCGAAGATGTCGCCCTTAGTATTCTGGCCTCCGAAGTCCTCAGGTGTAGCACCCCAACGGAGCTTCAGCTCAGCAGGGAAGATACGACCAGCGAGGTCAGAGTAGATCATCTTGTTAATCTCGGCAGTATCGCGAGCGTTAGCATAACCAACTACAGCGAGGGTGTTACCCTGTGTAGGCTGGAAGATAGAGAACAGAGGATTCTGTTTCTTAGCCATCTCAACAGCCTTGTTGTCCTTGCTGTCCTTCTTAGCCAGTTTAGCAGCCAGGTCGCCTGTAGCAGTCTTAGCGCTATCGGCAACAGCAGCAGTAGCGGCGCTGTCAACAGCAGTTGTGTCGGCTACGTCAACACCACCCTGAGCAGCCCAACGCTGGTTAAGCTGAGCCAGCAGAGGAGTAACCTCCTGTGAGTTGTAGGTCTCCCAGAACTCAAGGTTAGCTGAACCCTGGAGCAACTTACGTACACGCTCTGGCTCCTTGATACCAGGCATTTCTACCATGATACGACCGCTCTGGCCTTCGAGCTTCTGGATGTTTGGCTGAACAACGCCGAACTTATCGATACGGTTACGAACTACATTGAATGAGTTATCAACGGCACTCTGTACCTCGGTACGCAGCGCAGCCTCTACCTGTGAGTCGGTAGATGATGTGCTAACCTTGCCCTTCATCTGCTGGGTAGCAAAGATAGCAGCAAGTGGACGACCGTTGCCCTCCTGTTTCCAATACTTCACGAACAGAGAGATGAAGTCGTTCTGACTGGTCTCCTCTTCCTTCTTAGCCAGCTCCATGGCCTTCTTGTAGGCAGCGTCAGTCTTGTGGTCGGCCAATACGTCAACCACATCAGGTACTGATACCTCAAGAATAACGTTCATACCGCCTTTCAGGTCAAGACCCAGGCCAATCTCCATCTCACGGCACTGCTTCAGAGAATAGATACCCATGTACACCTTCTCGTTGTTGATTGAATCGAGGTACTCCGCACCTGCCTCTTCGCCCATAGCAGCAGCCTTACTTTCGTAGTGGCGTGTTACGAACGAGAAGGAAAGGTAGAAGCAGCACACGAGAATCAGAAGCACTGCGATAAATTTTACAATTCCTTTGTTTTGCATTTTGTTTTTAATTATTATTTATTTATATTATTTTCTGTTCGCGTATAAAATAGCGTGCAAATATAGGCATTTTTTTACACAAGGAAAAATTTATTGGCAAAAATTCACTCATTTTTATTGATTACTTTTCATTTTTAGGGTGCAGATGATAGGATTATGGTCACTTGCGTCCATTTTACTATCAATATGGCAGTTATAGGGTTCAAAGTGGTCGGATACTAAAATATGGTCGATACGTACAAAGAAACCTTTCTGATTATATGACAAACCGATGCCTTTTCCGGTCTCCTGGTAGCAGTCTGTCAACCCCTGTGCGATGGTACGGCGCGAGTACGAAATGGGGTTGTCGTTAAAGTCGCCACACACGATAATCGGGTAATGTCGGTGTGCCTCGATATAGTCGTGGACAGCTTCGGCTTCAGGTGCTCGTTTGGCGGCGTATTTGCCTAATTTCTCGATAAGGAACAGCGTTTCGGCCTTAGCGGTGTATTTCTTCATTTTACCGCTAATCATCTGTTTGTATTTATCACGGTCTTCGTTCGAAAGATGTGTACCTTCTAAGTGGTTGTTAATCACCAGTACGGTGTCGTTACCCACTTGGAGGAAGTAGGCTACAGAACCATTGCCTGACGACTCGTAGGGGATACGTTCCTTCCTGATAATCGGGTACTTAGTATGGATACCAACACCATTGATGCAGGCATCCTGAGGGTTAAAGATGGTGGTATCGTTATAAGGGTAGATTTTCTCGTACCATTGTTTCACATATCTGCGCCAGGTATCGACATCTTCCTGTAAGCAAACAATATCGGCATCCTGCTCTGTCAGGTATTCATGTACCTTCTCAAAGCCTTGCTCATATTTGTAGTTGCCGCCATACTGACATACGTTGTAGGATATCAGCTTGATGGTGCCTTCTGGGGGCGTTTGCGAGATGTGTAGCGGCATATAGAGCGTGATAGGGCCATATACTATCACATAGCCTACGACAGGGATCCAGGCCTTCTTCCATTTAAATGTCAACCAAAAGAACAGAAATAGCAGGTTGGCAATCAGGAAGCCAGGGAAAGCCATACCCATACACGAAAGCATGGGGTGCTCTACAGGATTGATACGGTCGGCATAGCCCGCCAGTATCATCAGCAGTACAGTAGCCACATTGGCGCCTGCGATAAGGTTTACCGTTATGGTCTTAAGTTGCTTGATCATGATTGGTTGCTTGCATCGAAGAGTTTTTTCTTCTCTTCTTTTGTCAGACTGTCGTAGCCACTCTTGCGGATTTTATCAAGAATGGCATCTATCTCTTCCTGGTTCTGGCGCTTACGGGCATTATACTCCATATCATCTTCTTTCGAACCGCCACCTCTGTTTACGTGCATGTTGGGATTGCTGTACCCGCTGCCCTGATGGTGTTGGCGCTGTTCAAAGTTGCGCTTCAGGTTGTCGAAGAACTGCATACCGCGACCACGGTCGAAGCCGGAGTTGGGATGACGGTTCCAATAACGAATCATCAGGAATCCGAACAGCATACCACCTAAGTGGGCTGTGTGTGCTACGCCATCGCCACTGGTTCCTAATGCCGAGAAGAACTCGATAGCTACATAACCCAATACAAACCATTTGGCTTTGATGGGGAATGGGAATGGGATGATAAAGAGACGCTCGTTGGGGAATGTCATACCGAACGCTAAGATCACGGCATAAACGGCACCAGAGGCGCCAATGGTGGTCCAGGCGTTGAGCTGACTGCTCAGTTGCTGACCGATGGCAAATATCTCGCCAAAAGTTACTGTCGGGTCTTGTGCGTTAATGGTCATATAGAACTGGCCCAATTGCGCGATTTCCTGCAGGAATCCGGCACCTATACCACAAGTAATGTAATAAAAAAGGAATTTCTTGGGGCCCCATACATTTTCTATCACACAACCAAACATCCATAAGCCGAACATATTACTGAGAATATGCATGAAGTTGGCATGCAGGAACAGGTAGGTGACAAACTGATACAGGTGGAAATCGTTGGCCATGAAGAAATGCAGGCCACCGATGTCGGCCAGATCGATACCACGCAGTTGTAGTACTACCGTGGCTAAGAATGCTATCAGGTTAATGATAAGCAGATTCTTTGTGATGGTTGGTATGCGGAACATCATATCGTTTACTATTTATCTATTATTACTTTTTATAATGAGCGCCTTTTGGCATCTATCGGGTGCAAAATTACTAAAATAATCTCTTTTTTAGGCCAAAATGCCCTCGATAACAACTATTTTTTATTAAAAAGTGAAATTTTTCTGTTTTTTTGTTGTTTCTTTAAATACTTTCCCTTATATTTGCCAAAGTTTTCGACTATACAACAGTTATTACTATTAAATATTTCATTAAATTTTTTAAGATTATGAACAAAACAGAATTGGTAGAGAAGATTGCAGCAAGTGCTGGCATCTCAAAGGTTGACGCTAAGAAAGCTCTCGACGCAACAGTAGTAGCTATTAAGGACGCTCTCGTTAAGGGCGACAAGGTTGCTCTCGTAGGTTTCGGTACATTCAGCGTAAACGAGCGTCCTGCTCGTGAGGGTATCAATCCTCTGACAAAGCAGAAGATTACAATTGCTGCTAAGAAGGTTGCTAAGTTCAAGGCTGGTGCTGAGCTTGCTGACGCTATCAAGTAAGTCGATTGTAAATAAAAATTTAATGGGGATCCTTTTCAGGGTCCCCATTATTGTTATATATGTATAATGTGCTTATTTAGGCTGCTTGCCGATATAAGCCAAGATACCACCATCTACATAAAGCACGTGACCATTTACGGCATCCGAGGCGTGTGAAGCCAGGAATACAGCAGGACCACCTAACTCTGAAGGATCGAGCCAGCGACCGGCAGGTGTCTTAGCGCAGATGAATGAATCGAATGGATGACGGCTTCCGTCTGGCTGACGCTCACGCAATGGGGCTGTCTGTGGGGTAGCGATATAGCCAGGGCCAATACCATTACACTGGATGTTATACTCACCATACTCCGAGCAGATGTTACGAGTAAGCATCTTCAAACCACCCTTAGCAGCAGCGTAGGCAGATACAGTCTCACGGCCCAGCTCACTCATCATAGAGCAGATGTTGATGATCTTACCCTCGCGACGCTCCATCATCTCAGGGATAACAGCTGAAGAGCAGATGAATGGACCAACGAGGTCGATATCGATAACCTGCTGGAACTCGGCGCGCTTCATCTCGTGCATAGGGATACGCTTAATGATACCGGCGTTGTTCACCAGGATGTCTATCTGTCCAACCTCAGCGTGAATCTTCTCAACGAGTGCCTTTACAGCGTTCTCGTCGGTCACGTCGCACACATAACCCTTAACGTTGTCGATACCAGCCTCCTTGTAGTTGTCGAGACCACGCTGCAGAGCAGCTTCGTTAATGTCGTTGAAGATGATGGTTTTGATGCCAGCAGCAACAAATGCCTTAGCAATGTTGAAACCAATACCGTAAGATGCACCAGTAATCCAGGCGTTCTTACCCTCTAATGAAAATAGATTTGCCATAATTTGTTTGTTTTAGAAAAATGTTCTTAGTAGTTGGACGACTCGGATTCGAACCGGGAATGACAGAACCAAAACCTGTAGTGTTACCATTACACCATCGTCCAAGAATATTTGGCTGCAAAGGTACGAAGTTTTTTTCTAAGTACCAAATTTTGCAGCCAAATATTATTTAACGATCAGCAAGTAGTAGTTCTTTTTGCCTTTCTGGGCCAAAAGATACTTGCCATCAATCAGATCCTCGGCTGTGATAGCGCGGTTCTGATCTGTAATCTTTTCTTTGTTCAGCGATACACCACCGCCCTGAACCATCTTACGCATTTCGCCCTTAGATGGGAATACAGGTGCAACGGTTGTCAGCAGCTCGATAGCGGGCTGACCAAGCTGATCCTTAGAAATCTCGAACTGGGGAACGCCGTCGAATACATCGAGCAGTGTCTGCTCGTCCAGCTTCTCAAGGCCTTCCTTGGTTGATTTGCCAAACAGGATGTTTGATGCCTCGATTGCAGTGTCGAGAGCCTCCTTTGAGTGTACCAGTACGGTAACCTCCTCAGCCAGACGCTTCTGCAGAACACGACGACCAGGATCCTGCTTGTGCTCCTCAATCAGGGCGTCGATAACGTCCTTCTCAAGTGATGTGAAAATCTTGATGTAACGCTCGGCATCGTCGTCGCTTACATTCAGCCAGAACTGGTAGAACTTATATGGTGTGGTACGAACAGGATCGAGCCAGATGTTTCCACTCTCGGTCTTACCAAATTTCTTACCATCGCTTTTGGTAATCAGTGGACAGGTGAGAGCGAAGGTCTCAACCTCATTGCCTAGAGTACGACGGATAAGCTCAGTGCCGGTAGTCATGTTACCCCACTGGTCGTTACCACCCAACTGCAATTTTACGCCGTAGTGCTGGTAGAGATACAGGAAGTCGTAACCCTGCAGCAGCTGATAGGTGAACTCTGTGAACGACAGACCGTCGCGGGCAGTACCGTTCAAACGCTGCTGTACGCTCTCCTTAGCCATCATATAGTTAACGGTGATGTGCTTACCAACCTCGCGTGCAAAATCAAGGAAGGTAAAGTCCTTCATCCAATCGTAGTTGTTAACCATCAGTGCAGCATTTGGTTCTTTCGACTCGAAGTCGAGGAACTTGGCAACCTGCTTCTTGATGCACTCCTGATTGTGATATAGTGTTTCGTTGTTAAGCAGATTACGCTCCTGGCTCTTACCCGATGGGTCGCCAATCATACCTGTGGCACCACCTACCAGAATAACAGGACGGTGACCGCAATGCTGAAGGTGGCGGAGCATCATGATACCGCAAAGGTGTCCGATATGCAGCGAATCGGCTGTAGGATCGGTACCCAGATAGGCTGTAACCATCTCTTTCTGGAGCAGTTCTTCTGTACCTGGCATCATCTGTGCCAGCATACCACGCCATTTCAGTTCTTCTACAAAGTTCTTCATCTTTATCTAAAATATTATTTCTTTATTCTTTCTTTACTAAGGAACGGGGTCGTAACCTGAACCGCCCCATGGGTTGCATCTTAATATGCGCCAGATGGCCAATCCTAAGCCCTTGATGGGGCCGTGCTTCATGATGGCCTGCTTGGCATACTCGCTACATGTGGGAGTGAATCGGCACGAAGGTCCTAAAAGCGGAGAGATGGCCATTTGGTAAAAGCGGATAGGTAATACCAACAGCCACGAAATGAGATGTATCAGTCTCTTCATGCTTTGTCTTTAGCAATCTGCTTCATGAGGCTTATCATCTTCTTCTCAACATCAAGTGTTGGGAAGTGTTTGTCGGTCAGCCAAATGATGGCTATCAAGAGCATCTCGTCTTCGTTTACCTTACCTTCGAGCAGTGATTTGTTCTTGCGGTAGGCCTCACGTACCTGGCGTTTCACCCTGTTTCTGTCAACTGCGTGCTTAAAGCGTTTCTTAGGCACGCTGATGAGCAGTTGCACAGGGGCACACCCCTCATGGTGTTCTGTTTTAAGAAAAACAGCCCTTAGAGGATAAGCAGTCAGCGAATGACTATTGCCTTTCTCAAAGAGCGTTTCTATCAGCAGGTTGCTGACGATGCGCTCCTCTTTACTGAAGGTAGGCGCTGTCGTCATCAATTCTTAGTCTTGTATTTCAAACAGGTAGTGCTGCAGAGCACCTGTCATTGATGGATACTTCTCGTTAGGAGCCTCGATATCCAAGCGCAGACCGGCTTCCTTGGCAGCCTTTGCTGTTGCTGGACCGAAAGTGGCGATAGCAATCTTGTCCTGCTTGAAGTTGGGGAAGTTCTTGGTCAGCGACTCGATTCCGGCAGGGCTGAAGAAAATCAGCATGTCGTAGTCGAAGTTCTTAACCTCTTCCTCAGTGAAATCGTTGCTCACAGTCTTGTACATGACGCACTCGGTGTGCTGCAGCTTCTTAGAGTCGAGCAGGTTGGCCAGACTGTCGGTATGTACATCGCTCAGTGGAACAAGATACTTCTCGGTCTTATGCTTAACCATGGTAGGAATCAGATCGTCGATACGACCAGTCTCACCAAAGAAGATCTTGCGTTTTCTGTACTGCACATATTTCTGGATGTACAAAGCAATAGTCTCGGTAACACAGAAATACTTCATGTCCTCAGGAATGTTGATTCTGAGCTCCTTGGCCATGTTGAAGAAATGGTCAATGGCATGACGCGAGGTAAATACGATGGCAGTGTGATCCAGGATGTTTACCTTTTGTGCACGGAAATCTTTAGAGCTGATTGCTTCGACCTTGATGAAAGGACGGAAAACCAGTTCAACACCAAACTTGTTCGCAATATCGAAATATGGCGACTTCTCACTTGTTGGCTTAGGTTGTGAAACCAAAATCTTTTTGAGCATATGTGTCCTAAATATTTATTTTCAAATTCTCAGTTATTACCAGCAATCCGCTCCAGAGCGAAATTAAAGGTATCATTTCGAGGGCACAAAAGTACAAAATATTTTGCAGAAAACCTCCTTTTTGATTAAAAAAGATAACATAAGACTTATAAAATGTGAGAATTTTAGCAAAAATAACGATAGTTGCGGTATAATAGATGGCATTTTGGAGTGAAAACTGGAAATATGCCAATAGTAATACCAATGGGAATAATGCTACCCCTTCGAGTGATGTTATGAGTAGTAATGACCCTTGGAATTGTAAATTTTCTTTCTTTGAAAAGAATACACTGTTCACTATCGAATACAATATCATTCTGCCTAACATATAAATCAGTATGCTCAATCCGTATATGAATAGCAGCGTGTATTCGGATGAGAATACAAAGGTGTTAGCCACAAAATGGTTGGTGTAGAAATAGTATAGCAGTGCATAAAGCAGACAGGTGATAAACAGGAATAGGAACTGAAATTTGATTTCGCTGCCTGTCTCGTCGAGCATTTGGACCGACTTGGATGGCGAGAAGAAATGCTTGGTCTGCTTGATGATAAATCCTGATATGCGCGATAAGGTGAATGTTATCAGCAGGAAACAGAAAATCAGAATGCCAGTAACAAAGCTGTCGTTCTGAATGGTGTAGGGGATAGGGGCGCCCGAAACGCCAATACGCTCTACATTCAGTTCCGGATGATACATCGTGTTGTTCGAGAAAAAGTTCTCGCGGTAATAGTTCGGCAAACTCACTTCCTTCAGGTCGCGAGGTATCTCTTGTCCTGGTAGGTGCAGTGTATCAGGTCTGCTGCTGTAATGAATCTCCTTGGGTTCAAACCACTCTTGTATAGCCGAGTCCTGTTGGGCAGGCGTAGCATCTTTAGGCAACAACCGCAGCACCTCGTAGGGTGTCTGCGGTTTCGCCGTATGAACTGCCACCGTATCTCCGGGGGCGGATGTTATAGTAGTTAGGATGCTATCGTTTTGCAGCATATCTGATTACAGTCCGAACTCTTTGCGGATATCGTCTACACGGTCCAGCTTCTCCCATGTAAACAGTTCTACATTCATCGTTTTTGTTTCGTGATAATGACTGGTGAAAGTCTTCTGTACTACCTCGCACTTACGTCCCATATGTCCGTAGGCTGCTGTCTCGCTGTACATAGGCTGACGGAGCTTCAGGGTACGCTCGATGGCCTTTGGACGCAGGTCGAAGAGCTTCTCAATCTTCTTGGCAATCTCGCCATCGCTCATCTGCACGTTGCTGCGACCGTAGGTGTTTACATAGATGTTCATAGGTTTAGCCACACCGATGGCGTAGCTTATCTGTACCAGCATCTCATCAGCAACACCTGCTGCAACCATGTTCTTGGCAATGTGGCGGGCTGCGTATGCGGCACTGCGGTCAACCTTCGATGAGTCTTTACCCGAGAAGGCACCACCTCCGTGTGCACCCTTACCACCATAGGTGTCGACAATGATCTTACGACCAGTCAGACCTGTATCACCGTGAGGACCACCAATCACGAACTTACCTGTTGGGTTAACGTAGTACTTGATGTCGAGTCCGAACAGGTCGAGTACCTTCTGTGAGTGAATCTGCTTCTTTACACGTGGAATCAGGATGTTGATGACGTCGTCCTTGATCTTGGCCAGCATCTTCTCGTCCTCGTCGAACTCGTCGTGCTGGGTTGATACCACGATGGTGTCGATACGCTCAGGGATACCCTCGTCTGAATATTGTACAGTTACCTGACTCTTAGAGTCGGGGCGTAGGTAAGTCATCTCCTTACCCTCCTTACGGATATCTGCCAGGGTACGCATAATGAGGTGTGCCAGATCGAGGCTTACGGGCATGTAGCTCTCAGTCTCATTGGTGGCGTAACCGAACATCATGCCCTGGTCGCCAGCGCCCTGTTCGTCTTCGTTGCCGTTGTCAACACCGCGGTTGATGTCGGCACTCTGCTCGTGGATGGCACTCAGGATTCCGCATGAATCGCCGTCGAATTGATACTCTGCTTTGGTATAGCCAATGCGCTTAATTGTTTTGCGGGCCATAGTCTGCAGGTCGATGTACACATCACTGCGAACCTCACCCATGATTACAACCTGACCTGTAGTGACAAACGACTCGATGGCACAGCGTGCCTTCGGGTCGTAAGCCAGGAATTGGTCAAGTATTGCATCAGAAATCTGATCGGCCACCTTATCGGGATGGCCTTCAGATACTGATTCTGACGAAAATAGATAACTCATTCTCTCTTAATTCTAAATACTTAATTCTAAATTTTACTCTGCGGGCAGCATGATCACCTCGGCACGGTTACCCGACTTCAGAACCTCTTTTACAAGGGCACTGATGCTTTCAGGTGTCTGTGCGTTCACCAGCTTCTCATAATTGCTGTGGAAGTCGATGCCATACTTGCGCCAGCCATTAATGATGCTCAGCCAGTAGCTGTTCTGCTTTACCTGGTCGCCATGACTCTTCAGCATGTACTCCTTTACCTTCTGCAGTTTTTCTGCATCACAGGTCTTGGCCATAGCTGTCACCTCATCGCGCAGAATCATGATGGCAGTATCTGCCTTCTCTGGCTTCATGGGGCAAACGGCAAGGATCTGAGCGATAGTCTCAAAGTCGTTGCGCTCAACGCCGGCCATTGCCTGTACGGTATAGGCGGCACTGGCATCTTCACGAATCTTTTTCAGATATTCCATGCTGAGAATCTGTCCAGCCATGTCAATTTTGATATCGTTCTCTGCTGTCATAGGAATATCTTCTGAGTACCACTGCATAACGGCAAAGGCCTTTGGTGTTTCAGCCTTCTGCTTGAAGTTGTTGATGGCAACACCCTTGAAGAGGGTTGATACCTTTGGACTCTTTACCACTTTTTTCTTGGCAGGAAGTGATGCCAGATAGGTTTCGATAAGTGGACGGATAGTGCTCTCGTCGTAGTTACCAATGATGGTGAAGGTAAAGGCAGCAGCGTTGGCTGTCTGTTCCTTGGCCATCTCGAGGATACGATCGTAGTTAACCTTAGTCAAATCGGCTGTTGTCAGCACCTTGTTGCGTGGGTTGTTGCAGGTCAGGGTGGCAGTCAGTGAATCCTGAAGTACAGCCTCGGGCTGCAGCAGACGGTTCTTCAGACTAACCTCTGTGGTCTGCATCAGGTTGTCGTACGACTTCTGGTCCTTTGCAATGTTGGTGAAATAAAGGTAAACCAACTGCAACATGGTCTCAATATCCTTTGGTGTAGAGCTACCGCTTACATTCTGGCGGTTAGTTCCGAGTGAGATAGATGCACTGGCAATCTTACCGGCAAGAGCTTTCTCGAGCTCAGTGTGTGAGAAGTTGCCCAGACCGCTGGCTTCAATCACATCGTCGAACATCTTGATGTTGGCAAAGTCTTTCTCGCCATAGAGGGCTGAACCTCCAAATCCTTCACCACGCAGCAGTACCTGATCCTTCTTGAAGTCGGTCTGCTTCAGAATAACCTTTGCACCGTTAGAGAGAGTCAGCTCGGTGTAGCCGAACTGGTCGTTCTTGGTCTCTTTCTTGATGCTACCCTTCTTAGGCATGGTGGTCATCAGTGGCTCGTCCTTTACATTGTCAACGTAGGCCTCGATCTGGGCCGAACGTGCATCGGCAATAGCCTTCTTCATGCTCTCCTCTGTAGGATATGCTGAACCCTCCTTCTCTGTGTTCATACTGAATACCACCAGGTTACTGTCGTTGGTCAGGATCAACTCCTTCATCAGGGCGTTGATGGCCTCCAGAGGCAGCACTGGAATAATCTGCTTCATGGTGGTATAGGTGTAGTCAATGCTTGGCATTGGAGTATTGTTCAGGAAGTTCTGAACACACTGATTTACAAACTGCGAATTGTAACGCTTGTCTTTGTTTGAGTACTGTTTCTCAAGCTGACTGGTGTAGTTCTGCTTGAAACGGTTGTACTCTGTAGCTGTAAAGCCGAACTCTGCAGCACGGCGTGCTTCGGTGAGGGCAGCAGTAACAGCTGCTTCAATCTGGCCGTCCTTAGGACTTAAGTCTATTTCAAAGGCATCCTTTGTGCTTGAGAGTATGTATCTGCCGTCAGCAGCTCTTGCGCTCAGGAATGGGCTCTCGGGCTTCTCGGCATACTCCTTCAAACGGTCGTTAAGCATCAAAATACATGCATCTTTCAGATAGTCGGTCAGCATGTAGGTAAGAGTACCCTTCAGTGTGTCGGGGAAAACCTCATGCTTCATCATAATCATCACCTCGTTGGTGCGCTGCTCTTTATCCTTGTCGATAACGTAAATAGCCTCGGCATTGTCGGGCACCGACTCTTTGGTAACGAGTGTGCGGTTCTCTGGCAGTACGATAGATGAGAACAGATCCTTGATCTTCTTCTCAATCTGATCTACATCTACATCACCTACTACAATGATACCCTGATTGTCGGGACGGTACCACTTCTCGTAGTATGACTGCAGGAATGGACGCTCAAAGTTGTCGATAATCTCCATCAGACCGATAGGCATACGATGGCCGTACTTTGAACCTGGATAAAGCTTGGGCAGGTCACGCTCAAGCATACGCATCATAGGACTGGTGCGCAGGCGCCACTCCTCGTGAATCACACCACGCTCCTTTTCAATCTCCTCCTGCTCCAGCAGCAGTCCGTCGGCCCAGTCGTAAAGAATCAGCAGACAAGAGTCTACGATACCTTCACGTGTGGTAGGAACGTTACTGATGTTATATACGGTTTCATCGATTGATGTGTAGGCGTTCAGGTCACCACCAAAGTTGATACCTACGCTCTCGCACCAACGAATCAGCTCGTTGCCTTTAAAGTGTTTTGATCCGTTGAAGGCCATGTGCTCAAGGAAGTGAGCCAGACCACGCTGATCGTCATTCTCCTGGATAGAACCTACCTTCTGAGCAATGTAGAACTCAGCACGGTTCTCAGGCCAGTTGTTGTGACGGATGTAATAGGTTAATCCATTGTCAAGTTTACCGATGCGTACATCGGGATCTACGGGAATTGATGGCATCTGCATCTGTGCCATCATCGCTACTGTGCCGATCAGTGTCAGCAAAATGGTCGATAGAATTTTCTTCATGTCATTTAAGTTTGGTTGTTGCATAATTGTTATCGGGTGCAAAGTTACACCTTTTTTACTTATTTGTTGCAAATTCTACGTTAAACCTACGTTAAAACTAAATTACCTACACTAATAGTCGCTTAGCAAAGTAGCGAACGGGATACCATACAGAGAGGAAACCTACAATCAATACCGTGCAGAATACCAGGATAATATCCTCGGGATGCACGCTTACGGGGTAGGCGTTAATTACAAATGTGCCGCTCGATGAGCCTAAGGCCACAATGCCGTATTGCTGCTGCAGCCAGCACAGGGTCAGACCAATGACGATACCTAAGATGGCACCGATGGCTGAGATCATACGACCCTCGAACAGGAAGATGCGAACAATCTGCTTGTCGCTCGCACCAAGGTTACGCAGGGTAACTACATCGTCTTTCTTATCGATAATCAGCATCGACAGCGAGCCGATGATGTTAAAGCAGGCCACCATCAGAATGAAGGTCAGGAAGATATAGGCAATCAATTTTTCAATCTTCATAATCTTGAAAGTGTCGTCCTGCTGCTCAAAACGGTCTTTTACAACGAACTTGGTGCCACACAGTTGCTTAATCTGATCTTTCGTCTTGTCGAAGTTGCTGCCTGGCTTCAGGCGTAGCTCGAGCGACGAGAGCATGCCCTGCTGTCCGAAGATACGACGGGCGAATGCGATGCTGGTCAGGATGTAGTTCTTGTCATAGCGCGACTGCTTTACGTTGAACAGAACACCGGGTGAGTAGAGCTCATCTTCCTCGAATGCCTCGTCGGGGTTGGTCATGTCTAACTGGCCTTCGCGGCGTGGGGCATAAATATGGATAGGCTCTTCGTAGGTGTAGCCTGTGCCTAACGTCTCGGCCAGTCGGATACCTAAGGTTCCATAGTCCATATCGGCAGCATGCAAGCTGAAATCGCCATCGCCCACCAGAATCTCGTTGATGTGGGTAAGCTGGGCAAAGTTGTCGTCAACACCTTTGATTACCACCATCGCCTGTCTGCCACGATAGATGGCCAGTGCCATGTCCTCTACGCTCTCGGTAGCTACCTCAATCTCGGGCAATTGTCTGATTTCTGTCAGAATCGGGTCGTCGGCAGCTACGGTCTTTCCTTCGGCAGGCACCACTTTCAGCTGCGGGTCGAAACTTGTAAAGAATGTTGCTACCAGATCGTGGAACCCGTTAAACACTGATAGTGTGACCACCAGCGCCATCGTAGCTACGGCCACACCAATCACAGAAATACCACTAATGACGTTGATGGCATGAGTGGATTTCTTTGAGAACAGGTACCTGCGGGCAATAAAGAAAGGAAAGTTCACCTTTTTACTTTTTCAAAAGTTCGTCGATGTGCTCAATATAGTCGAGCGAGTCGTCGATAAAGAATCGCAGCTCTGGAATGATACGCATCTGGTTTCTTACGCGAGTGCCTAACTCGTAGCGTATCTGTTTGGTATTGGCATTGATGTTGGTCAATATCTCTTCGCCCTTCTCGCTGGGGAATACGCTCAGATAAGCGGTGCAGATACTCAGATCGGGTGAAATCTTGGTACGTGTAACCGATATCATCACGCCGTGAGTAGCACGCGTCTGCTGTTGGAATATCAGCGAGAGCTCCTTCTGCAGCAATCTCGCAATCTTGTTTTGTCTTGTCTCTTGCATCTCTAAAATCTTAATTCTAAATATCTTTTTTTCTTATCAGTGACAACCCGTCTCTCAGTGGCAGTATCACCTGCTCTACGCGAGCGTCGCGGGCTATATAGTCGTTAAATGTCTCAATGCCTTGGGTTTGTCGGTCCTTATCGTAGGCATGGTCTATCACATGTCCGTCCCAAAGTGTGTTGTCGGCCAGTATAAAACCGCCGGGCTTCAGTATGCTCATCACCATCTCGTAACAGTCGCGATAGGTGCGCTTGTCACCATCCATGAAAGCCATATCAAAGGCTATGCCTAACTTGGGGGCCTCTTGTAACGCATCGCCAATGATGAACTCTATCTTATCACCCACACTCGAACCTTCTATCCACGGACGGGTAAAGTCCTCCATCTCGTCGTTAATCTCGAAGGTATATAGGCGTCCGCCTTCGTCCAATCCCTCTGCCATCGATATAGCGCTGTAGCCGCTAAAGGTGCCTATCTCTAAGATGTTCTGGGGGCGAATCATCTTCACCAGCATCTTGAGCAGTCGGCCTTGCAAGTGTCCACTCGCCATACGTCCGTGAATGGTGTGTATGTGGGTGGCGCGCCATAGTCGGTACAGGTAGTCGGGCTCTGGCTCCGTATGCTGCAGGATATACTCGTCGAGCGTCATCCCTTCAGAGCTTCTATGGCCAAACGGTACGAGTCGAGACCGAAGCCGAGAATTACACCTTTGCAGGCGCATGAAATCATCGACTTATGACGGAACTCCTCGCGCTGGTGCACATTCGAGATGTGAACCTCGATCACAGGTGCCTTGAGCGAACGGATACAGTCCTGCAGAGCTATAGAGGTGTGGGTGTAGGCGCCAGCATTCAGAACAATGCCGTCGTAGCTAAAGCCAACCTCTTGCATCTTGTTAATCAGCTCGCCCTCTACGTTGCTCTGATAGTACTCGATGTCGATGTCGGCAAAGCGCTTACGCAACTCAGGCAGGTATGCGTCGAACGACGACGAACCATAGATGCCTGGCTCTCTCTGGCCCAACAAGTTCAGGTTCGGACCATTGATAATCAGAATCTTCATTTTTGTAACTTTGTATTAATACGGCTGCAAAGTTACAAATATTTTTCTATATATTAGAAAAAAATACTAACTTTGCACCAAATTTGTGCAAATGATTGACCAAAAGGGCATTGTAAAGGCTTATGTACGCTATCTGAAGCTGCAACGTAATATGTCGGGTAATACGCTCGATGCCTATCAGCGCGACTTGCGTAAATTGCTTGACTATCTCGAACATGAGCAGCTTGCTATAAGCGATGTGACGTTAGCCGATTTGGAACATTTCTCGGCCAGTTTGCATGATATCGGTATTCATCCTCGTTCGCAATGTCGCATTCTGAGTGGTATCCGTAGCTTCTTTAAGTTTGTACAGTTGGATGGCTATCGTGATGACGATCCTACCGAATTGTTGGAGTCGCCACAGATTGGCGACCATCTGCCCGAGGTGCTCACCACACAGGAGGTTGACCGCCTCGAAGAAAGCATCGACCTTTCCAAATGGGAAGGGCATCGCAATCGTGCAATCATTGAGGTGCTCTTTTCGTGTGGCTTACGTGTCAGCGAGTTGGTTAACCTCAAACTTTCCGATCTTTATCTCGACGAAGAGTATGTGCGTGTGCTGGGTAAAGGCTCCAAGGAACGTTTGGTGCCTATCTCGCCCAAGGCCATTCAGGAACTGCGTTTTTGGTTTAATGTTCGTAACTTGATGAAGATTAAGCCTGGCGAGGAAGACTATGTGTTCCTGAATCGTCGCGGTGCCCATCTTACTCGCACCATGATTCTCATTATGATCAAAGCCCAGGCCAAAGAAGCCCGTATTCAAAAAACGATATCTCCCCATACCTTGCGTCACTCCTTTGCCACTGCCTTGCTCGAAGGCGGCGCCGACCTTCGCTTTATCCAAGCCCTTTTAGGTCACGAAGATATCGGTACGACAGAAATCTATACCCACATAGATACTTCAACCCTAAGACAAGAAATCTTAGAGCATCATCCACGAAATAAGAAAACTAACCTAAAGTGATGTTATCTACCTCTACGGGTTCGTGGAGGAAGATTTGTGCTTGTTCCTTGAACTTGTTGGGGTTCTCGGTGGTGAGGTAGTGTACACCTGCACCTTTAGAGCATTTGGCTTCGATATTTGGATGGCGCTCCAAATATTGTTTCAAACTCTCGGCTACGTATTCGCCTTGGGGGACGACGCGTACTCCTGCGGGCAGATACTTCAGAATCTTAGGCATCAATAAGGGATAATGGGTGCAGCCTAAGATGATGGTATCGATGTCGGGATCCTTACGCATGATTTCGTCGATGCGTTTCTTTACGAAGTAATCGGCACCTGGCGAGTCGGCCTCGTTGTATTCTACCAGTGGCACCCAGAAGGGACAGGCCACGCCTGATACCTTGATGTCAGGAAAAAGCTTGTGAATTTCAAGGTCGTAGCTCTCACTCTTGATGGTTCCTTCGGTGGCTAGTACGCCTACATGCTTGGAAGTGGTAAGATCGCCAATCACCTCGGCTGTAGGACGGATGATACCCAACACGCGACGTTCGGGATCAATCTTTGGAAGATCGTTCTGCTGGATGGTGCGTAGTGCCTTGGCCGAGGCTGTGTTACAACCTAAGATAACCAGGTGGCAACCCATCTCAAACAGTTTTACTACGGCTTGGCGCGTAAACTCATAAACCACGTCGAACGAACGTGGTCCATAAGGCGCACGGGCATTGTCGCCCAAATAAAGATAATCGTATTCGGGAAGCAGTTGACGGATGCCATGCAGGATGGTGAGTCCGCCGTAACCGCTATCAAAAATACCAATTGGTCCTGGATTACTTGAGAGCATCCTTAACTATTTCGTTGATATCTTCGCCCAGAGCGGGATTGATGAATGGGCAGACATCGCTGTCGGTATTGACAATGAGTGCCAGACCACGTTGCTGGGCAATGGCGCTAAGCGTCTCGTTAAGACGAGTCTTGAGGGCATTCATTGCCTCTTTCTCAGCGGCTTCAAGCTCCTTTGTGCTCTTGTTCTTAAACAAGATGTTCTGCTGCATCAGCTCCTGAAGCTCAGACTGACGCTTCTGCAGAATGCTTTTAGGGAAGTCGCGCTGACCATCAAGAAATTCCTCGTACTTCCTGTTGAATTCGTCTTCTACACGCTTGGCCTCTGCCTGATACTTGGCTTTGAGGTCGGCCATCTGCTGCTGAACCAGCGCGTAGTCGGTCATCGACTGGATGGCAGCCTGATAGCTCAGGTAGCCAAACTTGATGGATGATGTGGCGTCGCCCTGTGCAAATGCGTTGAGCGATACGAATGCCACAAGAAGTACGAGGAATCGTTTCATGATGTTATAATTTGGTAGTTATACTTTCGAATTACTTCAAACCTAACTTTGTCTTAACCTGAGCAGTTACATCGGTAGAGAGGGTAGTGCTGATGTAAGGCAGCGAGTTGTTCTCCATGATGTAAACATACTGACCAGCCTGACCTACGGCCTTGATAGCATCAAGAATCTTGGTCTGGATAGCCTGCATCTTCTCAGCCGAAGCCTTCTGCAAAGCCTGCTGGTTGTCCTGGTAGCTCTGCTGAATCTTCTGATACATATCCTGCAGTTCCTGCTGACGGCGCTGCTTGATGTTCTCGGGCAGTGAAGCCTGCTCCTTCTCGAAAGCCTCACCCTTCTTCTGCAGTTCGTCCTGCATGCTCTTCAGGTCAGCCTCATACTGGTCCTGCAGTGCCTTAATCTCGTTCTGAGCCTTAGTAAACTCAGGCATGGCCTGCATAATCTCCTGGGTGTTCACATGGCCGAACTTACCCTGTGCATTGGCGGTAGTGAAACCGCAGATAGCGCAAAGTGCGCAGATAATCAATTTTTTCATATTACTTATTGTTTTTTAATTATTATTTTTTCAATTATCAATTCTCAATTAGTTAGCGTATCCCAACTTACGAAGCACCTCTGACGAGATGTCAATCTTGGGCGAACTGAAGATGATACCGGCATCGCTGGCACGATCGAGTACCAACTGATAGCCTCGCAGTTCTGCTATATCTTTAATCACGTTGTAAACCTCTTCCTGTATGGGGTTCATCAAGGCGGTACGCTTCTTAAACAGCTCGCCCTCTGGACCGAAGTAGTGCTTCTTCAGCTCGGCAGCCTGCTTCTCCTTGTCAACGATAGCATCCTGCTTGGCTTTCTTCTGTTCCTTCGAGAGGAACACCACCTCGTTCTGGTAGTTCTTATAAAGTGTCTGGGCTTCGGCATTCAGAGCGTCAACCTCAGCCTGCCACTGCTTTGATACCTGACCTAACTGCTCGTTGGCACGCTCGTAGGCTGGGATATTCTTCAGGATGTACTCCATGTCGATCACTGCCACCTTCTGGGCGTTGATACTTGTGAAACCACAGATTGCGCAGATTGCGCAGATAATCAATTTCTTCATAACTGTATAATTTAGAATTCCTGACCGAGAATGAAGTGGAAGTTGCTTCCGCCCTTCTTCTGTGCACCATACTGGCTGGTGTAAACATTGTCGAAACCGTATGCCCAGTCGATACCCATCAAACCAACCATAGGCAGGAAGATACGAACACCGAGACCTGCCGAACGCTTCATCTTGAATGGGTTGAAGTCCTTGGCGTTGGCCCAAGCGTTACCACCCTCCAGGAAGCCCAGTCCGTAGATAGTAGTGTTACCCAGCATGAATGGGTAGCGCAGCTCGAGTGTGAATCGGTCGTAAGCGTAAGAGTTGTAAGATGAGATGGTACCACCCTTCATCATGGTCTCGTAGGCCGAAGAGTAAGAGAGTGATCCATTCTCGTATCCGCGCAGTCCAATGGTCTCTTCCGAGTAGCCGTATGAGTATCCGCTCATACCGTCACCACCCACGTAGAAGGTCTCGAATGGTGAGCGCTTATTGCTGTTGTAGCTGCCTAACAGTCCCATCTCTACACGGGTCATCAGCACAAAGCACTTCTGACCGCCTGTGAGGGCTGTAAAGGTGCGACTCTTAAACTTCCACTTGTGGTACTCAATCCAGCGATAAACGTCCTGCAACTCGTCCTCGTAGGTAGCCGAGTTAGAGTTCTTGGCCAGATTAGCATAGTCCTTATTGTCGAAGAGCGACCAAGGTGGTGTAACGGTTACAGATGCCATGAACTCTGAACCACGACGTGGGAACAGCTGGTTGTCGGTAGATGTACGACTCAATGTCAAACCAAGGTTGATATTGTTACAGTTACCGTTGTGGATGTAGAAGTAGCTCCAGTCGCGCAGCATGTAGCGTGAGAAACCGAGCTGTGCCGACAGTTGGAAGTAGTCGTCGGGCCAGCGCAGACGCTTACCCCATCCTAACGATGCACCGAATACGGTCATGGTCTTATCATCGTCGAGCATCGACTCATAGTTGTAATAGTAATTATTGTATGAACCGTAGCCACCGCTGTACATGTAGTAGTTGTTGTAGAATGAATTGTTACGGTAGTAACTTGAGATGTCGCTCTGCTTAGAGTAGAACACACCCACATTCAAACTGTTAGGACGCTTGCCACCAAACCAGTTGGTACCGTAGTTGGCACTCAGTGAACTATAGTAGCTACCATTGGTCTGGAAGCTGAAACCCAGCTGCTCACCATCGCCATAAGGCAGAATACCGCGGTGCAGTTTGTTCTTACCAAACAGGTTACGGATAGAGAAGTTGTTGAACTTGATACCAATCTTACCGATGATACCGGTCTGTCCCCAACCTAATGAGAACTCCAGCTGGTCGTTACTCTTCTGCTCCAGGCGCCAGTTCACGTCAACCGAACCATCCTCAACGTTTGGCTTGATATCTGGAACAACCTTTTCAGGATCAAAGAATCCCATTGATGCGATATCACGTACCGAACGTGTCAGTGCCTCCTTGTTGAACAGGTCGCCTGGCTTGGTGCGCAACTCACGACGTACCACCTCTTCGTACAAACGGTCGTTACCATAGATACGGACATGGTTCAGGTGAGCCTGAGGACCTTCGGTTACACGCATCTCGATATCGATAGAGTCTCCGTCGATGTTTACCTCAACAGGGTCGATATTCGAGAAAACATAACCGTTGTTATAGTAATAGTTACCAGCGGCATCCTCGTCTTCACGCAGGCGCTTGTCGATGTGCTTCTGGTTATATACATCACCCTTCTTCATGCCTAATACGGCATTCAGGTAGTCGGTTGTAACCACAGTGTTACCTACCCATGTGATATCGCGTACAAAGTATTTCTCACCTTCGTCGATCTTTACTAAGATGTTTACGTGCTTGTCGTCGCAAGGATAAACCGAATCCTCGACGATGGTTGCATCGCGGAAACCTAACTCGTTATATTTGTCGATCAGAGCCTGCTTTGCCTCCTTATAGCGCTCGTCGGTAAACTTCTTGGCCTTGAAGAAGTTGGTAAACTTACCTGCTTCGTGAATCTTTCCGAAAGCACCCTTGCCAAACAGCGAGCCTTTAATCTTGCCAGTCTTCAGCTTGTCGTTACCCTGGAACACCAGCTGGCGTACCTTCATTTTGTCTTTCTTGTCGATGTTTACGTCAAGTGTTACCTGTCCAGAGGCGTCCTCATGCTGTATGATGTCGATCTCGGCATTCTTGTAACCCTTGTCGTCGAAGTATTTCTTAGCCAAGATCTTGGCACGGTCGATGATGTTACGAGTCAAACTCATACCCTTAACCATACCCAGCTTAGCCTCCATATCCTCGCGCTCGGCCTTTTTGATACCGTTGTAGTTGATGGTCTTGATACGTGGACGCATACCTAAGTGAATGCACAGATAAATTTTGTTGCCAACAATCGAGTCGGCAGTAATCTGAACCTTCGAGAACAGTCCGTTACGCCAGTAGCGCTTTACGGCTTCGGTAATCTGCGAACCGGGCACCTCAATCTCCTGACCTACTGTCAGTCCCGAGAGACCAGCTAATACATAATCCTCGTATCCCTCAACACCCTCAACTGCGATACCACCGATTTCGCAGGTACGAGGTGTACCGGCGTACGAGATATCAGGGTTTACAATCTTATCCTGAGCAGAAGCAGTGAAAGGTAAAAAGGTTAAAAGGCAAACAGGTAAGATACCTTTCACCAGTCCTTTCACCTTATTTATAATATATATATAAGTCACTTTCTTTTTTACTTTATTACTCTCTTACCTTTTTACTTTTTCTCTTCGGCCTCTACCTGTGCCTCTGTCTTGCCGAATCTGCGCTGGCGGCTCTGGTAACTATAGATGGCCTTATGCAGGTCCTCTTCCATAAAATCGGGCCAGTATGTATCGCAGAAGTAAAGCTCTGAGTAGGCAATCTGCCACAACAGATAGTTTGATATACGAATCTCACCACCAGTACGGATCAGCAACTCTGGATCGGGCATGAAATTAGTCCACAAACGTTCGTTAATGGTCTCCTCGGTAATGCTGTTTACATCCAGTTTTCCTTCCTTTACCTCCTGAGCAATCTGCTTGGTAGCTGTGGTCAGCTCCAGCTTCGATGAGTAGCTCAGTGCTACTACCATGGTCATGGCGTCGTTCTTGGCAGTATGCTCCTCGGTCTCGGCCAACTTCTTGTTTACGGTATCGGGGATACGTGAACGGTCGCCCACCACGCGGAAGCGTACGTTATTCTTCATGAAGATCTCGTCCTCAAGCGATGTGAGTACCAGTCCCATCAGGGCTGCAACCTCGTCGGCTGGACGATTCCAGTTCTCCGTAGAGAAGGTGTATAGCGTTAAGAACTTGACTCCCAGTCGGGTACACTCAGAAGTGATGCGGCGCACTGCGTCTACACCTGCCTGGTGGCCAAAACTACGGTCTTTACCACGCTCCATGGCCCAACGTCCATTACCGTCCATAATGATGGCAATGTGCTGGGGAATCCTGTTCATGTCTAAAAGTTCCTTCATATATCTTAATATCTATCGTTGTTACACGTTTTGCATTTCTCCCAAAGGTCGTAGGTTAGTGCTATTTGTAGCACGCTGTAGCCATCGGTGTTCTTAAACAGGCCGCTGCTCTTAATGCCTAAGGGATCCTTACTGCCGTCCAGCTTGTCGCTCAGCGTAAAACGCATGGCCCACTCAGCTGTCAGGTTCAGTCTGTTGCCTATTTTATATTTTATGCCTGCGCCTATTGGCATGTTCATCGTTGCTCCTTTCTCTGGTCCGCCATAAAAGCTTGCGCCTGCACCTATGGTGATAAATGGTGTAAAGCGCCTTGCGCCTCGGTATTCATAACCTGTTCCATACGGCCAGAAGTTGTATTCCAATCGTACGTCAGCCTCGGTTACATTGTGACTGAACTCGTAGCCATTGGTTATTGTTTCGGCTTTGCCTTTCAGCTTGCCTGTGCCTAAATCAAAGGCTATGGCCACACGTGGATCCAGTCGGTATTTGGCTACTAATGCCAGCCAAGGCTGCATTCCTTTCAGTGGATTGCTGTTGTAGTCGCCTACATAGCTTACCAAGCCTACACCGGCACCTATCTCCATCTTGTACTCAGGCTCGTCCTGAGCAGAGGCGGCCATCGTTATGGCCAGTGCGAAGATTACTGCCAGCAGCTTTTTCACTGTTATTCAATAATAAGGCCTCGCCATACTTCACCGGTATCCTTGCCTACCAGCCAGAGATAGCCGTTGTCGTCGGTGATGGCGGTGAGATTATTGGTGCCCAAAGCATCGGGTAATGTATATTTCGTTGTCGTTTTCCAGGTGATGCCCTGATCGCGACTTACGTAAATGTTCTTGTCGTTGCCGATAGCCAGAACCACGTTGTTAAAGCGTACCAGGTTCAGGTTCTCCATCTTAGGCAGATAGTAACCGCTGTATTCCTCGATAGGAATGAGCACCCATCTTGAAGGCAGACTGTTATGGGCATATTCTGCTATCTTGCGCCATACCATACAAGCTTTATCGCTCTTGTCGTTGGTGCCTATCAACATCTGGTAATCGGTAGAATCGTTGGCAGCAAAGGCCCACGAAGCAAAGGCGATATTATCTGTTGGCAGCCAGGCTGCATCATCGTCGAGCATATCTGCAGCCCATGTGTCGCCGTTGTCCTTACTTACCATCAGCATACCGTCGGTGCCAAATGCATATCCCTCGGCTGTGCCATAGCCTAACAACTGTTTCATACCTGCTGCAGCAGCTTTCTGTTCCCAAAGGGCTTTCTTAGCATCGGTAGGCAGGTCGGCAGCAGTCTTCTGCTCCCAAATCATCTTATTTGTCTCGGCCTGGTGTACGTTGATTGATACAGCATAAGTGCGATAGCTGTTACCGCTCTGTGCGTATACACGCAGGTCTTTCAGCTTGGTAAAGTCGATCGAGTCGGTACTGCTGTAGTAGAGCAGTGAGTCTTCGCCGTTCTTATCTGGGTAGTTTACTACCACCGTACCAGAGTTAAGGCTGCTGATTGTGGCCAGAACGTGGTTCAAGTCAACATCCGATGGCAGCGAGTCGGTATTATATATCTTGCGCTGTGCCTGATCGATGGTGAATACAACAGGGTCGCTCAACGTTTTCTTGTAAACAGAATCCGCACCTGCCGAAGTTGTGGTATGTACATAACGATTTACACACGACAGCTTGAACTGTGTAATAGCCGTGTTGTTGTAATACTGGGTGGTGTCGTCGTTCTCGTCCTTCAGGCACGAAGTCATCAGCAGGGCACCCGCCAGCATCATGCAAAGCGTAGAAATATATCTTTTCATTGAGTCAATAATCTCTATTTTGTTCAATTTGGCTGCAAATTTACGCACATTTCTGCAAAAATGAGCACATTTCTACTTATAATTAATGAAAATATGCCATAATTTGACCGATTTTAAGTTAGTTTAGGGTTTTAATACCAAAAAGAGCGCGGTATGAATCACTCACCCCGCACTCAATTCAACGTATGTTAGTATGCATGAGCGTATAAATGCTCAGGCCGGCAGATAATCCAACCGTTACTAACATAACAGTTGTTTGAAAATCTAATAACATAATCTTTTACCTTAAAATCTAACTAATAAAAAACCTAATGAAATACATGTAATCTCCCGATTACAAGTGCAAAGGTACAAAGATTAATTGAGAATTGAAAATTGAGAATTGAAATTTTGGGGGGCGTTTTGTCGCTTATTGACTTACATCAAAAAATTGGCCACGCCTTTCGGCGCAGCCAATTCTGATATTTAGAGTGATAAATCTCTTATTAGAGCTTTGGACCAGCAGCTACCAGAGCCTTACCAGCCTCGTTGCCCTCGTACTTCTTGAAGTTCTTGATGAAACGGCCAGCCAGATCCTTAGCCTTCTCCTCCCACTCAGCAGCGTTAGCGTAAGTGTCGCGAGGATCAAGGATGTTGGTGTCAACGCCCTCAAGCTGTGTTGGAACCTCGAAGTCGAAGTAAGGGATCTTCTTGGTAGGAGCGTTCAGGATGGCACCACCCAGGATAGCGTCGATGATACCACGAGTATCGCGGATAGAGATACGCTTACCAGTACCGTTCCAACCAGTGTTTACGAGGTATGCCTTAGCACCGCTCTTCTCCATCTTCTTAACCAGCTCCTCAGCATACTTTGTTGGGTGCAGCTCGAGGAATGCCTGACCGAAGCAAGCAGAGAATGTTGGAGTAGGCTCAGTGATACCGCGCTCTGTACCAGCCAGCTTAGCTGTGAAACCAGAGAGGAAGTAGTACTTAGTCTGCTCAGGAGTCAGGATAGATACTGGGGGCAGTACGCCGAATGCATCAGCACTCAGGAAGATAACGTTCTTAGCGTCAGGACCAGCACTCTTACCATTTACCTTCTGGGCAATCTTCTCGATGTGGTCGATAGGATATGATACACGAGTATTCTCAGTTACGCTCTTATCAGCGAAGTCGATCTTACCATCCTCAGCAACAGTTACGTTCTCGAGCAGAGCGTTACGACGGATAGCATTGTAGATATCGGGCTCGCTCTCCTTGTCAAGGTTGATAACCTTAGCGTAGCAACCACCCTCGAGGTTGAATACGCCCTCGTCGTCCCATCCGTGCTCGTCGTCACCAATCAGCAGACGCTTTGGATCGGTTGACAGAGTGGTCTTACCTGTACCAGACAGACCGAAGAAGATAGCTGTGTTCTTACCCTCCATGTCGGTGTTAGCAGAGCAGTGCATTGAAGCGATACCCTGCAGAGGCAGATAGTAGTTCTGCATTGAGAACATACCCTTCTTCATCTCACCACCGTACCATGTGTTGATGATGCACTGCTCGCGGCTTGTTGTGTTGAAGGCAACACAAGTCTCTGAGTTCAGACCCAGCTCCTTGTAGTTCTCAACCTTAGCCTTAGAGGCGTTGTAGATTACGAAGTTAGGCTCGAACTTCTCCAGCTCCTCAGCAGTAGGCTGAATGAACATGTTTGTTACGAAGTGTGCCTGCCATGCTACCTCAACGATGAAGCGAACAGCCAGACGTGTAGCCTCGTTAGCACCGCAGAAAGCATCTACTACATAGAGGTTCTTGTTAGAGAGCTCCTTGATAGCGATGTCCTTAACCTGCTTCCAAACCTCCTCGCTCATGGGGTGGTTGTCGTTCTTATATTCCTCAGAAGTCCACCATACCTTGTCCTCGCTCTGTGCATCCTTTACGATGTACTTATCCTTAGGTGAACGGCCGGTGTAGATACCAGTCATTACGTTTACAGCGTTGAGCTCGGTGTTTACGCCCTTGTCGAAACCCTCGAGGCCAGCCTTTGTCTCCTCTGCGAACAGAGTCTCATACGATGGATTGTGTGCAATTACGGTAGAACCTGTAATGCCATACTGAGTCAAATCTAACTTTGCCATATTACTAATCTTTATTTTAAGTTGTGAATATTATCCTTTTGTTATATATAACTTTTAAAAAGCGCTGCAAAGTTACAAATTATTCTCGAATTGACAAGTGGCATTTAGCAATATTTTGTGCGCACACAATTCTTTTTAGGTTAAAGAAATTAAAAAATAATGCCGGAGTAGCGCTTTTGCCACTCCGACATATCATTTTATGATTTTGGATATTTACTTTTTCAGCTCTTCTGGAATCACGGGCATGGCACCGTTCTGGGTGCATACAAAGGCACTTACTCTGACGGCGATTTTATGGGCTTCCTGTACGGGTTTCCCGTTGATGATTGATGCACAGAACGAGCCGGTAAACGAGTCGCCAGCGCCTACTGTATCGGCCACTTCTACCTTTGGCGTATCCTGGAACGATGTCAGACCGTCGTCGGTAAATACATACGATCCGTTAGTGCCGCAGGTTAGTACCAGCATCTTCAGTTGATAGTCCTGAACTATCTTCTCGCAGGTACCGCGCATATCCAGTCCGTCGTAGCCGAACATGCGGTTAACCACTACCAACTCTTCGTCGTTGATTTTTAGAATGTTACAAATGCAGAACGAGTCCTCAAGAATCTCCTTCGTGTAGAACTGTTGGCGCAGGTTGATGTCGCAGATTTTTATACAGTCTTCAGGGGTGGCATCCAGGAACTTACGTATATTCTCACGACTTACTACGTTGCGCTGTGCCAGCGATCCGAAACAAACTGCACGTGCATTCTTGGCTATCTCCTCCATCTCGTCGGTAAAGGGGATATTGTCCCATGCTACGTTTTCCTTAATGTCATAGGTGGGTATGCCGTCGCCCGTTAGCGTCACTTGTACCGTACCGGTAGGATAGGGTACCTGGGGCATCAGGTAGTTCAGATTGTGCTCCTTCAGCGCCTCGATAGTTTCCTCTGCCAATGCATCTTCGCCTAGTGCGCTGATGGCAATAGTATTCAGACCAAATTGTCCAGCATGATAAGCGAAGTTGGCTGGTGCGCCACCAAGTTTCTTTCCTTCGGGAAGTACGTCCCACAATGCCTCTCCGAGGCCTACTATATATCTCTTCATAATACTTAGTTGTTTTTTACGTTTTTAATATAGGTAAACAGATAAATCACTCCAACAGCCATTACTGCTACTGCGCCGGCCTGGCCCATGGCGTCGCTGGCAATTCCCATCAGCAGTGGAAAAATCGTGCCTCCAAACAAGCCCATAATCATCAAACCCGACACCTCGTTCTGCTTCTGTGGCATGGCTGTGAGTGCCTGTGCAAAACAGATAGAGAAGATATTTGAGTTGCCGTAGCCCACCAGTGCGATTGCTGCGTAGAGAATCCATTTTTCTGTGCCGATAAAGAGTCCGCACATCGATAGCGCCATCATCACTACGCTTATTACGAAGAATGTGCGATTAGGCAGTACTCGCAGGAAGAAAGAGCCTGTCAGGCAGCCGATAGTACGGAATATGAAGTACAGACTGGTAGCAAATGCTGCGTCGTTAAGTGTCAGTCCCAGTCGTTCCATCAGAATCTTTGGCGCTGTGGTGTTGGTGCCCACGTCGATACCTACGTGACACATGATACCAAAGAATGATAGCAGTACGATAGGTGTGCCTAGCAGCTTCAGGCATTCAGTAAATGTAGATGCGTTGCCTGTGGTGTGTTCTTCTTCGATAGGCGTAACTGCCAGCAGTGCTGCAGCCAGAATACCCACCACGAAGTAGATCATAAACAGCACTCGCCAGTCGTAGCCGAACGAAGGCAGTACCTGTGTGGCGCCCCACATGGCCAGATATGGAGCCAAGAACGAGGCGATGGCCTTGATAAACTGTCCGAAGGTGAGTGTCGATGCCAGATTGCCGCCGCCCATCACGGTTGATACCAGTGGGTTAAGCGATGTCTGCATCAGTGCGTTACCAATACCAAGCAGCGAGAATGCGCAGAGCATAATCGGGAAGTTCTCGCCAAACAGAGGCAATAGCAGCGATGCGATGGTCACGCCGAGCGACAGCAGTACAGTGTTCTTTCGTCCGATCTTGTTCATCAGCATCCCCGTAGGTACGCTGAAGATCAGGAACCAGAAGAATACGAGCGACGGGAAGATGTTGGCCACGCTGTCTGTCAACTGCAGGTCTTCCTTCACATAGTTCGATGCAATGCCCACCAGGTCGACAAATCCCATGGCGAAAAAGCAGAACATCACGGGGATCAGAGCAAATTTCTTCATATTACTAAATATTCTCTAAATTCTAAATTCTTACTTCTTAATCTCATATATGGTCGCCTTTCCGCCCTTCACCTTTATGTTATTATAAGGTTCTGATGGGAATACCAGGTTTGTCATTGCCATCTTTCCTTCTGCATCGAAGGCCTCGATAGAACAGCGGTCGATAAACAATCGCAGCTGTTTGATATGTCCATAGGTGGGCGCGATAGTTGTGCATGCGAATGCTTCGCTGAAGCTCACGTCGCCACTCTTTGTGCGGTCCATGCTGAAGCTCTGGCGCTGTCCGTCGTAAACCATCACAACCTCTTCGCCCTTTGAGTTCGAGAGCACAATCTCCGCCTGATTCTTCACGTCCACTACTATCTCGCAAGCCTCAGTAGGCTTCCTCACTTTGGCGCCACGCATAGCCAGCATCTCCTTCGATGGTACTACGCTTACGTATGTCTCCTCGCCAAAGTTAAACAGTCCCAGGTCGCGAGGTATACTGTTGCCCGAGCGATACTGCTTGGTTGGCACCTGGTTGGCGTACTGCCAGTTGCTCATCCACGCCAGCACCACATGGCGGTTCTCGGGTGCGTTATAGAATGATACGGTAGCGTAGTGATCCTTACCATAATCCATCCACTTGGTCACCTTTGGCATCGACTCGCAGGTAAACTTATGTCCGTCGAACTGTCCCACAAAGTACTGTGTAGCACTACCTCCGAATGGGCCGCCAGGATTGATGTTGCAGATAAGCACCCACTTGTTGTCGATTTTCATCAGGTCTGGGCACTCCCAAACGCCACCGTGATTGCCATACTCCTGACCGAAAGCTGACTCGTATTTCCAGTCTTTTAGGTTCTCTGACGAGTAGAGCTGCATCTCCTGACCCACTGCCAGGATCATCACCCAGCGCTTGGTGCCCTCAAACCAGAACACATTGGGGTCGCGGAAGTCGGGCTTGTCGCTGGTCAGTATAGGGTTTCCTTCATATTTCTTGAATGTCATTCCACCGTCTTTTGATATGGCCATCGACTGTGTCTGGTGGTGACCGGCTGAGGTGTAGAAGGCTACTACATCATCTCCGTTGGTGATACATGAGCCACTGAAGATGCTACCCAACCAGTCGGGCTCGAATGTCTGTGGCTGTGCTTCCCAATGCACCAGGTCTTTCGACGTAGAGTGGCCCCAGTGCATGTTCTCCCATTGTGAACCATAAGGGTTGTACTGATAGAAGAGATGCCAAACACCATCTTTGTAGAACATACCATTCGGGTCATTCATCCAACCATAAGCTGGGGTGTGATGATATACGGGGCGGAAATGCTCACGGTTTGTGGTGTCATATGTATCGGAGTATTTGATTTCCTTCCAACAGGCGAACTCGCCTACGGCACCTTTCAGACGGCGGTCGCCATGAAACTCGATGTCGAGCAGCTGGGCATCTTTCAGTTCATAGGGCACATAATAGTCTACGCGGTCTACTGCCAACTTCACATTGATGCGCTGCACCATCTCGTTCTTCCCGTTTACCACAGCTATTGCTGCAATGTCCTCAGTTTCCTGTACGGGCAGCAGCAAGTATTTGCTTGGTTGTTCCACTCGTAGCATGGCATGCTTCTCGCCCAGCACCATAGGCGTTACCTGCGCCATTGCCGATGCAGAGGTAAGCACGGCTGTCACCATCATCATTACCGTTTTTCTCATTTTGCTATTCATTTTTTGTTGTACGATTTTAGATTTCTGCTGCAAAGTTAAGTCAAATCGCGTGTATATCCTATAAATAATGTTTCATTTCTTAAGAAAAATCGTTCATTGCAACAAATTTATATGCAATGAACGATAATTGAAAGGTTTAATTCTCTAACTACTTTTCAATTGCAAAGTACCTGGCGTGCAATTGTTTTCTAGGTACTTTGCAAATACTACACTTAATAAAAAAAGTGCGACTCTCATGAGCCGCACCGTTGTTACTCAAAACCAATCTATTACCTTATTACTAACTAACATTTAACCATTTGCTAGATTTTATTGCTGGCTTACCTTCACATCGCTAACTGTGATTGAGCCGCCGTAGTTGTTGATGCTCCAGCAGTTCTTCTGGATGCCGTAGATGCGCTGGGTGTAGGCACATACATCGTTAATGTAAAGTGTCAGGACGCTGTTGTCTGTGTAGATGTCGATGTTGTAGGTGTTGTCGGCGGGACGCTCGAACCAGTAGCCATCAGCGGCCTCGATGAAGCCCTTGCCTTCTTCGCCTTCCTGCTCGAAATTGAGCTTGCGGTGGTTATCGTCCTCGGGGTTCACTACGATGGTGTAGTACTTCTTAGAATCTGTGCCACGTACGAACGATACACCAAACTTATCCCAGACGTTAGAAGTCTTTACGGTGAACGAGATGTGGTTGGATGTGCCCAGACGGTTGTAGAGTACGTATGCTCCATCGCCGCTCAGTGAACCACTGTTGTAGCCATTCGATTCCATCACTGTAGCATTAACAGTCTGATTGTACTTGGCAGCCATTGCAGGCACAGCACCCAGAGTAAGTGTACCATCGCTGTGCTGGATAATCTTGTGACAAACCAGTGCACCACTCCAGTTAGGCTCGTTGCCGTCGCCAGCACCTACGTTGGTGTTCTTCTCGTGAATATCGCTACCAGAACGGAATGGGCACCATCCCCAGATGTAACGGTCTGTGCCGTTAGAAGCAGTCTTGGCGGCATAGAGCGAACGGCTGTCGAGCACACCCTCGTGTCCGTCAGGAGCCCACTTTGGTCCGTCGTTCAAACAACTCTTCAGCTCCTCGTAGGTTGAGGCTACCATGTATTTCACCTTACGGCTCCAGCTGGCGCGATAGCTCTCGCTGAACACGATGTACCAGTAGTTGCCCATCTTGAAGATGTCAGGACACTCCAACATGCGATCCCAGATCATACGGATACGACCTACATGCTCCCAGTTCTTCAGGTCGCTCGACTTGAACTCTGCAAAACAGGGGTCGCCACCACCATTGGGATAGGTAGAGATAACCATGTGGTAGAGGTTGTCGTCGGCTACGAAAATCTGTGGGTCGCGGAAGTCATTGCTTGAGTAACCGAAGTCAGGACCATTCAGTGCCCAAAGCTCATCCTTAGTCCATGTCTTGAAGTCGGTAGATGTAGCTCGCATAACAACTTCGCGGTTTTTGCAGTTGCCGTTATGACCAGTATAATAGATGTAATATGTGCCGTCCTTCTCATAGGCGCAACCTGTTCCTAAGGCAGCATCTTGCTGGTAGTCGTTGGCTCCGAATGGAATCAGCTCGCCCATCGACTCGTAGTTGGCACCATCCTTGGTAGAAACAGCCCAAATGGGGTGGAAGCGATAGGGCATGTTGTTAGTAAACTCCTGCAGGTAGAGTACCTTGAAGTCGCCAGCCTTCTGATCGTAGAATGGCATAGGGTCGCCTACGCGTCCCACTGAAGGTGTGTAATAGGTGCCAAAGCCGGCAGCATCAGTCGAAGCGAAGAATGTGGTTGTGCCGTTCCAGTCCTTAGCGGGGTCGCCGCTGAACTCGTCATCGCTGCACGCCGTCAGCGCAGAGGCTGACAGCATGAGTGCGAATACTGAATATATCATTGTCTTCATAACTTTCTGTTTTTATTTTGTTAGATAATCAAATGCGTTGAGCATAATCTTGCCCATGTTTTCGTGATAGATCGACTCGTATGGAGTAGGAGAGTTCCAGTCGTAGAGGCCTGAGCCCAGACAGATGATACCACCCTTGCCAAATTCGCCGTTAGCACTCTTCAACTCCCAGGCGTTCACGCTGTTGTCGCCAGTCAGTGCGCGTCCACCAGTCTTGGCCTCGAATGCATCCTTACCATCCTGATAGGTATCCCAGAATCCGTACTGTGATGTGGTGTTACAGATGGTGTAGCCATTGTCGAGTGTGTAGATGGCGTTTTCAGGTGCTCCTGGATAGGTGGTGAGTCCTTTCCATAGTGGGTGAGCAGCGTCGTAGGCCCATGTATGCCAAGGATCGTCGCCCATCAGGTCGGAGCCTTCGCCGCCTCCGCCGCCCCAAACATTGTTTGGATAAGCGTCCTCAGGCATAGCACCCAGTGCAATAGCATAGTTCACAGCGCTACGTCCCAGTACGAATGCGCCACCCTTCTGCCAGTATTCCTTCATCTTAGCCAGTGCTGTCATAGCGCCCTGCTCAGCCTCAGCAAATCCGTTGTAATTGCCATACGATGAGCAATGACGGTGGAAGAATATCAGCTTACACTTCTCGAGCGAGATGTTACCGCCAGCTACGTCGCTCCACGATGCGTAGGCAGCGCTTGCGATGTTACCAGTGAGCCACTTGGCAGCGGCCTTCTCCTCATCGTTCAGCAGTTCGATGTTCTCAGCATCGCCAACAAACAGTGCGATAGGATCCTCAATCAGTGTTACGTAAACCGTATAAACTGTGGTAGCAGTATTATCGTTGAGTGTAATCTGGAATGGCTCAGTGAAGTTGCCCTTAGTGCCGCTTGCTGGACTACATGTGGCATCCTCGCTGCATTCAACCTCGAATGTTGCATTGCTCAGGTCGATACCGCTGTTAGCCATCACGCTTACTGTGATAGTCTTGTCTTGCTGGTTGATGGCACCTTTCACACCCTCAAGGATAAAGAGCGACATCAGAGCCTCGTCATTTCTTACGCTTACCTGATAGTCCATCACCAAGTCGCCATTGCTGATGTGAAGATTGCGATCGGCATCAAAGTTGATGTGGTCACCTACCTTCATATTGGTCTGTGCACCAGCTGATACGGTCAGACTGGTTATCTCCATATCACCCTTCTGGGCGAAATCTACGGGCACTTTTACTTTTACCAGTCGCTTCTCTGTGTTGATGGTACCTTCGTATTGTCCGTTCAGGACAAACTTCTCAACCAAGCATGAACCGCTTACGTCGATGCTGCCCGTATGATCATCGTTACAAGCGGTGAGCCCGCATACGATGCATATTGCGCAGATAATGCTATATATCGTTTTCATAACTCTTAACTCTAAATTCTTAATTGTTAAATCTTAACTCGATTCTTACCACTGTCCACAGTTCTGGGTGTAGTGTCCGTTAGATGCAGCCATCTGTTCGAATGGTACGGGTAGGTACTCATTCTTGTTGGCAGTAAACTGCGATCCGCTCAGGAAGTTCATCTTCTCACTCTCTGTAGAGTAGTACTTGTTAAGTACTGTAGCCGCATCGCCCCAGCGTACCAGGTCGAAGAAACGCTCACTCTCCATAGCCAACTCCAGTCGGCGTTCCATCTTCACAATCTTCATGGCCTCGTCCTTGCTGTAACTGCCGCTGTACTTACCTACTGCATAGTGTACACCATACTTATTAGGATAGTTAGATACAACACTGCTTGTAATCATGCCTGCAGCACGCTCACGAACCTGATTAACCAGTGCAATAGCCTCAGATGTCTGCCCTAACTGTGCCTGAGCCTCAGCGCGCATCAATAGTACGTCGGCATAGCGAAGAACGATGCGGTTCATCGAACTTGCCCACTGCGAGTCGCACAGATATAGATAGCTGTCTGTCAGCGCAGGATCAACATTCTGCTTCAGCGATACAAAGTATCCGAATGTGCCACCTGAGCGGCTCCAAGCATTGCTCTCTGCAATCATAAAGCTTGTATTGAACATATAAGGGGTACCTGGTACGCCTACTGTTACAAACAATCTTGGATCTACAGTCTGTGCTGAACCTACGGTGTATTCAGTATCAGCAAAAGTATCGAGCATGGGCAGACCGTCGCTGTTGGTACGATAAGCACTTACCAGATTATGTGATGGCTTGTAGAAATCGCAACCAGAGTCGTGAACCTTAGGGATACATGGTACAATCAGACGGTATGAGAAGTTCAGGTTACCATATACGGTACCATCGTTTCTTGAGTACTGGATGGCCCAGATACTCTCCTTGCCGTTCTCATACTGCTCCTCAGGGCGGAAATTATTGTGCAGGTCGGGCTCCAGACCATAGCCGGCAGCAGTGTAGATGGATGGATTGGTGTATTCTACCACCTTCTGTAGGTCGGCATCGCTGATAGATGTCACCTGATTGCTGTTGGCATCGTCCTGATGATAAGCCTTATAGAGATAAACCTTAGCCAGGAATGCGGCACATGCAGCCTTTGTGGGGCGTCCCTTGTCGGCCTGGGTAACAGGCAGTACGGCGTAAGCATCCTCCAGATCGTTGATAATCTGCTGCCAGCCCTCGTCGTTGGTGTATTCCGTGTTCGAAAGGTTGTTGTAGTCCTCTTCCGTCATGTTGGGCTTGTTCACGAATGGAATCTTCTTGAACAGGCGCTTCAGCTGGAAGTGTCCGTAAGCACGCAGGAACTTCATCTCGGCAGTACGCTGCTTGATGGTGGCGTTCTCCTGATCGGCGCTGGCCAGAATGTCGAGCGACAGACTTACGCGGCTCAGATAATTGTAGAAACGTGTCCAAATCGAGCTGAAAGGCCAGTCGGTAGTCATCACGCCAGTGCTCTTTTCCAAGCGGTGGAATGGTTCACCATCAGAGAAGTCTGAACCGCCAACGTATGCGTCGTCGCTTCGTGTGTCGTAGTTCCAGAGTGAGAAAGATGCGTTCATATCCTCAATCGAAACCAGTCCGGCGTATGCTGATATCAGCACATTGTCTATATATTCTGGGTTCTTCACCTCGTCCTGTGTCAGTGTGGCCTGTGGTACCTGCTCTTCCAGGAAGTTGGAGCAGCTCATGAAACCACAGATGACGCAGATTGCGCAGATTGATCTATATATTGTTTTCATAATCATCAATTTTCATTTATCAATTTTCATTTATCAATTCAATTAGAATCCTACGTTCACACCAAATGTAAGGTTGAGAGGTATAGGATAGTTGAATCCAGGGTTCTCAGGATCGGCACCAGTAAACTTGCCGCTCTTGATGGTAATGAGATTCTGAGCCGAGGCATATACACGGATGCGGTCCATGTGTAGTTTCTCTGTAACCTTCTTGGGCAGGTTGTAGCCCAGCTGTATGGTGCGCAGCTTGGCATACGAACCGTTCTCAATGTAGTAAGATGATACACGACCCTCGTTGTTGGTATCCGATGTGGTGAGGGCAGGGATATTGCTGCCAGGATTAGCTGGACTCCAAGCGTCGAGTGCACGCTTACCCTTGTTCAGATAAGGAACGTTGATGGCAGAGTTGGCCCAGAAGTCGGTCTGCGACTTATATCCGCGACAGTCTACATCAACACCCTGTACGCCCTGCCAGAACATGGTCATATCCCAGTCCTTGTACTGCAGGTAGATGTTCAGACCCCAAGTGAAGTCGGGTGTTGGGTCATATATCCAGTCCTGATCGGCCTCTGTGATGATGCCATCGCCGTTAAGATCCTTATAACGGATTCGGCCCAGTCCTGCACCTTCCTGTGTGGCATGATTGTCAATCTCCTCCTGACTCTTGAAGATGCCGTCGTAGATGTAGCCAACCTGTGAAAACATAGGATGACCTACAACACTCTTCACGCCGTTACCACCATACTTACCGTTGGCAGCTACTGTCTCAGGCAGTTTTGTAATCTCATTCACATACTTACTGATGTTTCCGTTGATATCCCACGAAAAACCGTTATCCAACTGGTGGCGATAGCCAATGCTCAGTTCCCAACCGTTGTTCTTCACCTCGCCGGCATTGATCCACTGACCAGATCCTTCACCCATAGCAGCGATACCTTCCATGAAGAGCAGAATGTCGGTGGTCTTCTTGTTGAACCAGTCGAAACTACCGTAGATTTCGTTTCGCAGGATAGCGAAATCAATACCTATATTATGCTGTGTGGTGGTTTCCCACTTGATGTCGTCGTTACCGCGCTGATTGCGTACATAACCGTTCGCCAGGTCGTAACCACCGTTCTTACCGCTGATGTCGTATGAAGAACCAGCCTGTCCGCTGCCCCATAGTCCAGTAGATACTACCGACTTGTAGAGGGTGTATCGTGAAGTGTTTGAGATTTCTTGGTTACCAGTCTGTCCCCAAGAATAGCGAAGTTTCAGATTGTCGAGCCAGCTCTTTGTCTTAGCCATAAACTTCTCTTCTGAGATGCGCCAACCAGCTGATACTGATGGGAATGTACCATACTGGTTGTTGCTACCGAATCGGCTCGAACCGTCGCGACGGATGGTGACAGATGCCAGATACTTGTCGTCGTAGGTGTAGTTCACTTTACCGAAGAATGACAGAAGACTGAATCCTTCGCCTGAACCTTCGGCTAACTGCTTGCCTGCACCAGCACTTGGCCACATATAGTCGGTGTTCAGAATAGCCAGTTCATAGCGCTTGGCACTATTCCACTTATAGTCCTGACGGTTCACCTCTGTACCAATCATGGCATCGCCGCGATGCTTGCCGATTTCAAGATTATAGGTAGCAATGGCGTTCCACATCCAGCGCATCCAGTGTTCCTGCTTGCTTTCAACAGCGCTATCGGTACGCTTAACCTTACCATTTTCGATAGGGTAGGTAAAGAAGCGCTGCTCCTTCTGTGTATAGTCCATACCCAGTGTGGTGCGAACCATAAAGTTCTTGAATGGGGTGATGCTCAGGTGCACATCGCCGAATGAGCGCCACTGTGTGTATTCGTTGTCCTTGTTATTATCAATCATGCTCAGAGGGTTCTCGCGCTCAGAGTAGGCACCCAGTGCCTGAGCATATTTACCGTTCTCTGCCCATATAGGGAAGTTAGGGTTAAACTCAAGTGCGTGCTCCAGCACTCCGCCAGGAGCGTCATTGCCCTTGGTACGGTTCATGGTGAAGTTCTCACCAATCACTACCTTGCCATCGAACAGCTTATAGTCTGCATTAGCACGAGCCGACAGACGGTTGAAGTTACTCTTCTTAATGGTACCTTGGTTGTCGTAGTAGCCAATGCTGAAGAATGAACTGCCCTTCTCCGAGCCGTTGCTTACCGAGAGGTTGTACTGCTGTACCACGCCTGTGCGCGTAATCTCATCGAACCAGTCTGTATCACCTGCACGTACACTGGCGTTCTCGTCCAGATACATGTTCATAGTCATATTATTCAGTACGGGATTGCCTTTAGCGTCGTAGCTCCAGTCGTAGTTGTATCCTAGGTTATTGTTGCTTGGGTTCACACCATCGTTCACGCAAGCCTGCCAGTATGCGCGTCCCCACTCGCTGGCGTTCATGGTCTCAATCTTATTAGTATAGAACGAGGTGGCCACACTGCCGTCGAAGTTCACCTTTACCTTGCCGTCCTTACCCTTCTTGGTGGTGATGATGATCACACCGTTGGCGGCGCGGCTACCATAGATACTGGCAGAAGCTGCATCCTTCAGCACCTGGATGCTCTCGATATCGTTACCGTTCAACTCATGCATACCAGCCTTTGTGGGCACACCGTCGATGATGTAAAGTGGATCGTTGTCGTTCAGGGTTCCTACACCACGGATACGGACCGTTGCAGCACCCGAAGGATTACCATCGGCTGTGATATTCATGCCTGGTACACGACCCTGCAGTGCCTTCATTGGGTTGTTCTCGTTCTGCTTGGCAATCTCGTCTACGCTTACGGTCGAGATGGCACCCGTCAGATCGGCCTTGCGCTGGGTGGTATAACCTGTTACCACAACCTCCTTCAGAAGTTCGCTGTCGTCTTTCATAGTTACCTTCATACCTTGTTTCGCAGGTACCTCTTGTGTCTGGTAGCCGATGTACGAGATAACCAGAGTGGCATTCTCGTTCACTTTGATGGTGAAGGCTCCATCGAAATCGGTTACTGTACCGTTCGTGGTCCCCTTCTCCTTTACTGTAGCACCGATGACAGCTTCGCCTGTAGCATCTATCACCGTACCACTGATCTCTGTCTGTGCATACATCATTGTACTTACGAGCAAGAGAGCAAAACACAGAAAACGTTTCTTTAGTCTTTCCATTGTTGCTTGTTTTAATTGTTAGTACTCAAATCTGATTTTAAATCCTGCACAAAATTACTAATGTATTGTGCGTGCAGCGTCAAAATTTCGTTCATTGCGTCCTATTTTTGTTTCAATGTAACATTTTTGCTAATTTATGAACGATTATTCTTATTATCTCTTGCAAATATACAAAAAAATATCAATTTGTTTTCGTGTTTCGCGATTATTTCGTATATTTGCCTGCATAAAACAGAGATCAATGATGAGAAACTCTTTCATTTCTATTTTAATGTTTACGGCCATCCTGTTCATGGGATGCAAACAAGCCGAGCCTAAATATATAATAGGTGTATCGCAATGCTCTGAGGATATCTGGCGCGATTGGCAGAACGCCGAGATGAGAATGGAGGCCAACTTTCATGAGGGCGTAGAACTACGCTTTACTGCTGCTCACGACGATTCTGAACTTCAGAGTAAACAGATAGACAGTCTGGTGGAAAGTGGTATCAATCTGCTGATTGTGGCTCCCAACCAGCTCTCGTCGGTGTCGCCTGCTATCGACCGTGCCTACGATAAGGGCATCCCCGTTATCGTGTTCGAACGTAAAACCGACTCGCGAAAATATTCAGCCTTTGTGAGTGCTGATAACTACGAGATGGGACACCTGATGGGTGAATACATCGCTACCCAACTTGGTGGTAAGGGGCAGATAATGGAAGTGAAAGGACTGAAAGGTTCATCGCCTGCCGAGGAGCGTTATAATGGCTTCCATGTGGCTTTGGCAGCCTATCCCGATATTAAGGTGGTGGCCGAAATACAAGGCGACTGGACTGAGCCTACGGCTTATCAGGCCGTTAAGAACTGGAAGGGCGATATGAATAGTATCGATCTGGTTTTCGGACATAACGATCGTTCTGCTATTGGGGCCCGTAAGGCCTTCGAAGAACGAGGCGCCAAACTGCCCATGTTCTGTGGTATCGATGCCTTGCCAGGACCTGATGGTGGTATCCAACAGGTGCGCGATTCGCTCCTCGATGCCTCGTATATCTATCCTACACATGGCGACCAACTGCTACAACTGGCCCTCGACATCCTCGATGGCAAAGAATATCCAAGAGAAACCTTGTTTACCTCGGCTTTGGTAACCCGCGATAATGCTACGGTGCTGTTACTCGAAAGCGACGAAGTGGTGCGCCAGGCGCATAATCTGATTAAACTTCAGAAAAAAGCCGCCAGCTATCTTGAACAACTGTCAACACAGCGCACCATCTCGTTGCTGGCACTCGTCTTGTTGGCATTGCTGGTACTTATATTAGTACTCTTTATCCTCTATCATCGTTCCAGAGTGTCGGCCCAGCGCGAGCGTATTGTCAATAACCTGTGGAACATGAAGGCACCAGCTGAGCCGGTACGGCCTGCCGATCAACAGCCTGCGGCTGCACAGCCCGTCGTTCAACCCGAAGATGAGGCTGCTGAATCGGCCAAGGAGCCGCTATTCATTGTGCGCTTCAAGGATGTGGTCGAGGCCCGTCTCTCCGACAGTGATCTGACTGTTGATGATTTGGCTGCTGCTATGAATCTGAGTCGTGTACAGCTGTACCGTAAAGTTAAGGCCATCTCTGGTTCGTCGCCTGTCGAGCTGTTGCGTTCTGCCCGATTGAATCGCGGCTATCAGTTACTGGTAAAAGGCGATAAGACCATCGCCGAGGTTGCCTACGAGGTTGGTTTCACCGCCCCCAGCTACTTTACCAAGTGTTTCAAGGATGAATTTGGAATCAGTCCTTCCGATCTGTCCTAACTCAGCATGTTTTTCCTATTAAAACTTGTCACTGTCATTTTAAATTTGTACTTTTGCCGCAAAAATGTAAGTATATGATTGAAGTAGTAGATTTTAGCAAAACCAATTCGGTTATCAATTTGTACATGTCGGAACTGAGAGACAAGAACTATCAGAAGAACCGTCTGTTGTTCCGTCATAATATCAAGCGTGTGGGCGAGATGATGGCCTACGAGTTGTCGAAAACTCTGGAGTATCGTCCCAAGACTATTACAACACCATTGGGCACTATCGATATCCAGCTGCCAAAGGAAGACCTGCTGATTGCCACTGTGCTGCGTGCCGGTCTGCCTTTCCACGAGGGTTTTATCAATGTGTTCGATCATGCCGACAATGCTTTCGTATCGGCTTATCGTATGTACACCAACCGTGAGCATACCGAGGTGGGCGTGCATACCGAGTATCTGGCTGCACCAAGTGCCAAGGGCAAAACACTGGTGATTGTCGATCCGATGCTGGCTACCGGCGGTTCTATGGCTGCCAGTATCGAGGCATTGGTAAAGACAGGCAAACCCAAGAAGATTCACGTGGCTTGTGTGATTGCTGTACCCGAGGGACTTGAGGTTGTGAAAAGTGCGCTTCCCGATGGCTCTACCATCTGGTGTGCCGCCATCGACCCAGGTATGAACGAGCATAAGTATATCGTTCCAGGCTTCGGTGACTGTGGCGACCTGTGCTACGGCGAGAAACTGTAGTTTTTTTATAGGCACGGATTACACAGCTTTTTTTTATAAAAAGACACGGCTTTAGCATCGCAACTAAAGCCGTGTCTTAAATTTTATTTAAGCCGTGTAATCCGTGCCTAAAAATCTAGAATTAAATCAAGTGGAGTGTTCCCATCAGGTAAACCAGACCGAAGCCTAATACCATAGAGATGATACCCATTACAATACCCATCTTTGCCATATCATTCTGCTTCACATAGCCTGTAGCAAATGCCAGAGCATTTGGTGGGGTAGAGATAGGCAGAATCATGGCCGATGAGGCTGCGATGGCTACACCGATCAGTACGGTTGGTGTACCGCCGATAGGAGCCAGCTTGTCGCCCATGGCACCACAAACGATAGCCAGGATAGGCATCAACAGTGCTGCTGTGGCCGAGTTAGAGATGAAGTTACTGAGCAGGTAGCAGATAGCACCTCCCATCAACAGGATGAGCAGTGGTGAGAACTCGCCGAAGGGGATGCTCTCAACAGCGTTAGCTGCCAGTCCCGAAGCGTTCAGACCGTAACCCAGTGCGAAACCACCGGCCACCATCCAGATCACACTCCAGTTAATCTGCTCCAGGTCACGCTTGGTAATCACACCTGTCAGGGCGAACACCATAAAGGGAATCATAGCCACAGTATATGAGTTGATACCAGTAACACGGTCGAGCAACCAGAGAGCTACGGTAACAAAGAAGGTGATGATAACCACTTTAGAGTGGAAACCCTTCTTCATACCACCCTCTATGTTCAGCTCAATCGTCTTCTGTGTGAATGGGAATGCCTTGAGCAGGATGCGCCAGCTGATGAACAGCAGCAGGATAACAAGTGGGAACATGAACATCATCCACTGACCAAAGCCCAGACCCATATTCAAACCTTCAGGATCGTTCAGGTATTTCAGGGCGATGGTGTTTGGAGGTGTACCGATAGGGGTACCCATACCACCCAGGTTGGCAGCTACAGGGATACTCATGGCCAGGGCTACACGACCCTTACCCTCGGGAGGCAGCTGGTGGAACACAGGTGTGAGGAATGTCAGCATCATGGCAGCTGTAGCTGTGTTAGATACGAACATCGAGAATAAACCGGTGATGAGCAGGAATCCTAAGAGCACCATCTCGCTGCGTGTGCCGAAAGGCTTCAGCAGCACCTTGGCCAACTGGGCATCGAGACCGGTCTTGGTGGCAGCAATAGCCAGCACAAATCCACCGATAAACAGCATAATCACTGGGTCGGCGAAGGTGGCCATCACACCTTTGTAACTAAGCAACTTACCTACTTCTTCTTCGTTCACCATGGGTAGGATACCACTGTCTGTGCAGAATAGAAGCATCAACACAATGATGGCTACCGAAGTGGCCCACGAGCTGACAACCTCGAAAACCCACATGAGTGTAGCAAACGCGAAGATAGCGATGATGCGCTGCTGAATGACGGTAAGGTTCTGGATGCCATACCATTCGGCAGGCATATTCCAAAGTAACAGAGTAATGAGAGCTACAAGTGCAATCTTAATAGCTCGTTTGGTACCATCGGCAGGATAGTACTTACGATTGTGACGCATTTTGTGATACGCCTCAACAAGATGAAATCCTTCGTAAATGTGAAACATATGTTATAAGTTATTATTTAATATTTGGTTTTAAGTAAAAATCGAGCGCAAAGATAATCATTTATTGAGAAACTAGTTTTATAGTTGAGAGAAAAAACGATAAATGAGTGTATTTTTACACAAAAATCATCCCCACAACGATTTGCCATGGGGATGATTGATATGTGGAGTTTACAAACTCGCGGGTAATTTAGAGGTTATTTAACCTCCCAGATGTCGTTGGTCTCGAGCAACTCCTCAAAGTTGTGATACTTCTTCTGAGCAGCTACTTCAGCCAGCTGTGCATGAACGGCATCGTTGTAGGTAGGAGCCTCTACATCGCGGATTACACCGAGAGCGATGGGGAATCCATCCTCAGGTGTCATCATAGCCAGCTTCAGCTGCAGAGTGTTGTCCTCGCAGTGAGCGTCGTGTACCAGTACATCGTCGATGGTGTAGCCATCCTTGCCAATCTCAACTACCTTCAGTCCGAAGCCCTGCTGTACCAGTCCGAACTCGTTGTTCTCGCCGAATACCAACTTCTCACCGTGCTTTACATAGATGGCGTTCTTCTTACGACCCTCGTTGTTGTAAACCACATCGTGGCAATGGTCGTTGAAGATTACGCAGTTCTGCAGAACCTCTGTTACGCTGGCACCTTTGTGCTCGTAAGCAGCCTTCAGAACCTCAACAGTACCCTTGGCATCGGTAGCCACGCAACGGGCAAAGAAGTGACCGCGGGCACCGAAGCAAAGCTCGGCAGGACGGAAAGGATCCTCTACGGTACCGTAAGGGCTCGACTTAGATACGAAGCCACGGGGTGAGGTAGGAGAGTACTGACCCTTGGTAAGACCGTAGATACGGTTGTTGAGCAGAATCATGTTCAGGTCGATGTTACGACGGTTGGCGTGAATAAAGTGGTTACCACCGATAGCCAGTCCGTCACCATCACCTGATACCTGCCATACAGTCAGGTTGGGGTTAGCTACCTTAGCACCGGTAGCGATGGCAGCGGCACGACCGTGGATGGTGTTCATGCCGTAGGTAGCCATATAGTGTGGCAGACGGCTTGAACAGCCGATACCTGAGATGACTGCTACGTTCTCGGGAGCTACGCCAATCTCGGCCATAGCCTTATGGAGTGAAGCCAGGAAGAAGTGGTCGCCGCAACCAGGGCACCAACGAGGCTGGCCTTTCTTAAAATCTTGTGCTGTATATTCCATACTTTTTATATTTTTTGCAAGGACTACAGGACTTAAGGACTATTTTTGTAAAGTCGTTTTAGTCCTGTAGTCCGTTGCTAATTATTTTTTTATGATCTCCTCAAACGCATTTACAAGTTCTTCTACTACGAATGGCTGGCCCTTTACCTGATTGAACTGGTAAGGTACGAAGCCGTCAACCTTCATGCGGAGGTAAGCAGCCAGCTGACCCATGTTCTGCTCGGCTACTACCACCTTCTTATATTTAGTAAGAACGGCAGCAGTGTTCTTTGGCAGTGGGTTCAGATACTTGAACTGAGCCTGAGCTACCTTGTAGCCCTTAGCCTTCAGCTCATCCATAGCTGAGTGCAGGTGACCGTAGGTGGAACCGAAGCCAACAATCAGCAGGTCGGCATCGGCATCGCCGTCAACTTCAAGGTCGGGCACCTGGATATTGTCAATCTTCTGCTGGCGCAGACGAGTCATCAGATCGTGGTTCTCAGGGTTGGTAGAGATAGCACCTGTGTTAGAGTCCTTCTCCAGTCCACCCAGGATATGAGCAAAGCCCTCGCGACCAGGAATAGCCCAGTAGCGGGTTCCGTTCTCGGCACGCATGTAAGGTGTCCACTTACCCTTCAGCTCCTCAGGAACGTAAGGAGGATTAATGGCATCGAGCTTGGCCATCTCTGGCAGTTTGAAAGCACCAGAACCATTAGCGATATAAGCATCGGTGAGCAGTACCACAGGTGTCATGTGCTCAAGGGCCATCTTGGCAGCCTGATAAGCAGCGTCGAAACAGTCGGCAGGACTGGTGGCTGCCAGCACTGGCATGGGGCTCTCACCGTTACGGCCGAACAGGGCCTGCAGTAGGTCGGTCTGCTCGCTCTTGGTTGGCAGACCGGTAGCAGGACCACCACGCTGTACGTCGAGTACTACGAGTGGCAACTCCATAATCACAGCCAGGTTCATGGCCTCGCTCTTCAAGCAAACACCAGGACCAGAGGTTGAGGTAACACCCAGTGCACCGGCGAACGAAGCACCGAGAGCCGAGGCACAGCCTGAAATCTCATCCTCGCACTGTACGGTGATGACACCGCACGACTTGTGCTTACTGAGCTCGTGCAGCACGTCGGTTGCAGGAGTGATAGGATAAGAACCTAAGTAAAGGCGCAGACCAGCCTTCTCGGCAGCAGCGATGAAGCCGTAAGCGGTAGCCTTGTTACCGGTGATATCCATATAGCGTCCAGGAGTCTTCTCCTTGGTTTCTACGCGATAAACATTGATAGCGCTTGAGTGTGTGTTGTGACCATAGTCCCAACCAGCCTGAATCACCTTGATGTTAGCCTCGGCGATAGCAGGTTTCTTGGCAAACTTTTCACGCAGGAAGTTAGCTACGAGGTTCAGGTCGCGATCGAAGAGCCAGCAAACCAATCCGAGCGCGAACATGTTTCTACATTTCAGCATAGCCTTGTTGTCCATACCGCTGTCGGCCAGACAATCCTTAACCATGGTAGTGAGAGGGCACTGGATCACACGGTCGGGGTCGATACCCATCTCGCCGAGGTAATCCTCGGTAGCAAACTGGGCCTTCTCCAGATCCTTAGGACCGAATGAGTCTGTGTCGATGATAATCGTTGCACCGGGCTTGGCGTAACGATACTGTGTCTTTAGCGCGGCTGCGTTCATGGCTACGAGCACGTCGCACTTGTCACCAGGGGTGTAAACTTTACCAGCACCGATGTGTACCTGGAAACCTGATACACCAGTGAGCGAACCTTGCGGGGCGCGGATGTCGGCTGGATAGTCGGGGAATGTTGAAATGCCGTTACCAACGGTGGCACTGACCGTAGAGAAGATGTTTCCAGCAAGCTGCATGCCGTCGCCGGAGTCACCAGAGAAGCGTACAACCACTTGGTCAAGCTCCTTTACTTCCAATGTTTCTGCCATAATATTCAGTTTTGTTTCTAACGTTTCTAACTTACGGGGTGCAAATTTATTCAATTTTAGCGGAATATCCAAGGAAAAACGCAAAAAAATGCATTTCTGGACGAAAATTTATACATAAAGCCATAAAAAAGGTGGCCGTTTTACACAGTCACCTCTCTTGCTCTAGGTCGGGATGAGGCGACTCGAACGCCCGACCCCTACGTCCCGAACGTAGTGCGCTACCAACTGCGCTACATCCCGATTTTGCGGGTGATTCCGAAGAATCGCCTGCAAAGGTACATCTATTTTTTGAAATACGTGCACGAAAAGGGATAATTTTTACTAAATCCCTTATTTATGCTTACTGTAGTATTGACGGAACTGGTCGTACTCATCGCACTTGGTAATGTACGCTGGTTTGTTGGTCATATTCTCAACCATATTGTACAGATTCTGGAAGGCGCGGAACTGCCACGATTCGCGGTTATACTGCCTGATATAGTCGGCTGCCTGCTCGTTCCATTCATTGCTGGTCCACAGCTTGGCACCTGGTGTGGCGTTATAGAGTTCCTGCCAGCCCATGGCAAACATAGCCTTCAACTTCAGGTTCTTATCCTTTGTCATGGTTGTCTTCTGCAACAGCTCCGCAGCTTTAGCGCCAAAGTCAATCTCGTTTACACGTACCGAGTCGTAGATGTTCTTCGAGCTGCGGAGCAGCCACCAGCAGTCGCCCTTCAAACTGGCTTGGGCATAGCGTACGGCCAGGTCGTAATAACGCTGGTCGAGAGCTTTGTCTTGCAATAGGTTCAGCGAACTTTCCATGGTCTGCATCTCCTTACAGAATTCGAGTTTGATGTTTTTGTTCCACTTCTGCTCGCGCTTGTAGGCATTGCTGCTATCAAGCCACTGGCGTGTTATCCAAGGTTCAACATCGTACTTGCGTGCTGTAGAATAATAAAGGTACTCCTGACTGTGGTGATAGTTAAAGTATGTCAGGGGCAGTTTGCTGAGCCACTCGATGGCTTTGTCCCATTTGGCTAAGCGCATGTACTTGGTGCCGATGAGCTCGATGTACGATGAATCGTTAATCTGGAACTGGCGCTGCAGGAACTGGTCGAAGGGCTTGTCGCCTGGTGTCTTGGTGTAATAGAAAAACTTCTCCAGGTCGGCCACAGGCATGGTTTCCATACGCTCGATGTAATCGGTGTTGTTGGTGATAATCATCAGCGCCAACTGCTGCTCGGGTTTGTTCTGATAGTGGGGCACGATAGCCTGATACGAGATTCGTCGCAATGCACTGTCAAAGAATCCGTCGGCTGTTTGCTGTTTAGACTGCATCCATGTCAGCTCTTCGGTAAAATACGTGTCAAAACTGTCGCTGGGTTTAGCTGTGGCGGTAGTCATGAAGAATTTCAACACGCGGGCATTATCCTTCATACGCTGGGTACCTTCCATTTGCATGGCGGTGTTGATGTCTTTCAGGGCTTCCTGTTTCTTGCCTGCCAGGTATTCGAGCCAGGCCTTCGCACTCTGCCACATAATGGGTGTTTCGGTTTTACCTTCGCGTACCACTTTCTGACAGAACTGCTGCATCTGAGCCGACTCCTGCTGGTTGATGTCGCGGATAAAGAGCTTACCGCCCAAAGCTCCTTCGGTCTTGGCATCTTCAGCTTCCTGAGCATTGTTTACAAAGTCCTGCAACAGGAATGGCAGCACCTTGGCATTGGGGTTCTGCTGGTATTGCTGACTGATGGCCTGGAACGAGCGTTTCTTATAATAGATGGTCATCAAACTCTCGTAGTCGTCCATCTCGGCAAACATCTCGCCAGCTTCGGCTGTGCGACCGCTCTTATACAGGGCACCGGCATAGATGTTCTTCATCATATCCTTATATACGGTCTCGATGAACTTGCTGGCTGTTTGCTCCCAGAAGTTAATGTTGTCCTGATGGCGACCCAATATCATGTTGCAGCGCATATAGAGCAGGGCATGCTGCGAGCGCAGTTTGGTCTTGGTTTTGCCAATGGCATAGGTGCGTACCGTTTGCAGGTCGCGTTTCTGGGCGTTTATGTCCTGAGGAGTGGGGTAGTTCCACTCGTATTGCTTGCGCTGTTCAATATCTACGCAGTTCAGGTATTTCTTCAGGTTCTGTAGGTAGCTCACCATCAGGACATCGCCTTTCTTTCGGGCGGCCTTGATGGCATCGTCGGCATTAAACCAGAAGTACTCCTCGGTAGATCCGAGATAGGCTTTCCAGTTGTCGTTGCAGATACGCTCCACACGGTTCTTAAAGTTCTTCTGCTCGTACATGCTGAACAGATAGGAGTTGGTGGTGTCCCACCACAAGCATGCCATCATGGGCATGGCGAGTACACATAAAAGGCTAATGATGATAAATCTCTTCATAGGTCTCGGTCTTATATCTGTTAATGTTATCTGTTTCCAAATGATAGGTAATGACAGCCTTGCTTAGGCAGGGGCGCTCTTTTTCTAAGGTTTTCTTTACTTTCAATAGCTCGGCCGCCTCAATGGTATGCTCTATCCTTACGTTCTGTATGTTGCGTATCCATTGGTAAACGGGGTAGGCTGCAGCAAGGGGTAACTGATACTGGGCCAGCTTGTTAAGGTATGGATACACATCGCGATAGTCGAGAATGGGATTCCGTTCCTGCCACTTACGTGGATCGCCCGTGTTGTAAACCATCAGCACACCATAATCCACAGGTGGCACGGGCATTGATAGCTGGTGCAGTCGGATGGTAGTTGACAATTGATAGTGGATAGTTGACAGTTGTGATTTGATGGTTTCGAGGAACTGATAATAGGTGGCGCGACTTTTTGAGGTGTAATCGCAGTCAATCTGTATCTCGTGAACGTTGCCGATGTGGTTGGTCTCGTTCATCTGCATAATGCGTTTCACCAGTTTTTCGGCCAGGTCCTTGTGGGGCTTTTGCATACAGTCCTCGGTAATATAAACGGTGGGTATGAGCTCGATGCCGGCTGGTAACGTATCAGTAAAAGCGATGGTGGCATTGGGCTTGGGCTCAGTGCCATCATCGCTCATCACTACATCAAAATATCTGCAATATACCTTATTAATATGGTGTTGCTTTAAGAAGGCACGCTCGGTAGAATCGAGATGCAAGTCGGTGCGCCAGTAGTACACACCATTACTCTGCTCAAGGCTCTCGTCTTGATATCTCTGCTTTCCGCAACTAATCATTAGTAGCCCCAGCAGAATTGCCCACAGCGTGCAACCTTTAAAGTTCAAAGCCTAAACTTCAATGATCAATGTCTTACAGCAGTTCGGGCAGTTGATAGAGCTTTGTGCTGTTTGAACCCTTGATAAGAATGTAATGGCCTGTTGGCTGTTCGGCAGCGATGGCGGCTTTTACCTCCTCTACATCCTTAAACTTACGGAAGTCGCACTGGGTGTCCTCGAACTCTTCGCCTACCAACCATACAGTCTTGATATCCGATGTTTTCAGGTAGTCAACCACATGCTGGTGCTCCTCGGCCGATACCTCGCCGAGTTCACGCATGGCACCAAGGATGGCCATCTTGTTGTCGGCCTGCATAATCTTGAAGTTCTCGAGGGCAGCCTGCATTGATGAGGGGTTGGCATTATAGGCATCTACTATCAGATGGTTCTTCTCGGTAACGGTCATCTGACTGCGGTTGTTGGATGGCTCGTAGGCTTCGAGGGCGGCTACAATCTTTTTGCGATCTACACCAAAGTTGATACCTACGGCGATGGCTGCCAGCAGGTTGTCGATGTTATACGATCCAATCAGCTTGGTCTGTACCTTGTGCCACTTGGTGCTGCGACCTTCTTCTTCGAGTACCATCAAAGGCTCGCGCCAACGGAACTTCAGGAATGGGTTGCACTCCAATACCTCGCCGCTGATGCACGAGTACTGGTTGTCGGGATCGGTAGAGTAGGGTGATAACCACATCTCCTCGTCGTCGCTAATCTGATCTATCAGGTGCTCGTTGTCGGCATTGATAAAGATAAGACTGTCCTCGCGACTGCGCAGGAAATCGTAAAGTTCGCATTTTGTTTTAATCACACCTTCGAACGAACCGAAGCCCTGCAAGTGGGCACGACCAACGTTGGTAATCAGTCCGCAAGTAGGTTCAGCGGTCTCAGCCAGCGTCTTGATGTCGCCAGGGTGACTGGCACCCATCTCAATTACGGCTATTTCGTGCTCCTTGTTCAAACGGAACAGCGTCTTGGGTACACCTACATCATTGTTAAAGTTACCCTGGGTGTAGAGCACATTGTATTTCTGTGAGAGCACAGCGGCAATAAGCTCCTTGGTGGTGGTCTTGCCGTTGGTGCCTGTGATACCGATTACGGGGATATCGAACTGGCGGCGATGCTCGCGGGCCAGGTCCTTGAAAGTCTGCAGACAGTTGTCAACCTTGATGATGCGGGGATCGTTGGCCACGTCTTCATCTACGATGGCATAAGCACAGCCTTTTTCGAGTGCCTGCAAGGCGAACTTATTACCATTAAACGACTCACCTTTCAGTGCCAGAAAGATGCTTCCTTCGGGGCAGTCACGACTATCGGTTGTGATGCACGGATGCTGCTCATACAGCTTGTATAGTTCCTTAATATCCATAAACTTCGTTATTTTTGGTGCAAAGATAGTGAAAATTCTTAATTCAGGATTCTTAATCCAAAAAAAATGTGTATCTTTGTGGGCGATATGAACGAAACGATTCAAATTCGAGGCAAATTAGTGGATCTCAGCACCCCGCAGGTGATGGGAATCCTGAACGTTACGCCCGACTCTTTTTATGCAGGGAGCCGAGTGCAGACTGAGGCTGAAATTGTGCAGCGTTGTCATCAGATTATCGACGAAGGTGCCAGCATGATTGACGTGGGTGGCTATTCTACCCGTCCTGGTGGCACCGAGGTGTCGGAGGCCGAGGAGATGGAGCGCCTGCGTTTTGGTTTGAAGATTATCCGTCGTGAGTTGCCCGATGCCATTATTTCGGTAGATACGTTCCGTCCCGATGTGGCCCATATGACGGTTGAGGAGTTTGGTGCCGATATCATTAACGATGTGAGCGAAGGCAACGAGACCATGTACCGGTTAGTGTCGCGCTTACGCGTACCTTATATATTAATGTCGCAGCAGCCCACGCTGAAAAGCATGCTGATGTCGTTTGCCCGACAGGTACAGCAGTTGCGTGATTGTGGTGCTTGCGATATCATTCTTGATCCTGGTTTTGGTTTCGGTAAGACGCTGGAGCAGAATTACGAGATTATGAACCAGATGGAGCGTCTGCACGTGATGGAACTGCCCCTGTTGGTAGGCATCTCGCGTAAGTCGATGATTTTTAAACTCTTGGGTACTACGCCTATGGAGTCGCTCAATGGTACTACGGTGCTTAACACCATCTCGCTCATGAAGGGGGCTCACATCCTCCGAGTGCATGATGTACGTCAGGCCGTAGAATGCGTAAAAATGGTGCAATCGTTAAATAGTCAAATCGCAAAATAAACATGTTCTTCGAGTTTGGCATAAAGGACTTCATCGACATCCTGCTTGTAGCTATGATACTTTACTACATCTACAGGCTGATGCGCGAATCACGTTCGCTTAACGTGTTCATAGGCATTCTGATGTTTGTGATTACGTGGCTGTTCGTGTCGCAGGTGGTCGAGATGAAGTTGCTTGGCTCGATACTTGATAAGCTGGTGAGTGTGGGTGTTATCGCGCTCATCGTACTTTTCCAGGACGAAATCCGTAAGTTCCTTTATAACGTAGGTGCCCACCGTCGTATGCGGGCATTTGCCAAACTATTTACATCAAGGGATGTGGGCGAAGATGATAAGAAGGCACTTAAGGAGATTATCATGCCTATTGTGATGGCATCGATGAATATGAGTCGTGGCAAGGTAGGTGCGCTCATCGTGATAGAGCGTGCGATGCCACTCGACGAGATAGCTGTGACCGGCGATCAGATCGACTCCAATATCAATCAGCGACTCATCGAGAACATCTTCTTTAAGAACTCACCCCTGCACGATGGTGCCATGATCGTATCCAAGAAACGTATCAAGGCCGCAGGTTGTATCCTGCCGGTAAGTCACGATATGGATATCCCAAAGGAGTTGGGGTTGCGACACCGTGCTGCCATGGGCGTATCGCAAGAGAGCGATGCTGTGGCCATCGTTGTATCCGAGGAAACGGGTGGTATCTCTGTCGCTGTTAAAGGCGAGTTCCATCTGCGTCTCTCGGCCGAGGAACTGGAGAGTATCCTCACCAAAGAATTAGAACAATAAAGAATTCATATATATAACATTTTAAAACAAATCAAAGTTATGGATCTATTAAGTTCAATTGTAGCGCGTGCTAAAAGTGATAAGCAGCGCATTGTGCTCCCTGAGGCAGAAGAGGAGCGTACACTCTGTGCAGCCGATAAGGCTCTGGCCGACGACCTCGCCGACATCATCCTGATTGGTAACCCTGCTAAGGTTGAGGCTCTGGCTAAGGAGAAGGGACTCACCAACATTGGTAAGGCAACCTTGATCGACCCTGAAAACTACGACAAGAGCGAAGAGCTTGCTGAGAAGCTGGCTGAGATTCGCAAGAGCAAGGGGATGACTATCGAGGAGGCTCGTAAGCTCATTAAGAATCCTCTGTACCTGGGTTGTATGATTATCAAGACCGAAGGTGCCGATGGTCAGATTTATGGTGCACTCTCTACTACTGGCGATACACTGCGTCCTGCCCTGCAGATTATCAAGTGCCAGCCTGGTATCACCTGTGTAAGTGGTGGTTTGCTGCTCATCTCTAAGCAGAAGCAGTATGGCGAGGATGGCGTATTGGTAGTTGGCGACGTAGCTGTTACCCCAATGCCAGATGCTGCTCAGCTCTCACAGATTGCTGTCTGCACCGCTCAGACTGCTAAGAGCGTGGCTGGTTTTGCTGAGCCACGTGTGGCTATGCTCAGCTTCTCTACTAAGGGCTCAGCTAAGCACGAGGTAGTAGATAAGGTAGTTGAGGCTACTCGTTTGGCTAAGGAACTCGATCCAGCACTCAAGATTGACGGTGAGTTGCAGGCCGATGCCGCTCTGGTTCCATCAGTAGGTGCTAAGAAGGCTCCTGGTTCTGATATCGCTGGTAAGGCTAACGTACTGGTATTCCCTAACCTCGAGGTAGGTAACATTGGTTATAAGATGGTTCAGCGCCTGGGCGATGCTATCGCTATCGGTCCTATCCTACAGGGTATCGCACGTCCTGTAAACGACCTGTCGCGTGGTTGCTCTGTTGATGACATCTACTACATGATTGCCATCACCGCTTGTCAGGCTATGGACGCCAAGAAGTAATACATTAAACATTAAAGATTAAACATTAAATATGAAGATTCTTGTATTGAATTGTGGCTCTTCATCTATCAAGTACGCCCTGTACAACATGGACGATAAGAGCGTGATGACCAGTGGTGGTGCTGAGCGTGTAGGCTTGGACAATGCCTTTGTAAAGGTGAAGCTGGCCAATGGCGAGAAGAAGCAGATTATGCACGATATCCCCGAGCATACCGAGGGTGTTAAGTTTATCTTCTCTCTGCTTACCGATCCCGAAATCGGTGTGATCAAAGATCTGAAGGAGATCGACGCTGTAGGTCACCGTATGGTGCATGGCGGCGAGAAATTCAATAAGTCAGTTATCCTCACCGACGAGGTTCTGAAGGCTTTCGAGGAGTGCTCTGATCTGGCTCCCCTGCACAACCCTGCTAACCTGAAGGGTGTTAATGCTGTTAAGGAGCTGATGCCAGGTCTGCCTCAGGTTGGTGTGTTCGACACCGCCTTCCACCAGACCATGCCTGCTAAGGCTTATATGTACGCTATCCCTTACGATCTGTACGAGAAGTACGGTGTTCGCCGCTATGGTTTCCACGGCACCTCTCACCGTTACGTATCAGCTCGTGCTTGCGAGTTCCTGGGTATCAAGGCCGAGGGTACTAAGATGATTACCTGCCATATCGGTAATGGTGGTTCTATCGCTGCTGTTCTGGATGGCAAGTGTATTGATACCTCAATGGGTCTTACCCCACTCGAGGGTTTGGTAATGGGTACTCGTGCTGGTGATATCGACGGTGGTGCTGTTACCTTCATCGAGAAGAAACTCGGTCTCGACGCTGATGGTATGAGCGACCTGCTCAACAAGAAGAGTGGTGTAGCTGGTATCACTGGTGGCTCGAGCGATATGCGCGACGTAGAGAACGCTGCTAAGGCTGGTGAGCCTAAGGCTGTACTGGCTCAGCAGATGTATTTCTATCGTATTAAGAAGTATATCGGTGCTTATGCTGCTGCCATGGGTGGTGTAGATGTAATCGTGTTCACCGCCGGTGTTGGCGAGAACCAGATTTCTATGCGTTCTGAGGTTTGCAAGGGCCTGGAGTTCCTGGGTGTTAAGTTCGACGACGAGAAGAACAACGTTCGTGGCGAAGAGGCCATCATCTCTGCCGATGACTCAAAGGTTAAGGTTGTTGTCATCCCAACCGACGAGGAGCTGATGATTGCTACCGATACAATGAATCTGCTGAAGTAATTTAGCTTATAATAATATGACGATCCCCGCCCAACAGGCGGGGATTGTTGTTTAAAAGGCATAGCCTACGCTGACGTAGGGGTATGGAAATATGGCCCAGATGGGGGTAACTCCCAGTCGTAGTGTTAGGCCACGCTTAGGTTGTAATCTGATACCAGCATTCAGGAATGGAATGAAACCGATACGATTTTTTATTTCCTCTGGGTGATCAGGGGCTGTCGCAAAATTTCTTGTATGATAGTAGCCAACCGTGCTACCGCCTCCCAGCTCAAATTTCAACACTTTGCTACCGAAGAGGTAGTTTAGTTCTAAAGGGACGGCCACACCATGCGTTTCTTGGTCTTGTCCTGGAAAAAGATGGGAATAGCTTAATCCAACTCGATAGCCAGTACCTTCGTTACCTTTAAATCGCGAGTCGTAGTTGATGCCATATCCTAAGTGTGCACCAAGAAACTCTGCTGAGATACTCCTGGCGGGCTTTTCGCTGGTTTGTGCGCTTGCCGTCAAAGAGAAAGCAAGTAGTGAGAGTAATAATAGTTTCTTCATTTTGGTGAGTTTAAGTCGAATCTGAGTCCCAACTGTAGATTGAAACTCGTAGGTTTATCTTTAAAATAATTATTGATAGTACTACCATTATCTATATAGTGCCGAATGCCAGGCTCGGCATACAGACTCAGCTGAGGGATGATATGGTAGGCCAATCCCAAACTGCCACCTATCGACCACTGCATGCGATCCTTGTCCATCACCTGATTCACCCCATCGGTATTCGATTCGGCTTTGATATTCCAGTCGGCTTGGGCGCCTGCAGTAAGATAAAGGCTGATGCCATGCCATTGCAACAGGTGGGCCTGCAGGTTCAGGGGCACGCCTATGTAGTGGAGCTTCTGATGGCGCTGTATCTGATGGTTGGGCATCAGGGTGGTAAAGGTTGAATTCAGCTTGGTATAAACCAAACCCGAACTGAGCGACAACCAGCTATTGAGTGGATATCCAACAGAAAGACCGAACGATATGGGCTGGTTGTGACTCTCTTGCTCTTCGTAATCTGCTAGAAAAGCACGCGTTGCAGCCACGCGATGCATCAACTGCGGGTTCATCATCACCGCATTCTTGTTGTTCATATCGTTGGTGTTACCCTGAGCAAACAGGCCCATGGTAAGGCGCATCGGCTTTTGCTGATGATGCTCCACATGAGAATTTGCCTTAGGCTCTGCTGACAGTAGGGGATGTACCTGTGGGCTTGGTGTATCTTCCTTGGGCTTGTTAGCCGTTTCATCGGGCTGCGTGGCCTTCTCTGTAGGTTCAGGAACTTCGCTTTCTGTTTGCATAGCTGTTTCTGCTATCTGTGTAACTGCTTTTGCTGCTGTTACTACCTGAGCAACAAGTTTCTCTGGAGCCTTTACTGCTGCATCTGGGGTGATATCTGCTTGGGTGGCTACGGGCGCTTCTTCCTTATCGGCATGATTGGTAGCCTTAACCTGTGCCACTTGTGGCTGTACGGGCTCGTTGTTCCACATCAGATAGGCACCACCAAACAGCACACCAATGATAGCAGCTGCCATCATCCAACGACGCAGAGCTATGTGGCGCGTCTGACCTTTAGCCTGCTTATCGAGCGAAGCCTCAATGCCCTCCCACAAGTCGCGCGATGGCTCCTGGTGGCAGTCTTTCAGGTGGTTGTTAAGCCTTTCGGCCCATTCTTCTTGCTTCATATCTCGTGTCGTTTGATGTAATCTGTTATCATTTGGGTGAGTATCTGTCGCGCTCTCGACAGCTGTGAGGAGGATGAACTCTCTTTGATACCTAACTTATTGGCTATTTCGCGATGCGAGCAATGCTCGAACACATACAGGTTTAGTACCATTCTGTAGCCTGTAGGTAGCTTGGCAATCATTGCCGTCAGCACATTGGGCGGTATCCGTTCTATCTCTGGCTCTTCGTCCTGTGTATCAGGGATGACATCGGTAAACGTCATGCGCTCATGATGTTTCACAAAATCAAAGGCCTTATTAGCAACAATCCTGCCTATCCAGCCTTTCAACGAACCCTCACCTCGGTAATCGAACTTGCCGATAGAGGTAAGGATGGTCACAAAGCTGTCCTGCACCACGTCTTCCACGTCGCTCACTTCGGCTATATACCTTAGTCCGATTGACATGGCATAGCCCTTGTAGCGCTCGTAGAGTTGCCTCATGGCAGCACGATCGCCTTGGTTGATGGCTGATAGCAGTTGCTGTTCGTTCTCCACTTCTTTTTACTTAACTCTTTCGATACTGGTGAACTTGAGCTGCATCGTGGGATTGAGCGTTTGAATTTCCTTCTGCCCGTCGATGATGATTTCTATCTGCGTTACTGTTAGTATGTTTGTGAACGATGCGCCACTACGATCAAGCAAAGCGGTAGATTCGGTAGGTGCTATCGTCAATACTACAGCCATCAGCGTGCCGTCATCCTTGGTTACGATAAATGGCAGGTATATGGTGCTATATGTTTCGCTTGGCATCATCTCCAGATAGAACGATAGATCTGATATGCCGATAATGCGATAAGGAACGGCGAGGGTCGACTCCAGGCAACTTCCGTTTCGATAGTCAATCAGGGTCTGCATCCAAAGCTCTTCTTCGGGTGTTGGTGTGTTGCCATAGGGTGCTTCAGCCGAAAGCTTGGCCACCTTTACCTCAGGCAGGAATTTCTCCATGATAGCTGCGTAAGGATAATCCGCACAAGCTACGTAGTTTTCGCCTTTAAAGCCTAATACAGTACGTATATAAGTCTCGTTGCCTTTCACGTTGTCAACCATCCATACACCTTTGAAAGTGTAATCGAGGGATGGTTGGTCAGAAGGGTCGAGATGTGGGTCACCTGTTTCAAGCATATCGCTGCCAGGGCTGCATGATAGCAGCGTTACTAATACTATAAATAATGGAAATATTCGCTTCATATTTGTACACGTTTTATTGCTTCTTTATCCATTAAACGATGAAGAAGGCCAAATACTGCATCAAGAAATGTTAAATTTTCACATCAAGAATCTCTTCCTCGGTTGAGAGGTTGAAATCGCCGGGGATGGTGTTCTTGAGGGCTGCGGCAGCTAACGAGTAATTCAACTGCTTCTGCATGTCGTTGGGGAACAGACTGATGGCATGCAGCCAACCACCCATAAAGGCATCGCCCACACCTACAGGCTCCACCACATCAGGGATATCCATGATAGGTGCCTGCAACAGTTTATTGTCGGTATAAAGCAGGGCTGTCAGGGTGTGATGGTTCGAGCTTACGATATTACGCATACCCATCATCCAGTGTTTTACACGGGGGTAGGCAGCATGCAACTCGTCGAACCACTCGCCATACTCCTTCATCTGCATCTCGAAGTTAGAGTCGGTAGCCGTGAATGGTGGCTGTGGATGCTGCGACAGCCAGTCGAACTCGATGGCATCGCCAAACATCATATCGCAACGCGACAGCATGCGACTCAATGTCTTTCTAGGCTCAGCGCCCTCATACTTCCAAAGGTTCTTGCGGTAGTTGATATCGAAGCATACAGTAATACCCAACTCATCGGCCACGTCGAGTGCCTCGAAGGTGGCATCAGCAGCCTGTTGCGAGATGGCTGCCGTGATACCCGACACATGGAAGTAGTTGCAATCCTTCAGTATCTCGCGCCAGGGAATCATGCCTGGTTTCAGATCGGAATAAGCCGAGCCATTACGGTCGTAAATCACCTTGGCAGCACGCATGCCGGCAGCAGGCTCAAAGTAATAGGTACCAATACGCTGTCCGCCATAAAGCACACGGCTGGTATCCACACCAAGTTCTGCTAAGCTCATGGCTCCTGCATGACCTACTGGCGTATCAGGCAGTCGGGTAATATAGGTTACATCTTCGCCCTGGGTAGCCAACGATACGGCCACATTAGCCTCGCTACCACCATACTTACTGGTAAACAGGTCGCCCTGAGTCAGTCGCAGTTGTCCGGGCTTCGAAAACCTGAGCAACAGCTCGCCAAACGTTACTATCTTCTTTCTGTTCATGTTGGTCATTATCTGATAACTTCGCTGCAAAGATACATATTTTAATTCAAAAAGACTTAATGTTACATTAATTTTTATATCTGTAAGATAATATAATATTTCATTTTGAAAAGATATGCAGAAAAGTATTACATTTGCACCCGTATTGAAAAGACTAAATGATGAAACTGTATCTGATCATATGGTTAATGTTGTGGGGCTCTGAGGTGTTTGCTCAGCGCAAACTGGTGGTGGCCAGTTTAGAGTCGAAAGCGCCGCAGCGTGATATCAAGGTTCGTGTTGATAATGGCGATGAGATTGTTACCCCATGGAATGGCGAGATTGAGGTGCCCGACAGCTTTAAGCGTATCACCCTGAGTCATCCCAAGTTCCAGCACCGTTATGTGCTGCACGATGAACTGAAGAACGATACCATTTACTTGATACCAACCTTGCATGCCATCGACGAGGTAGTGGTGTATGGAACCGACCGTAGCAAACAGATGATGGCCAACATCATGCGTCCTGCAATCCCTAAGGAAGTGCCACTGCCACAAGTGGTACCAGCTGGTCCCAATGTGTTAGCCATGTTAGGCTGGCTATTCGAAAAGACCGTGGCCCCAAAGATTGAGGCTAAACAGCGTAGAAAGAGGGCCCTGAAAGTAGTACGCCAGAAAGAGCAGGAGTATGAAGCCAAATGGGATGCCCTAAAGGCACCCCAGAAGTGACCACGATACTCTTTAACATATTTTGATGCAGTATTTTTACTTCTTAGTCGTTTAATGAGTAAAGAAGTTTTTTAAAAGCATTGAAATCTGATTTTTGATGTCATAACGTCATATCTGATGTAAACATCTGTAAGATAGTAAATTACAGATGATGATATTATATGATATTAAATTCTTTAACGTCATATTGGGGCTGTTATATGACATTGAGATAGGTTGTATAAAGTGTTTCATCAGGAGAAACACTTTGTTTCTCAGGGTGAAACACTTTGTTTCTACTGATGAAACATGTTGAAAACATAGGTTCTTTTATGCAGTGATGTACCTTGTATGACATCATGTGTTTTAATATGACATCATAACGTCATATATAACCAACTAAAAGTCAGATGGTTATAATGAATATGACGTTATGACGTTAAAAATTCGAATAATTTGCAGTGAAGTGCTTTTTCATGGGCGGCTTTCGCCTTCGATGTATTGCGAAAGGAGCAGGTGTTCGCCATCAAACATCACATAAGAGAACTGACTGATCCAGTCGCCTAAGATAATCATGCGGGCTTTCTTGGTGAGCTGCAGATCTACTTCGATGTGACGATGACCGTAGATGAAATAATCTACGTTAGAGTGGTACTGGATGTACTTTTTGGTAAACAGTACCAGATGCTCGCGGTTCTCGCCCATATAGGCAGGCTCTTCGCCGTTAGGACGCTTCATACGACTGTGCTTGGCCCAGTTTAATCCAAACCACATGCCCCAACGGGGATGTAATGACGAGAAGGCCCACTGGCAGACCTTGTTGTGGAAGATACTCTTGATAAGCTTGAACTTCTTATCAGGATCACCCAGTCCGTCGCCATGTGCCAGGAAGAACATCTTTCCGTATATCTCAGTCGTCTCGGGTTTCTTATGCAGAATCACCCCGCACTCCTTTTCCAGATACTCGTAGGCCCAGATGTCGTGGTTGCCGGTAAAGTAATGTACCTCGACACCCATGTCGGTGAGTTCCGAGAGTTTGCCTAAGAAACGGGTGTAGCCCTTGGGAACCACATATTTATATTCGTACCAGAAGTCGAACATGTCGCCCAACAGATAGATGGCTGCTGCCTTCTCCTTGATGCTATCGAGAAAGCGAACCAGTCGGCGTTCCTGCATGCGCTGGTGCGGAATGGCTAACGAGCCCAAGTGGGCATCGGAAAGGAAATATACGTTCTTCATATTAATCGAATCCAAGTTCAACTCTCGCTTCTTCGCTCATCATACTCTGATCCCAAGCGGGTTCGAACACGAGATTAACATTGGCTCCCTTTACGCCATCCACACTCTCTACCTTGGTGCGGACATCCTCAAGGATAAAATCTGCAGCAGGGCAGTTGGGGGCTGTAAAGGTCATGTCCAACTCAACAGAACTGTCGTCCTGTACATCTATCTTGTAAATCATTCCCAGGTCGTAGATGTTGACGGGAATCTCGGGATCGTAAACGGTCTTCAGTACATCTACAATCCGCTCTTCTATCTGTGTCTTCTCTTCTTGTGTCATAATCGCTGCAAAGATACAAAAAAACATTCTCAGGACAAAAGAAAATCTTTCCTTTTTTGTTCAGATATGGAATTATTTCGTATCTTTGCAACCAAAACCTATCAGATGGGCTTTATAAGTGTACAAGTTAATATAAAACAACTTATATGTATATTGATAATGTCGTTGACGTTGTCAATACCTGCAATGGCTATCTCTGCAGGAAACCATTGTCCAATGGTTAAGATAGAGGCTGAACGTTTGCCTGATATGACGATACCACGTAGTGGGCACTCTGTTTTCGTAGTGAATGGCGAGGTAACGGTTGTTGGTGGTCATACATCTGGATTCAAGTTGACATCGACTGCAGAATATCTTAAAGACAATAAGTGGTATCTGTTGCCTACCGTCTATTCGCATGATGGTGGAATGTCTATAGTCATGAAGTCGGGAAAAGTGCTGTTGGCGGGTGGCTTTAAGGATAACTTGGGCATTTCGCAGAGTTATGAAGTAGAACTCTATGACCCCATGACTCATTCTTGCAAAGGATTCGGATGCCTGAACCAAAAACGTGCTTCGGCAGCTGCTGTAGAAATGGATGATGGTAAGGTGCTGATTACAGGTAATTGGTATGCTGATGACGAGATAGAACTTTACGATGGTAAGGCCTCGTTCTCTCATGCAAAGGCCGTTTCCCAATCGCGCTATCTGCCTCATGTGTTACGTACTTCTGGCAATGATGCGATGATTATTGCAGGTTATGATATGCATGGCGAACCGCTTGATACGATTATTGTTGATCGCTTATATGGAGAGGCTGTCAGAGATACATTGTTTTATACTTGGCGCCCATTGCATTATGACCTCTCTCAGCATAGTGATGATAGTTTTATCGGCGATGAGGCTCAGCATTTTTATCGTTATCTGGTACCTGTTGAGAATAGTCGTGGCCAATTAGCGATTGTTGATGTTCGTGATACAATCTTTTCTCTTCTCCCAACGATTTGTCCTATCCCAATGAAGAGTCAGTGGGGGACTATTAAATATATAACTCCGGTTTATGCAGATCGTTTGAATCATCGTGGTTATGTATTAGGTTTCGATAAAACACGCCGTGTATATGCACTCTGTATCGACTATGCCCAGATACCAGCCAAACTAACGCTTTATTATACTGATCCTTTGCCAAAAGATGCGGGTATGTTGAGCATTCCTGTTCTTACAAAAGATGGTAATCTGTTATTAACAGGTGGTATCGATGATAAAAGACCAAACGAAAATTTCCAGCCCAAGGCTTCTGTTTGGTTGTTACGTTTCACAGAAGAAAGCAAGGCGGAATCGCCTCTTTGGATATGGGGCGTTATATTAGTATTAATCATAATCGCAACTTCTGTTTTCTTTATACAGAGAAAGCTGCGTGGACGTAGAATGGAACTCGAGGGAGCTGACCAACCAACATCTGTAAATGTTGATACTCAGTTAATGCAGCGTATTACAGAGTTAATGGAAGAGAAACAACTTTATAAAGTTCCTGATTTGAAGGTCTTGGATATCGCAAGTGAGTTAAGAACCAATGCCCGTTATGTATCCGACTGCATTAAAAACTCAACGAATTATTCCTTTACTCAATACGTTAATAGTTATCGTATACAGCATGCCCAGCAACTGATGCGTGATTTCCCGGATCAGAAGATCTCTACCATTTATATAGATTCGGGTTTTACTAACGAAACAACATTCTTCCGAGCGTTTAAGGCTATTACAGGAATGACACCTAAAGATTGGAAAAACCTGCAAAACGACTGACAAAACAAGAATTGTCAGTCGTTTTGCAATTTTTGATAGTCGCTTTATGGGCTATTATGGCTATCTTTGCCCCACAAAAAATATGATGCTTATGAAAAAGATTCTATTATGTGTGGCGACCTTGATGGCTTTTGTAGCTGGTGTTAATGCCCAATCGCTCAAAGAAAGAGCGCTTGTATATAAGTATGTGGTTAACGATAAGGCTCCTGGGGTTCACACCACCATTAAGAATGGTGTGAAAATCTGGACTAATTCTAATGGCGACAATCTCGGTGAGTATAAATACTCTGTCACTGTTAGTGAAAAGAAGGAAGCTGACAAGATCAGAGCGCAAGCAATAGATGAGATTTCAAAGAAATCATTGTCTAAAATTGATCGCAAAGAAGCAGATAAAGCAGTAAAAAAGAAACTGCTCGAAAAGAAAACTTCCAATAACAAGAAGAATAACAACTCTTCTTCTGAGACAGAGTCTGTGTTTAATGTCAACACAAAAGATTGATTATAAAATGCTATAACTTATGGCAATTTGTGAAAAGTGTGGTCATTCCAATGATGACAATGTGAAATTCTGTGGTGGTTGTGGTGCCCGTATGGATGTAAGACGGTCAACACCTCCTCCTCTTGTGTTCGACCTTGAACCTGATGAGGAATCGCCTAAACAACCAAAGCGCGAACATAGAGGATCTGTACCTCCACCATATGAGCCTCGTCCCGCCTCGCAGTCGTCAGAGCCCAAACCAAAGAGTAAGTATGTTGAGCGTAGTAGCACTCCTGGTTCTTTGTCGAGGGGGTGCATGCTCAAAGGGTGTTTGGTTCTGTTGGTTGCTTTCCTAGTCTGTAGTGGAATTATGGCCTACCTGTTTTATCAGGATGATGAAAAAGAAAGCAGGGGCATCTTAGACAGCATTGAAACTCCAGAGGATACTATTAATATTGTAGGTGTTTCAGGTGTATCCTTATCTAAGGATAGTGAAGCTTCAGAAGAGAATGGTGAAGAAACACTCCCTATTGGGAAGGAGTATATCAACAGAGAACTTAATACAAAGATTGGTTTTGCCAAAAGTGAGAGTAGTTCCGAACCTGTATATGTCGTTTATTTCTCAACAGACGATACTAAGGGACATGATATCGTGAAGATAAGCCCCTCAGGTAAGGGGCACTTTACGCTTTATAAGTCGGATGGAATGACTCCCGATGCTGAGCTCTATATCTATCCTGGCGCAGAGAAGGTACGTATATCAAGCAAAGGTGTAGAGGTGATATTCCAATCTGCCGAGAGTTTCTCAGAGGCTGTCAGCAGTACCGATCCCAGCTATACACCAGCACGCTATGCCATCACGGCAGGATCGGATAAAGGTAAATGGGAAACACTGCAATCAGGTGAGACGGTCTATATCTATCCAAGTGGTACCTATGCCCATAGTATATGGATAAAGGATGGCGGTAAATTTTATTATGTAGATGCTAGTGGCTGTCGCATGAAGAATAACTATGCTCACGATGGCTTTTATGCTGGTCAAGACGGTGCATGGGACAACTCGGTGAAATGTATTGATGTAAATAAGTTGCCGGGGAAATTATATACTGATAGAGACTCTCAGAGATGGATTTTCGATGTAAAAGAACATAGTAATGGCACAATCACTGGTACAGCTCAGCACATCTATCGCGGTACTATCAACCTCACCGAAAATTATGTTGTCAAGTCGTTCGGTCATAGTGCTTACTCGTTAACAAAGAAGGACGATGAATTTGTACGCTGCCATGTGGTGGTACTCGATAATGGTCATACTATCCTAGTATCTTCTGCTGGTGCCACAGATAAATTTATATTGAACTAATGAAGAATTTTTATCAATTACTTGAATTAATCACGATGTTATTGGTTGTTAGTACTATCCTAACAGCCTGTCATCCGTCGTATGTTAATGCGCAGAATGAGTTAGAGACGCTCTTAAATAGTGAAGAGGGACAGAAGATGACAGCTGACCAGCTGGCTGAGATGACGCCTGGTTTTGCTGATAAGTTGCGAGGGGCTGGTTGCGAAATTCATTTGCCGCTTACAGATGAAAACGCGTTGCCTAAAACTGGTCAACTTTATGTTTCCTCCTCTACAGGTAGTAGTATTGTGTTCCATCAGAACGGCTCAAGTGTTACCGTAACCATTGCTTTGCGAGAGAATCATTGGGGTATGCCTGCTGACAGTTTGGAGGGTACTGCACAATATGTAGTGCAATCTCGCGGAAAAGGCCTCTATACCTTATATAATAATGAGGAAGCTCGTTTTGAAGGACGATTAGTATATGTGTTTCCTGGTGCTGATAGTATTATTGTTACTCGTGGTAGCCAGGAAACACAGCAGACTTTCTTTAGAACTGCTACAGATTATGATGCCGTTGGGCAGTGATCTTTGATGTATTGGCAAACCCAGTCGTAATCCTCTTCATCCACATAGATGTGGTTCCAACTGTACCATGCCTCTGTGAGCTTGATAAGATTGCGGCGAGGGGCTGTCTTTACTAAACGAACATTCTTGAAATCTGTCTTGGTGACTTGTACACCAGATGAAAAGAGGGATAGTCCCACCATGCTCAGGTCGCCCTTGGCTGCTCCCATCCAACCGCCAATGGTATTGATCAGCTGAAGTTTCTTAACTTTCTTGGGCATCTGATGGTGCTCAATACCATTTTCGTCCATCACAAACAGGGCGGCATAGGTGCCTCCCATGATGGCTGCAATAACCAGATAGGCTGGAATGGTGATCAGGAAGAGGAACAAAAACACACCCGTCAACATCAGTATGGATGATAGCACCTCCTCGTCCAAGCAGAAATTGATGACCGAGAAGAGCACAACGCATACCAGATAGCAGATCAGGAACATGTTTGCTATCACATAGAAGATGGTTGGGTTCCGATACATATTTACCTCATAGGCCCAACGGTACTTGCCATCTGGGCATAACTTAATACCATTTTTAATATCTTCGCTCATATTATGCTATTTTTAATGTACTATCCTACTTTTATGACTAAGTCAGACACGGCTTTTGTGACGCTCTCAAACGAATTATAGCCTAACTGCTGCAACGCATATTCCACTTCACCGAGCGATGCATTGCCCTTGGATGTCATCTCTTCCATAACGGCTATTGCCTCGCGAAGTTTAGTGGGAATCTTACTCGTGAAGTTCCGCATAATATCGCGCGACTCTATCAGTTTGAATACTTTTACTTGTTGGCGACAACCCTCCATAATCTCACCAATAGCTGTAGCCTTCAGCTCGTTTTTGAGTATATTATCTGTAATTTCATCAGCAGCATTAATAAGTTTTGCAGCATAATTGAAGCGGTCTAACCCCTTGTGCAATACAGCATCGGCCACCTTCTTAGGATTACTTAGCCCCTCGCCATGCAGTGCCTTAACAATCATTTTCTCCAGATCCACACCATAACTCTCATGATGTTTCAGAATGTCCTCAATTACTGTCTGGTCCATGTGTTTGGCCAAACGGTCAGCCAGTTCTTGAGTTTTCAAAAGTTGTGCAGCTGTAGGTTTGATGCCTATACCAGCGGCATTCTTAGGTAGTGTTATGGCATTTAACGCCTCGCGGAATTTCGCGTTGTATATTCTTTCCGTCAGCTTTTGATCGAAATACCTCGTTACGCCATTTTTGTCTATATAATAGAATGTGATGTCGTTGTCGAAAGTTACGGTCTTTCCTGACAGTAGGTCGTCGATGTTCGATGACGTGGCATTCTTGATTCTGATCATGGCGGGGTTAATACCCGTTTCTTTAGCCAGTTCTTTGATAGACTCTTTACCGGCTTGTGAGTAGACTCCTTTTAGTGTCTTGTTGAATTGCATTCGCGTATTGTTGATAAGCAGATTGCCTATCGCCTTATTATTTTGATTGGCAAGTAGCTGCTCTGTATTCTTGAGCATAAACATGGTGCGCTTGTCACCCTGACATGCTTTAATCATCCTGTTACGCAACAGGAAATTCTCAACCGAAGGACAACTGTCGTATAGCTCTACTGCCGCCATCAGGTCTTGTATATTGCGGGTAGCACGATTCTTGCCATATAATTCAGCAGCATTGAAGCGGCTCCCCTTAGCTATTTGCTTACCTTCTTCTAGCAGGCTTAATGCCGATTTCCTTGCAGCCTTTTCTGCCATGCCTACCTGCCAGCCAAACTGTGTTTTTGTCCAAGCCTTCAGTCCTGTGCTCACTTCGTTTAACATGCCTTTGCCAAGTTGCGTACCAAACTCCGTTACTGCTTTTCTCGACATAGTGCCATTCCATGCCATTTTCCCTAAACCTTTTGCGCCTTTAATGGCTCCACCTCCGAATATTTTGACTGCGGAAGCTGCAGCTTTAAAGGTGTTCTCGAAAAGATAAGCTTTGACTACTGGCGTAACACCAACTTTAAACATCTCGTAAACACTATTTCCACCCGCATCAACATATTTCTTCATGCTGTATGGAACCTCAATACACATGAAAGCAGCCTCTGAACTGCCCAGTGTTGCGAAACCTATGCCAATGCGTACTGCAAGGGGCATGTCTTCTATCGTTTGGTGAGCACTCTCCAACCATTCGTATGTCATCTGCTCCAGGTCGTCACAGGCCTCAGCACGCTCTATTGCCTCCTGTCCAACGCCTTCCATAACGTGCTGGTATGTGGTGTAAATGGCCTTGATATTGCGTTCGTAGAAACCGTACTCTTCTTTATAGAATTCAATTTGCAGGCGAATGAAGAACAACAAGGGAGCCAGGCGATCATTTAATCCTGCCATATAGATATCATCCTCCAATTGTCGCAGTTCATCTTCTATCTTGCGTTCACGTTTCACTGCTTCCACTCTTGCTTCGTAGCTCGCGAACTCGCGCTTTGGCTGAGATAGTAGGTGAACAACACGCTTGAATTTTTGTATCTTCGGTTTCTTGGGGTCTTTGGGTTGGTAGGATGCACTAATCTCAAACTCCACATCGAAGCGGTTGGGCGCATTTAGCACACCTGTACGACAGTAGAGCATATAGTACAGACCAACAGTTTCATTGTATCGTGGCTGGAGCTGCAAGCCCAAAGCGTCCAGCATCTTCTGGTATTCGATAAGACGTTGACGGCGCTCTGCCACAGAATTATCTAAGTCCATACCTTCATCAAGTTCGATTTTTAGCAGTCCCTCGTCATCGCGTACATTCCAAATAATATTCTCAGGTCGTGGATCAATAACCAGCAGTTCGTTGGTTTCATCATCCCAGTCATACAGCTTCAATGTGCATCGGTTCTCTGCTGGCCTGCATTCCTTGCCATCACGATTTACCTTTGGAAGCTGCAGTTCGTGGCGCATGGGATCCTGCTCCTCCAAATAGCAAGCAACATTGGGATTAATATCCAATACCAAGCCCATGTAGTAACGGTATAGTGGCAGGTATCCTTTAATAATAACCCCGTCCTGATTATCTGCAACAATCTCGATAGCATATGTAGCATAAGTACCAGGCACACCTTTGTCTTTTTCTTTATCCTGAAGTTGGTCGTTAATGTTTGCTAAATAATATTGTTTCTTTTCGTCCCATTTCACATCTATGCGGTAGTCGTTGGTAGGTTTATTCTCTATGTCAAGGATAGCTGCAGTTATCTTGGCTTTCTCTTTTTCAATGCCATTAACTAAGAATGGTAATCTTGCTTCAGGGCCGAAGCATGCCGGTAGCGTAAGGTTCTCTTGGAAAAAGATGATTTCACCCTTGGTTACCTTAAAGTGCAGGCGGTTGGTATAGCTGGCACCTTCGTTGGCCAACACGAACTTCACGATTCCCTCTTGAGGTGGGTTCTCTGCTTCCGGTGCCCATACGTAGGCAGTCTTCCAACCGTTTTCTATATCGCCCATCTCTACGTGCAGATATTCGTCTCCGCTCATAATCTGAATCTGGCGAGTCAGATTCTCATCCACATATTCAGGACCCTTCTTTGGCTTGCGGACAATAAGGGCATTTACCTGCTGACCTTTATCACCAACAAGTAGTGTATCGCCAAAGTTTTTATATACCTGCATCTGCAGCTGATCGGGTTCATCATCTTCCTCCTCTTCCTTTTCCTCCTCTTCGGGTTCTGGTTCAGGATCATCATCCTTCTGCTGCTTCTTTTTCTTTTTGCGGTTTCTCCACCAGCCTACCAGACCACCTGCAACAAATGGCGGTATGATATACTTCCAGATACCTTCCTCGTCAGAAGCATCGTTATCTTCCTCATAGGGTGGAATATATTCTGGCGTGTCGTCTTCATCAGTAGGGGTGTCATTGTTCTTTGCTTTCTCACCTTTTATGAACTTGTATTTGAAATATACAATTGGTGTTTCGGGCTGTGAAACCCAAGAAGATCTTGCTAGAGCGATTCCTATATATCGGTATGTCTGATCTCCATCCATACGTGCGCCAGGTATATTAAATGGTACATTCCATTCTCCATAATCACCAGATTTTCGCAAAATAGCATTCGTATAATCTCTTACGGAAATATTCCCGTTTTTTTCTTGATTACAAGTTGGAAGTATTTTGGAACTTCCTCTAACGCTTGCTTTGTTGAGGCCGTCAATAGCTGTGATTTGTGCTATGATACCAAATAAATCTCCATGAGGGCAGCTGGTGTTGGCTGTAAAAGAAACTCTTAAGACGACCTCTTTATCAGCATAGATGTTTTCTGGAAGTCCACTGATGATGAACTGTCCTGTAGCGGTCTCACCTTTATGGTCGTGTGCTAAAGTCCATTTTTTTTGCTTGACAGGGTCGTCTCTATAATTTGATAAACATCTTTCAACAACTTTTTTCTGGATGTAGATGGAACCGCGGCTAAGACGATAAGTTACCTCGACATTATTGTCAGGGCTCATCGATCCTCTTGACTCATATTTTGCCGGAGGAGTCTGAACCTCAACATCTATCAGTTCCCAATGAGCCTTTTCTTGAGCCATAGCAGCAGAAATAAAGAAAAGGGCTATAATAACTATTAGGTGTCTCTGGAATATTGTTTTAAGCATAGTCTTAGGTGTTTTTAGTTCTTATTTTGTATGATAGGTTTTCTCTGAGCGTTTGTAGCCCCAGGTAATGAGGAGCTCCTTGCTGCCTGGCTTTATCCAGACGATGCATTCTGCATACTCTGGGAATCCATCGGGATGCTTGTCGTGATTCAGGCAATGGCAACCTTTGTGCTTGATATTATAAAAGGTGTAAAGGCCATTACCTCGAGCATGCACACGATAATTTATTGTTGTATCTGGTGCTTGCTGCTCCCAATCATGTATAACTGTCCGAAGGTCGGCTGTGCCAATGGGGCAGATGGTGTCTCCCTTGATAGTATCTTGATGGAAGACGATAGTGCTGCCTGTTGCATCATCGATGTAAGGTGTGTCAAACAATGGAAGTTCGTCAGCATCCGTGGTAGGGATATTGACAACAAAAACACTATTGTTTTGATAGCCGTCTTGATGAGCCAGTTCTGTGGCGCTCATCATGTGTCCCTTGGCACTATTTAATACTGCATGAAGATGTTTAACGGCATCCTCTTCGATATTAGCGGCATCGTTAGTTATCTGCTGGGATGGGGTAGGACCGCAAGCCATTAGCAGAACAGTTGCAAAACAAAAAATCTTATTCATATCGTGAATCCTATAGTTATTCCGCAAATTTACCGCTAATATCCAAGAAAAGCAATAATGATGGGGCTAAAACGACTTACAATGCAAGAATTGATAGTCTTTTTACGATTTTTGTAAGTAACGCAGTCAGACTTTTTCCCTATATTTGCGAAATAAACAAACCTAGTTATTATGCATAAATACATCGGTTATGGAAATATGTTCTGTTGGCACTGCGGGAAGCGTGTTCATTTAGGGAAGAAATTCTGCCCGCATTGTGGTGCACGATATAATGGAACCGCCAAACACAGTAAGTTTAGCTACCCCGTCAACAAGCGTATCTCGCCCCATGTAGGTCTGGGTCCATTCCATTTTACGTTTGTTCGTTTCCTGTTTAAATACATCATCGGAAGCATCATCACAGCAGTAATCGTTCTGAGCGTCATTTATATGATAGATAATTATGACGAAGGTGTGTATGAGAAGATATGTATGATTCTCTGCTCGTTCTGGGTAGTGTGGCTTGCGTGGTATTTCTTGTCTAAAGCCTTGGCAGTGCCGGCGGTTCACCGTAAGAATAATGCAAAAGCTGCAGTTGGTGATGAGTTGGATTGTGCATGTTGCCATAATAAAGGGGTTGCAGGCGAGAACTATTGCGATCTCTGCGGTACTGTGCTTTACTACGATCATAATGGCATGAATCAGCCACCCGTTGAGCCAGACAAGTGAATAACAAACCAAAAACTATAAAGATATGAAGAAACAGTTTAATCGATTATTGATGGCAATGCTGGGACTGATGGCGGTCTCACTCACCTCATGCGATGATGAAGAAATTGCCAGAACTCTTGAGGGAACATGGAAAGGTGACATGTATATATCGTCGGAGTGGGATGGAAGATACTATGATGCCACTTATACGGAGGTTACCTTTTTGAAAGACCCGTATGCATATTCGAGTGGATCTGGCTATTGGGTAGATTACTATAGCGATGCTCCGTGGGATTATGTGGCCAATCATATTGACTGGAGAGTAGATTTCGGTGATATCTATGTAAAATTCATCGAGGAAGGGACCTCTATTCAGATTAGCGATTATCGCTTGGACGACAACAGATTCTCAGGTTACATCTATGATCATGGGAATAAAGTTGCATTCAACCTTTATAATGTTAGTCGTCCAAATTACACAGGTTATCATTGGGGGTATGATAGTTGGAGATATTCTACCAGAACGGCAACTGATAGTCTGAAAACTACAGAGAAACCAGTCTGGATTGTAAGACCACGTGATTGATATTAACAAATAAAACTATAAATATTATGAAAAAGTTAGTTATTACATTATTAGCACTTGTTGCTATTGTTACAGCAGTGAATGCTCAAGGTATGTCTGAAGAGCAGCGTGAGAAAACACTGTATAATCTGATTGTTCGTATGAGACCTGTTGGCACTCAATATGCTATCACTACTACCCCCGTTACTTATAATGAATACTGGGCTGCCACTGGCTCGAAGGCTCATTCTGCTGGTACCAGTGTCACGAAGGCTGCAAAAGTTACAAGGACGCAGGCAGAGAATATGGTTAAGAAGTTGAATGCTGAGACAAAAGGCGTCCTGAAATTCTCCATTGCCACTCCTGCACAGATTTCCCAAGGTTCAAAGAAAGTGGGATTGCATGGAGAGATGGGACCACAGAATACCCAGACGCAGGGTTTCTTCTTGGTATTGCCCCATAGTCAATGGAAAATGTATAAAGCAACCGAATAATACCGTTATGCTATGACTCAAATTAGGAGATATCTCAAAACCCTGCTGACGGCATTGGCACTCCTGATGCCCTTAGGTGCATGGGCTAGTGGCGACTCAAAGAAAGCCCTGATTGATATGGACTTCAAACTGAAGGAGTTCAACGTGAATGACGGAGAGGGATGGGGAGGCTTTTCTGGGAAAGCTCATTTCTGGGCAACGAATGATGAATTCATTATAACCATTCCTGCCCAGACAGTTACCAGAAAGACCAATTATGAGGTGTATACAGCTAAACTCCCGGCCATCACGGTTAAAGGAAAGTGTAAGGTGGAACGCGCAACTTATGGTGGCTCTCCTCATTTCGCACTCTTGCCCGTCGGCAATGTGACGGTTAGCCCTACAAACCTTCATTTTGATATAGCCGTAAAAATTGATGGCACTGAGACTGGATATAAAGCAACAAAAGACTATGTGTTGTCTGCCAGTCAGGAACCTTGGTTCGAAACTGCTGGTATTATCCGCTTTTTTATCAATGCAGGCTTCACCAGTAATGGTTCTGTTAATATTGGACTGAAATGGGATAAGCTGACGCGTAAGCCTCTTACAGGTACAACCCTTGCAGATTATCATAACCCAGATGTAATAGAATACAAGTGGGGCGAATATGATGGTGCACTAAGCGGTCAGTATCTTTATATTTCTGGAGAAGTTGAAGAAGTAAAAGTCAGCGAAGGCGATATAACAGCCAGTGCAGAGGATGATACGGATGCGCCTGATCAAAAAGGACCGTGGGGAACAGCCATTCCTATTGCCGTCGGTGCTGGTATCATCGGTTACCTGACTCATCTTATCAATAAACTCAGAAAGAGACGGAAAGCAAACGCTAAAGACCAACAAGACGAGGACAACTCGGATGACAATGATGACGACGAGGAAGATGATGACGAAGAAGAACCTGACCAGTTGGAGATGAAGTTCTACAAAGACTTCGATGGTACATTGATAAGTGGCGATGTTGCACAGCGCGTTAGTGCTTGTATCGTGCGTCATCCTGCCAAGGGAGGCGAATGGGTGGATGAGAATCTGACCCGACAAATCGAGATTACTTCTGCTGATAATTACCTTGAAGTGGAGGACGATGGTATGGTAAATGGTTGGCGTTCGTGTTTCGTTTCGGCCCCACAGGATGATAATCCGCCCGAAGAGGGCGTCGTGAAGTTCCGCCTTTCTGTTGATAGGGGTACTTATACCAACCGTGTTCACTTCCGCATTGAAAAAGGCGAAATACAGTTCGGACAGGAGAATCTGACCATCCCCGCTCAGTATGAGTCTGTTTTGGAACTGCCTTTCCTCGTTCCTGGCTTTGAGGGTGAGAATGGCGTAACAGCCTACATCACAGATAGTGAAGGAAACGAAGGAGACTATGGCGTAGATGTTTATTGGGATGACCAGAAAAAACATCATTTTGCGCGTATTCTCGATAATGTGAAAGATCCTGCAAAGGATGAGGGCATCCCAGGTCAGTACCTCACCTATACGCTTCATGTGGAGGCAAAGAACGATCGTGGCACCAAGCTTGAAGGTACATTGCCTGTGCTGCGCTTTTACATGGGCCTGGCGGTGGAGTTTAAGGACAAGGGTGAGATAGGTTGTTACATCACAAAGTATGATCCGATGAAACATCGCACCCGTCCGGAACTACGTATCAAGGCTGGTGGCAAGCAGTATATGTCGCAGGAGAATCAGGCTATTCTTACGCTTTATGATTATGATATCTCTCGCAACACCCTGCTGAAGATTTCTCCTATTCCATTGCGCAAGGATGGATTTACCGTGAAGGCTAAGGACGAGTCGAAACAGGAGTTTGTGGATAAGTTGGGGCTGCAGATGGAAGCACTGACCGACCGATGCGACGAGGGACGCCTCTGCCTCATTCGTAGTTTGAAGGGTGTGCTCGATGCGCCTAACCGTATTGATGCCGAGTGTATTATTAAGGTGGAATATCAGGGTCCGAACAATCCAGAGCCAAAGATCTACACTTGTACTCATGCTATACGTCTGGCATCGCAGCCTCGTCGTGAAGTCCTGGATATGAATAGTGCCGAGGCCTTCATGAAGGAAGACCAACATACCTACGACCGCTTGATGCATATCATCGAGTCAGTCGTCCAGACAGGACAATTGAACCGCATGTTCCCGTTGGTGAAATATACCGAAATGCAGATTGAAGGCTATGATGCTACCTATGGTTATGATAAGCGCAACGTTAATCGTATCCGAAGCACGTATGCCCGTTTGGTCATGGGTGACATCGGTGGCGTGGACGAGGAACTGCCACCAGAGTTAGGCATTAAGGATGAGTTGGAGTGGTGGTTCGAAGCCATAAAACAGGTGGAGAAAGACATTGGTTTTATTGGACGTATTGTTGCTGGTGTCGGCTCTTGGGGCCTCTCAGAACTTATCTTTATGCCCGTTGATTTTGCCGAAGAGATTCGTGAGTATGTTTACGACAAGAACGGCGACAGCATGCTCAAGATGTTCTGGATAGGCATCAAGAACGGTGCATTCATGGTGCTGGGTGCCACTGGCGCCGCCAGCACGATAAAGGCCAAGAACCTTACCCGTCAAGGTATGCGTGAGGCTATACAGAATGCCAAGAAGGGCTTCGAAAAGCCGTACAACACCTTAAAGGGTTGGCTGTTGCGTGAGTCGGCGGAGAAGAGCCTGGAGGCTACGCGTCGTGCTTCTTCGGTAGCGGAGATGCGTCTGAATGCTGCCAAGAATGCGCCACGTTTGCCAGGTGATTTGAACCTCGACAAAGCGATGGCGACAGGACGTGCCAATGCTGCTGAGAAGGTGAAGAACCTGAGAGCTGCCATTGAGATGGCGGAACAAAATGGTGAATGGACGAATGTAGCTCTGAAGAACCGTCTGATTCTGGAGGTACAAGGCGATAAGCAAGCCATGTATATGTTGAAGAATGCCAGCTCGAAGTACGATGTTGTCCGCAAGGAATTGAACGGCACCTTGAAGAATATCTATGAGATTACTGATGCCAAGAGTATTGCGGAGTTGTCGAAGAAGTATCCTGGCAGAAAGATACAGGTGATGAATGCCACATCGTCGAAAGCTGACATGCTGGCTAGTGGCAAAACCATTACGATGGACCGTGACATTACTTATTATTTCGTTGACGAGAACAATGTGACGCATTATCTGCCCCATGAAGAGGTGGTAGAAGTCTATAACCGCAACTTCTACGAGACGACTCGACGTTTCACGTCGAAATCGAATGTGATTGCGGATTCGTCTGCATCGTCTGCTGAGGTATATGGCAGGTATGCCAAGGGTAAGGATCAGACTGTCATCCAAGACGTATTGCATGATAATGAGAGTTTCGGCATCGATTGGGAGAAACTTGCAGATAAGAGTCGTCATGGTGAGGCACTCACTAACCCAACCAAGGTGGGTGATGCCATGACCTTCAAGGGTTATGACCGTTTTCAATCGGCAGAGAAGTTGCTACAGGAGGCAGAAACCATCACCAACGAAGCAGAACGACTGCTCGTGCAGAGCGAGGCCGTAAACGAGTATATGGAAGGTCTGCGCCAGATGGCCAAAGAGTTCAACAACTTCGTCAAGCCCTATGATATTGCCCGTTATAAAGTCAACGGTACAAGCATGATTCCGCAGCATATGCGTGAGGCAGTGGAGATGGTTGAGGATATGTTCAAGGCTGGATCGACGGTCTCTATCGACCAGATACAGCGAGCTTTCCGTAGTATGAACTATAGTTTCTACCAATTCGCTGACGATATGGGTGCCTGCATGAAGCGGATAACTACAGCTAAGAGTTGGGAGATTGCAAAGTAAACGTATAAACAAAGGATTCTATATGGAAGAGAATAAAAATGGTCAGGGTTTCTGGGTGGAAAGCAACTTTGAACCCAATCCTAACTATCAGCCGAAGCGTAGACAAAAAGCTAAAGGTGGAACCTCGAAGCATAAGGCTGGGAACAGTAGTGCCCTGTCGGGACTTAACGCCCTATTGCCAAGTCTTACAAGGTTTTTCCCAAGACTCTCTGGAATAATCTCACTGGGTACAGGCATCGTTTCACTGTTCGGTGGACTTGGAAAATTTCTAAAACGTGGATGCTTGATACTGGTTGTTGGTATTGTCGTCATCATTGCCTTACTTTGGGGACTCGGTACATGCATGGGAATTGATGACGATGGTCATCAGGTAAAAGCTGTTGCTGATAGTACAATAGTGGAATCAGAACCAGTCGCAGAACCTGAGACTATTGCTGAACCAGAAACAGAACAAGAGGTTACAGAACCTGTTGAAGAACCAGCGATAGTTGAGGAACCTAAACCTGAGCCAGTTGAGGTTTCTGTGCCAGAACCAGAGCCGGAAAAGCCGAAGGTTACGCCTCAGCAAAATCCGCAGTCGAAAGCTGTGAACCGAAATAAGTCGACTCGTAAGCGTTCATCAAAGTCCACGGATACTCCTCCTACTAAAAAGAAGAAGGGCTATGGTTTCCGTTTGGAGAGGGTTGATCATATTCCAACGAAGGATAACCCGTAATTCTTTGTTGGAATATCAATCTTAGCATTTTCCTTGTTCGTGGTAGCTGTAGTAGTGGCCATCGGTAACGATGACGTGATCGGCAAAGTGGATGTCCATCAGCTTGCAGGCATTCATGATGCTGATGGTTAACTCATCATCCTGTTTGCTGGGTGTGATGCCACCCGATGGGTGGTTGTGACATGCCACCAGCTGTGTGGCGTTGCAGAGTACTGCCTCGCGGATGATGAGGCGTATATCTACTGTTGTTGCGGTAATGCCGCCACGGGCAATACGCAGTTTCTTGATGAGTCGGTATTGCTGGTTAAGCAGCAGTACCCAGAACTCCTCTACGTCCAAATCCTGCATCACTGGGTGCATGTGGTTGTAGATACGAGTGGCTGTGCCTAAATCGGGACGCTCCTCGGGTGTTTCCATCTGTCGGCGCTTGCCCAGTTCGCAGGCTGCCAGGATGGTGATGGCCTTGGCCTCGCCCACGCCATTATACTGGCACAGGTCGTGAATGGATTTCTTGCCTAAGGTGTTCAGACTGTTGTTGCAGTCGGCCAGGATGCGCTTCATTAAATCTACGGCGCTCTCTTTGGTTGAACCCGAACCAATCAGTATGGCCAATAGCTCTGCGCTGCTCAGTGCCTCGGCACCCTGCGTAGCCATCTTTTCGCGAGGACGATCCTCTTCGGCCCACTGATTAATGTTCAGTTTCTCGTTCATTTGTAGAAATTCTTTTCGAAAGCGGTAAATTCGTCTTGCTTCAGTACGCAGCGTTTCCACCACGACTCGATGAAGCCGAAGCCATAGCCCATCAGCTGTACAAAGGCGGCGGGGATGCTGAGCAATCCTACCCACAAGCTCTTGTTCTTGATGCTTGAGTCGATGCAGAGCAACAGACTATATAATATAATAGGAACGCACGAGAGTGGCCAGAAGAGTGTGATGAGCAGCAAACCGATGACGCCCAGTGTAAAAACTGTTGGCAATAGATGTACTAACTTCATAGTGCCGGGATGGCGCTTTTCGAGATTGATGCGGGCGATACCGCTGTTGTACACCTGACGGAAGAACTTGCGGAAATCGGTGCGGCGCTTGTGCCACACCCAGGCCTCAGGGAAGAGACGTGGCATATAACCTGCCTCGACGATACGGTATGAGAAGTCGATATCCTCGCCAAAACGCATCTTGGTAAAGCCGCCCAACTGAAGATACACATCGCGACGGATGCCCATGTTGAACGAACGGGGATAGAACTTATCAAGCTTAGCCTTTCCACCGCGGATACCACCTGTGGTAAAAAAGGATGTCATCGAATAGCTGATGGCCTTTTGTATCGGGGTGAATGATGGGTGCGTGGCGTCGGGACCTCCGAAAGCTTCGCATGGGTTCTGTTTGAGCTCATCCTCGACTGCTTGAAGATAGCTTGCGGGCAGTACCACATCGCTGTCTAAGATGATAACATACTCACCGTTAGCACGTTCGGCACCATAGTTGCGACTCTGACCGGGGCCGCTGTTCTCCTTGGCGTAATAATGCAAATCAAGGATGCTTGCGTATTTATCGCAAACATCCTTGCATGGTTTTACTGATCCGTCCTCTATTATCAGAACCTCAAAATCCTTAACGGTTTGTTCACAGAGGCTCTGTAACAGTTCGTCTACCTCGTCGGGACGATTGTAGACGGGAACGATGATCGAGTATCTCATTATTCCTTTACACGCTGCAGGTAAGAACCGTCGCGAGTGTCAACCTGAATCAGGTCGCCCTCGTTGATGAACAGAGGAACACGAATCTCAACACCAGTCTCCAGAGTAGCAGGCTTCAGAGTGTTGGTAGCAGTGTCGCCCTTAACACCAGGCTCAGAGTGAGTAACGCGGAGAACGGTCTTAACTGGCATCTCAGCGTAAAGGATAGTACCATCGGTAGTGTCAGAAACAACCTCCACGATGTCGCTCTCCTTCATGTACTCATGACCGATTACGAGCTCGTTGTCGATGGGGATCTGCTCGAATGTCTCCTGATTCATGAAGATACGACCAGACTGGTCCTCATAGAGATACTGGTAAGGACGACGCTCGATGATTACATCCTCGAGCTTCTCACCGATGTTGAAGCGACGCTCCAGTACGCGACCGTCTGAAACGTTCTTAACTTTGATAATCATGATGGTGTTACCCTTACCTGGCTTGCGGTGCTGGAAATCGATGCACACCCAGATGCCACCGTCCATGCGAATGGCGGTGCCCTTTTTAATGTCCTGTGAATTAATCATAAACCTTTAAAATATTACTTTTATATCGTTTTCGGGTGCAAAGGTACTGCTTTTTTGGAAAAAAACATAAAAAGTTTAGCTAAAAATCGTATAAAATTTGCGTAATTCAAAAGAAATGAGTACTTTTGCACCCCAAATCGGTAAATAAATAACAAAATTAAATAAGTATATCACAATGAAGAGAACATTTCAGCCACACAATCGCCGTCGCGTAAACAAGCACGGCTTCCGTGAGAGAATGGCCACCAAGAACGGTCGTCGAGTACTGGCTGCTCGTCGCGCTAAGGGCCGCAAGAAGTTGACAGTTTCTGACGAGAATCACGGAAAGTAATCCGAGAGGAACTTAGAAAATGAGTTAAAATAGAAAGAAGTAGAGTGAAATCTTTGCTTCTTTCTGTTTTTTTATGTACTTTTGCACAAAATTCGCAAAAGAAAGATGAGAACAAAAGAATTCTTCGGCAAGTTCTGTAGTAAGTTCCTGTTTTGGAACCTGATAGCGATGGCACTCGTGGTCATCCTGCTGGTTGTAGGTGTGAACTACGGACTTGACTGGTACACCCACCATGGCGAAAGTATCAGAGTGCCGAATATCGAGGGTATGCGCATCACTAAGGCTCGCGAAATGATGGAAGAGTGCGGACTGGAGATTGTGGTAACCGATTCGGGTTACAACAAACGCTTGCCTGCCGATTGCGTATTGACGCAGAGCCCTGGTGCTGGACTGACCGTTAAGTCGGGGCATACCATTTATGTAACCATCAACTCGTCGAACTCGCCATCGGTGGCTATCCCCGATGTAGTGGATAACTGCAGCTACCGCGAGGCCGAGGCTAAGCTGATATCATTGGGATTTAAAGTTCTTCCGCCACAGTATGTAACAGGCGAGAAGGATTGGGTTTATGGTGTGTCGTGCAATGGTCGTAAGGTTTCTACAGGCGAACGTATATCCATCGAACAGCCCCTGACACTGCTGGTAGGTAGCGGACAGTATGGGGCCGATGAGGAGCTGAACGTGATTGGCGGCGACGATGCTATGATGCAGAGCGGTAACGGCGAAGTGGATGATTTTGAGGAGGTAACAGAATGACAAACGAAACCATCGATATCGAAGAGCAGGAGCAAGAAGACTTGCTGTACGAACACTTTCGTATGGAGGTTGATAAAGGACAGGTGCCTATACGTATTGATAAGTACCTGGTTGAACATCAGCCACACTCCAGTCGTAACCGTATCCAGCAGGCTGCCGATGCAGGTTTTATACATGTAAACGAAAAGCCTGTAAAAAGTAACTATAAGGTACGCCCGGGCGATATCATCACATTGATGCTCGATCGTCCGCATTATGATACCACAATTGAACCCGAAGATATCCCATTAGAAGTGGTTTACGAGGATGCCGACCTGATGGTGATTAACAAGCCTGCCGGCATGGTGGTTCACCCTGGATGTGGAAACTTTAACGGCACCTTGGTAAATGCAATAGCCTGGCATCTGAAGGATTTGGCCAGCTACGATCCTAACGACCCAGAGGTGGGTTTGGTGCATCGAATCGATAAGGATACCAGTGGCCTGTTGGTAGTAGCCAAAACACCCGATGCCAAGACATCATTAGGAAAACAGTTCTTTAACAAAACCACTCACCGCAGTTATAATGCCTTGGTGTGGGGAAACTTTGTGGAGGACGAAGGTCGTATCGAAGGAAATATCGGTCGCGATCCCAAGGACCGTCTGCGTATGGAGGTGTTCCCACCCGATTCAGAGATAGGAAAACCAGCCGTAACCCATTACAAGGTGATGGAACGTTATGGCTATGTAACACTGGTGGAGTGTATCCTCGAAACAGGTCGTACCCATCAGATACGTGCTCACATGAAACATATCGGACACCCGCTGTTTGCCGATGAGCGCTATGGCGGTACCGAACTGCTGCGTGGCGAGCGCACTGCCAGCTACAAGGCTTATATCCAGAACTGCTTTAAGCTCTGTCCGCGTCAGGTGCTGCATGCTAAGACCTTAGGTTTTGTACACCCCACCACGGGAAAGCAGATGGACTTTACATCGGAGTGGCCCGCTGATATGGCGGCTCTGATTGATAAGTGGAGAAAGTATATAAAGGCAAAAGAATAAGAAGTAAAAACATAAGATACAATGAAGAACTTAAAGAGAACGATTGCCATCGTATGTGGTGGCGACTCATCAGAACACGACGTTTCTCTGCGCTCGGCACAGGGACTTTATTCATTTTTTGATAAGGAGCGCTACAATGTGTATATTGTTGACATCAAGGGTCAGGACTGGCATGTAGAGTTGCCCGATGGCACTACAGCTAAGATCGATCGTAACGATTTCTCGTTCATGGAAAACGGCGAGGCCAAGATCTTTGATTACGCTTATATTACCATTCATGGTACTCCAGGCGAAAACGGTCTGTTGCAGGGCTATTTCGATCTGATTGGTTTGCCTTACAGCACCAGCGGCGTACTGGTTGAGGCTATGACTTTTGATAAGTTCGTGCTGAACCAGTATCTGCGCGGCTACGGTGTAAAGGTGGCCGATTCGCTGCTGATTCGCAAGGGCTACGAGGAGTTGGTAAGCGACGACGAGATTGAGGAGCGTATCGGTATGCCATGCTTTGTAAAGCCTGCTGCCGATGGTTCATCGTTCGGTGTATCGAAGGTGAAGGAGAAGGATATGCTGGCTCCTGCCATCCGCAAGGCCATGTTGGAGAGTCCTGAGATTATGGTTGAGAGCTACCTCGAAGGTACCGAGATCTCTATCGGTGTTTATAAGACCAAGGAGAAGGCTGTTGTTCTGCCTGCCACCGAGGTGGTTACCAGCAACGAGTTCTTTGATTACGATGCCAAGTACAACGGACAGGTACAGGAGATTACTCCAGCCCGTTTGCCCGAGGATGTAACAGAGCGCGTACGTCAGATTACCTCGCATATCTATGATATCCTGCATTGTAATGGTATCATCCGTATCGACTTTATCATCTCGAAGGAGGGTAGCATCTCGATGCTCGAGGTTAATACCACACCAGGTATGACAGCTACCAGCTTTATCCCTCAGCAGGTACGTGCAGCAGGTCTGTCGATGACCGATGTGCTGACAGAGATTGTTGAGAATCAGTTTGATTAATATATGAGAGAAGAGTTCGACGAGATCCGACCTTACGAGGCGGGAGAGATGAAGCAGGCGTTCGACGACTTGCTCAACGACAGACAGTTCCAGATGATACTGAAGGGTTTTACCCCTTGGTTGCCTAAATCGATGCGTAACGCCTTGTTGCGCCTGGCATTTACTGGTATCAAAACACCACTCGATTTCCAGAAGCGTTTCATGAAACCGGTGGTTAACTACATCATCCGCAAGCATACCGACGGGTGCTCGTTCCAGGATTCTTCGATTGCAGCTTACGATAAGAGTCAGCGATACACATTTGTGTCGAATCATCGCGATATCGTGCTCGATTCGGCATTCTTGGATGTAAAGCTGGTTGAAGCAGGTTATCCCACTACCGTTGAGATAGGTATTGGCGATAATCTGCTTATCTATCCTTGGATAAAACGACTGGTGCGTATGAACAAGGCCTTTACCGTGCGTCGTGGCTTATCGCTGCGCGAAACGTTGGCAGCCTCGCAGCTCATGAGTCGTTATATCCACTATGCCGTAACCCAGAAAAAGGAGAATATCTGGATTGCCCAGCGCGAGGGTAGAGCCAAGGATTCGAGCGACCATACCCAGGATGCTGTGTTGAAGATGCTGGCCATGGGGGGCGATCTGAAGGAACTGAACATCGTACCGCTCACCATCAGCTATGAGTTTGACCCTTGCGACTATCTGAAGGCGCAGGAGTTCCAGCAGAAACGTGATAATCCTGCCTTCAAGAAATCACGTCAGGACGATCTCGACAATATGAAGACAGGTATCTTCGGCTATAAGGGACGTGTGGTTTATCGTCCTGCAGCCCCTATCAATACCTGGATCGACGACCTCTCGGAGTTGCCTAAGACAGAGTGGTTTAAGGCTCTGGCCGAGCGTATGGACCGCGAGATACATCGTGGCTACGAACTTTACCCCTGCAACTACATCGCCCTTGACGAGTTGAATGGCAATCAGGCCAATGCCGCCCATTATACCGATGCCGACGTGAAGCGTTTCAATCAGTACTTAGCTGGTCAGATGGCCAAGATCAATCTGCCCAATAAGGACGAGGCGTTCCTACGTGAGCGCATGCTGACGATGTATGCCAACCCAGTGCGAAACTTAATGGCTGCCCAATGAAGAAACTTTTTAGACTGATAGTAATCATAACTGTCAACTGTCAACTGTCAACTATCATCTCGTCGTGCTCTCAGGATGTTTACGATAAGGGCGAGGGGAAGTACTCTTTGTTGCGAGGCGACTTTGCTGAGGCTGTGGTGAACAGCAACCAGCAGGTAACAAAGATTGTTACCGATGATGGCGACGAATTGTCGCTCACAGCACCTTATACTGCCAAGTGGGTCAGCAAGGCTGATACCACCTATCGCTGTATGCTATATTATAATAAGGTGGATAATCAGGCCGAGGTGGTTTCGATGGGACAGGTGCCATGTGCCAACATCGCCTTGCTTTCGGATTTTGATAAGCCGCTGTTGACCGATCCTGTGAAGTTTGAGAGCACCTGGATGAGTAAAACGGGAAAGTATCTGAACCTGAGTCTGCAACTGAAGACGGGTGTTACCGATGATTCTACCGCCGCTCAGAGCTTAGCGATTATCAGCGATACACTGGTTAAACATGCTGATAGCAAGCAGATACGTCATCTTATTCTGTATCACGACCAAGGTAACGTGCCTGAGTATTACTCTACCAAGGTATATCTCAGTATCCCTACAAATAGAATTGATGCCGACTCGGTCAGAATCAGCATCAACTCGTACGACGGTGAGGTTATTGCCAAGCACCGTATCCGTTAATGATTAATTGGCTTTATACTCCTTGTTCTCTATCGCATTCCAGTTAATCTGGTCGGTGCGCTGGGCCAGTGGGGCGTGTGGTATCACGCTGCCGTCTTTTACCAGGATGATACAAGGTATCTCGCCAGCTTCGATGGTCTGGTAGCCGCCCTCATAAACCTTACCTGTCTGATAGTCAATCCACTTGCCTTTAGGCAGGTACACATTGCGACTGTTGCCACTCTCCAACAGTGGAGCCACCAGCATCTTTGAGCCGAACATATACTCATCTTCTACATACCAGGCACCCTGATCGTGAGGGAACTCTACCAGTAGGGCACGCACCATCGGCAGTCCGAGCTGTGAACACTCCTTGGCCTGTTCCCAAACATATGGCATCAGCTTATACTTCATTTCGGCACAAGCACGGAAAGCATCGGTAAACGATTCGGAGATGAGCCAAGGCTCTGTGGGAGGGGCACCATGGGCACGGGTGTGACTACTCAGGAATCCGAATGGCAGCCAACGACGATAGATATCCTCGGGCGATGCTGTGACGAAACCGCCCATATCATGACTCCAGAACGAGAAACCACTCAGTCCAAAACTCAGTCCACCTCGCAAGTCGCCAAGCATGCCAGTGTTGGTGGTAGCGGCATCGCCACCCCAGTGCAGGGCATAACGCTGACTGCCAGCCCAAGCTGAGCGGGCCCAGATAATACCTTCGTTAGGATGATTGCGCTCTACAACCTCCCAAAGTGCCTTGTTGTAGCGTAGCGGATAGAGGTTGTGCTCATACAGTCCGCCCTTGCCGCTATGATAGAAACCATTGTAAGGCGCAGCTTCGCCAAAGTCGCACTTGATAGTTGAAACACCCTGTTTCATCAGTCCTTCTATCTTTTGCTGATACCAGTTGACGGTTTCGGGGTTTGAGAAATCCAGAATGGCATCCTCAACAGGCATACCGCCTGTAGCGTTCTTAACGTTCAAGCCCTTGTCGATAATCTCGTTAAAGAATCGGTTCTTGGGTGTGAAGTAGGGGAGCTGCCACAAGCAGGTGTGGAAACCGTCCTTTGCTAACTGCTTCAGCATCTTTTCCGGATCCTTAAAACGATCTTTGGCAAACTGGTAGTCGCACTGCCAATCGGTACCAAACCATCCCGTATCAAAATGTATCACATCGGCAGGGATGCGGTTGGCTCGCAGTTGACGGGCTATCTCCAAACCCTCTTCTTGCGAGAAGTAAGTGATACGACTCATCCAAGTGCCAAAACTCCACAGCGGAGGCAGTGGCGACTTGCCTGTAATCTCGGTATACTCGTAAAGGATATCCTTGGGCTCGCCGAAGAAAACGAAGAAATCCATCTGCTCATCGGCCATAAACAGACGGTCGGCGCCGATATATGATGCCCCGAAGTCGCAGGTGACTGGTGCAGAGGTGTGCATAAAGATACCGTAGCCTCGATTTGAAAAGAAGAAGGGCACGGGCTTATACTGTCCGTCGGTCTCAGGTCCCTGTGGGTCGGTCACGCTCAGGTGTACCTTTTGTCCCACCTTGTTCAGCGAGGTGAACGACTCACCGCAACCATAGATACGTTCGCCAGGGGCGAGTGTCAGTACGGGGTTGATGCTTCGGCTGTTGTCGCTGCCTCGTTTGATAAACGAAAAAGGCTGCAGTTTTACCTGTGACGAATCGTTATCGATGATGTGGCGCGTCTGTGTCAGCACCTTACCGTGAGCATCCTTAATCACCAGTCGCCAAGGATATTTTTTTATCTCTATGCTGCCATACTGCGATTTGTAGCTAATAGCATCGCCAGTCTGCGATGTTTCCCACATCGCTCCAACGCCCTTGGCTTTAAACCCATCGCAGAACATGATATCCTCTTGGTCTGTGCTCTTTGGCTCCACTGGCGAAGTAAACATGCGGATACGTGCAGTTCTGGGCGAGATAAACTCAATCTTAATCTTCAGGTTCGGGTCGTTCTCGTAAGCCGCGTCGGGGAAGTCCAGCATCTGCATACGTACAGGCCAGTAGCCATTCAGGTTAAAAGCCTGTCGTGGACTCATACGGTATCGCTTCCACTGTACCTGTCCTTCGCCTTTGGCAGCATCGAAACTTACCAAAGAATCAGCAAAAAAGTACGTGTTCGACAGGTCGTAGAAGTCTGTCGACATATCTTTTTGCATACACTGCAGGTACTGTACACCTGCGTTTGTCTGAATCTGTGCTGCGGCGTGTAATCCCCATGCAGCACACATTATTAATAATAAGCGTTTCATTGTTAAAGGTTATTTGGCTATAAATTTCTTTCCGTTCTGGATGTAGATGCCCCTTTGTGGCTTAGCTATCTGCTGCCCCTGCAGGTTGTAGATGCGGTTGTCGGTTTGGGGAGTGTAGTGCAACTCGTGTATGCCGCTAACTGGTGTTGATTCTGTGCTAAGCGTGCAGCCCCAGGCGGTGGTAGGACTCAGTTTAACCTCTGAGTTGTCGCTTTTGATAAGTGCCACTTGGTTGATTTTGGCTTTAGTGGCACCGACGTTGGTTTGCAGGGTGATGCGTGATACGGTGGAACCTGTCTTGGCGTTTTCGAAGTTAACAGTGGTTGTTTTCGAGTTGGCCGACAGGGTATAGTAGGCTTCCTTGAAACTTGAACCTGTAGCATCGCCATAAACTTTTACCTGTAGTTTGCTGCCATAGTTATCGTCCATTTCTATGCGAAGCCCCTTGTATTCAGTGAGTTTCAGTGCCGATACACTGTTGTAATTGCCATAGAGAAACAGCTCAGCCCAATCTTTCTCGTACTCTACGAGATAGCTGATATTGAAATCGTTCTCGGTAGGGTAGGTGCCAGCAAAGTCGCTACCATGATAGGCTTTGGCAATGCGCTCGGCCAGGTCAGGCTGGTTAAAAGCGGGTAGCGAACGGTAGGCACCGTCGGATAAGCCCATCCAATAGAAGGTGGCCACATTGTTCTCCTTGCATTTGGCAATCATATAGTCAACAAACTCAAACATCACATCTCTGCGTACATCATAGTCGGTCTTGCCGTCGCCTTCATCCACATTGGCTGTACCCCATTCGCCCAGAATCATGGGTATGCCTTTCGAGAGGATATGCGTGTTCCAAGCAGCCATCATGTCGTCAATCTCTTTCTTGACATTGGCAATGCCATTGGCGATGTTGGGATAGTCGTGAACCTGAACCATCAGATGGTTGGCTACCGGGTCGGTGGGGATGGTCAACTGCGATAAGGGCTCTTTCAGGTGATCGTTCCAAGTGCCGCTGCCACAACAAGCAGCGTAGGTGTTGACCACCAGATTGCGGGTGGCATTGTTACCGCCTGTGTTGCGAACAGTGGTCACAAAGCTCTGGGCATAGCTGTTGATGGCATTGTAGGCCGACTTGGCTACTGCTGCGTCGTATTTGTTGGTCGAAGCAAACGAGGCAAAGCACCATGAGCTCAACTTGTCGAGCATTTCGTTGTAACTCTCAAACAGCAGGTGCTCGTCGTAGTCCTTAAACTCCTCGGCTATCTGTTGCCACAGGTTCTCGTATCTGGCTTTGTTCTGGGTGTAGTTCGCTTCGTCGGCTTTGATCCACGACTTAAAACTGTCGCTGTCGGCTCCAGTATCGTGGTGCACGTTGACGATGCAGTACAGGCCTTGGTTGATGACATAGTCCACCACCTCGTGGACGCGTTTCATCCATTCGGCATTCACCTTGCCGTCTTTATCCATGTGGTTATACCAGGTCACAGGTACACGGATGGCACCAAAACCGGCATCCTTCATCATCTTGATGAGCTCGGGCTTGGCTTTGCTCTGGCCCCAACAGGTTTCTGATTCCAGTCCCTGCTGTCCCCAGTAGTTATCCTTGGTAAAATCGTGGTAGGTCTGACTGTTGGCCTCAAGGGTGTTGCCTAAGTTCCAGCCCACGCCCATGTTCTTAACAGCTTCTGTCGCAGTTTCAAACTCTTGTGCTTGAATCTGCAAACTAAACAGCGATGCCATGAAGATGAATGCCGTAGTAAATTTTTTGTTCATATTAAGATTGTTGATGTCGTTTTATTGCTGCAAAATTACATAATAATTTTGAATCAGCAAATGAATGAGGTGGCTATTCTGAACTGACGACAAAAAAACATTATGATTTGCAAAAACAGGTCATGAAAAAGAGCACCCGTCATCACAACGGGTGCTCTTCTTTCATCTATAATGAGCTGTTACTATTCTTTGAAATAGAGTTTCAGTGGTGTGAATCCCGCACCTGTGAATAGTAGATGCTGTACATCAAGGTCGGCTACAATAGGATCGTCACCGAAGTTTACTTCTATATAGAAGGTGCCGTCTCCATTGTCGATGATACGCTCTGGCATGTTCCAAGGAGCGATATCATTATCTTTGCCCATCCACTGAGCGCCCCACCAACCAGTGGTGACGCGAATCTGATAAGATGTTGGGTCGGCAGCTGTATATTGCATATAGAAAGTACCGGTCTTGATCTTGTTCCAGATATCAGCAGGGAAAGTTGCAATACACTCATTGTTTCCATCGTTGCCATCGAGAGCGAAGCGATAAGTTCCGTTCCAACTGACAGCACCTGCAGAACCATCGCTTTCCCAGAATACCACTTCCTTCGGGCTACCTCCTCCTTTGATGATATCAATAAAGTAGATTTCCAAAGGTGTAAATCCTGCACCAGTGAAGAGCAGATGCTGCTCGTCGATAGTTTCAAGAATTGCTGGATCTTCTGCAAAGTCAATAGCAATAGTGAATGTACCGTCACCATTGTCGATAATGCGGTCAGGCATGCTCCAAGGAGCAACATCATTATCTTTGCCCAGCCACTGAGTGCCCCACCAACCAGTGGTAACGCGAATCTGATAAGATGTTGGGTCGGCTACCTTGTAGCGTAGGTAGAACTTCTCTGTTTTTATCCTATTCCAGATGTCATTTGCAAATGTTGTGATACACTCGTTGTTGGCGTCATTGCCGTCAAATGTGAAACGGTAAGTGCCATTCCAGCTAACAGCACCGTTAGCATCGGGATCGATGTTGGTCCAAATGGGCACTTTTACTTCTACATCTTCTGCTCCACCAACCCAGACTTCTTCTTCGAAGTAGATTTCCAAAGGTGTGAATCCTGCACCAGTGAAGAGCAGATGCTGCTCGTCGATAGTTTCAAGAATTGCTGGATCTTCTGCAAAGTCGATAGCAAGAGAGAATGTACCGTCGCCATTGTCGATAATGCGGTCAGGCATGCTCCAAGGAGCGACATCATTATCTTTGCCCAGCCACTGAGTGCCCCACCAACCAGTGGTGACGCGAATCTGATAAGATGTTGGGTCGGCAGCTTTGTAGCGGATGAAGAATTTCTCTGATTTAATCTTCTCCCATACGTCAGCAGGGAATGTGGTGATACATTCGCTGTTAGCATCGTTGCCGTCAAATGTGAAACGGTAAGTGCCATTCCAGCTAACAGCACCGTTAGCATCGGGATCGTTGTTGGTCCAGATAACAGTCTTCACAGTCTCCCAGTGTCCCTCTGTTGCACCTGGCTCGTAAGCCAACTCTGGCATGTTGAAGCTCTGACCGTCGTAGGTGTGGATGATTCCAACGAACTTCCCTTTAAAGATGTTTGTCTGTGGAACGCGGAAGATCACATTGCTGGTGCCTTTGCGATAAAAGTCTTTTTGGTCAACCAACTGTGGATTTCCTTCGGCATCAAGCAGCTCTACGCTGTTGATAAACTCCAGGTCGGAACCATAGATGGTAATCAACTCGCCACCTGTGGCTTTTTCGCCCTCTTGTTTCGAGAAACCACTAACATTGGTGTGACCCAGTGTCAAAGGCAAACGCGACTCTGCCTCGTCATCGGCTGTGCGCACAATAATCTTACCGCCATCGGCAGGGAGGCCGGCAGGGGCATCAACTCTGATCATGCCGTTGCTGACAATCTCGAAGTTGGAAGTCTTTATACCACCAGGGAACTCAATTTCGGTGACGCCATCGAAACCAGAACCATTGATGGTCATCGGCTGGTTGGTAACTACCTTGGTTGGGAAGAATACTTTGATGCCCAGTCCCAAGTTGGCCGAACCATTATCGTCGTCTTCAGCGCAGGCTGTGAATGTGGCACCGATTAGAACCACAGCAAGCAGCGCGCCTATATAATTGATTATATGTTTCATAATTTTCTATTTTTCTATGATTCAATACTTCAAAGAATTACCATCCAGGATTCTGAGTCAGGTTAGGATTCTTCTTCAGTTCCGACTGTGGGATGGGATAGAAATAATACTTGTCGTCCCACTGGCGGGTAACAGTTGAGCGGGTTAGATTCAGATTGCTGTCGATGGTAGCCACCTGAATGGTCTTAAAGTACTGTGCACCCTTCTTCCAGCGGCGTACATCCCAGAAACGATGGTTCTCGAATGCCAGCTCTACCAGGCGCTCGCGCTCATAGCGTTCTACCCAAGCGTCGCCATCCTCCTTGAACTTTGGCATGTTGATGTCGGCACGTGTACGCAGCACGTTGATGGCATCATTAGCACTAATGCCGAAGGTCTTATCGTTGGCACTGCCTGTGGCATTGAAGGCTGCCTCGGCAAAGTCGAGATAGAACTCACCCAAACGGAATACAATCCAAGTGTGACGGCGACGTGTCTGGTTATCAGCTGTGGTAACGCAAGAGCCATCGACGTACTTCTTCAGATAGTAACCTGTTGGTGTGGCACCATACTTAGGAGCTGCATTGAAACCTCCGATAAAGGTCTCGATGGTTTTCTTCTGAGCACCATTGCTAGGCCATTCATCGCCATTCTTTACAACTGTAAGTGCAAAGCGTGGATCAAGTCCTTCGTATGGATCCTCTTCGCTGAGATTGATGTTGCCAGGATGACGCTGAGCAAAAGTCTCACCATTGTTCTGATACTCATACTGATCGACCAGACTCTGTGTAGGACAGTTGCCCGATGAGCCGTTCTCTACACCGATAGGATAGTTAGCCATCTCGAAAGCATTGTCGTCGCCACGTCCGATACCGAAGATGAGTTCGGTATTGAAGAAGGCATCGTGTCCCCACAACGTGTTGTAGGTGCTGAGCTTCAAGCCCCATGCCGAAGCATTGTCGAGGATGTACTTACAAGCCTCGGCTGCCTTGGCCCATTTGGTCTTGTCGCCATTGGGGTTGTGCAGAGGTGATGCAGCGTAAAGCAGGGTGCGTGCTTTCAGGGCGAATGCAGCTATGCGGGTGGCACGGCCAATCTCTGCCTCGACCTCGGTGGTGTAGGATTCTGGCAGATAGGGTGCAACCGCATCGCACTCATCCACGATAAACTTCACAATCTCATCGGCAGGCGTACGCTTGATGTTATTGGCCTGTGCATTAGTAAGCGTCGTGGTTACCAGAGGCACATCGCCATAGGTCTTGAACAACTCAAAATAGAAGTAGGCTCTGAGGAAACGCAACTCATAAGGGAACAGTTCCATCTGAGCTACCCATTTGGGATAGTCGCTGTTATACTGCCAGTCGGAAATGTCGGTTTCATCTATCTTCTCCAGATACATGTTCACATCGGCGATGGCTGTATAGGCTTTTGTCCAGGTCCTGTCGTAAGGATTGGCTGGGCTCCATCCGCCATTTACATAGTTGTTTACGGCGCCTGTCTCGAGTGCATACTGGGCCTCGTCGGTAGCACTGGCCAGGAAGTAGGCACTATTAGAGTCAAACTCATTATTATATACCTGCGCATAGACATCGAACACCAGGTTCTTGATGCCATTCGCAAAATAGGTGTAAGTCCACTCCTCGTTGCGGTTTGTCTCTTCTGTGTAGGAAAGATCCGCACAAGAAGTCAGGAAGCCACACAGAAAAGCGCTAAGCAAGAAATAATTTATACGTTTCATATGTCAGTTCTTAGAATTGTACTGAAAGACCAATATTAACACTCTTCATCACAGGGTAGCCTGTGTTCAGATTCTCGGCATCCATGGCTGCGATATTGTCGAACGACAGCAGGTTCTGTCCCTGGACAAACAGACGGGCACATGTAATCTTCAGTGGTTCAACCACGCAGGCGGGCAACTTGTAGTACACCTCGCAGTCGCGCAGCTTCAGCCAGTTGACGTTGCGATACCAGATGGTAGAGTTCTGGGCGTTGTTGGCCACGTTCTCTGTCGAAAGGCGTGGATACTTGGCATTGGCTCCAGCAACGTCGAAACAGTTGTTGTAATACTCCTGAGAGAGGTTGCGGTTATCGGAGAGTGCACCCCAAACACCGTCAACATAGCGAAGGTTCTTAACCTGATGACCTGCACCCTGGAAGGTGGCGTTGATACCAAAGCCCTTGTACTCTGCACCAAGTGTAAAGGCGTAGTTGAGTGCTGGGAAGGCATTGCCGTAATCCTGAGCTACAAAGTCGTTCTCGTTGATGACGTTGTCACCATTCACATCTTTATATTTAATGTCACCCACCTTTACCTGTCCAAACTGCTGAACGGGGCTGTTGTCGATCTCCTCCTGGCTCTGGAAGAAGCCGAGGGCGATGAGGCCACGCTCATCATCGGCAGGACCGTTTACACGCGACAAGTTTGGATAAGCCGGTGTCTCAATCCACTGCAGCACCTCGTTCTTGACTGTTGAGAACGATGCGCCTGCATTGATGTTGAGTCCGTTGCTGAAGGTCTTGGCATAGCGCAGTCCCAGTTCCATACCGTAGCTGGCAATGCGGCCCTTGTCATCGTAAGATGACTGGATACCTACTACTGCTGAGTTGAGTGAGCTGGCGCTAACCAGGATGTTACGACGCTGCTGATAGAACACATCGAGTGTGACATCAAGTGCGTTGGCAATTCTCAGATCGGTACCGATGTTAGCCTTGTAGGCTGTCTCCTGAACGAAGTCGTCGGTTGGGAACTGAGTAAGGAATGCACCCCAAGAGCTGGCGAAGTTTGTTCCATACCAGAACTGTCCGTGCGAGCTGTCCCATGCTGCCTGCCAAAGACCTGGCTGTGGCACATAGTCGCTGTGCTGGATACCACCCGAAAGGCGTACCTTACCGTAGTTAAGGAAGCTGCTCTCTGGGTTGTTAGCAAAGATATAACCCAAACCGAGGGTAGGTGAGAAGGCCCACTTGGCAGGATAGCTGCGGTTAGAACCGTTGGCTGCCAGTACGACATCGGCCATCAAGCGGTTGGCATGGTCGTAGTGCATGGCCAGTTGCCAGTTGGCACGGTACCAGGTATTGCTACGATTATCGCGAATCTCGCTCTTCATATTGTAGTTGGCATTGGCTGACAAGTTATCACCATTGTTCAGCTGGGTGGCATATCTGAAGCCAGCATTGAAGGTCGCGATGCGCCACTGTGAGTCAACCCAGTGGTTGAACACCAGCTTGTCCTCCACGGTACCCATCACTGTTTCCTGCATGGCACCACCTGAATAGTAGTTCCAACCATACTGGTAACCCTTTGAGCGGGTTTCGATGGTGTTCGAAGAGTTGTCGTAAGAGGCTCCAACATAGAACTTCAGACCTTTCGTGATGAAGTCGAGATCCTGTTCTAACGTCATGTTTGCCCAAATCTGGCGCTGGTGGGTTTTCATGAAACCACGTCCCTGGGTCTTGGCCAGCAGGTTATAGTCGCCGAAAGTCTGACTACCACCCCAAACACCACCTGCGGTGCGGATGGGGAATGCCAGTGCGGGCACTTTGTACAGATGCCACCAGGCATCGTTTGAATTCACATCGGGCACACCGTTGGTCTCCATCAGGATACCCAACAGGTTGGCACTGACACGAGTGGTGCTGCTCACCTCGAAATCGACATTGGCACGTATATTGGCCTTTGAATACTTCAGTTGTGAATTAAAGTCACCTTGATCAGGATTCTTATAGAGTCCGCGACCGTCGGTATAGTCGAGCTGTGTGTAATACTGCACCTTGTCGGTACCACCGAAAAACGACAGGTAGGCGTTCGACTCGTGAGCGGTCTTCTTGAAAGTTTCGTCCTTCCAGTTCACGTTAGGATAAACAAACGGGTCGCTGCCGTCCTTGAACTTCTGCAGCTCTGCATCCGAATAGGCGGCAGTGCCACCATCGTTCAAACGAGCGCGGTTCAGGGCGTTTGCATAGTCGTAGGCACTAACCATGTCGGCACTCTGAGGATCGAACTGGATCTTGTGCGAAAGACCGGCCTTGAAGTGATACTTGCCGTCCTTGGTGCCGTGCTTGGTCTTTACCAACAAAACACCGTTGACACCTTCGTGACCATAGAGGGCCACAGCTGCGGCATCCTTCAGTACGGTCACACTCTCTACTTCTTCTACTGTCAGGCGATCGATAGGACGTTCGATGCCATCTACCAGAATCAGAATACCGGCTTCGCCAGGAATATCCTGCATCTGACCGTCACGATACATCTGAGTTCCGTTCTTGGCAGTAGTCTGAATACCGCGGATGTTGAATGTAGCACCACGGCCTTCCTCACCTTTGAAACCTGTGTTCTGGAATGCATTCAGTCCAAGTAGCTTACCATAAAGGGCGTCGGCCAGACTGATGGCTGATGTGCGGCGCAGTTCTTCGGCTGTAATGGTAGTAGCTGCCGCAGTAGTCAGAAACTCCGACTGCTGTACACCATAGCCTAAATCCACCTTTTGCGATGTCTTGTCGCTCAGTGTCACCTGTGCATTAACTGCCACTGGTGCAGCGCAGAGCCCCGCCAAGGTATATATAAATATGTTCTTTAGTTTCATAACTCTTAACTCTTAATTATTAAATTAGAATTTACCATCCAGGATTCTGAGTAAGTCCATATCCTTTCTGAATCTCGATACGAGATACGGGGTCGAGATACCACTTGTTGGTCCAGTAACCGGGATCCCACCAGCGGCGAGCACCGTTTACAATCTGAATCTTCTCGTATTCGAACTTTGGCCAAGGTGTTCCCTCTACCCAGCGCTGGTCGCCACTAGTCAGACGGTTGCCGTTAGCATCAAGGCGATAAACTCTGATCTCGTGAAGAGGTTTGGTGAAGAGATCCTGGCGCATACGACGTACCATATCATACAGACGGTCGCCACACTCGGCACCAATCTCACAGTTACGCTCACGGAGGATTTCGTTAATCAGATTCTCCTTGTTCGAAGTCAGGTTCAGTTCTGGATTCATCTTCTCCAGACGGCCCAGACCAACACGGCTACGAACAATGTGCAAATCGTCGAGTGCACCTTGCAGGTCGCCTGTTTCTGCCTTGGCTTCGGCACGAATCAGGTACATTTCTGCCAAGCGGATGTATGAAACACCGATATACTCGTCGTCCATTCTGCCGCTGGTATAGTCGAGCATCCATTTGAACTTTCTGTAGCGTGAAGCACCATCGTCGCCTTCGGCATCACCGAAGTTAGACTTGTCGTAGTACATGGCACCACCTTCCCAAGAGTCGATATACTTGAAACCGGCATAGTCGAAACCGGCTGGCAGCGACTGGCGGGGAACCATCATCGTCTCATAGAGGCGTGGGTCGCGGTCGGCAAAGATATCAACACCATTAGGATTCTTACCTGCACCGTAGATGTCGCTATATGGGAAATCGCGACCATCCTGCATGCCGAAGCATTCCATCAGCTCGTTGGTAGGAACGGCACCACCCTGGCGATAGCAGTCGAGGGCAAAACCGGCCCATCCCCAGCCCCATCCGTTGGTTACGTTTCCGTCCTTGACCGAACTTGACATCAACTGTGTGGGATGTGCGTCGAACAGTTTCTCGTGGTGTGTAGCATCGTTACGATAACGGTAAGCACGGCGGTAGGCTGTGCGGTAACCGGCCTCATCCTGAGTGGCAGGCTGTATCAGCTGATAGTAGTTGCCGTTAGTTGCATTGTCGGCAAAGAACTCATCGCAATATTTCAAGCAGCGGTTCCACAGTGAGGGATCTTTCTTGCCAAACCAGATATGCTCCTCGTTCTCAAAACCGGTAGGCTTCTTGTCGTAGGTCAGATAAGGCTTGTCGTTGTTGAACAGTGGTGAAGCGGCAAACATCCACACCTTGGCACGCAGAGCACGGGCTGAGGCACGTGTCAGGCGTCCTGACCACTGACCGATGTCGGCATCAGGAATATTCCAGATGTAGCCAGGCTCGTTGATAGCACACTGTATCAGTGAGTCGATGAACTCTACGGTCTGGAAGGCGGTAGCACGACCTTCGGTAAAGTTCTCGCCAACAGGGTATGCCTTCTTTACTAAGCACAGACCACCGAAATTGCGGAAAGCGTCGAAATAGCGGCTGGCCATAATGGTATAGGCCTCACCACGCAGACGGCTCTTCTCGGCTTCCTGCATGTCGGGCACACGGTCGATATTCTCGATAATCTGCCAGCACTTGCGTACGGTCTCATAGATTGAAACGCGACCACCAGCATCGCTGTCCAGACCACTCTTGGTTGAATAAGAGAATTTTCCCTGGAAGTTACCATCCTCGGTATCCTGAGCATCCTCGGTCAAACCGCCAGGATAGTAGCTCTGTTTGGGACCGCCCCATGAAACGTAGCAGTGATAAGAATCCGAAAGCACGTCGATGGGGGCACCGTTCATCATGTTTCCTGATGTGTAAGTGCAGTAAATCTGTCCGTAGGCACTCCACAGGAAATTTCGGGTGTATTCGGCCTTGGAGAATACAGTATCGATGTTCACATCGACACCAGGAGATTTCTCCAGAAAGGCGTTACCTACATTGATATCATCGACACAAGCCGAAAAGATACCAGTAGCCATTCCTAAAGCCAATATATAATTAAATAACTTTTTCATAATCTTCAATATTACTATGGTTTAGAAGTTTACTTGTACGCCGAAATTATACACACGTGTCATTGGATAGCGTACGCCAAAGTCAAGACCTTGTCCAGGAGCCTCAGGGTCGTTACCCTTAAAGTCGGCGAATGTCAGCAGGTTCTGACCTGATGCATAGAATCTCACGTAGTTGAGCAGTGGCAGGAACTTAGGTTTGTTGATGGTATAACCTAACTCTAAGTTCTTCAGACGCACATATTTAGAGTCGATGACCCAGGCACGTGAATCGCGGTTGTTGTGAACACGGTTCTCGAAAGAGATACGTGGCAGGATGGCATTGCGATTGTCCTCGGTCCAAGAGTTGTCGGCCACCCACTGTGCCAATGCCGAGGTGTTGGTAGAACCGAACTGATCGCGGAAGTAGCCGTTCAGTGTGCGGCTCACGTTATTGGCACCTACCCACAACATAGAGAAGTCGAATCCTTTCCAGTTCAGACTACCGTTGATACTCCAGGTGATTTCTGGGTTGTCGGTGTAGCCGAGTGGCTTCTGGTCGTTCTGGTCGATCACACCATCATCGTTCAGGTCAACATATACGCAATCACCATACTTCAGTTCCACCTTCTGGTCGGGCATGTCGGTGCCGTACTTCTCCTTATAGCGTGCTTCTGAACCTTCCTGATAGAACTCAAAGAGTTCGTAACCGAAGCGCTGTCCAACGGGCAGACCGGTGCGACTCAGATACTCATACATAGGTGGTACTTCGAGCATGTCGATCACTTTGTTGCGGGCAAAAGCAATGCTTGGGCTGATGCTGTAGCGCAGGTCGCCAATCTTGTCGGCCCACTTCAATGTCAGCTCATAACCATGGTTCTTTACACGTCCCTCGTTGACGTAGCTGGCAGGCAGACTGGTTACTGCTGGCAGCAGCGAGGCGTTGGATACGAGAATGTCCTTACGGTCTTCCCAGAATAGGTCGAGGTTTACACTCAGACGGTCGTTGATGAAGGCAGCATCCACACCGATGTTGATCTTGGTGGCAGTCTCCCAGGTGACATTGGGGTTACCGGCAGTCAGCTCTTTCACAGCCTGCAGCCAGTTACCACTGGTACCGAAGTTGGCACCGCGTTTCTGTGGGTTGGTAGTCATCGAACCCTCGTAGAACTGCCATGCACCTGGCAGGTAGAGGAAACGGGCACCGTTGGTGTTATCGTTACCTACCTTACCCCACGAACCGCGGAGCTTCAGATAGCCGATGTATTTCTTCAGTGGTTCCCAGAACTTCTCGCTCGATGGAATCCAACCCAGTGAGAATGATGGGAATACACCGTAGCGCTTACCCTCGGCAAAGTTCTCTGAACCATTGTAACCGATGTTGAAGTCAACCATGTAGCGAGTGTCGTAGTCGTAGGTTACACGGCCAACGAGTCCTACATAACCCTTTGGAATCGACTGATACAAACTGCCGTCAGAATCCCAAGGATAATAGGTCTTGCTCTGGTTGTAGAGTACCAATGCACCTACGTTGTGCTTACCGAACTTGCGGGCGTAGTTAAGACTGGCCTCAGCATACCAGTTGCGGTTGCCCCACTTGGCTTCGCTGTAAGGCAGTGTCCATGTGATATTTTCTTTGCGGAGAACCTCCTTACCATCAACGATGGTGGCTACGTACTGCACACCTGTGCCGAAACCGTTCTGACGGTTCTTGCGAGCGGTGTAGTCGGTGTTGTACGAACCTTTGATTTTGAAGTCAAGACCAGGGGTGATAAAACTCATGTCGAGTTTATACTGCAGGTCAAGGTTCAGAACGTTTGTGCTCTCACGTACATATCCTAAATCATAATAGTTCGACAGTGCATCGCGGTCGAAAGGTCCAACGATGTTGTTGTCGGCTACGATATGACGGCCTTGGTCGTCAACACCGATACCAGCATAAGGTGTTGCACCCTGCAGATAGCGGAAGATGAATCCCTCGCCACCACCCATGGTGGTACGGTTCTGTACACGTCCGCCTAAGGTCAGTGCAAGCTGACTGTACTTTGATACGTTGATATCCAGGTTGGCACGATAGTTGAAACGATTGTATTTAAAGGTTTCGTCATCATTCTTTGAGAAAGTCTTAAAGAGTGAGTTCTGATTCAAGAAACCAGCCGAAACGAAGTATTTCACCTTGTCGGTACCGCCTTTCACGTTCACGTTCACCTGTTCCTGCCATGCGGCATCTTTCATCATATACTTAATCCAATCGGTATTGGGGAATGTGACAGGCATGTCGCCGGTGCGGAAGTGCTCCATCACGTCCTGATTGAAACGGATACCGGTATTGGCATAAGGTGTATAGTCGGTGATGTTAACCGTTCCGGGCCACTGGCTCATTGGGAGAGCATCGGTGATAGCCGTGTAGTTCCACATCTTACCATAGGTATAAGAATCTGCGAAATCTACGAATTTTGAAATCTGCTGAATGGCAGTGCTTGCTGTTACCGATACCGAAGCTTTTCCTGTACTACCACGCTTGGTGGTTACAAGAATCACACCGTTAGCACCACGCACACCGAATACGGCTGTAGCTGATGCATCTTTCAGAATCGAGATGTCTTCGATTTCGTTGGGGTCGAGCTGTCCGAACGAACGCTCTACACCATCCACCAGTACCAGAGGGTCGGCACTGTTCAGCGAACCAGTACCACGCACACGGATCACTGGGTCGTCGGCACCAGGCATGGCTGAAGGTTGTACTACCGAGATACCTGGCAACTTACCTTGCAAGGCATTGCTCACGTTGGCCACAGGTGCTTTCAGCAGTTCGTCGCCACCAACTGCAGAGACGGCACCTGTAATGGTTACCTTTTTTTGCTGTCCATAAGCGATAACCACAACCTCCTCAAGCATCTGCTTGTCTTCCTCGATGGTAATCTGATAACTGGTCTTGTTGGCAGTTACCTTTACCTCCTTGGACAGATAGCCGATGTAGGAGACAACCAGTGTCTGGCCCGGACTGGCGTTTAGCGTGAAGTTTCCGTCGAAATCGGTGGCAACACCGTTCGTGGTTCCTTTCACAACAACACTGGCACCGATAACAGGTCCCATAGCGTCAACTACAGTACCTGTAATCTTCTTCGTTGCCTGCTGAACCTCCTGAGGAGCTTCGGCGGCATAGGCGTGAGGCGGACAACACAATCCCCAAAGGGAGAATGCGCCCACCAATAGCGCTGTTTTTCTAATAGTTTTGTTCATACATTTAGTAATTTAATTATAGAAATAGAGTTTATTTGATTTTAAGATTGATCTTGGGTGCAAAGATATGCTAAAATATCGAAACAACTGCAAAAACTATTGATAAAAAATGGTACTTTTTTGCTCAATTGTCGGAAGAATGCTTTAAATTCGAGCGAAATAAAACGCAAAAGGTGTATAAGTGTTAATTCTACACGGGGTGTTTTTAACAGTAAAAGTATCATGTTTGTTAATTTTTTCACTTCATTTGAGCCAAAAATAGGTGAATGACACCCAATTTGAAGCATTTTTGTGGTTTTCTCTATAGTGTAGTTTTTACATTATTTAATAAAGCGCCAGTTTTTGATGCGCTCATGTTTTTGTGGGATTATGCTTTTTTTGCTCAATTTTAGTATTTTAATAGCTTCAAACACATTTTAGGCAAAAAAGTATCAATATTTGGCAAGTAAAATTATTGAAATATCTCAATAATTGCGTAAATTTGCCACCGATTTGGTATATCCAGATTAAAACTGTAGCTCAATAAAAACTTAAAATAAAGAAAATTATGACCCGAAACAATTCGTCTTAACTATTGAGTCATCGCGTACCTATTTATATATTAGGCCTGCGTTCAATAGGAGTATTACTAAATATATCCAACTAAGACATTATCACAAACCAATTTTCTATAGTTTAAAACTTAAGTATGAATCGAAATTTTAGAAAGACAGCGCTGCTGATGGGTACTATGGCCTGCTTAGGTCTTGGTTACTCTTCAAATGCCTATGCCGCCGGAGCTCCTCAGGAAATCCAGCAGGCAACGAAGAAGATTACAGGTACTGTAGTCGATGCATCAGGCCCCGTTATCGGAGCTAGCGTAGTTGAAAAAGGTAAGTCAGGTAATGGCGTTATTACCGATTTCGACGGAAACTTCTCTCTCTCAGTGTCGCCTGGTGCAACACTTGTTATCTCGTACATCGGTTATGAGACACAGGAAATTAAGGTGGGTAACCAGTCAACCCTCAGCATCACCCTGAAGGAAGACAATGCTCAGCTTGATGAGGTGGTAGTTGTTGGTTACGGTACTCAGAAGAAAAAGCTGGTTACCGGTGCTACCGTTCAGGTTAAGGGTGAGGACATCGCCAAACTGAATACAACCAACGCACTTACAGCCATGCAGTCAAGCACTCCTGGTGTACAGATTACCCAGAGTTCTTCTCAGCCTGGTAAGGGATTCAAGGTAAACATTCGTGGTGTCGGTACTATCGGTACTTCTTCGCCATTGTTGATCATCGATGGTATCAACGCTGGTACTGCTGATGATGGTTTGAATGGTTTGAATCCAAATGATATCGAGAGCATCGACGTGCTGAAGGATGCTGCTTCGGCTGCCATCTATGGTGCACGTGCTGCTAACGGTGTAATCCTGGTAACAACTAAGCAGGGTAAAGCCGGTAAGATTCAGGTTCAGTATGATGGTTATGTTGGTTGGTCGAATGCTTATAAAGTGCCTGGTACCGTGAATGCCAACCAGTATATGCAGCTGATCAACGAAACCAACTTTAATACTTACGGAACATCTACCAACTGGTCAAGTCTCGTTCCTCAGCAGGTTCTCGACAGAGTGAACCAGGGTTGGGATGGAACCGACTGGTTCAAGGAGTATGAGAACAAGAATGCTTTGCAGTTCAGTCATGCTGTCACACTGACAGGTGGTTCTGAGAATTCAAAGTTCTCTATGAGCTTGAACTACAGTTCTAACCAGGGTATCATGGGTGGTGCTGATCTGTCATCTGACTACAAGCGCTATGGTGGTCGTATCAACTCTGAGCACATCCTGCTCAAGGCCAAGGACCATTCAGTGATTACCATCGGTGAGAACGTCAGCTACTGGTATCACAGAAGTCACGACTTGGCTGAGAGCAATGGTTACTGGAACATCATGCAGGCTGCTTATATCGCATCGCCTCTGGTTGATCCATACGATGCTAATGGCAATCTGGCTTCATATAAGAATAATGGCGCTGGCTATAGCACCATGATTTATAATAACCCATTGAACCACTTCCTGAATGGCGGTTTCAATTCTATCAATCAGAATCGTGACTTTGGCGTGGGTGCTACTTTCTATTGGATTATCGAACCAATTAAAAACCTGAAGTATCGCGGACAGTTCAATACCGGTTTCAGCGCCAGCAACAACCGTAGCATCTCTCTGCCTTACAGTGCCAGCTCTACCAGCTCAAGTGCCAACTATGGTATGAACATGGGTGAGTATGAGAGCAGCAGCTTTACTTTGGAGAATACACTTTCGTATGCTCTGCCAAAGTTGGGTAAGCACAGTATCGATGTACTCGTTGGACAGTCAATCGAGCGCTCTAACTGGAGTACTGGTATGAATATGAGCTTTACTGTTAGTGAGGAGAATCTGAACTCGCTGGTTCGTAACGGCTGGGATTACAATATTCCTGCTAACTACGAGACACAGTATATGACTGGTCATGGTGGTTACGCCAACCCCATGCAGGGTAGCATCGCCTCGTTCTTCGGACGTGTGAACTGGAACTACGATGAGAAGTATATGGCTACTGCCATTATCCGTGCCGATGGTTCTTCAAACTTCGCCCGTGGCAAACGCTGGGGTTACTTCCCCTCATTCTCGGCTGGTTGGGTGATCACCAACGAGAATTTCATGGAGAGCACTAAGGGTTGGTTGGATTTCTTGAAGTTCCGTGCTTCTTGGGGTCAGAATGGTAACTGTAACATTAGTAACTTCTACTATCTCTCAAACATTGCCTTCTCGCCAACTGACTATGCTGACTATGGTTACAAGTTCTCAAGCGATATGAACAATACCGTTGATAGCAATATCTATCAGACAGGTGCTTATGCAAAGAATGCTCCTAACCCCGATGTAACATGGGAGACTTCAGAGCAGATCAACGTAGGTCTCGATGCCCGCTTCATCAGTGGTAAGCTTGGCTTGAACTTCGACTGGTATGTTAAGAAGACTAAGGACTGGTTGCTTCAGGCTCCTATGAACGAGGTTCTGGGATACGAAGAGTCGGCCATGATTAATGGTGGTGATGTGAAGAATACTGGTTTCGAGGTTGCTCTCTCTTGGCGCGATCAGGTTTCTAAGGACTTCAGCTACCATGCTAACGTAAATGTTGCTACCAATAAGAATAAGGTGACTCGTATTGCTAACGATCAGGGCTTGATTAATGGTCAGACCAAGGCTCTGTTCGAGAACTCTTCATACGTATCTCGCGTTCAGGAGGGTCATGCAATTGGTTACTTCTATGGTATGTCATATAGCGGCATCTGGCAGAATCAGCAGCAGATTGATGATGCTAAGGCTGCTGGTAAGGCTGTTCTTGATGGTGCTGTTCCTGGCGACCCCATCTGGGACGACTTTGATAACGACGGTGTAATCGACTATGATAACGACCGCCATGAGATTGGTAATCCTCATCCCGATGTAACCCTTGGTGTTAGCCTGGGTTGCGAGTGGAAGGGCTTCGACTTTGGTATCACGGGTTCTGGTGCATTCGGTATGCAGGTTATGCAGTGCTATCGTACCGCTCTGCTGGCTAACCAGTACAACAGCTATACTGTTGACGCATTCGATCGTTGGCACGGTGAGGGTACCAGCAACAAGTATCCTCGTCTGACAGTTGGTCAGATTGCTGATCAGTGGGTATCTACACGCTATATGCAGAATGCCGATTACTTCAAGATCCAGAACATTACCCTGGGTTATAACTTCAATAAGCTGTGGAAGAACTCTCCATTCAGCCAGCTCCGCCTCTATGTACAGGCTCAGAACCTTTACACCTTCACTGGTTATACAGGTGTTGACCCAGAAGTTGGTTCATCAGGTGGTAAGGACTCTTGGGCACGTGGTATCGACGTAGGTCTGTATCCTTCAGCCCGTACATTCGTCGTTGGTGCAAGCATTAAGTTCTAATAATATAATAAGGAATATAAGAATATGAAAAAGATATATTTGATGGCAATCGCGATGCTCTTCGCCGTAGGACTTACTTCTTGCGAAGACTTCCTCGATTCCAAGAATTATACGCAGGCTAACAGTTCTAACTATCCTGCTTCAGCTGATGACCTGAATAAGGAGCTCGCAGCCTTGTATGGCGTGATGAATCAGTTCAGCACAAATCCACTTCAAACGCCTTGGTTTGTTGGCTATATCATGTCGGATGATGCTAATGGTGCTGGTGGTACCGGCGACGTAGAGTCACATGCTATCGGTCACTTGATGGCTAATAAGGAGGATCTGTTCGATGCTGCTTGGCACAATACTTATGTAGGTATTGCTCGTGCCAATGCCATTATCTATGCTGTAGATGCTTTCGATTGGACTGGTCAGGAAACTACTCGTAACCAGTTGCTTGGTGAGGCTTACTTTATGCGTGGTTTGTTCTACCTCTGGGGCGTTCAGTTCTGGGGCGATATCCCTGCTTACTGGGCTTCAGCTGCTCCCGATCCATGTCCTCAGGTCAGTGCAGAGGATGTGATTATGCCACATATCCTGGCTGACTTTACTTCGGCTGCTAACCTGATGAGTCACGGTGCTACAACTCGTGGCGACGGTCACGCTACTAAGGGTGCTGCCGAGGGTTATCTGGCACGTGCTTATATGTTCTACGAGGGCTTCTATAAGAAGGCTGGTGAGTTGGCTACTGCTAATCTTGCTGATGTTACTTTCGACTTTGAGCAGGAGGGTGCTGGCACTTCTCTGAGCAAGGCTCAGGTAGTAAGCTTCCTTGAGGATGCAATCAATAATGGTGGTTACAAGTTGGTTGACGACTTCCGTTTGCTTTGGCAGTACACCAATGAGTACACTGTTCAGGACTACAAATTTGTTGCTGATCTGAAAGCTGCTGGTAAGTCATGGGCTGGTAACGGTAACGATGAGGAGATGTTCCAGGTTCAGTATATGAATGCCGGTTCTTGGAGTGGTACTATCGGTATGGGTTTTGTAAACCAGGTTGAACTGTATTGCTCTCTCCGTTGCGATGATGATGGTGCTGGTACAGCTAATGGTGACTTGAATACCTTCCCATTCGGACAGGGTTGGGGTCAGGGTACCATCAATGCAAACCTTTGGGATGACTGGAGCGATGCCGACCCTCGTAAGAAGGCTACCATCCTCGATGCTCAGGCTGAGTGTGACAAGTTCGTATTCACAACATCTTGCTCTGAGGACGCTGGTTACTACAACAAGAAGTGGATGGGTATTACTTGTGCCAATTCTACTTGGGATGATCATAACGATGCTTATATCTGGTGGGGTGTTTATCGTAAGAACAATACATCTGCTGCCAACAACAACGGTAACTCTATGCAGGGTGACCACTTCTCGGATATCGTGCTGCTCCGTTTGGCCGACGTGATGCTGATGCACTCTGAGCTTACAGGTACTGCCGACCAGATGAATAAGGTACGTGCTCGTGCTGGTCTGGATGCTACTACCTATTCTTGGCAGAATATCAAGAATGAGCGTCGTTTCGAGCTGGCTGGCGAAGGTCTCCGTTTCAACGACCTGCGTCGTTGGTCAGGTAAAGGCGGTGGTGCCTCTTGTGAGGCTGCTGTTGCTCTGCAGCGTCAGGACGGCTCACGTGTAAACTATACAGGTCACTGGACAAAGATGCACCATGGTCAGGGTGTAGGCGGTAGCAGCTGGGCTCAGCGTTATGCCGATACCGATGGCTTCATTATGATTCCTCCCGCACAGATCAGTATCATTGGCAATCCTGAAATCCTGAAGCAGAATGCTGGTTGGGGTTCAAGTGCCTCTGGAGCTAATATGTCAGGTTGCCCAGTATATGATTAATTAAGAATTAAGATTTAAGAATTTAGAGAAATAGCAATATGAAAAAATCAATATTATTGTTCGCAGTAGCGCTGGGCATGCTCACAGCTTGTGATCCTATTAAGGATAGCAAGACACTGGATATCGACAGCTATACCAGCAATAGCCTGCTTGATGGTGCTGAGTTCTCTCAGTATGCCGATCAGGCTTGCACTACTCCAGCAGCTGATGGAAACTGGATTAAGTATAATATCCCCAATGCCTCGGGTATTTATATCTACTATATCAAGGCCGATGGCTCTGAGTTCAAACTCACAAGTGGCGCAGCTGGTGGTGTGTTCAACTTTGTGCCTGCTCGTGGTTCTGATCCTAATCAGACAGTATATTTCAAGTATATCAATGGTAATGGTGATGAGGTAGTGGCTTCAAAGGATTTTACTGTAGCTGTTGCTGCTGAGCTGAAGCCAGAGGTTCGCCTGATTGCTTCGAATGCCTATGGTAAGAAGACTTGGAAGTGGAATGTGGGCAACACTACTTCGAGTGGCCATGTTTGGGGTAACTTCGGTGCCGATGGTAGCTGGCGTGGTGAAGCTCTTAACGACTTTGTTTGGTGGGGTGTTGACGATGCCGCAGATCTTACAGATCAGTTGGGCCATTCTGTAACAGGTGCTGCTACTGGTGAGGAAAGCAACGACGCTTCGATGGTATTTACAGAGGATGGTCTCGTGAAGTGTTACGATGCTAACGGTACTGAGATTCGCTCTGGTAGTTATGAAATCAAAGGCTGGACTGGTGATAACCACGATGGCTTTAAGTATGGTATTCTTCATACTTCAGAGGGTGCAACACTGTTCCCATTCGAGATTAATGCTGGTGGCCGTTACGTAACTGATTATTGGATTTACTCTCTGACATCTGATCAGATGATTCTGGTTTATCCTGACAATGGTGCATTCAGTGGCTGGTCGGAAGGAACATACTGGAACTTTAAGAGCGATACTGACGTTTCGGGTATGATGACTAACTATGGCGAGAAGACTTGGACCTGGAATGTGGGTAACTCTTCTTCTAGTGGCCATGTTTGGGGTAACTTCGGTGCCGATGGTAACTGGCGTGGCGATGTCCTTAACGATTTCGTTTGGTGGGGCGTTGATGATGCTGCAGAGCTCACAGGTCAGTTGAACCATTCTGTATCAGGTGCCGCTACTGGTGAGGAGAATAACGATGCTACAATGGTTCTGAACGAAGATGGTACCGTGAAGTGCTATGATGCTAATGGTAGTATGATCCGCTCGGGTAGTTATGAGATCGACCTCTCAACAGCCGATGGTTGGAAGAAGGGAACATTTAAGACTACTGAGGGTGCAACTCTCTTCCCATTCGAGATTAATGCCGGTGGTCGTTATGTAACTGACTATCAGATTTACAGAATTACTGGTTCTGAGATGATCCTCACCTATCCTGACAATGGTGCATTCAGTGGCTGGTCAGAAGGTACATACTGGAACTTCAAAGCTAAGAAGTAAATCACAAGTTGAGCAATAAAAAACTCAATAAATCAATCAACCGCCCCGCAACTGGTAATCAGTTCGCGGGGCGGTTTCTTTTTTTTATGTTTATGGATTCTAACGAATGGCGTAGAGATAGGCCAGGAGGGCCATCTTGCCACGCATGGTTTCGCGAGGCGTGAACTCGCCGTTTACCCAGAAGTAACGCTGGTTGAAGTACGACTCCTGACGGGGCCAACCACCATTGTTCCAATCGGGATAGCAATAGGCCAGGATAACACGGGCATCGCCACCATTATGACCAGGCGACCAAGTCTCGGTACCGTTGAAAGGTGTCTGACCAGGATGGGTGCCTGGGGCACCATCGTTGCGACCGGTGGTATAGACATCGGTGATGTGACGCTGACCAAGGCCTGTCATCTCAACAATATTACCAGGATTGCGACCTAAAGCCCAACTGGCTTCGGTGAACATGGCGTGCTCCAACTGCTTGCGCTCTGCCTTGTTGGCGATGTAGTGGGCCAGCATTACCAATTGCAGGTTCTGTGAGGTTTGCCAACGGTCGTCGTTGGCCGAACGGCGACTGGGGCGCTGTGCCATGTGACCATAGTTATAAGCCTCGGCCTGGGCTTTGATACTGGCTTTCAGGTTCTGGTAAAGCTCGCCATAGTGGCGGGGCTGTGGACAGGTAAGATAGGCTGCTGCTGCCCAGTACTGGCAGAAAGGCACCAACTTCTTATTCTCCTCATGCATCACACCTACCCCAAAGAAACCGTGCTTGCCCTTGCTGAACACCAATGAGTGAGGGCTCTTTATCATGCTTTCTTCGGCAAAAATCTTTTCCCACTCTTCTTCGCCAGTCAGGTTGTACAGGAAGGCAGCTGCCATCTGACGGAAGTCACGACCACGCATCTGCATGGAGCCCACATCCTGCAGGTCGTCGAGCTGCTGATGGTCTTGTTTTGAGGCAAAGCGGAAGGCCTTGATAGCCTCGGCAGTATAGTATTGGCTCAGGCTGTCGTTGCCGTTCAATCTGAAGGCCTCGGCAATGATGGCGCAGTTGGCGGCATTGGCCCAGGCTGCCATGGTGGTGCAGCCTGCCTGGAACATCACGCTCCAGTCGGCACAAGGGTTGGTGACACCCTGTGAGTAAGCCTCGCCATCGCGGATAGAGAGGAAGAAATCTACCTCGTTGCGGGCCTCGTCAATCAGGTCGGGGATACCATTACCACTCTCGCGGATACCTAACTGATCTTCGTTCAAACGTCCCCCCGAGAGGATATAAGGCAACAGCATGTCGTAGATGTTGCTGACGTGGGCCAGGTGGCGGTCCCAGTCGAAGGCGTCGGAGTGCCCGCCTTTCACCTCGGTATTCACCGGATTACCCGGCAGACGGTGCTGCCAGAAGATTGACTGTTTGAGTTGTTTGAAGTGTGGCTCGTCCCATACGTCGGTGTGCAGTTCTGCCCAGCCTGGGCTCCATGGGTGGAAGTCGGTCTTATAAACGGTAAATCCCTTAGGATCGGTCTCGGGAATGAACTGTGGCTGGCGAGGGGCAGGGAAGACCTTGTCGGTATTGATAGGCTCACCCAAACGCATATAGTAATAACCGCGAACCGAGTAGCGATAAGGCTCGTAGTAAATGTCGTTCTTTACCTCGAAATCCATACTACAGCCTACATCCTCTACTACCAATCGGTAGCAACCAGGTTTGTTGGCGCTGAAGTCGATATTCCACACATCGGTGCCGATGAGGCTTTTGCCACCTGCCTCCTTGGCGGCTGCTGAGGCAGGTTGCCAGAATTTGACGGTACCCACCTTCTGTTTCTTCTTGGTGTTCACATTGTAAAGCCATACGCCTTTGCCCTCCAGCTGCTTATAGTCGCGCTGTCCGCCATCGCCCAACCACTGGTAAAGGTCGGCAGCATGAATGGTCTCTAAGGGCGAATAGCCTATAATATTAATGTGTACGGCTTCGGATTGGTTGTTCCATACGTCGAAGCGGATAGAGGCCTCGGTCTTGTCGGAGCCTATGCCTGCGGGGATGGCAACTTTGTATGTGCAGCCCTGTTTCATGGCCTTAGGCATCTGCAAAAACAGCCAATGGTCTAACTCGCTTGTCAGTGTATTGTCGGTGTTCATTGGCTTGGATTTACGCCAAACGGCTAAGGGTTGCGCTGTAGCAAAGGTCTTGTCGTCGGACGAGCTGATCTTCCACAAAGCGGCGTTCTGTGCCTGGGCTGCTTTCAAACGCTCGCCGAATACCAATAGGGTATCGTCGCCTTCGGCAAACGAGTGACCTAAATAGGCGCTGGGACCTGTGCCGTTGTCGCGATAATGCACCTCGCCATCGCGGAAGTGCAACATCAGATAATCTTTGTCGATAACTTTAACTCCAAGGAATTTGGTTGCCAAACAATTAGCTGGCATGGCAAGCATGATTGCTGCCAGTGATGCATACAATGTTTTCTTCATTTCTTTGTTTTCTGGTTGGTAATACTTTATTGCTTAATTCGGGTACAAAGATAGTAAATAATATTTTTTTGTTGGTAGAAAATAGATAAAAACTTTGTTAAGTCAGATTTTTGTGGTACTTTTGCAGCGTTTATGAATAAAACGATAACTAAATACGGAACTATAGCCTTGTCAGTGCTAATCAGCATCGGCGTATTCTTGTTTTGGTATATAGCATACCCGCACGCCATGTCGTATCAGGAGCAGTACCAACTGTTTCTGTGGACGAGTGATTATTTTGTAGATAGACTCAGTGTACCAGGTGGCTTTGCCAGTTGGATAGGCGAGTTTATCGTGCAATTCTATTATATAGAGTGGCTGGGGGCCCTGTTACTCTCACTGCTCTTCGTGGCTCTGGGGTGTACCACTGGGTGGATTCCTGCAGCACTCGTGCTCTGGCTGTTGGGCGATCCTAGTGTCAAGTTGGGCTATGTGGTGGCGCTGATATTAGCAGTTGACGCTCACAGACTGAATTCTGTTAAATGGGGCAAGCAGGCATGGTGTGAGGCGGCTCTTATACCTATTATATATTGGTTGACGGGGCCGTTGGCTTGGGTGTATGTGCTGTTGCGTATGCACCGTTACGGATGGAAGAGCTGGCCAATGCCCTTATATCTGTTGGCTTTGCAGTTGCTGGCTTATCGTTTCTGCCTCACACAGTGGACTTTAGAGATGACCATGATGCCTGCCCAATATTATCGCACGCCGATGATGATGCCAACGCTAATGTGGCTGACTCCGCTGGTAACAGTATTTACGATGGTAGTGCAGCGTCGATGCCTTTCGGCTAAGTGGCTGTTACCTGTGCAAGCGGCTGTCTTTATCGCTTTGTGTTTCTTAGGCATCAGCAAAGGCTATGATAAAGAGATGTACGAACTGATTCGTCAGGATTACCTGGTGCGCCATGAACGCTGGGATGAGATAGTGACGCGTGCTAAAGAATATCAAGTAAAGACGGCTTTCAGTTCGGTTTGTGTCAACCTGGCATTGTCGCAAAAGCATCAGTTGGCTGATAGGATGTTCGACTTTTATCAGAGTGATGAGAATGCGCTCATTATGCCCCGTATTCGCGACTTAACCTCGATGCTGCCATCGGCAGAGACCTTTTGGCGACTGGGTATGGTCAATTCGGCTTTGCGTTATTTCTTTGATACACAGGAATCGATTCTGGATGGTAGCATGAGTGGGCGTTGTACCAAGCGAATAGCCGAATGCATGATTGTAAATGGGCATTACAAAACAGCCAAGAAACATCTTGATTTACTGAAAAAAAGTATGTTTTATCGTGAATGGGCTGTTAATGCCGAAGCTTTGTTAGGTGATGAGGCTGCCATTGATGCACACCCCGTGTACGGCAAACTGCGCCAGTTGCGTTATAAGAACGATTTCCTGTATAGTCATCTGGAACTGTATAAGATGTTCGGTTTACTATTTATGAATAATACGCAGAACACGATGGCACTGGAATACTTTATGGGACAGATGCTGTTGGAAGGTCAGATGCAAGGATTCCAACAGTATATGCCCATGGCTGAGAAATACAGTGGCTATCGCGAGATGCCTATCGGCTATCAGGATGCCATGATGTGTATTCAAAAGCAAGGTAATGTGCCAGGATCGCCTTATGCCGCATATGTAAAAAGAATGATGGCCCAGAAAACTAAAAACGAAGACAATGATGAAGCGCATTAATATCAGATATCAACTGTTGGCCGTTTGTTGCTGGCTGTTAGCAATGGCAGGCTCGTCGTGCAGTGAAAGTCCCACCAACCCTACCTTGGTGAATAAGTTGCCTGCTATTTATCCCGACTACATCGGGGTAACGATTCCTGCGAATATTGCTCCCATGGATTTTAATTTTGCAGAAGAGGATATCGACTGTATGGATGTCGTGGTGAAAGGGTCGAAGGGTGGTGAACTGCATGCCAACGGCGACTGGGCTGATTTTAATATGGACGACTGGCATGAACTGACAGAACAGAACGCCGGTGGCGAACTGGTGTTTACTGTATGTGTGAAAAAGAACGGCCAGTGGCTGCAGTATCAGGACTTTAAAATGGTTGTCAGTAAGCATCGTCTTGATGAGTATGGTGTTACCTATCGCCGTATCGCACCAGGTTATGAGGTGGGGGGCGACATTGGTATCTATCAGCGTGACATACATAGTTTCGATGAGTCGGCTATTTTGGCCGAGAGTGTGCTACCTGGTCAGTGTATGAACTGCCATGTGGCTAACCATGCTAATCCAAACACCTTTAATATGCAGATTCGAGGTGAACATGGCGGAACCTTGATATACAAAGATGGTAAACAATCATATCTGACAACCAAAACCGATAGTACCGTGGCCAATACCAGTTATTCTTATTGGCATCCCGATGGAGACTATTGTGCTTTCTCAACTAACTCTATCCACCAGAGCTTCTTTGTCGGAACTGGACAGCGTATTGAGGTATACGACACCTTTAGCAATGTACTGGTGCTTGATACCCGTACTAACGAATTAGTGCTTTGCCCACTGTTGCAGACCGACGATTGGGAAACCTATCCTGCTTTCTCGGCTGATGGAAAGACCTTGTTCTATTGTACAGCCAAGCCATACCGTGTACCAGCAGAATGGGATAAGGTGAAATACAGTTTGTGTAAAATCGCGTTCGATGCTAAAACAGGCACCTATGGCGACCATGTGGATACGTTGTTGAATGCCCGTGAATGGGATAAGAGCTTTACTTATCCACGTGCATCGTACGATGGCAAGTGGTTGATGTTTAATGTTACCAACTGCGGTAACTTCCCTGTGAACCATCCTGAGGCGGATCTTTGGTTGATGAACCTACAGACAGGCGAGACACATCCGTTGTCAGGTGCGAATAGTGATGATACTGAGAGTTTCCATAATTGGAGTTTGAACAGTCACTGGTTTGTTTTCTCTAGTCGTAGAGAAAATGGTGTGTATAGCATGCCGTATATCGCCTTTATCGATGATAAGGGACGTGCAGGAAAACCATTCCTGTTGCCTCAGCGTAATCCACGTAAATACTATCTTGAAGAGATGGACTCGTATAACTGCATAGATTTTACCGAGGGTAAAGTTAATGTGGATGCTCGCGAGATCAACAAGCATGTTTTTGACAATCAACGAATACAAGTAAAAATTAGATAACAATGAAAAAGATTCTTTTATGTTTTATGGCAGCTACAGCTATGACAATGTTTTATAGCTGTCAGCCCAAGAATGCAAATGAATGTAGAATTCACGGTGTAGTGCCCGACGAGAAGTTTGAGGGCAAACGCATCTTCTTGGTACCCTTCTATGGTGAGAAGAATGCTAATACGGTGGATAGTGTGGAGATTAAGGATGGTAAGTTTGAGCTTACTACCGACTCGTCGAAGTTGTATAAGATATTGGTTGATTTGCGTTTCCGAATGGGTGTTCAGTCGCTCTTGGTGATAGGCGAGCCCGGTGATGTGAAGGTTATCATTGATAGTGTGAGTCATGCTACTGGTACTCCTCAGAACGACTCGTTGGAGAAATGGAAGGTGCGTACCGAGATGCATAACCGCGAGCTGATGAAGATGCGCAGGTATGTGGCCGAGCTGCAGTCGAAAGGTGACAGCGTGCAGGCTAAGTACATTGCACAGCGTGCCGACAGTTTCCATCTGGTATATAAAAACTATACCCGTCAGATGGCTAAGAACATGAAGGAGGGTGTGCTGCATGATTTCCTGAAGGATATGTTCCCCTTAACCTATCAGCGTAAGTATCCTGATGGACGTGTGGTAACGATGAATGCCGATACACATGAAGAAATTAAGCAATAAACAGTGGGCGTGGCTTGTAACGCTGGTGGTAGGCGTGTCGGTATTCCTGTTCTGGAGCTACCGCTATCCCTTTGCGCTTACCTATCAGGAGCAGTTACAACTGTTCTTGTTTGATGGCGACTACTTTATAGATCGTCTGTCGGAGCCTGGTGGCTTGGCACGATACGTGGCTGAGTTCCTGGTGCAATTCTACAATGGTGTTGCCATAGGTGCAGCCATCATAGCCGTGCTGTATATGCTGATACAACGCCTTACGTGGCGATTGATGAAGGTGAAGAGTCATTACATACTGAGCTTTATGCCAGTAGCCATGCTATGGTTTGCCATGGGCGACGAGAGTGTGATGCTGACGTATGCTGTGGCACTGGTAATGGCCTTGGCTGTGATGATTGCATGGACAAAGCTGGCACCACAAAACATAGTGGCCAAGGTGGTGGCTGTGGTAATCTTGATCCCCATTCTTTATTGGCTGATAGGTCCGCTGGTGCTGATGGTGGCTGTATGGATGATGCCACTATCTGTCATTTACGCATTGGCCTTGATGTTGCTGAGTGCGCACTATCTGCCATTCCCAATGATGAGGGTGATGCTAGGCATCAGTTACTACCGTATCCCAGTGACATTGCCCTACGTACTGATGGCAATTCCAGTGGTGGTGCTGTTGTTAGGATGGCTGACCAAGCGTTTGCCTGAACCAAAGACATGGGTGCTGACTGGTGAGGCTTTGTTGTTAGCTGTATTGGTTGTGGTACCCCAGCAATTTGGTTTTGATGCTAAGAAATACGAACTGATGGAGTACGACTATCTGGTGCGTATAGGTGATTGGAACGATATTATCGCCAAGGCCGAGAAAAAGACGCCTGATTTGCCGATGAGCGTGAGTGCCACTAATTTGGCACTGGCAATGACAAACCAGCTTGGCGATAAGGCTTTCGACTTTTTCCAGCGTGGTTCGGAGGGCTTACTGCCTAAGTTTGAGCGTAATTTTGCTACGACGCAGTTGACTGGGGAAATCTATTTTAATTTGGGATTGGTGAATACCGCCCAGCGACTGGCTTTCGAGGCGATGGAGGCTATTCCTAACTATAATAAGAGTGCACGTGTGGTGAAGCGATTGGCTGAGACCAATCTGATAAACGGTGAGTACAAGGTGGCCGAGAAATATCTGAAGATGTTGGAGAAAACCGTGTTCTACCGCCCTTGGGCACAGCGTACGTTAGCTATGTTGGGTGACGAGAAGGCCATTAACGAGCACCCACTGTATGGTACACTGCGTCAGTATCGCTTGCAGGACGACATCTTGTTCAGCGATAGGGAACTGGATAAAATCTGTGGACTGCTGTTTATGCATAACACCAGCAACATGGTGGCTGCACAGTATCTGCTGATGATGCCGCTGATGGATAAGGATATCGCCCGTTTTATGCAGTATGCGCCTGTAGTCCAGAGTAGAGTACAGTATAATCCCCGCCATATTCAGGAGGGTATTGCCTTGGCCTTTATGCAGAAGAGGCAACAGCCGCCACAGGGCATCTTGAGTCAGTTTATGCTGCAGCAAATGAATGAGTTCGCAAGTATCTATTCTGCCAATCAGCAGGCCCCTGAGTTGGCTAAGTTCAAGAATACACTTTGGTATTATTTAATGGTTGGAAAATGAAGAAGAATACTATTTGGTGTTGGGTGATTAGTGTTGGGTGTTGGCTGATGACCAGTTGTAACTCAACTCCTGAGAATGTATCGAAGGTTGATCAACTGCCCAATATCTACCCTGATTATATCGGTGTCACCATTCCTGCAGAGATGGCGCCCCTGAATTTTGATTGTCCTGATGCCGACTGTGTGGATGTGGTGGTAAAAGGCAGTAAGGGGGGCGAGCTGCGCGTGCAGGGCGATTATGCCGACTTTGATATTGCCGACTGGCATGAGCTGACCCAGCAGAACAAAGGCGGACAACTGACGTTTACAGTTTGTACCAGAAAGGACGGTCAGTGGCAGCAGTATAACAACTTTACGGTAAACGTAAGTACCTATGCACTTGATGAATGGGGACTGACTTATCGTCGTATAGCCCCAGGCTACGAGGTGTTCAGTAAGATGGGACTCTATCAGCGCGACCTGGCTACATTCGATGAGTATCCCATTATCGAGAATACTCAGGTGCCTGGTATGTGTGTGAACTGTCATTCGGCGCGCCAAACAGATCCATCCAAATTTGTGTTTCATGTTCGTGGCGATCATGGTGCAACCATGTTCCAGATAGATGGTCAGCGTGAATGGCTGAAGGCCAGCAACGAGCAGTTAGGTGGTTCGATGGTGTATCCTTACTGGCACCCCAGTGGCAAATACTGTGCTTTCTCTACTAACCAGACGCGTCAGGGATTCCATATGGTTGCTCATGAACGTATTGAGGTGTTCGACTTGTCGAGCGATGTATTTGTGTATAATCCCGCTACTCATGAGATTATTAAGGACTCGCTGCTATCGACACCCGATTGGAGTGAGAACTCACCTGTATTCTCGCCTGATGGTAAAACCTTGTATTACATGACTTGCAAGCAGCAGGAGTACCCTATGCATTATAAGGACGAGAAGTACAACCTGTGTAAGATTGCATTCGACCCCGCTACAGGTAAATACGGCGAGAAGGTGGATACCATCTTTAATGCGGTGGCGATGGGTAAGAGTCTGACTTGGCCCCGTCCGTCGTACGATGGCAAGTACATCCTGTTTACGCTGATGGATTACGGCTACTTCTCAATCTGGCACCAGGAGAGTAACCAGTGGCTGCTGAACTTGCAAACGGGTGAAGCGCGCGAGTTGAAGGAGATAAACAGCGAGAAGGCCGACAGCTATCACAACTGGAATGTAAACTCGCACTGGATTGTCTTTACCAGTCGCCGTGGCGATGGACTTTATAGTCATCTCTATCTGGCTTGTGTGGATGACAAAGGACACTTCTCAAAACCATTCCTGTTGCCTCAGCGACATCCGAAAGAGTACTACGAGGAAAGTATTTTCTCGTTTAACGTACCCGACTTTACCAAAACAAAAGTTGTTTTCGACGCTTACAATGCCGGTCGTGAAATAGCTTCCGATCAACGTGTTGAAACGAAGGTGAAATAAAAAAGAATCCGTGACTATTTAAAGGTCACGGATTCTTTTTTCATTGCTTTGGCCACATCTTCAACATCGAACGGCACCTTGCCTTTACCTAGCTCTGGCGCATTGAACGACTTCAGATTGTTGTCGTAGAACGAAGGATGTGCCTGTGGCAGGCAGAAAGGCTTGTGGGCTTTACCATGCTTGTCAATATAGCAGAAGTAGGGTTTGCCATACAGACCGTCGTCGCGTTTCGAGGCAAACACAAACCAGCGGCTATTGCTGCTCCAAGAGTGATAAGTATCGCTCTTGGCACTATTCACGATGCTAAGTGTATCAATCTTACCCGTTTGCAGGTTCATCATCTGCAAATCGGCCTCTGGATGCCAGATGGGGAAGGTGCCGTAGTCGGCTACGGTATAAAGAATGTATTGACCGTCGGGGCTGACACGTGGATGGCATACACTGCGCTGATGGTAGAGTGTATCTACCTGAGTGCCGATGGTGCCCGTTTTCTCGTCAAAGGCGATGCGCACCAAACTGTATTGCAACTGTTTGATGTCGTGAGGCAGACTCACACTATCGGCCGCACAGTAGTAGATGTACTTGCCATCGGGCGAGAAGGTAGGGAATGTCTCGAACTTCAGACTGTCGGAAAGCAATGGTGAGGTAAAGATACGATGCTCCTGCATATCGGCCACGCATACATTCGACTCCGAATCGTACACTTCTAATCGCTTGCTGGGGTCGCTATGGAAAGCGGGAATAATCTTCTGGGTAGAATAGGTGATATAGCGGCCAGTGGGACTGAATCCGAAGTAAACACTGCCAGGGATGTTCAGCTTGCTGAGTATGCCGTTCTCATTCAGGATGGCACCGCCGCCAGGACCACGAACGTACATCATGGATAGCTGTGGGTTCTGGTTGGCAAACGTGTGGCAGTTCATGCAGCGGTTTTCCAACTTCTCGTAATGTCCTAAGGCGTTTACGTCGAAGTTCTCTACACAGCGTTGCTGAATCTGTACGTTGTTCCATATCTCGTAATCGGGCTCAATGAGACGGTAGGTGAGATAGGGATCCACCTTGTCGCTTACTACCTGCCAGGTGAAGGGCCTGTAGGCCGTCCACTGCCCGTTGATAAGGGCACTGACATTCACTTCTATGCTCTTATCAGCAGATTGTTGCAACAGGGCCTTCCAATCGTCGATGTCGAATACGGCCTCGTTGCCACGGGTGTTGATGGTGATGTCGCTAGCCTTTACCTCGATGGCTTCACAATCGGCACGCAGCAGAAAGTTGAGCGGGGCTATATTCTGTGGAATAGTTACATCACAGTAGTCGGGATAAATAGGTGGTAGAGTGTTGCTCTCCTGTACATTCTCAGGGGTGGGTGTACAAGAGGTAAGTACTATCAGTATAGTGAGTAGGTTAAGTAATTTTTTCATATTTCAGGTGCTTTTATCTTATCAAAGTAATACCAATAGGTGTCCTTGAAATTGGCATTACCACGTTGTTGGTTATACTGTTGAAAACGCTGGAAGACATCGCCGCGCTTGATGTATTTCTCCCACTCTTGTTGTGGTGCGTCGGTACCAGCCAGCCAAATGCAAAGTGCCTCCTGGTAGAGTGTCTTTAATCGTGGGTTGTTGGTGTCGATGCAATAGCGGTCGTAATCGCGCTTGAAGCTGGCAATATCCTTTAATACCAGTGTGCTGCACAGAATGTAATCCAAGGCTATGGTGTTGTTCGGATTGGCATTGAGCAACTGCATCATGAGCAGGTGGGCATTGTCGGTTGTCGATATGGTGTCGTGGCGATTTACCATCTGCATCTTCTGCTGATAGATGGTTTTGCCATTCTTGCGGACATTGTCGGCCCAACGGTCATATACCAATGTCTTGTCGAGGATACGCAGGTATTTCTCGGCTGCTAACGAATCACCACTCACGTAATTACACTCGGCCAAACGTTGCATCATTCGCACGTTACGGTTGTTGTGCGAGAACACGTTCGTCATCATGGCTGCACGCTCGGTAAAGGTCATATCGCCTAAGGCCCAATACAGCTCGTTCATGTTACGGATAATCAGCATTGGCGTTTCGGGACCAATCTTGTAGAAGGTTCCCAACTGGGTAGGAGTGAACTTGAGTAGGTGGTCGGGCAGCTTACCGCGTTGTGCCTGTGCCAGGTTGTAGAAGAACACCATCTGGTCGGTCCATCGGTCCTGACCTTCTACCATCTGTATCACTTTATCGTAATGGCCAAAGTGGTATTCGCAGTCGACAGCAAAATCCTTCTCTAAAACCAGATCTGGCATCTGCAATTGCTTGATGACAGGACTGCCAAATAGCAGATAACAGGGGAGCAGGCCACAAGCTAATACCGACAGCTTCAGGGCGTTTTTTCGGATGCTTGATACCCCCCATAATAAGAGCAGCCATCCCATGATAGAGATTGTAGATGAGAGGCGATAGCTGGTGCTGAAATGGCATACGGCCACGAACACCATCACAAACAGTGTCAATGCAAGGGTCACAATTTTGCTGACCTTGAAGTGGATAAGCGACTGGTAAAGCAAGCCAGCTATGATGAGCAGACAAACCGTGAGGATTGTGGAGCCTGCAAACAGGTAGTAATAGAACTGCGTGAGGAAATCACCCACAAGACCTGCCAATCCACCTGACTTATCAGTATAGGTGGAGATATAATCCCACGACCAAAGGAATATCTGGTTCTGCTCTTGGAAAAAGAAGTGATAGGGATACCAGAACTGAAAGAAACACCAGATGATAATGGCGCAGAGAATAATTGCGGCTGTAGGGTAATATTTATAGTATAGGTTCTTCATCCGAGTATCTTCTCTAATTCGTCTAATTCTTCTTCGGTGGTGGCCCAGCTGGTTACGAAACGGCAGATGGTATGGTATTTGTCGGCCTGACCGAAATGAGTGAACTTCATCTTCTGACTCAGTGCCTCAACCAGTGTGTTGTCCATAATTACAAACTGCTGGTTGGTGGGTGAGTCGACATAGAACTCGAAGCCTTTCTTGATGAATATCTGCTTCATGCGCATAGCCATCTTGATGGCATGTTCTGAGAGTTTGAAGTAGAGGTCGTCAGTAAACAGCGCATCGAACTGCAAGCCTATCAAGGCGCCCTTGGCAATCACGGCACCATGCTGTTTCTGGATAGAGAAGAAATGCTTGTGGGCATTCTGGTGCGTAAATACCACAGCCTCGCCGCAAAGGGCACCAATCTTAGTTCCACCGATATAGAAAACATCGCAGTGACGGGCCAGGTAGGGCAGGGTGATATCGTTCTCTTCGGCCATCAGTCCATAGCCCAAACGGGCACCATCTATATAAAGCGGTATCTCGTAGTGCTGACATACCTGGTAGATGTCGTCAAGTTCCTTTGCTGTGTAGAGAGTTCCAAACTCGGTGGGGAAAGTGATGTAAACCAATCCTGGGTGTACAGCGTGGTCCTTGTTGCCGTCGTGCATATAGTCGTCGAGATACTTGTCGAGTGTCTTGGCTTCCATCTTACCATTATTATCGGCAATGGTTATGATTTTGTGCTCGGTGAACTCTACAGCACCAGCCTCGTGTACGTTGATATGACCGCTGCCAACACAAATCACACCCTCGTACTGATACAGCATCGAGTCGATGGTGGTGGCATTAGTCTGGGTGCCGCCGGTGAGGAAGAATATCTGGGCATCGGGCAATCCGCATGCTACACGGATGCGCTCTTTGGCGCGTTCGCTAAACTCATCAAAACCATAAGGGGTTGGTTTGGCATCGTTGTATTTAATCAGGTTCTCCAAAACTTTTGGATGAGCCCCGTTGTTGTAGTCACATTCAAATGAAATCATATTGTTTATTAGTTGTTTTTGCGTGCAAATTTACATAAAGTTTTGCGATTTATTTGCTAACTTCGCTTGAAATTTGTATTTTTGCACGCAAATTAGTCAATTATATGTGTACGAATAGACTAAAATCGGCTTTTGTTGCGCTTTCTTGCGTATGCGCTTCGCTATTCTTCGGTTCGTGGGATAGTGATAGTCAGTCGGTTATCGGTCCAATTCCCCCATCACCGCATTACGATGATCCCAGCCAGTGGTTTATAGTTAACCGCCAGGGTGAGGCCGATTTGTTTTATATCATCTCTACAGAAACAGGCGACCATATGATAGGTAGTGATACCTGCCATTTTGCCGACACTTACAATGCTGGTCAGCGTGGACAGATGAGGATTGAAATGCATGCTGTGGATTCGTTTTATTCAGGCAAACTGAATTACTATTCGCCTTATTATCGTCAGGTGACGATGCAGTCGTGGTCGTCACCCGAAACTGCGCTTGCACGTTTGCCATTAGCCATGTCGGACTGCGTTCGGAGTTGGGATTACTATATCAAACATCTGAATCAGGGGCGCCCCTTTATACTGGCTGGCTTCAGTCAGGGAGCTCATGCCATGTTGGAGATTATGAAGCGCATGCCGGATGATGTGGCCGACCGCATGGTGGCTGCCTATTTTATTGGTTATAGGATTACTAAGGAAGATACGGCATGTTGCCGACATTTGCGCCCGGCTTGCAAGGCTAACGATACCAAGGTGTCGATTTGCTTTAACTCGGTAAAGACGCCAGAGTGCGAAATACCAGTGGTAAGTGCGGGTAATCTGTTCTGTATTAATCCCATCAACTGGCGAACAGATACGGTAGGCGCGTCGTTTGTGTATTACGACAAGGAGCATCAGAATGATACGCTCTCGGCACGACTCGACCCGAAGAGCAAGTTACTGTTGATAGGTGGCTATAAGAATGATGAACCGATGCCAGTAATCGGTATTCCGGGAAACTATCATCACATGGAACTAAGATTCTACTACCCTTATATCAGGCAGAATATGGCTGATCGTGTGGAGGCATTTTTTAACAATAGGACTAAATAAAGAATTGTTGTAACTATGAACAGAAAACTATTCATGACGGGGCTGCTGATGCTGGCTATGACCATGCAGGCGCAGACCGCAAAGAAGTTTACGTTGAACCTGTCCGATGATGGAAAGGCTCAGATGGTGTGTTTCCTTCCAGAGAATCCCTCAGGCAGAGCCATTGTTGGTGTGCCTGGAGGTGGCTACTCTATGCTTTCGAATACGCATGAGGGCTATCAGGCTTCCGATTGGTTGAATAAACAGGGTATCGCTTATTTCGTGGTAAACTATCGTTTGCCGCATGGTGACCGTACCATTCCAGTAGGAGATGTGGAGCAAGGTTTCCGTATCGTTCGCGACTCGGCTAAGGTCTGGAATATTAATCCTAACGATGTGGGCATTATGGGCTTCTCGGCAGGTGGACATCTGTCGTCGGTCATCTCAACGATGTCGCCTTATGAAGTGCGTCCTAACTTCTCGATACTATTCTATCCAGTAATCTCGATGGATGAGCGTGTATCACATAAGTGGTCGTGCATCAACTTTCTGGGTAAAGAGGGGTATAAGGATCCTAAACTTATAGGACAGTACTCAACCCAGAATGCCGTTCGCAGCCATCTCACGCCACCTGCTTGTATCATCAGCGCTAACGACGACCGTTTGGTGCCTGTGGTAACCAATGGCATACAGTATTATTCGGCTATGCGCAATGCCGGTAATGAATGCAGCTTGTTTATTTACCCTTCGGGCGATCATGGCTTTGGCTTTGGCACGTGGTTTAAGTATCACGACCAGCTGTTGCAGGACTTAGGTAACTGGCTTAAGTCGATTCCTGCCCCCAAGGAGGATGCTATCCGTGTGGCTTGCATCGGTAACAGCATTACTGATGGTTTTGGTATTGATATGCGTGCCAAGTACGGCTATCCGGCACAACTGCAGGGAATCCTGGGTGATGGCTACTGGGTAAAGAACTTTGGTGTTTCGGCACGTACCATGTTGAACAAGGGTGATTTCCCTTATATGAACGAGATGGCCTGGAAGGATGCCTTGGCATTTAAGCCCGATGTGGTTGTGATTAAGCTCGGCACCAACGACTCGAAGCCCGAGAACTGGCAGTATGGCTCAGAGTTTAGGCAGGATTTGGAACAGATGATTAAGGCCCTGCGCCCAGACCTTGCCCAACCAGCTAAGAAAGGTAAGAAGAAGGCTAAGGCTGCAGCTCAGCCTGCAGGTCCAAAGATCCTGCTTTGTACGCCCATCCCTGCCTTCAAGCCCAGTTGGAATATCAACGATAAGGTGATTACCGACGAGATTATCCCCATCCAGCAGGAAGTAGCTAAGCAGTATGGCTTACAGATTATCGATCTGCATGCCCTGATGCTAAACGATGGCGATAAGGTGGTAGATGATGGTATTCATCCCAACGAAAAAGGGGCCAAGAAGATGGCCGAGATCATTGCGGCTGCCATCAAATAAATACAGTAATCCCCGTTCTGTTGTGAACGGGGATTATTTTTTATTTTAATCTAACCACAAACCGGGCACCTTGTGTGTAAGTGGTGTCGAGGGTGAGGGTGTATCCCATCGAGGTGGCTAAGCATCGGGCCAATGGCAAGCCAACGCCAAGTGTATGCTCGTTGGGCGACAGACGTACAAACGGCACAAAGATATGCTCAGCATCACTCGCTGGGATGGTGGGGCCTTCGTTGCTTACAGCAATCGCATAGCTACCATCGGTTAGGGTGTGACAGCTTAACTGCAGCGTATCGCCTGTGGCATATTTTACAACATTGTCGAGCAGGCAGTTAATCAGCTCCTGCAGCAGCATATTGGTGGTAATCTTCACATCGTCGGCCACATCTGTTACAAACTCGATGTTCTTGGGTTGGGTTTTGAAATGCTGGTCGTAACTGTTTAGAGTGGTACGTGCCATTTCGTTAAGACCAATCTCGTAGTTCATAGGGATAGGATAAGCATCGCCATAGAGACTGAATAATATCAGCTTGCGGGTAGATGTAGCTACATCGTAGGCATCACGGCAGATAGCTGAGCGTAACTGCATATACTCATCGTGGGGCAACTGTCCGTCGGCATCGATGATAACTTCTGCAGTACCAATCAGTGTCTGTAACGGCGAGCGGAGCGCATCCTGACAAACACGTTTCTCCTCATCAGTAATTCCTAAATCGCCACGTGAGTAAGAATCAAGTACTGGGTCCATCAACGATTCGATGTTCTTGGCTGCAGCAACAATATCGCGATAACGCTTACTGCGTTCCTCGGGTTTGAGTTTGAATTCTGGGTCGTTGAATATGCGTGCATAGTTTAGCAGCGAACTGATAGGTGATTTGAGCTTTTCAAAGATGGTTGTTACAAAGGCACGACGGATAGCCTGACCGGCCTTAGCTCGACGGCGGGCCTCCTGTAACTCATGGAACTGCTCTTTCAACTTGAGATTTTTGAAATAGCGATAGATAAGTATGGCTATAAGCAGTAAGATGATGACTGTAGACAATAGACCTCCCAACATTAATTGCTTGTGGCGCAGTTCGCCTTTCTCCTGTTCGGCTTGAAGCATATCGATGCCGTGCGAGATATCCATGATATCATCCTCGAGCACCTCGCGCTCGTCAATCTGTTGAAAACTGTCCTTGAGTTCGGCGGCACGGAAGGCATGTTGCCAATCGCCCATCTTTTCATATACATCCAGTCGCAGCTCGTTTGCCATCATCGGCACATCAACAGAGTCGCACCAAGCCAAAGCGTGCTTATAGTCGTTTTTCAACATATAATGACAAACCATTACCTGATACAGGTTGGCAGGATTAAACCCTGCAGGATTATTCTGGCGAATACTGTCGTAGCGGGCATAGTAGCGGTCGAATGCCTGGCGGTCGCCTAGGCGGTTGGCGATGATGCAACGAAAGCCCAGCACGCCGCTATCGTACATCGGGTTATCGAGCATTTGTTTTGGCAGACTGTCGAGGCATGCCATGGCCTCGGTAGGATGGTTTCCGCTAAGTGCTTGAGCCAAAGATAGGTAGCAATTGAATACTGATATGGGTTCTTTGTTGGCATCTACTCCCTGAAGAGCCTTACGAAAGTATGTCTCACCCATTTCTGGTTGGTTTCTGCCGAAATAGAAGAAACCCAGACACATGTGGGGGATATACAGATATTTCTCCTGATGGCGATCGCGGATATCTTCGGTAATGCGATGAATCTCAGTATAGGCACGGTGGAAGTGCTTGTGGTTAACATCGTAAATAACGCGGTTCATCCAAGCACGGTAGAATTTATCCCAAGTTTGGTTCTTCTCCAAGTGGTTGAGAAATAGTTTATGAGCATTGTAGAAGTCAGAATCGCTGCCACTTACCTGCGCTTGTTGAACGCGCATGGCTAGTTCCTGTTCTATGTTGTCGGTATCAGCATAGATCTTGTTGCTACCGAGAAATGCCAAGGTTAAAAGTACAAAAAGGTATAGATAATGTTTCATGATGTTTTTGGGGTAATGGATGCCCCGCGCCGCTGATGACGCGGGGCATTGTTATCGGGAATTGTTGCTTGCGGTTAAAGGGCTTCGAGCATGCGCTTGATAACTACCGAACAGCTGATCTCGCGGTTGGCTGCCTCGGGGATTACAAGGCTGTTGGGGCTCTCAATCACATCGTCTGTTACAATAAGGTTACGACGAACGGGCAGACAGTGCATGAACTTACCATTGTTTGTCCATGACATGTGCTCTGTGTCAACTGTCCACGACATATCTTTGCTGGTAATCTTTCCATAATCGGCAAGGTTTGTTACACCTGGGTTACTCCAGTTTTTTGCATAAATGAAATCTGCACCCTCGAAAGCTTTCTTCTGATCGTACTCTACGCGGGCATTACCTACGAACTTTGGATCGAGTTCGTAACCCTCGGGGTGGGTGATGACGAAGTCAACATCGGGAGCGGCGTTCATCCACTGGGCGAACGAGTTAGGTACAGCCTGAGGCAATGCACGGCAATGAGGTGCCCAAGTGAGGACTACCTTTGGACGTTCTACTACCTTATGCTCCTCGATGGTGATGAGATCGGCAAAGGCCTGTAGGGGATGAACTGTAGCTGTTTCCATTGCAAATACGGGACGACCGCTATATTTGATGAACTGTTGCAGCACGGTCTCGGCATAGTCGTACTCACGGTCGGTAAGTCCGGCAAACGAGCGTACACCAATCAAGTCGCAGTAGCAACCCATTACTGGAATAGCCTCAAGCAGATGCTCGCTCTTGTCGCCATCCATAATCACACCACGCTCGGTTTCCAACTTCCATGCACCGGCATTTACATCAAGCACAATCACATTCATGCCTAAGTTCATTGCTGCCTTCTGGGTGCTGAGACGGGTGCGGAGCGAATTATTAAAGAAAATCATCATCAGGGTCTTGTTTTTACCCAGATGCTGATACTTGTAACGATCGTTCTTAATCTCAAATGCTTCGGCCATCGCCTTATCCAATGGGCCGAGGTCTTCTACGTTGATAAAACAGTTCATATCTTTATTTTATTAATGTTCAATGCTTTGAGGCACATGATGGTCATGTCGTCGTTAGGTTCGGCACCATGACGATGGCGCTCTACTTCGGCTTCCATCAGTTCTACTACATGGCGGGCGTCTTTGAATTTTGTATGCCGTAGTATATCCAGCATATGCTCGTCGCCAAACTGTTCCAGCTTGATGTTCTCGGCTTCATTAAGTCCATCGGAATAAATGAAGAGAGGACGCCCCTTGATGGATGCAATCTCCTCGCCGATATATTCAAGTTCCGGCCATAGACCGATAGGGGCATTCGACTCCATCTCAAGGAATGAACCTTGCTGCTCATCGCCTCCGATGACAGGGGGATTGTGCCCGGCATTGCAGAAATGGAGTTGGCCGTTGGTAAGATTTAGCTGACCAATGAACATAGTGACGAACATGCCGTTGTCGTTCTTCTCTGTCAGTTCGTTGTTCAGTCGGGTGGCTATCGTAGCAGGCATCATGTGCTGCTTGGCCAGTGCACGGAACAAACGGGTGGTTTGAGCCATGAATAACGAAGCAGGAACTCCCTTACCAGAAACGTCGCCTAAACAGAAGTATAAGATATCGTCTTCGAGCAGAAAATCGTAAAGGTCGCCACCAACCTCTTTGGCTGGAGTCATCGAGGCGTAGAGATCCAGGTCGGGACGCTCGGGGAATTCGTGTGGCACCATTGACATCTGGATGTCGCGGGCAATACGCAGCTCACTCTCAATGCGCTCCTTTGCTGCGGTGGTCTGTTCCAACTGCTCGTAGGCAGTCTCCAACTTGTCGTAGGCCACAGTCAGATCTTTCATGTGACGGCTGCGACGGTATAGATAGATGCACAGGAAAGTGATGATGAGCAGACCCACACTGATGGCTGCCCAGAGGGTGATGCGTTCTGTCTTCTCCTTACTCTGTCGCGCTTCCAGCTTCGACTGGTATTCGCTTAGTTTTAGCTGTTGTGCGTGACGGTCAAGGCTGTCATTCTTCAGAAGCGTTGCTGCATGCTGCAACTCGATGTCGCGATTCTTAAGTGTCAGATCTAATGCTTCTTTCTCCAAGCGTTCTTGTTCCAGTTCGTTGGCTTGGCGTTCCAAACGTAGTTCCTGGTTGTGCAACTTCAATTTCTTTGCTTCGTTCTCGGCTCGGATGATGTCCATCTGCATGGTATGCTCTGCCGATTGCTTACGTATGTCGGCCGTGTTGATGGAGTCGCTAACCCTTTTATACTCTTTGAAGTATTTGAGGGCATCTTCCCATTTCCCCAACCATTCGTAAGCGTAAGAGATAAACTGGGCTCGTTCTTGGGGCAACTTCACTTTTTGGGCCAATTCGAGCATTTTCTCGTAGTCGCCGTTAACACGGGCATGGTAGATTTCAATATCGTTAGCAAAGAGCGAACGGTAATGATACTTCTCTGAGACTTTTTTCCATTCCGCGTAAGCCTTGTTCAACTCTGTTTTTTGATTGGCTCCCTGATGATACATGGCTGCGATGCATCGATAACTCCATGCATCTACAATCGAAGGTCCTGTGAGGTTGGGTTCTTTCAAGGCTTTTTCGGCCATTTCGAGCACTTTCTTCTGGTCTCTGCGATTGTGATAGATTTTTGCTAGTCCCAAATAGGCCGGAGCGGCATTGATATGGGGCAAAAAAGATTGTTTATATTTTAAGGCTTTTAAGTAATTCTGCTCAGCCTGTATTTCCATCCTGAGGACGCTGGACTGGCTGGCTGTGATGAGTGACGAATAGTATATACCTAGTTTGCTGTCGTGTTGCTGGCTATACTCGTTCAGAGCCTTGGCTATCTCAATGCCTTTGTCTCTGCTGATTTTTGAAAATGCAAAGGAGGCCTGGTTGGCCCAGGTCCGGTAGTAGAGATCTTCGTCTTTCGCTTTCTGGCAAGCGTCTTTCAGTTGGTCGGTGATATTCATGAACTGCTCAACCTCGTGTGAGGAGTACAGACGGTACATCTCCTTTGTCAACCGATCAAGTTCGGTCTGATGACTTTGGGCCGCCACTATAAGTGGCAGCACAAAGAATAGTAGGTATATAGTAATGTTTCTTTTCATTTTGTTCCCTCCTTATATATAACTATGGACGTATCTGTCCTTCACCTTCGATGAGCCACTTGTAGGTGGTTATTTCTTCGAGTGCCATAGGACCACGGGGGCCTAGCTTCTGGGTAGAAATGCCAATCTCGGCACCAAGACCGAACTGAGCACCATCGGTAAACGAGGTGGGGGCATTCCAGTAAACGCAGGCTGCATCAACATGAGCCTGGAACTTACGGGCAGTTTGTTCGTTCATCGTAACGATAGCTTCGCTATGTCCGCTGCCGTTCTGGTCTATATGGTCGAGAGCTTCGTCAAGCGAAGCAACAGTCTTGATAGCAAGCTTATAATCCATAAACTCGGTTCCGAAACTGTCGTCGGTGGCTGGCTCCAAGAAAGGATAATTGCCATCGAGGGCTTGGTATGCCTGTTTGTCGGCATAGATGATAACATGCTTGTCGGCCATTTTCTGGCAGAGAGCAGGCAGATCGGCCAGGCGGCTCTCGTGTATTAGCAGACAGTCGAGTGCGTTGCAAACAGATACACGGCGAGTTTTGGCATTGTTAATGATTGCACATCCCATCTCTAAGTCGCCCTCGGCGTCGAAATAGGTGTTTACTACACCGGCACCTGTTTCGATAACAGGTATACGAGCTGTGTCGCGCACAAAGTCAATCAGCTTACGACCGCCACGAGGAATGCAGAGATCTACATAACCCACAGCATTCAGCATCTCGCCTGTAGCCTCATGAGTGGCGGGCAGCAGGGCAACCACATCTTTGGATACACCAAACTGTTCCAATATCTCATGAATGAGTGCAACTTCCTCGCGGTTACTGCAGTCGGCATCCTTTCCACCTTTCAGTATGCAAGCATTACCGCTCTTAAAGCAGAGCGAGAATACATCGAACGTAACATTAGGGCGCGCTTCGTAAATCATACCAATTACACCAAAGGGCACGCTGACACGACATAGACGAAGTCCGTTAGGTAGCGTTTTCTGTTTGGTGACATGTCCCAATGGTGAGGGGAGGGTGGCTACGTTGCGCATGTCGGAAGCAATACCCTCTAAACGGCTATCTGTGAGTTGCAGACGGTCGTACAATGGGTTGGCTTTCGACATCTTGGCCAAATCCTGGGCGTTTGCCTCCAGGATTCTTGCCTTATGATTAATGATAGCATTGGCAACGGCATTGAGTATCTCGTTGCGCTGCTCGTCGGTAAGCAGAGCCAGACTCTTGCTGGCACGTTTTACACGTTCGAATGTATCTTTGAGTTGCATAGCTCTATTATGTTAGGAATTCAGTGTGAGGTGTTGACTCTGGTCTTTCAATCAAGTCGATCAGGATATCATCGCGGGTACCATTAGCGATGATAACGTGGATGCCTGCCGACTGGATGTTGCTGGCCGTGTGGTATTTTGAGTGCATACCACCACGTCCGAAAGCACTCTTCTCCTTCTGGATAAATTTTGAAAGGTCGGTGCAAGGTGCAACGGTCTGTATCAGTTCCGATGAAGGATCATCGGGGTGACCGGTATAGATACCATCGATGTTAGAGAGCAGAATCAGTGAATCGGCTTTCATCATCTGTGCGATGAGGCCCGAGAGTTCATCGTTATCTGTAAACATCAGCTCGGTAACTGATACGGTGTCGTTCTCGTTAACGATGGGGAGAACATCGTTCTCCAGCATCACCGTCATACATGCCTGCTGGTTGCGATACTGCTCGCCTGGCTGGAAGTTCTCCTTCATGGTGAGCACCTGACCAACGTGAATACCAAACTCGCGGAACAAGTCGTAGTAAAGACCTACGAGTTTTACCTGACCGACAGCAGAGAACAACTGGCGCTGTTCAACCGAATCAAGCGAGTGGTCGACAGTGAGTTCGCGTCTACCGCAGGCTACGGCACCCGAGGTAACAAGGATCACCTCGATATTCTGCTTGCGCAACCAAGCTATCTGATCGACCAACGCCGACATGCGGGTGACGTCCAGTTTGCCATCTGCTCGTGTCAGTACGTTCGAACCTACTTTGATAACAATTCTTTTCTTCATCTTCTAATATAATCGTACATCTTTGATGTGATCTATTTCTGGTTGCTGACCCATCGTGCCGACTACAGTAATAATGTCGAACCTAACATCGCTGTTGATACGGCGGTACTTAATGTAGTGGTTGATGGCCAGACGGAGATTCTGTAACTTACGGTAGTCGACAGCCTCTTCAGGGTCACCGAACAATCGGTTGCGACGGGTTTTGACTTCAACAAATACCACTTCGTTACCGTCTGTGGCGATGATGTCGATATCCCGACGCCCCGACTTCCAGTCGCGTTCTATTATACGATAGCCATGATGCTGTAGGTATTCGGTGGCTTTGTCTTCGCCCCATTTCCCTAACTCATTATGTGCAGCCATAACTATTCTTTCATCATTATTTCTCCGCGTCTTTCTTGCGAATCTCTACGCGGCGAATCTTACCACTGATGGTCTTTGGCAGTTCGTCAACAAACTCCACAATACGTGGGTACTTGTAAGGCGCTGTCTCCTTTTTAACATGCTGCTGCAGTTCCTTTACGAGATCGTCGCCAGCCTTGTCCTTCCACTCTTTGCCGAGTACAACGGTTGCCTTTACCACCATACCGCGGATATCGTCGGGTACACCTGTGATGGCGCACTCAACTACGGCAGGGTGAGTCATCAGGGCACTCTCAACCTCGAATGGGCCAATGCGGTAACCTGAGCTCTTGATCACATCGTCGATACGACCTTCGAACCAGTAGTAACCGTCTTCATCGCGCCAAGCCATATCTCCGGTGTGATAGATGCCGTCGTGCCAGGCCTCGCGGGTTTTCTCCTCATCGCGGTAGTAGCCCTTAAACAAACCGATAGGCTTCTTATCGCCTACGCGTACCACGATCTCACCTTTCTCACCATCCTCACATGAAGTTCCGTCGGCACGCAGCAGATCAATATTGTACTGAGCATTAGGGATACCCATCGAACCGGGCTTTGGTGTCATCCAAGGGAAGGTACCGAGGGTCATGGTGGTTTCGGTCTGACCGAAGCCCTCCATCATGCGGATGCCGGTCTTCTCGTAGAACTTATCATATACTGCGGGGTTCAGGGCCTCGCCTGCGGTACAGCAATACTGGAGACTGCTCAGGTCATACTTGCTCAAATCCTCACGAATCATAAAACGGTAGATGGTGGGAGGTGCACAGAAACTGGTAACCTTATACTTCTCCATCTGGCGCAGCAGGGTGTCGGCATTAAACTTCTCGTGGTCGAATACGAACACGGTAGCACCGGCAAACCACTGACCGTAGAACTTACCCCATACAGCCTTACCCCAACCAGTATCGGCTACGGTGAGGTGGAGTGAGCCTTCGTGCAGGTTGTGCCAGAATACACCTGTGGTGAGGTGGCCCATGGCATACAGATAATCGTGTGCAACCATCTTTGGCTCGCCACTGGTACCAGAGGTGAAGTACATAATCATGGTGTCTTCGTTGTTATTAACGAAGGCAGGACGCTCGAACTTGGGGGCCTGCTGCCATTCTGCCTTCCAGTTGTGGAAACCTTCCTCGTCGCGCAGTGTGATATATTGCTTTACCGTAGGACTCTCAGGCATGGCCAGCTTGATCTGACTGATGATATAGTCATCGTCAGCACAGATGATGGCCTTTACTGAGGCACGTGTGTTACGATATACGTAGTCGTGCTTGGTGAGCATGTGGGTAGCGGGAATTACAATGGCACCGATCTTACATAACGCCAACATGATAACCCACCACTCGTAGTGACGCTTCAGGATGAGCATGACGGGATCGCCCTTACCGATACCCAGCGACATCAGGTATGATGCAGCCTGATCGCTCTGTTCCTTTAACTCACCATAGGTGGTACGTATCTCTTCGCCCTGGTCGTTGGTCCAAAGCAATGCTAACTTCTCGGGTGCTTCCTCTGCCCACGCATCCATCACGTCGTAGGCAAAGTTGAAGTTCTCTGGAATGATAAACTCCAGATTCTTATTGTAATCCTCTACAGACTCGAAATGTGTCTGCTTTAAAAATCTTTCTACCATAAATTTATTTCTTCAATCTTTCAATTCTTCAATTCTTTTCGACTGTAAAGGCGAGGAACTTCACGGGTTTGTCGCCTACGGCCAGCATGCCATGGGGCTTTGATGAGTCGAAATAGATGCTGTCACCCTCGTCGAGAATGATGGTCTTGCCACCGATAAAGAGTTCCATCTTACCCTCGAGTACCATGTTGAACTCCTGACCTGGGTGGGTATTTTTGTAAATGGTGCGAGCGCCTGGCTTGGGCTCTACAGTTACAATGAATACATCGGCCTGGTGGTTTACAAATCCACTTACCAGACTCTGATACTTGTAAGCCTTGGTGCGCTCTACGCTCATGCCCTGACCTTTACGTACTACAAAGTACGACTTCATATGGGGTGCCTCGGCAAACATCAGTTCCTCGGCTGATACACCATACTTGTGGGCTATCTTCATGAGGTTTGAGATGGTGATGTCAAGCTCACCTTTCTCAATCTTCTCGTACTTTTCTGAGTCGATACCGATAGTCTCGGCCATCTCGCTTACTGGAATGTCGAGAACATCGCGCAAACCGCGAAGGCGTTCTCCTATTTGCTTTAATTGCTCGTCCATGTGTTCTATGTTATTTATCGTTCATCTATGATTTTGTAATTCGCATATTTTTCTTTGGGGAAAACGAAAATGCTATCGTCGATGTTACCTGCCTTAAAGTTTGAAAAAGTGATAGTGGCCCAGAAAATGCTAACTTTTATACGTAGCTTCTTGGGATAGTAATTGCCTGGATTGAGCAGGGCAATTATCTTTTTCATCTTTACTTTGGCATCAGGCTTGGCTTGGAGGGTGACCAACAAACCGTCAGGATCCTTGGCGATAGAGTAGTTGTAGCTGTCGGGTTCGAATTTGAACATCTGCAGCTTTTCGTTCTTCTTGTTTACTTTAGGGTCGTGAATCTCTACGATGCCTTTCTTCTCGCGGAGGATATATTTGAGGTTACCGTCGTTCCACATCTTGGAGTCCTTATATTCCGACTTGGCTTTGTCGCCCTTATTCCATGAGGTGCCTTCTTCTTTGTATACGTGAAGAATGTCTATCTTATAATGGAATGTAACGCCCTCCTTACCATAGATATGGTTCCAAGCGGTATTAAACACACGCTTGGCTTGGCGGGCGTTGGCATTGTCCTGCGCCTTTGCAGTCAGGCTTAGGCATAAGACAAGCAGAATATAAAGGAGGCGTTTCATTTGAGTCCTGCTTTAAGACCGCGGATAACAGCAGAGGTGAAACCTGCATGTTCCATCTCGTTGAGACCCTTGATGGTTAAACCACCAGGAGTGGTAACCAGATCGATGGCAGCTTCGGGGTGCATACCGCTGGCTTCCAGCAGTTCAACAGCGCCTTTCATAGTCTGCATCACAATCTTCTTAGCATCATCGGCCTTGAAGCCTAACTCTACACCACCTTCGGCTGCCGCACGGATATAGCGCATGGCATAAGCAATACCGCAACTGGCCAGCGTGGTACCTGATGCCAAGTGTTGCTCGTCGGTGAGGAGTGACGTTCCCATATCGTTAAAGATACCCTGAATCAGTTCTGTCTGCTGCTGGGTAGTATCGCAAGGTACGATAAAGGTCATCGAAGCCAACTGGGCAATGGCGATGTTTGGAATAACCAGGAAGAGTGGGGGACAGTTTGCACCCAACCATTCCTTGATGCTTGCTGAAGGAACGCCTGCGGCAATTACAATCAGTAGTTGTTTCTTGGGGTCGAGTTCGGCTTTGATGTCGGTGAGTACACGCTCTACTAACCAAGGTTTTACAACTACGCAAACAATATCGGCAGTCTTGGCTGCCTGCTGGTTGTCGGTAGTTACGTTAACACCTAACTTGGCAAACTTATCTACAACCGCTTGCGAAGGATCGCTTACGGTGATATCCTCGTTCTTAAACTGATGGCCTTTGATCAGACCTTCGACGGTAGCGCCACCCATGGCGCCTGCGCCTATTACTGAAATTTTCATAATTCCTCGGGTTTTACTCTAATCAGTCTTTCGATAAAGTCGTCGGCTTCTGCCTTGGTGAGACAGAGTGGTGGCAGCAAGCGCAGAATGTTCTGACCTGCACAACCGGTAAAGCAATGCTCATGCTTGATGAGTGGCTTACGTACCATGGCGTGTGGCATGTCGAGTTCGATACCAATCATGAGTCCGCGACCGCGAACCTCCTTGATGTGCGAACTACCAATGTTGCGAATGCCTTCCATCAGGTAGTCGCCTACCTCGCGGGCATTCTCTACCAGACCTTCGTTCTCAAATACATCGAGTGTAGCCAAGGCTGCAGCACAAGCCAGGTGGTTACCACCAAAGGTGGTGCCTAACTGTCCGTAAACAGGCTCGAACTCTGGTGAAATCAGCACACCACCCATGGGGAATCCGTTAGCGATACCCTTGGCAACGGTGATGATATCGGGCTTGATGCCTAACCATTGGTGGGCAAAGAATTTTCCGCTTCGGCCATAGCCGCACTGAATCTCGTCGCAGATAAGTACGGCGCCATAACGCTTACAAGCGTAAGCCAATCCCTGGGCAAACTCAGGTGTGGCCATCTGGATACCGCCTACACCCTGGATGCATTCCAGAATTACAGCTGCTACGCCACCTTTCGACAGTTCGCGAACCCAGGGCTCCAAATCGTTCAAAGGCAGGAAACGTACGTGGTGGTTGTCGTTGATGGGAGCCACAATCTTGGGATTGTTTGTTACCTCGACAGCCAGACTGGTACGGCCGTGGAATGCTTTCTCGCAACTCAGCACGCGGGTGTTGCCGGTTTTGAACGAGGCCAACTTCAGGGCATTCTCGTTAGCTTCGGCACCAGAATTAATCAGGAACAACTGATAATCGTCGTAGCCCGAAATCTTGCCTAAACGCTCAGCCAGCTGTACTTGCAGTTTGTTGATAACAGAGTTAGAGTAGAAACCGATGTTCTGCAACTGTTCTGTTACCTTACTAATATAATGGGGATGTGAGTGGCCGATGCTGATAACAGCGTGTCCACCGTAAAGGTCGAGATACTCCTGACCTTTGTCGTCCCACACTTTACAACCTTTTCCTTTTACGATGTTAACATCGAACAATGGATAAACGTCGAATAGTTTCATGTCGTTTCCTTTCTTTTAATTGTTAGAAAGCTGATGCTTTAAGTTTCAGTCCGGCAGTCTCGTCAATGCCGAACATGATATTCATGTTTTGTACAGCCTGACCAACAGCACCCTTCAACAGGTTGTCGATAGCAGAGGTAACAAGCAGTTTACTGCCGTATTTCTCTACATGTACCAAAGCTTTGTTGGTATTTACTACCTGCTTCAGGTCGATAGCTTTGTCGCTATAGTGGGTAAAGGCTGCATCCTTATAGAAGTCCTTGTAAGCTTCAATCACATCTTCTACTGGGGCAGGTGTCTTGATAACTGCTGTGCAGAAAATGCCACGGGCAAAGTCGCCACGATAGGGGATAAAGTCGATATCAGCGTCAAGATAGCCCTGAATCTGCTTCAATGACTGACGAATCTCAGCGATGTGTTGGTGCTGGAAGGGCTTGTAGATGCTCAGGTTGTTGTTGCGCCATGAGAAGTGTGTAGTGGCGCCTGGCTTCTGGCCTGCACCGGTTGAACCAGTGATGGCATTCACAGCCACATCCTCTTTCAGCAGATTCAGATAAGCGGCAGGCAGTAGTGCGAGCTGGATACAAGTAGCAAAGCAGCCTGGGTTAGCCAGGTGCTGAGCTTTCATAATCTCCTCCTTGTTAATCTCGGGCAGGCCGTACACATAGTCGTGGTCGCCTTTGATGCGGAAGTCCTGTGCCAGGTCGATGATTTTAACGTTTGCAGGGATGGTGTGCTCCTTCAGGAACGCCTCACTCTTACCATGACCGAAACAGAAGAATACCACATCTACCTTATCGAAAGGCATCTCGCTGGTAAACTTCAGATCGGTGTCGCCAATCAGACCTTCGTGCACATCCGATACCAGATTGCCAGCATTACTTTCTGAGTTGGCAAACACAATCTCTGCTTCAGGATGGTTCAGCAACAAGCGGATGAGTTCGCCGCCTGTATAACCTGCTGCACCAAGTATTCCAATCTTTATCATAAAATCGGTATTTATCCGTGAAATCCGTGATTCTTATCTTTTCTCGTCCTTGTGGATGCCGTAGTATACACGCAGTGGGGTAGAGCTAACTTTGATGAAGCCTTTGGCCTCGTCGGCTGTCCAACCAGTCTGAGTCTCACCGTATTCGCCCAGCTTGCTCTTGGTCAGGTCGTTAGCACTGTCGATACCAACAGTCTCAAATCCGTAAGGACGAAGCTTCAGGATTGCTGTACCAGTTACGTTGCGCTGCGAAGAGGTAAGCATAGCCTCGATATCGGGCATCACTGGCTCAAGATACTGACTCTCGTGCAGGAACATGCCATACCAGTTGGCAACCTGATCCTTCCAGTACTGCTGCCACTTAGAGAGTGTTGACTTCTCCAGCAGACGGTGAGCTTCGATGATGAGCTTGGGGGCTGCAGCTTCGAAACCTACGCGACCTTTTATACCGATGATAGTATCACCTACGTTGGCATCACGACCAATGGCATAGCTAGCACCGATCTCTTCAATCTTCTGGATGGCTTTCACCTTATCGTCGAACTTCTCATCGTTTACGGCTACAATCTCGCCCTTGTCGAACTGAATCTTCAGCAGTGCTTCCTGCTCCTTGGCAGTAACGTGCTTCAGGTAAGCCTCTTCAGGCAGTCCCTGTGTGGGATCGAGCAACTCGCCGCCACAGATACTGGTACCCCAGATACCTACGTTATATGAGTACTTCAGCTTGGTGAAATCAGCAAAGAATCCGTGCTCGTTCAGATAGTCAACTTCTTCTTTACGAGTCAGTTTCTTATCGCGGGTCAGGGTGATAATCTCTACGCCTGGTGCCATTACAAGGAAGGTCATGTCGAAACGAATCTGGTCGTTTCCGGCACCGGTTGAACCGTGGGCGATGGCATCAGCACCAATCTCCTTGGCATAGCGGGCGATGGCGATAGCCTGGAAAATACGCTCGCTTGATACAGAAATGGGGTAGCAGTTGTTACGCAGCACATTTCCGAAAATCATATACTTCAACGATTTCTCGTAATACTCGTGGGTTACATCGAGGGTTACATAAGCCTTTGCACCAAGCTTAAAGGCGTTCTCCTCGTTCTTCTTCAACTGCTCGTCGCTAAAACCGCCTGTGTTGGCGCAGGCTGCATATACATCCCAGCCATCCTGGGTGAGTTTCATAACGGTGTAAGAGGTGTCAAGACCTCCTGAAAATGCGACTACTACTTTCTTGTTTGCCATATCTTTGTTGCTTTATATTATTTACTATTTGATACTTCGTATCGAACCTTCACTATTCACTAACAGAATCAATTTTGCGTATTCTCTCCAGTACATCGTCGGAGATCTTTGCTGGCAGATGCTCTGTTGGATCGTAAAGCATTGCTGTACAGATGCAGTATTTGCGACCTGTACGATGCAGAACGTCAACATTGCAACAACCCTCGCAACCTTTCCAGAAAGCCTCGTCGTCGGTTAAGTCGGCAAAGGTAACTGGCTGATAGCCTAATGCGGTGTTCATTGCCATCACTGCTGCACCACTGGTCAGCGAGAAAATCTTGGCGTGTGGCCATCGGGTTCTGGCTAATGTAAAAGTCATGTCCTTGATGCGCTTGGCAATATGCTTACCTCTGAAGTCGGGGTGTACAATCAGTCCCGAGGTGGTTACATATTGCTGATTCTCCCAAGTCTCGATGTAGCTGAATCCTGCAAATCTACCATCTTTGGTCAGGGCGATGACAGCTTTGGCTTCCATCATCTTCTTGGCCAGATACTCATGCGTTCTCTTGGCGATACCTGTACCGCGCACCTTTGCAGCCTCTGCAATGGTGTCGAGGATAGTGTCTACGTACTTCTCGTGTTCAGGTCCTGCTACCAAGACTTCAATTTCTTCTTCCATTTCTTTCTTCTTTATTTCATGTTTGGCACGACATCAGTCAGAGCTTCTACCACATCCTGATGCTTTACGCCTTCTTTAATTACAATGAATATGGTGTCGTCACCAGCAATGGTACCCAAGATTTCAGGTACATCACTATTGTCGATGTTCCAGGCAATCGAACTGGCATAGCCAGGGCGTGTCTTGATGATACCCATGTTGCCCGAAAAGTTGATACTGATAAAGCCAGGTACCTTCATCATCTCACGAATGCTGTTGGGCGTGCTGACTCGCTTGTACATGGTCTCGTTGGGCAGTACATACACGTAGTTGCCACTCATCGAGGCGGCTTTTGCAACCTTCAGTTGCTTCAGATCGCGACTCAGTGTGGCTTGCGTCAGTTTGAAACCTTCCTTCTGGAGGGCGTTCAACAATTCGTCCTGGCTTCCTAACTGCTGACTTGATATGATCAGTCTCAGGGCTTCTAATCTGTTGGTCTTTACTTTCATCTCAGTATATTTATTCAGAAATCGGTTGCAAAATTATACAAAATTTCGCAACCGACCAAATATTTCTGCATATATTTGCAAATTTTACCGTTTCATATCGAATCCAACACGTACGCCATCGTAATTTTTGCTCAAATCTCCAATTGTTTGCAAATCTTTGTTCCCGCTCATAGCCGACATGGTCTGGAGGACAGTCAACAGCTTCTTGGCTTCGAACAGGATAGAAATACCATTTGCCTCTTTCTTTGCATAGCAGTTCATCGAGAGCAGTAATCCTTTTAAGGAAATTTTCTGTGTAGCCTCGTCGAAAGTGTATTTGCCGTTGAATGGAGTACCGGCTATTTTTGAAGAGAAGGTGCCATCTTCGTTAAAGGTGATATATGTGTTACTGGCTGAGAGGCCAACCTGCTGGTAGTAGGGCAGTAATTTCTCTTCAATCTGTACGGCGGCAACTTCACCACCAGCTTTGGCCAGCAGGTTCTCGCTGGTAAATGCGCAGCCAGGACCAGCATATTTCCATGTGGCAATCAGATTCTGTTGTTTTACCTTATCAAGACCGATAACACTTGTGATGGCATTTACTACACCAGTACCATTGGTCATGGCACCGAGTACCTGACCCATATTGCCGCAACTTGTCATGGCGATACACGCCAAAGCGGCAATTCCTACCATTACTTTCTTCATTTCGCTTTTTTCCTTTTTGATGGTTTTACTTCTTTTGATAATGCAAAAGTAATTTAAATCCCTTAAACTACAAAACAATTATCAGAAATTAACGTAGTCATTTCTTAGTTGGGTAGGTAGTCTCTTCTGAACTCAAAAAATGCTGTGAGTTAATTCAAAAAGGGTTTTGAGTTAATTCACGAAGGGTTTTGAGTTAACTCATGGTTTTTAGGGATATGCCGGTCTGTCTATATAATATATAATAATGTGTCAGCATTTTTGAGGTTGATATTTGTCAAGAGCGACCAAAAAAATGCATGAAAAATGAAAATTTCTCTCGAAAAGTTTTGGTAGTTTCAAAAAAAGCCGTACCTTTGCACCCGCAAATCAGGAACACCACCTGACAAGCACTGAAAGAAAGAGTTCTTTGAAAGATTTACATAGACAGAAGTAGTACAAGAAGCGAGTACTTTTCGAAGTACTTGGGTAAATGAACAAACCGTTTCAATTTCTTGAATTTGGATAGTTGTTCTGAGACAGATATAATTCTTATTTATTAAGAATAAACAAACAAATTTTTACAGTGAAGAGTTTGATCCTGGCTCAGGATGAACGCTAGCTACAGGCTTAACACATGCAAGTCGAGGGGCAGCATGATCGAAGCTTGCTTTGATTGATGGCGACCGGCGCACGGGTGAGTAACGCGTATCCAACCTTCCCTATAGTAGAGAATAGCCCGGCGAAAGTCGGATTAATGCTCTATGTTGTATTTAGAGGACATCTGAAGAATACCAAAGGTTTACCGCTATAGGATGGGGATGCGTCTGATTAGGTAGTAGGCGGGGTAACGGCCCACCTAGCCGACGATCAGTAGGGGTTCTGAGAGGAAGGTCCCCCACATTGGAACTGAGACACGGTCCAAACTCCTACGGGAGGCAGCAGTGAGGAATATTGGTCAATGGACGGAAGTCTGAACCAGCCAAGTAGCGTGCAGGATGACGGCCCTATGGGTTGTAAACTGCTTTTATATAGGGATAAAGTCGGGGACGTGTCCCCGTTTGTAGGTACTATATGAATAAGGACCGGCTAATTCCGTGCCAGCAGCCGCGGTAATACGGAAGGTCCAGGCGTTATCCGGATTTATTGGGTTTAAAGGGAGCGCAGGCTGATGATTAAGCGTGACGTGAAATGTAGCCGCTCAACGGCTGAACTGCGTCGCGAACTGGTTATCTTGAGTGAGTTCGATGTTGGCGGAATTCGTGGTGTAGCGGTGAAATGCTTAGATATCACGAAGAACTCCGATTGCGAAGGCAGCCAACAAGGCCTTTACTGACGCTAAAGCTCGAAGGTGCGGGTATCGAACAGGATTAGATACCCTGGTAGTCCGCACGGTAAACGATGGATGCCCGCTGTTTGCGATATACTGTGAGCGGCCAAGAGAAATCGTTAAGCATCCCACCTTGGGAGTACGCCGGCAACGGTGAAACTCAAAGGAATTGACGGGGGCCCGCACAAGCGGAGGAACATGTGGTTTAATTCGATGATACGCGAGGAACCTTACCCGGGCTTGAACTGCCAGCGAACGATTCAGAGATGATGAGGTCCTTCGGGACGCTGGTGGAGGTGCTGCATGGTTGTCGTCAGCTCGTGCCGTGAGGTGTCGGCTTAAGTGCCATAACGAGCGCAACCCTTTTCTTTAGTTGCCATCAGGTAATGCTGGGCACTCTGGAGATACTGCCACCGTAAGGTGTGAGGAAGGTGGGGATGACGTCAAATCAGCACGGCCCTTACGTCCGGGGCTACACACGTGTTACAATGGGGGGTACAGAGAGTCGGATATACGCAAGTATGTTCTAATCCTTAAAGCCTTCCTCAGTTCGGATTGGGGTCTGCAACCCGACCCCATGAAGCTGGATTCGCTAGTAATCGCGCATCAGCCATGGCGCGGTGAATACGTTCCCGGGCCTTGTACACACCGCCCGTCAAGCCATGAAAGCCGGGGGCGCTTGAAGTCCGTGACCGCAAGGATCGGCCTAGAGCGAAACTGGTAATTGGGGCTAAGTCGTAACAAGGTAGCCGTACCGGAAGGTGCGGCTGGAACACCTCCTTTCTGGAGAGAACACTATTACAAAAGGTTTGATTTCAAACCCAGTGCTTCTTTACTACCGAAGTTTATAATATAGAGAAAGATGAAGCTGAGCGTTAGTAGAGGCGAAGCTTGAAGCCAGTCCTATAGCTCAGTTGGTTAGAGCGCCACACTGATAATGTGGAGGTCGGCAGTTCAAGTCTGCCTGGGACTACATCTGACTCCGGAACTGAAAAGTTGGGGGATTAGCTCAGTTGGCTAGAGCACTTGCTTTGCAAGCAAGGGGTCATCGGTTCGACTCCGATATTCTCCACTAAGTACAGACAACCTCTGAAATTTAATGTTTCATGTTTAATGTTTAATGTACAACGATCTTTGACATGTTGATACACAAGAAACTGTAAGTAAAAGACTTTGTTTTTAGAAACTGAGTAGATTTTTTCGAAAATCTCAATTACAGCTGATAGTATGAGCTACTTTTCGATAGCAATATCGAAAGTAATAGGCGAAAGAAAGTTAGGGCGTCTGGTGGATGCCTTGGCTCTCGGAGGCGATGAAGGACGTGATAAGCTGCGATAAGCCTCGGGTAGATGCAAATAATCTTTGATCCGAGGATTTCCGAATGGGACAACCCAGCTGGCTGAAGGCCAGTTATCTACACCTAAGTGTAGAGGCAAACGCAGGGAACTGAAACATCTTAGTACCTGTAGGAAGAGAAAATAAACTAATGATTCCCCCAGTAGTGGCGAGCGACCGGGGAATAGCCCAAACCGCATGTGTAGCAATGCATATACGGGGTTGTAGGACCACGCCGTAGTACTTGAATCGTGAGGAGAATCTTCTGGAAAGTTGATCCATAGAGGGTGAAAGGCCCGTAACCGAAGCGAGACGAGACTTAGTGGTATCCTGAGTAACGCGGAGCACGAGGAATTCTGCGCGAATCTGCCGGGACCATCCGG